>JAIVJI010000007.1:2585-128419 GCA_020200135.1 Acidobacteriota bacterium | reverse complement strand
CATCTGGGAGGAGCTGCCCGAGCTGGTCGGCTCCAGGCCGTACGAGGAGTACCACAGGGCGGTGGCCGAGCAGGTGACCGTCAGCTTCGAGTTCTACTACCCCGCCATCAACTCCTGGCTCGAAGTCCGCGCCTACCCGTCCGGGAACGGCCTCTCGGTCTTCTTCCAGGATGTCACCGAGCGCAAGCGTGCGGGGGCCGCGCTGGAGCGCTACCACCTGCTCTCCGAGATGGCCCGCGACATCATGCTCTTCATGAGCCCGGACGGCCGTATAGTCGAGGCCAACCGGGCCGCCGAGAGGGCTTACGGCTACGCGCGCGAGGATTTGCTCGCGATGGGCATCGGCGACCTGCGCGCGCCCGAGACGGCCGAACTCCTGCCCGAGCAGCTACGGCAGGCCAACGCGGGGGGCGCCCTTTTCGAGACCAGACACCGGCGGCGCGACGGCTCGACCTTCCCCGTGGAGGTCAGCGCCACGGGCGCCGACCTGGGCGGCGAGCGGCTGCTGCTGAGCGTCACCCGCGACCTGAGCGAGCGCAAGCGGATGGAGGATGAGCTGCGCCGCGGCGAGGAGCGTTACCTGTCGCTGCTGGAGAACGCCAACGACATCATCTACTCGCACGACCTCGCGGGCGCCTTCATCTCCATCAACCGCGCGGGCGTGAGGGTCACGGGCTACACGCGCGAGGAGATTCTCGGCGGGCTCAACATCGCGCGGATCGTCCACCCGGACCACCTCGAACGCGCGAAGCGGATGACGGAGCAGAAGCTGCGCGACCCCTCGCCGACCGTCTACGAGTTGGATATTCTGTCCAAGGACGGTCGGCGGCTCACCCTCGAAGTGAGCACGCGGGTCTCGTCGGACAACGGGCGCCCCCCGACCGTGGAGGGAGTGGCGCGCGACATAACCGAGCGCAAGAGGGCCGGGGAGGAGCGGGAAAGACTGCGGCAGGAGGTCATCGAGGCGCAGCAGTCGCTGCCGGCGGAGTTGTCCACTCCGCTGATCCCGCTCGGGGAGGGCGTCGTGGTGATGCCGCTCGTCGGCGCGATGAACGCCGAGCGCGCCGCGCAGATGTTGGAGGCGCTGCTCGGGGGGGTGGCGTCGAGCGGGGCGCGCGTGGCGATTGTGGACGTGACCGGCGTGCAGGCCGTAGACACGCACGTCGCCGACATGCTGATGCGGGCTGCGCACTCCGTCCGCCTGCTCGGCGCGGAGGTGGTGATAACCGGCATACGGGCGGGCGTGGCGCGGGTGATGGTCGGGCTCGGGATGGACCTGAAGGACGTGGCGACGCGCCGGAGCCTCCGGGACGGCATCGAGTTCGCGGAATGGGTCACGGGGAAACGCCCGGCGCGACGCGGTTAGGCCGGAAGAAGTTGAATGCCACCGTGCATTTCCTCTGGCGGGGCGTCGGGCGCAGGCCTCTGTTAGAGATAACGCAATATTTTGGTTGCCGCGTCGCGCTTTTAGTCCAACAGCTCGATGGAATCGCTATTCGTCAAAATTCCTTCGACCAAAACGGCGCAGTAAACACCGGCGAAGGCTGCGTGTGCCTGGGCGACTTTGCGCAACACTTCCGGGTTGTGTTCGCCCGTGTCAGGGTCGAGCGAGATTATCTTACAGCGCGGGTCGCGTTCCAGAACCATGACCACCGCGCTCGAACCGATACGCAGGCGGCGCCCGACCAACTCATCCTCGGCAAAGCCTTCGTCCGCCGCGAGGTCGAGATAGACGTTTGCCCGAAAGCGTCGTTTATCAATCGGAATGCCCAGCTCCGCTTCGACCTGTCGGACGGTTTGCAGGCTCATCAACGAAACCGGGCGACAGTCGGTCAGCGCGCGATCCGAACGCACGAGCGTGAGTTGATTTTCACCGCGCAATCCTTCGCCGAGCATCTCTATCAACGCCGGGTCGTCAACGGCGACGACCGCCCCCGACGGCGTGACGACATCCAACGTGAGGTCGTTCGGCTCGGCGTTTGCCGGGGTGACACCGGGCGCGATGCTCATCGCTTCGAGCAAATTCGGCGGTTTCGCCGCCCTTTCGGCGTAACGAAACTGTGGACGATAGCACAGCATTTGCTGCTGCACTGTTGCGTTCAGATAAGGAAATCCTTTGCGCGCGGCTGAATTCCTGAAGGCGAAGCACCGGTCGCCGTAAAAGCCGGAAAACCCCATAAACGCTTCGGCCATCGCCTCGCCGCTCATACTTTTAACCGGGTAACGCCATAAACTTTCGACCGTCCCAATGTTTGTCACACCAACGTCTCCTTCAACTCTTCCCGCGCCTCACACAAAGCAACCTGACGCCGGCATCACCCGCGCCCCTGTTCAACTATCACGATAGGTACGCTGCGGGGCGTCGGGTGCATGCCGTTGCTAGGCGCCGGCCGGATGTCCGATCTCTCAGCAAAATAGCACTCGGTCGGCCTTCCGGTCAGCCTTTCTCTTGCTTGATGTCAGCCTCAATCGCGGCGGCCATATTCTCACGAATGGGGTAGGTCGTGGGGGGCATGTGCTGGCTCATGAAGACCATGTTCCCCCGGCGCGCGGGGTCGATCCTCCAGAGCGTTCCGGCGGCGCCACCCCAGCCAAAACTGCCGGGCGGGCCGAAACGCCGGTTGGTGCCGTTCAGCACCAAGGCCGCCCCGGCGCCGAATCCGTCCCCGCCCGAGTAGACAACGCCCGCCGGAAGCAGGTTCGAGCGCGTGAGGCGTGCCGTCTTAGGTTTCAAGACTCGAACGCGCCCCAGTGCCCCATCTCCGAGCAGCATCGCGCCGAAGCGAGCGAAATCGCGCGCGGTCGAAATTAGCCCGGCGCCACCCGCGATGAGCGTCGGCGGTCGGAGCCAGACGCTCGATGCGGCTGAATCGGTGGGTCTCAAACCCTCCGGCGTTACGTCATAGTTGGTCGTCAGGCGCGCAACGTTCTTCGGCGCGACCTGGAAGCCGGTCGAACTCATGTCGAGCGGGCCGAACAATCGTTCGCGAAGGAACACGTCGAAGCCACGGCCTGCGACGCGCTCGATCACCAGCCCCATCACGTCGAGTCCGATCGAATAGTTGTAAGCAGTTCCCGGCTCGCACAAGAGTGGAAGTTCCGCGACGCGCTCGACCATCTCGGCGAGGCCCCGCGCCTGCGGGCCGTATCCGGGCCGGTTGAGGCGCGCGCCGTAGTTACCCGGCGTGATGCCGCGCTCGCGGTAGGCCGTGGGGAGCACGCCCGCGCCGGAGCTTGGGGTCCAGTAGCTGAGGCCCGACGTGTGCGTCAACAGGTGGCGCATCGTCATCGTCTTGACGGCGGGGCGCGATTCCATGCTTTTCTGGATGTCAATCGCGACGCGCAAGGAGCGGAATTCAGGCAGCACGTCGGCGACCGGCTGGTCGAGCTTTATCCTGCCGTCCTCGACGAGCATCATCGCCGCGGCGCCGGTGACTGGTTTAGTCATCGAGTAGATGCGACACAGGCTGTTCTCGTCGAAGCGCACGGCCGAATCGAGCGCGATGTGACCAGCGGACGGGTAGGCGGGCGGTGAGCCCCCGAAGGACAGCGCCGCGGTCACACCCGCCATCTTCTTGTCGGCGACGTACCCATCGAGAAGTCTCTGCACAGCAGCCCAGCGGCGCGCGGGCCGAGTAGTCGCCCAAGCCGCACAACCGACGAGGCTCGGCGCAGCTATGGCGGCACCTGCCAGGGCGTTGAGAAAGTGACGCCGGTTCATAGTCTCTCCGCTATGCATCTGAGTAATCTCCCCGCCTTCGCTCCGAGCAGCGACGCTTATAATTAAGGTTTGTCCAGCGTGTGGGCCCCCACAAGCGCCTAACGCTCGAATTATCCCGCCGCCCGACGATGACACACAAGCCACATCGCAAGACGCGAGGTTGATGACAGCCAAGCAAAGGGCGGTCGGGTGCATGCCGTTGTTATGCGCGCCGAGGGACTACTATAGCAACTATTCATCTATATCTTTCAGGTCAGCATAATTGTGGTCAGACGGCATGGGCCAGAGCTGATATTGATTCAACTCGCCCTTCTGTAATTCCCGCTTTGTTTGGGTGTCGTAGGCAAAGACCCGTTTCCCCATCAACTCCAGCACGACGACCCTGCCCGTCTTATCCCACACTAGCGTCTCCCGGTACCAGCGGTCGGGGAAGCCCATCAAGTCCGGCGAGTAGTAGACCCGCTCGCCGTCAACCTTGACGATGAAGTTAATGTCGGCGAGGTTAAACTTTTTCAGGAGCACGGCGCGATGTTCGCCGTTCGGGGATTCGAGCGTCTGGATGTTCTTCCCCCAGAACACGCCGCTGAATATGCCGTAAGCCGGCGTTGCCATCATGCCGACGACGAAGCATGCAGGGTAGGCGATCACCTTCAGGCCTTCGAGAAATTGTCTCATGTTCATAACCCGCTAGCGCACAACGCCCGAATTAACCGGGCGCGGCAAGAAGTATTCAACTTCCATCGAAGCAGTCAATGATGAGAAGAATTCAATCCGCGCTCCGGTTGAACGAGTTGTTATGCTGCGGTCGAGACACCTAGCGGCTCGGTTTATACCAGTAGCTGTCGGCGATCTCTTCAACCTTTTTGCGGTTGAACATACACACCGCTACTTTCCGGAGAAGCCAGAAGTAATGCCAATCTCCATGCTCATCAAATTTACGCGTAGAGGCTACTCCCCTGATACATGTGGCGCGTGTTAATCGCTGCCCGCGCCTCTTCCCTAAACATCTCAACGCCCATAAAAACGCTACATCCTCCGCGAACTTTAGTCGCTCATCATAACCACCAATCAGATCGAAATCTGCACGACGACAAAAAACTACTCCTGTATCCATTCTCGTCAAGACAAGAAAAGGATAGATGAGAGCGTACGTTACGGCTAGCCCGAGCGACCAACGTTCTAATGTTACGCCGGTAGCCCCGCCTACGATTGAATCGTCTGCGAGGATTTGGGATAACTGCTTGAATGTTTGCGGGTGAATAGTCCCGTCGGCGTCAACGAAGGCTAGTAATTTACCCATAGCGATTTTGGCCCCCGCGTTACGCACGGCGGCAATACATCTTTGCTCAACAGAGACAACCTTACAGTCCCGTCCGGCGGCTATCATTCGTGTCTCATCTATCGAGCAATTATCAGCTACAATAATCTCTACAGTGCCGCCTGACCTTGCAAATACTTGCCGCGCTATATCTATAGAATCCAGCAGTCTTGGAAGCAGCGCAGCTTCATTGTATGCCGGAATCACTAAAGAGATGTGCGGATTGGCTGCAAGTACATTCATGATGACAATTATTTTACTTTTCCGGCGCAGCAGCATAACGCCCGGCATCACCCGCCCGCCGGCCCCTCTGCTGAAGATGAGAGCCTGCGTGTCGCGGGTCGGGTGCATGCCGTTGTTAGGCGTCGCCGGGTGGCAGAAATTTCTTTACCTCTCCGAACCCGACGACCTTAGCCCCTTCGCGGATTGTAAACGTCGCGCCGGGCACGAGCGAGTCATACGCCGGATGCGGATAAAATATTAGCGCAAGCTCCGCCAAGAATGGATCGCCTGCCTCCACCTTGTCCGGGCCTGACAGGAATGCCACGCCGAGGTAGGTCTCCCGGATTTCGTTCCCGACGGTGATGGCACGTCTCTGCTTCGGATCGCCGACAACGATGTGAGGTCGGTACGAGCCGCCTGAAGATACAAGCAGCGGAGGGTTGAGCCGCCCGCCCTCGGATGCGGGGATGAACGTAACCTCTGCTTCAATACGAGCCAGCTCACCCATGGGATTGAAGACGCATAACTACTATTGTGCCGAATGATTCGGTCTAACTACGCAATGGGGCTGTAAAAGCCGAATCAGTCGGTCTAAGCCCGCAACGGGACGTGAGAAGCCGAGCCGTTTGGCTTGCCCCGGGTGCTGGCGGCTTTGTGTCCCGGAATGCGGGGGTATATTGCCTCATCCGCTGTCAGTCTCTCAAATAATTTTAACTCTCGCCTCTCTCTCTCCGCGCAGCGCGGGCGGTCATCTTCGGGTTGAAAATGGCCGAATTAAACGGCTGTAGCATAAGGGAAGTTTATCGTAACGGCGTGAAAGTTTCTCGTAGCTGCGTAAACGTCGGTTGTACGGGCGTGAGAGTTGAGCGTAGAGGTGCGAGAGTCGGCCGTATATGCGCGAGAGTTTTTTGCAGCGGCGTGAGAGTGTGGCGTAGCGACGTGTAAGTTTATCGAAGCGTGGCGCGCGGGGATTGCGTGTGCGGTTCTGGTCGTGTGCGCGGCTTGAAAAAAGGTCTTGCGGCGTGTCGCGGGAGGAGTATACTGCGCGCGCTGTACCTCGGCGCTCTTGCCTCGCCTCTCACAGTCCTGCCTAAAGGATGTCCGCCACGTTCTTTGGCCTTACACAAAGGAGACGCTCAATGAAAAACTCTGAAGTCCGTATTCTGGAGATGTTAATCCGCGTCCGCCAGTTCGGCAGGGCGCACGCCGACAGCTTCCCCTCAGGCTCGCGGGGCGCGGAACTGTTCACACACGTCGGCTCGGCCGTAGACGACCTGGAAGGACTCTCGGCGTTGCAGACCTCACACGCGCGCGCGGCGAAGGAGAAGACCGCGCAGAAGAACGCCGCGAGCGACGTGCTGCGCGCGGAGATGGAGGCCATCAGCCGCACCGCGCGCTCGATGGCGCGCGCCACCCCGGGCTTGCGTGACAAGTTCCGCCTGCCGCACAACGCCGGCGAGCAGACCTGGCTCCTCACCGCGCGTGCCTTCGCGGCCGACGCCGAGCCGCTCAAGGACGAGTTCGTGCGACGCGGCATGGCCGCGAACTTCCTCGAAGGCTTCAGGTCGCGCATCGGGAACGTCGAGCAGTCGATAGACGGCAGGGCGCAGAAGTCGGCCGCGCGCGTCTCGGCCACGGTCGCCGTCGCGGAGGCGGCGGGGCGCGGGCGAGAGGCCGTACGCGAGCTCGACGCGGTCGTCCGCAACATCTTTCGCGGCGACGCCTCGACGCTGGCCGAATGGGAGAGCGCCAGTCACCTCGAACGCCCCGCGCGCCGTTCCAGCGGCGAGACGCCCCCGGCGGGCGCGCCCAGCGAGAAGAGTTAAGAAGCACCCACACCGTTGGCGCGGAGGTGGCGAGACCTGAAGCGGCGCGGCGACGCCCTCGAAAAGAGTTCGAGCCGGCCGGGGGAAGGCGTGATTCTCACCATGTGTTCCTCGGCCGGCTCGAACGTCAGACGACGGTGTTGCGCGCGATGACCTCGCGGTAGAAGTCCGCGCTGAGCTTGGGGCTCCGCTTCTGCGTCGCGTAGTCCACGTAGTGGAGGCCGAAGCGGTTGGTGTAGCCGTCCGCCCACTCGAAGTTGTCCATCAGACTCCACAGGAAGTAGCCGCGCACGGGCACGCCCTCGGCGGTCGCGCGGCGCAGTTGCGTGAGGTAGCTGCGCAGGTACGTCACGCGGTCGGTGTCGTAGACCTTGCCGTCCGGCGCCGGCTCGTCCGAAGACGAGCAGCCGTTCTCCGTGATGTAAATCTCCTTCGCGCCCCACAGCTTTGAGACGTGGCGCGGGCCCCAGTAGAGCGCCTCCGGCCCGACGAAGAGCCACGGCGACGGCGCGTGCGGGAAAGACTTCGGGTGCGGCACGTGTGCGAAGCCGACCGGGGAGGATTCGTCGGCGCGCACGAACTGCGGCGTGTAGATGTTGATGCCGACGAAGTCGAGCGGCGACGAGATGGCCTTCAAGTCCGCGTCGGTGAACTTCGGCGCGTCCGAGCCCGCCGACTTCAAGTACCAGTCGGTGTACTTCCCTTCCATGATGACGGTCAGGTACTGCGCGTTCATCTCGCGCGTGGCGCGCTCGGCCGCCGCGACGTGCGCCGCCGACTCGAAGACGGGGGCGGCGACCGTGATGTTCTCGGCGATGCCGACTTTCGTTCCCGGCTTCGCCGCGGCGCGGATGGCCTGCACCGCCAGCCCGTGGCCGAGCACCGCGTGGTGGCGCGTCTGGTTCAGGCGCGAGCCCGTAAGCCGTAGGCCCGGCGCGTGGACGCCCCAGCGGTAGCCGACCTCGATGAAGGCGCCGAACTCGTTGATGGTGAAGACGTGCTTGACGCGGTCGGTCAGGCGCGCGCTGACGTGTGCGGCGTAGTCGGCGAAAGCCTTCGAGGTGTCGCGCCCCTCCCAGCCGCCGAAGCGGTCTTGTAAGGACTGCGGCAAATCCCAGTGGTAGAGCGTGGCGAAGGGCTGGATGCCGTTGGCGAGCAGTTCGTCGACGAGCCGGTTGTAGAAGTCGAGCCCCTTCGGGTTCGGCCGTCCGTCGCCGCCTGGGAAGACGCGCGGCCACGCGACGGAGAAGCGGTACGCCTTGACGCCGAGCGCCTTCATCAACTGCACGTCGCCTTTGTAAAGGTGGTAGTGGTCGTTGGCCACGTCGCCCGTGGCGTTGCCGACGACCTTGCCGGGCGTGTGCGAGAAGGTGTCCCAGATGGAAGGCCCTCGCCCGTCCTCTTTGACCGCGCCCTCGACCTGGTACGAGGCGGTCGCCGTGCCCCAGATGAAGCCGGGCGGGAACGACCGCAACGCGTCGTGACCGGATGACGCCGCGCCCGCGCCGCCCTGCGGCGTCGATGTCAGGGCGGTCGAAGCGGGCGACGGCGTCGTCGAGGCCGTGGCCGCGAGCGCCGCCGCGCCGGCGGCCTTCGCGAAAGTTCGTCTGGATAGTTTTTTGCTCAACGGTCGGTCCCTCCAATCGTCCATCTCAGCGGCCGCAGTCCCAGCGCGGCGGCCGTCAGCTCGTCCGGCTCGACGCGGCGGCCCCTTCGCACGGCGACGCCGAAGTCGCCGGCATAGTCCCACATCGTCCAGCCGATGCCGTGACGCTCGAACGCCTCGCGCGCGTCCTTTATCCAGCGCAGCCGGTCGGCCGGCGGCGCGTACCTGCGGTAGACGCCGAACTCGTTACACGTGAGCGCGACGCCGCGACGCCGCGCCCACTCCGCCGCCAGGGCGACCTCGCGCCCGACGCGCGCAGCGTCCCAGCGCTCGCCGCCGTAGTCCTTCAAAGCCGCGCGCGCCGCCTCCGTTTCGACCGAGGGTAAAAGCGGAGCGACGCGCTCGGGGCTCGAAGGGTAGGGCAGACCTTTGAGGTGCGGCCAGAAGTCCGCGCCCCACGTCGCGCCCTGGTGCGTGAAGGTGTGCGGCTCGTAGAAGTGAAAGTTGTAGACGACGTTTCGGTCTGCGAGCGGCTCCATCAAAAGCAACTGGGCGACGGCCGACCAGCGCGGCCCCGTGGCGACGATGGTGTGGTGCGGCGCGCCTTCGCGGACGGCCGCCGCGAGCCGCGTCTGGATGTCCGTCCAGCGCCGCGGGTCTTCCACCATCGGCTCGTTGAGGATTTCGAGAAAGAGCCGCTCGGGGTCGCGCCGCGAGAGGTGTCGCGCGAGCGCGCGCCAGAAGGCCGCGACCGAAGAGACGAAGCGGTCGTCCGCCCTCAGCCGGAGCTTGAACTCGTCGGCCGGGTGCAGGTCGAAGACGACGGCCACGCCCGACGCCATGAGCATGTCGAGCGCGACGTCGAGGTGGCGGAGGTGTTCGCCCTTGAGCCGCGACGGGCGCGCCTCGTCGAAGAGCGGCGCGGGCTCGACTGTGAAGCGCACGTGGTCGAAGCCGAGCCGTCGGATGAGGTCGAGGTCGCCCCGCGTGGTGTGCCCGCGCAGGTGTTTCGCGGAGTAGTCGCGCGACTGCGCGAACCAGTGGCTCAGGTTGATGCCGCGCCGCAGCCGCGCCAGCCTCGACGCGGGGACGCCCGACAGTCTCCCGGCCGCGTCACGCGGCTGACCCGGAGTCTGGCCCGCCGCCGGCGTCACGCAGACGACGAGAACGAGCGCGAACGCCCGGACGACTCGCGTGGCAAAGCCCCGACGATGTTGCTTCCGCCTCAACGCGCCGTCACCTCAAGCTTCGCGGTCTGGAACTTGACGGAGCTGGTGCCGACCATGATGTCGAACCAGCCCGGCTCGACGACGCGCTCCATGTTCAGGTTGAAGAAGGCGAGCTTGTCGGGCGTCACTTCGAACGTGACGGCCCTGCTCTCGCCGGGCGCGAGCGAGACGCGCCGGAAGTCCTTCAGCTCCCTGACGGGTCGCGTGACCGAGCTGACGAGGTCACGCACGTAGAGCTGCACGACCTCGTCGCCCGCGCGCCGTCCCGTGTTCTTAACGGTGACGCTCACGCGCGCGCGGCCGCCCGGCGTGATGCGTGCGGGCGACACCGTCAGGTTCGAGTACTCGAACGTGGTGTAGCTCAGCCCGTGGCCGAACGCGAACAGCGGCTCCTTGCTCGCGTAGAGGTAGCCGCGCCGCGCCGTCGGCTTCTGGTTGTAGTAGACGGGGAGCTGCCCCACGTTGCGCGGGAAGCTGACGGGCAGCTTGCCCGCCGGGTTGTAGTCGCCGAAGAGCACGTCGGCCACGCCCGTGCCCGTCTCCTGCCCGAGGTAAAAACCTTCGAGGACGGCGAGGACGCGCTCGGCGATGTAGTTGACGGAGAGCGGCCCGCTGTTGATGAGCAGGACGACGGTGGGCCTGCCCGTCGCCAGCACGGCGCGGACAAGGTCGTCCTGCCGGCCGACGAGGTCGAGGCTGTCGCGGTCGCCGAGGTGGTCGTTCGACCACGCCTCTTTGTTCGTGTCCTCGTTGCCGCCTAAGACGAGCAGCGCCACGTCCGAGCCCCGCGCCACTTCGGCCGCCTCGGCGATGAGCTTCTCGTCCTCGGCCGGGTCGGCGAGGTGCGACGTGTCGGCCCACCAGTCGCCGCCCTCGCGGGTGATGTGGACGCCCTTCGCGTAGTTGACCTTCACGCGTTCGCCGAGCTTTGTCCTGACGCCTTCGAGGACGCTGATTCCGACCCCCTGGTTCGGGTCGGTGTAGCCGCCGAGGTGCGCGCGGTCGGCGTTGGGGCCGATGACGGCGATGGACTTCAGGCGCCCGCGGTCGAGCGGCAGGAGGTTCCCCTCGTTCTTCAGAAGCGTTATCGAGCGACGCGCGGCCTCGGCCGCGAGCCGGCGGTGTGCCTCGGAGTTCGTGACGCGCGCGGCGCGCTCGGGGTCGACGTAAGGGTTCTCGAAGAGTCCGAGCAGGAACTTGACGCGCAGGTTCCGCGCGACGGCTTTGTCTATTGACGCCTGCGACACCCGGCCGTCTTTGACGAGTTGCAGGAGCCTGGGGAAGCAGTCGGGGTCGGGCAGCTCGGCGTCCACGCCCGCTTCGAGCGCGAGCCGCGCCGCCTCCGTCTTGTCGGAGGCGACGTGGTGCAGGCTCTCGAGCTGCGGGATGCCGTAGTAGTCCGAGGCGACCAGCCCGTCGAAGCCCCATTCGTCGCGGAGCACCTTCTGGAGCAGCCAGCGGTTGGCGTGCGAGGGGACGCCGTCCATCTCGTTGTACGAGGCCATCACGCTCAACACGCGCGCCTCCTTCACCGCCGCCTCGAAGCTCGGCAGGAAGTACTCGCGCAGCACGCGCTCCGAGACGTTGACCGGCGCGATGTTCGTCCCGCCCTCGGGCTGGCCGTGCGCGGCGAAGTGCTTGGCGACGGCGACGACGTGCTCGCCGTCCACGTTCGGCCCCGGCCCCTGAATCGCCTTGATGGCGGCGACGCCCATCCGCGAGACGAGGTAGGGGTCTTCGCCGTAGGTCTCTTCGGTGCGCCCCCAGCGCGGCTCGCGCGCGAGGTCGAGGTTGGGGCCGAGCACGAAGTGGCTGCCGCGCGCGCGCGTCTCTAAGGCGGCGGCGGTGAAGACTCTTGAGACCAGTTCGGTGTCCCAACTGCTGGCGAGCGCGATGGGCGTGGGGAAGCTCGTCCCCTTCGGCGCCATCAGGCCGTGCAGAATCTCGTCGTGGAAGATGGCCGGGATGCCGAGCCGCGTCTCTTCGACGAGCCACTTCTGGAGCGCGTTGGCGAAGCGGGCGGCCTCGCGCGGTTCTTTGCCCTCGCGCTGTCGCGCTATCTGGCCCACGCCGTCCTTCAACACCCCGCGCGCCTTCTCCGGCGAGAAGTCGCCGTGGAGTTTCGGGGAGCCGGCCTTCGGCTCCGTCACCGGCCTCGACTCCCACAGGCAGACGAGCTGCGCCAACTTCTCTTCGAGCGTCATGCGCCCGAGCAGGTCGGCCACGCGCCGCTCTACGGCCAGGCGCGGGTTCCTGTAGTCGGGCGCCCCCGCTTGCGTCCACGCCCCGCGCGGCGCGGCGCAGAGCAGCGCGAGCAGCGCGCAGAGCGGCGCGACGGCGCGCACGTTTCGCGGCCGTCGGAGTGTGTGCGTCGCGTTCAAATCCATCGAGACAGTCCCTCCTGGTTTAGCGTACGGGGAAGCGCGTGACCCGCCAGTTGACACGGCCCCGGAGCGGGTCGGATTGCAGCGCGTAGGAGCCGGCCGAGACTTTAAGGTCGAGCGTCTGGGCGCCCCCGTCGGGCAGCGCGAAGAGGCCGGAGGCCGGCGCGTCGTCGGTGCTGAAGACGCGCAGCTCGACGCCGCGCCAGTCGATGTCGGCGGTGCTCTGCGCTACACGCACGTGCGGGACGGCCGAGTGATTTCTGACGAGGAGCACGACCGGAATTTGCCCGGCCTTTATCCGGCGCCAGCGCTCGCCCAGGTGCAGCTCGCCCGTCTGGTAGTCGATCCACTCGCCCGGCGGGAGGTAGACGCGGCGGCCGTCGCCCGGCTCCATCAAAGGCGCGACCAGGAGGTCCGAGCCGAACATGTACTGGTCGTCTATCGTCCAGGAGGTCGGGTCGCCGGGGTACTCGAAGAAGAGCGCGCGCAGGAGGGGGAAGCCGCGCGCCGAAGAGTCCTTCGCCTGCGCCCAGATGTAAGGCATCAGCGAGTAGCGCAGCCCGAGCGCGCGGCGGAAGTCTTCGACGAGCGCCTCGTCATACTCCCACGGCTCGCGCGGCGGCGCGCCGTGCGCGCGCGTGTGCGAGGTGAGCACGCCCCACGCCAGCCAGCGCCGGTAGAGGTCGCGCGGCGCGCGGTCTACGAAGCCGCCCACGTCGTGGCTCCAGTAGGTGAAGCCCGACAGCCCGAACGAGAGCCCGCCGCGAAGCTGCGCCGCCATCGCCGAGTCGGTGTTCTCCGCGTCGCCGCCCCAGTGCAGTGGGTAGCGCTGGCTCCCGGCCCACGCCGAGCGCGCCCAGATGACGCTCTCGCCGGTCGTCTCGCGCGTCACGTCGGCGACGGCCTTGTTGTAGCGCAGCGGGTAGAGGTTGTGCTCGTGGAGCCCCGTGCGCCCCGAGGCGTAGACGCCGGCGGCCGGCGCGCCCTCGCCGAAGTCGACCTTGATGGCCCCGACGCCGAGCTTGAGGAGCGCCGCGAGCTTCGACTGATACCAGCGCACCGCCTCCGGGTTGGACATGTCGAGCACCGCGTCCTCCGGTGCCGGACGCCCGCCCTCGTCCCTCACCGCGTAGCCTCTGGAGACTATCTCGCCGAACAGCTCGTTTTTCGGCGTGAAGTACGTGTACTGCCAGAGGCTCACGCGGAAGCCCTGCCGCTTTAAGTCGGCTATCATCCGCGCGGGGTCGCGGAAGCGCGCCCGCGAGAACTGAAAGTTGCTCCGCCACTCGGTCTCGAACCAGCCGGTGTCGAGGTGTATCACGTCCGAGGGGATGCGGTGCGCGCGCAGTTTGGCGGCCACGTCGCGCACCTCTTCCTCAGACTTGTAGGTGATGCGGCTCATCCAGAAGCCGAACGACCAGAGCGGCGGGACGGGGCTGCGACCCGTAAGCTGTGTGTACTCGGAGAGCACGTCCTTCGGGTCGCCGAGCAGGACGAAGAGGTCGAGCGTCTCGTCGGCCGTGTAGACGACGTTGTGGCGGTCGTAGGTCTTGCCGAAGTCGAAGGTGACGGGCGCGGAGGTGTGGGCGAAGACCGCGTAGCCGCGGCTCGACAGGAAGAACGGGACGGGTTTATACATCCACTCGTTCTGCACGCCCATCGCGTCGCGCGTCCACGCGTTGACCTTCTGCCCGCGCTTGTCGAGCCGCGTGAAGCTTTCGCCGCACCCGAAAATCTTTTCGTCGTGTGCCAGCTCGAACGTCGCCGCGACGCGCCGGCCCAGGTCGGAGGCGCGGCGGACGAAAGAGAACGGGACGGGCGTGAAGTAGGTGTGCGGGTCGCCCTGCGTTTGCGTGCGCGTCAGGAGCCGGCCGGCGGCGTCGTAGAACTCGACGCGCCACGGCTCTCTGACGATGCGGACGCGGCCGTGCGCGCCGGTGTAGGTGACCGCCTCGGCGGTCTGCTCGACTCTCCACGAGTTGTCGCGCGGCGGAGTCCCGACGAGCATCAGCGAAGGCTCGTCCGTCAAGGGCGTCTGCCGCGTGTTGAAGCGCAGGCGGACGACGCGCGGGCTGACGAAGTCGATGGCGAAAGGCAGCGCGGGGTCGGCGTCGTACTCGGTGCCGGGGAACTCGGTCGCTTTGGCGCGGCCGAGCCCCACATCAATCTTGTTGAAGGAGAGCGTGGTCGAGCGCGAGTACCTGTCCCACTGGAGCGTCCCGCGCCCCCGCGCGGCGTCAAACTCTTTGACGCGGGCGGCGACGAAGTAGACGTTCTCCATCCGCTGAAAGTTCTGGCTCACGTCCAACGCGTCGCCCAGGACGAAGGGCTGCTGCGCGACAACCACGTCATTGGTCGCGCAGGCGCACGCGAGCGCGAGCGTTAGAAGCAGACGGCCGCCGACCTTTGTTGCAATCGTGGACAAAAGCCCGGGCCACACATTATCATCGCCGGCGCAAGCGCTCATGGTCTCACCGCGGTTCGCCTGTTTTGAAGGAGTGTAAACTGTCGGAGCTTGGCGCACGCATTCTCTTTCATTCCCCCTCCCTTTTTCAAGAACTATTTGTCGGGGCGCAAGCCTTGGCCCCGCGTCGAACTCTTATGAAACGACTCCTGCCGCTGCTCCTGCTCTGCCTGCTCGCCGCGCACGCGCACGCGCGACGGCCCGCGCCCGCCCGCGCCGACGACGGGCGGCCTTTCCTTCATCAACTCTTCGGAGACCGGATGGTGCTGCAACGCGGCGTGCGCTTCCCCGTCTGGGGTTGGGCGACGCCGGGGGCGCGCGTCGTCGTGCGCATGCTCGGCCGCGAGGCGGCGGCGGCATCTACGGCGAGCCGGGGCTGTTGAGAATCGAGCCCGAAGGGGCCGACTCGGTCGCCGTCTCGCTGGCGGGCGAGTGGAGCTACCGCCCGAGCGTCGCGCTCGGCGACCTCGCGACGCAGCCGCCGCCGCAGGGCGGCAACGACTACGGCGTCCCCTCCATTCGCTACAACGGCATGATCGCGCCGCTCGTCCCCTTCGCCGTGCGCGGAGCCATCTGGTATCAGGGCGAGACCAACGTCGGCCGCGCCGCGCAGTACGAGCGGCTCCTCCCGCTGCTCATACGCGACTGGCGCGCGCGCTTCGGCGTGGGCGACTTCCCCTTCCTCATCGTCCAGCTCGCCAACTACCTCGAACGGCGCGAGCAGCCCGCCGACTCCGACTGGGCGCGCCTGCGCGAGGCCCAGCTGCGCGTCTCGCGTTCGGTGCCGAACTCCGGCCTCGCCGTCACCATCGACATCGGGGACGCACGCGACATCCACCCGAAGAACAAGCGCGACGTGGGCGAGCGCCTCGCGCTGGCCGCGCTGGCGAAGGTCTACGGCCGCAAGGTCGAGTACTCCGGCCCCGTCTACCGCCGCATGAAAGTCGAGGGCGACCGCGTGCGCCTCACCTTCGACCGCGCGGAGGGCGGGCTCGTCGCCGGAGGCGGCGGCCGCCTCAGAGGCTTCGCCGTCGCGGGCGAGGACGGGCGCTTCGTGTGGGCCGAGGCTTCTATCGAAGGCGACGAGGTCATCGTCCGTTCGCCTCGCGTGGAGAGGCCGGCGGCGGTGCGCTACGGCTGGGCCGACAACCCCGACTGCAACCTCTACAACCGCGCGGGGCTGCCCGCCTCGCCCTTCCGCACGGACGACTCCCCTTCGGCGCGCGCGAACACGCCGGGGCGGTAGTGCTCTGGCAAAAAGGGGCGGGAGACGTTATAGTCGGGCCGCCTTGACCTCAAACGACCGGATGGCCGCGCCCTTGCAACCACAACCCACACCGCAGAGCCTGTCGGATTACGTCGCCGAGATGCGCCCGCGCATCGAGCGCGCCCTCAGACATCACCTCCCGCTGACGCCCGCGCAGTTCGAGACGCCGTACAACGAGGCGCTTGAGTACGCGCTCTTCCCCGGCGGGAAGCGCCTGCGCCCGGTGCTGACGCTGCTCGGGGCGGAGCTGGTCGGCGGGCGCGCCGACGAGGTGATGGACGCGGCCGTCGCGGTCGAGTTCATACACACCAGCTCGCTCGTCTTCGACGACCTGCCCTGCATGGACGACGCGCGCGAGCGCCGCGGGCGCGCGTCCGTGCACCGTCGTTACGGCGACGGCGTCGCCGTCCTCGTCGCGCTCGGGCTGCTCAACGCCGCCTACGGCATCGTCCTCGGCGCCGCGCCGTCGGCGCCGGGACGCGCGCTAGCCGCGCACGCCGAGATAGTCGAGTGCGTCGGCGCGCGCGGCATGGTCGGGGGGCAGGCCATCGACCTCGCGGGGGCGGGCGCCGCCGTCTCGGGCGGGTTCGACGCCGCGCGCAACCTGAAGACCTCGGCGCTGATGCGGCTCGCCGCCGGCCTCGGCGCCATCCTCTGCGGGGCGGACGCGCGCCAGCTCGGCGCGCTCGCGCGCGTGGCCGAGCTGCTCGGCAACGCCTACCAGATCAGGGACGACCTGCACGACCTGCACGAGGACTCAGCGACGCCGGCCGCGACGCACGACTCCGAGCACGCGCGGGGGCGCGAACGCATCGAGTCGCAGGTGGCGGAGGTCAAGCAGGTGCTCGCGCGCGAGTTCGGCGAAAGCGCGGCCGCGCGCCGGCTGCGCGAGCTGGCCGACTTCATCGCGAGGCGACGGGGTTGAGGGCGGCCTTTACGTGCGGGGGCGTTGGAGAAAGCCGCGCCGGGCGAGGTGTTCGACGATCCGGTCGGCGTTCTCTTCGGCGGTGCGGGTCTCGGTCTCGATTCTCAGCTCGGGGCTGGTCGGCGGCTCGTACGCGTCGTCGACGCCGGTGAAGGACTTGAGCTTGCCCGCGCGCGCGAGCGCGTACATGCCCTTCGTGTCGCGCCGCTCGCAGACTTCGAGAGGCGTGTCGACGAAGACCTCGACGAAGCGCTCGTGGCCGACCATCGCGCGGCACTCGTTGCGCGTCGCGCTGTAGGGGCTGACCGCCGCGCAGACCGCCGCCCCGCCGTGCCGCGCCACTTCCGAGGCGACGTAGGCGATGCGCCGCACGTTCGTGTCGCGGTCTTCCTTGCTAAAGCCCAGCCCCTTCGAGAGGTGCGCCCTCACCGCGTCGCCGTCGAGCGACGTGACGCGCCTCCCGTATTCGAGCAGCTTCACCGTCAGGATGTCGGCGGTCGTCGACTTCCCCGCCCCGCTCAGGCCCGTGAACCAGACGCAGAACCCCTGCGCGTGCTTCGGCGGGTAAGCCTGCCGCAGCACGGCCGCGACCTCCGGCCGCATGAACCACGCGGGGATGTCGCGCCCGCCTTCGAGGTACTCCTCCCGCAGCTCGCTGCCCGAGATCGAAAGCGTCCGCGCGCCCTCCGCGACGGCCGTCTGCTCCTCGTAGCGGTCCTCCTCGGGCAGGTAGACCATCTCGCTGAAGGCGAGCGGGCGGACGCCTATCTCTTCCGAGTGACGCCCGACCAGCTCCTGCGCGTCGTAGGGGCCGTAGAAGGGGCGGCCCCGCGAGTCGTTGCCGGGGCTGGCGTGGTCGCGTCCGACGATGAAGTGGCTGGCGCCGAAGTTGCGCCGGATGAGCGCGTGCCAGAGCGCCTCGCGCGGCCCGCACATGCGCATCGCCAGCGGGAGCAGCGCGAGCACCGTACCGCTCGGGTCGTAGTAGTCGGCGGCGAGAATCTTGTAGGTGCGCACGCGCGTGTAGTAGTCGACGTCGCCGGGCTTGGTCAGGCCGACGGCCGGGTGGAGCAGGAGCGTCCCCCCGACCTGACGCGCGGCGCGCGCGGTCAGCTCCTCGTGCGCGCGGTGGAGCGGGTTGCGCGTCTGGAAGGCGACGACGTTCGCGCGGCCGAGCGCCGCGAGCCTTTCGCGCACCTGCGCGGGCGTCAACCTTAAACTCTTAAAGTCGTAGTGTCGCGGCGCGGCCAGCACGCGCAGCTCGCCCGAGGCGTAAGAGTCGCCCCACGAGTTCATCTCGGCCACGAGCGGGTGGCGCGGGTCAACGGTGCCGCAGACCGAGCGCGCCTCGCCCGCGCGGTCGCGCTCGTAAATCTCCTCGACGCGCATGACCGCCAGAAGGTTGTTGTGCTGGTCGGAGAGCGCGACCTCCGCGTCGAGCCGGACGCCCGCGTCCGTCGGCAGCGGGAGCGTGACGGGGATGGGGTAGAGCGTGCCGTCGGCGAGCCGCATCCGTTCGAGGACGCTCAGGTAGTCCGCGCGGTTCATGAAGCGCCGGAGCGGCGAGAAGCCGCCGCAGGCGAGCAGTTCGAGGTCGCACACGCCGCGCGCGGTGAGCTGTACGCGCGGCAGCGCCGCCGCGCGCGCGAGCAGTTCGCCGCCGTCCACGCCGGCGAGCAGGTTGATGAGGGCGCCGCCGTACGGCCCTATCAAACCGGGCAAACCGGGCGCGGCTTTAGGATGTCCAGACACGTTCTCTGTCATTGGTTCAAAGGTTCCGTCGATGCCTTGTAGTCTTCGAGCGCGAACTGCGGGACGGGGGCCGGCTCGGTCGCGTGGCAGGTGATGTGGTTGTGGAAGTCTGACATGCGGCGCGCGACCGTGGCCTCGTGGAGGCGGCGCGCGCCGCGCTCGGCGAAGCGGACGCGCCACGCGTCGGCGTGCGCCGGCTCGGCCGCGAGGAAGCGCAGCGCCTCGACGCCCGCGAGCCCGGCCTCTTCGCGCACGAAGGCTTCGGCCGCCTGTATGAAGTGCGAGTAGCAGGCGCGGCCACGGAACTCGCCGGGGGCGACGCGCCCCGCGCGGTACTCCTCGACGACGCGGCGCCCGGCCTCGGCGGTCGTGTGCGCGAAGAAGAGGCCGTGCGGGAAGCAGACGAGGTTGCCGGCGAAGCGGTCGCCGCCGACGTGCGAGGACTGCCAGACCGCGTCGCCCGCCACCTCGCGCAGAGAGTTATAGAGCGGGATGCCGAACTTCGCGCAGCACTTGTCGCGCCGGCCGTGCGTGCAGACTAAGAAGAGCGGCCCGTCGCACGCCTCGCCGCCATGCGTGTCGCGCCCCGAGGCGACCGCCGCGAGGTCGTGGCCCAGAACGTCCTCGTACTTCTCAAGCCGCAGACGCACGACGAAGGGCGAGCGCTCGCGGCAGCGGACGACGAAGAGGTTCATCCGCGCGTCCGTGCGGCCCCGGTCGGTCTTGACGAGGAGGACGCGCGAGTGCCTGATGCGCGCCGTCGTGTCTCGGAAGAACTGCTTGACCTCGGGCGCGAGCGCGCTCTGCTCGACGGCGTTCCGGCCCCAGCCGTGCGGGTATTCGAGCAGCAGCCAGACCGCGCCGGTCGAGGCCGTGCCGACGCTACTCTCGCCCGAGCGCCGCGAAAGCTCCGAGCAGAAGAAGCGCGCGTCGTCCGGCCTCTTCAAGTCGCCTTCTCCCGCACGCGCCACGTCAACCTCTTCGTCGCGCGTCAAGCGTCCACCTCGTCGCCCTCGCCGCCGCCCACGAACGTAACAAACCCGTGGTGCGCCAGCTCCGCGACGAAGGCTTGCACCTTCGCCAGAGAGAGGCGGCCTCGGGCGGCCTCATGCAGCTCGGCGATTGTGCAGGCGCGCCGCTCCACGAGTCTCTTCAACACGGGCGCCGCGTCTTCGGCGAAGCGCCAGCGGCGGCCGAGACAGGCGAACTCTATGACGCCGCCCGACGCCTCTACTCCGAGCGGGCGCGGTGCGAGCAGGCTGACGACTGTTTCCGGCGCGGGCGGCGCGGCGCCGGGCATCGCCATCCAGGGCAGCTCGACGCGCGGCCTCGAGTCGGCGCGCGCGTCGAGGTCTTCGTAGAACCGCTCGACGAGAGTGTCGTCCCACGCCGTCAGAAGCTCTTCGCGCAGGCGCGCGGCGTGCGCGGCGCGCGCGGCCGCCGGGGCGAAGCGCGGGAGGTCGCGGCGGAAAGTCTCGCTCGCGCGCATCCGCTCGGAGAGCCAGCGCAGTAGGTCGAGCCCCGTGCGGTTGTGGACGCCGACCGTCAGGTGCAGCGTCGGCTCGGCCAGAGGCTCCGCGACGTGCCACCACCCGCGCGGGATGTAGAGCAAATCGCCGTCTTCGAGCGTCCCCTCCCAGAGCGGCCCGTGCCCGGGCTTCTCCGCCTTCTCGATGTCGTTGACCAGAGGGTGAGGGCGCGTCTGCCCGTAGACGCTCCAGCGCTTTCTCCCCGCGACCTGGAGGATGAAGACGTCGTGGTCGTCCCAGTGGAGGTCGAAGCCGCGCGAGGTCTGCCACCCGGCGTAGAGGTTGACCTGCACGCGCTCGCGGAAGAAGAGTTCGAGGTCGCGCGCCAGCACCTCGATGGGCTCGGACAGCTCGTCGACGGCGTCGAGGACGAGCGTCGCGCCCTCCCGGAGCTGGCGGGAAAGCTCCGACGCCTTCAGCCTCGGGACGGTCGTCTTCTGCCGCGCGCCGGTCGTGTGGCGCAGGTAGGACGAGACGGGGACGGGCTTCCCGTCGCGCACCAGCCGCAGGCGCGGGTGGTCGAGCCGGTGGCGGCCGAGTATCTCGCTCAGACGCGCCCACGGCATCATGCGCGCGAAGCGCCCCGCGCGCCCGCGGACGTGCAAGAAGCCCGCGCCCCAGTAGGAGTCGAGGAACTCCTCCGGGGCGCGGGGCTCAAGCATCCGGGTCAGACTTTCGAGGCCCGCGGGCTGCCTTTCCGTCGCAGCGAACATCAGGAGTCGCTCGCGTCTTGCCCGTCTACGGTGGGGCGCCTGCGCTCCGCGTCCGGCGCGCCGCCAGCCTCCGACGCGTCCGAACTGTCGGCGTCGCCGGGCGCGATGCCGAGCGGGTCCGTCCCGTCGGCGTCAAGCCCCGTGTCGGTGCCGTCGGCGTCGGCAACGTCGCTGCCGTCGGCGTCGGACTCGTCGTCGCCGGAGTCACTGGCGTCCGAGTCGCCCGCGCCCGAGTCGTCGCCGCCGAGCGCGTCGCTCGCGTCAGAGTCCGAAGAGTCGTCGCCGAGAAGTCCGCCCTTGTCGCTGTCCGAGTCGTCCCCGCCCAGCCTGTATGTGGCCGAGCCCCGCAATGGTTCAGCCGAGAGTAAGAGTCCCGAAGTGGACTCTTCGCCCTGCTCGCCCGCGTCGGGCTGCACGTTGTCTGCCATGCCCCTGCCTCCTTCCGAGTTGTAAAAGCGATTTGCGGCCAGCTTAGTACGTGCGGGCGGGCGGCGACAAGTTGCGGCAGCGGAAATCGGCGGGCGGTGGTTTTTCGAGTCAGCGCGCGGCCGAGGTCGTGGCGGGCTTTACGCCGGCGGCCTTGCGCTGCGAGATTTCGTCGACGAGGCCGGCGATGCGCTCGATCGTGAAGGGCTTGGGGACGATCCAGTCGGCCTGCGCGGCCGACTGCTCCTCGGCCGTGACGGTGTCGCCCCAGCCGGTGATGACGGCGAGCGCGACGGCGCGGTCGCGCTCGCGCACGGCGCGCGACAGCTCCCAGCCGCTCATCCCGGGCAGCCCCACGTCGGTGAAGACGGCGTCGAACCCGCTGCCGTCGAACAGGCTCAGCGCCTCGCGCCCCTCGCCCGCGAGCACGACCTCGCAGCCCTCGCGCTCGAGGATGTCGGCCAGAAGCTCGCGGACGTAGTCTTCGTCGTCCACGACGAGGATGCGCAAGGAGCCGTCGGCGCGCGCGGCCGGCAGCGGCCCCGTCTCGTGTATGCGCTGCGTGTCGGACTCGCCGATGACGGGGAACTTCATGCGGAACGTCGTGCCGCGCCCGACCTCGGAATCGACCTCGACGCGCCCCTCGTGGCGGCGGATGATGCCGTAAGAGACCGAGAGCCCGAGCCCCATCCCCGCCTTGCCCTTCGTCGTGAAGAACGGGTCGAAGATGCGCGAGCGGACCTCCTCGGCCATCCCCGTCCCCGTGTCGGCGACCGTGAGCACGACCTCGTCGCCCGCCTCCTGCGTCGAGAGCGTGAGCGTGCCGCCCTCGGGCATCGCGTCCACCGCGTTGAAGACCATGTTGACGAGGACCTCGCGCAGCTCGCCGGCGCCCCGTCCTCGGCCGTCTGGATGATGATGCGCAGGCCGCGCCGGACGTCCTTCATGTCCGCGGCGTCGAGCATGAGCTGCGCGCGGGCGAGGATGCCGGTCAGCGTGTTGTTGAAGTTGTGAGCCACGCCCGACGCCAGCTCGCCCAGCGCCGAGAGCTTCTCCATCTGCGAGTAGTGCTCGCGCATCCGCTCGCGCTCGGCCTGCTCGGCCTGCGCCGCCGAGGCCTCGACGCTCTTCAGGTAGGTGCGGTAGGTCAGGTAGACGATGGCGACGATGGGCGCGGTGAGCAGGACGTAAGAAAAGCCGAAGCGTGCGACGACGCGCGAGATGAGCCCCGCCGCCGACGCGCCCGCCAGGTGCGTGATCGAAGACCAGAGGTAGTAACGGCTCCAGGTGTGCCCGACGCCGAGACCCCGCTTGAAGGCCATGTAGACCGAGGCGAGCCCGGAGTTGGTGATGTACTGCACGACCGACATCACGCAGATGGCCGAGAGGAAACGGCCCAGGTTGTCGGTCGTCGGCAGCGCCTCGGGCGGCCCGAAGATGCGACCCAGCACGCTCGCGGTGACGTAGGTCGAGATCATCATCTGCGCGCCGTTGAAGGCGACCGTCTTCGCCTTGTCGCCAAAGCGGTAGGAGGAGTAGGCGCCCTCGGCCGCCGCCAGGAGCGTCGCCGGCCCGCCGCCGTAGAGCAGTATCGTGAGGAAGATGAAGGTGTCGGAGATGGTGATGTGACCGCTCGAATGCGGGATTTGAATCTCGACGCGCGCGCTCAGGAAGACGGTCACCGCGGCCAGCAGCAGGAACTTCGTGTCGAGCTGCGCGAACGACATCCCGGCCAGGCACAGCGCCATCGCCACCACGCCGAGCGCGATGACGAAGCGGACGTAATACTCTTGCCAGTGTTTGCTGTCCATCGCCTTCGGGCGAGTCGCGCCGTGGGAAGCCAGTGCCTGCGCGGTGGGACGCCCCGGCACCCGAGTTCAAGTCTAGTGTCTGCTCTTGACGCCGTCAACAGGTTCACGGCGCCGGTGGCGAAAACCCGCGACCCTCAAAGTCCAGGGGGCGTCGGGCACGCCTGAATCGCTCAGACGAGCCCGACGCCCCGCTCAAATGCGCGCCGCGAACCGAGGCGGCGTCGCGTCAGCCTGCCGGCGAAATCTGCACCGACGTGATGGAGCCGTTGATGTTGACCGTGCCGCCCCTGATGGTGGTGCCGGTCAGCCGCAGGTTCTCGCCGGTGATGACGCCGTCGGTGACACTGATGTTGTCGCCCGTCAGCGTGCCGCCGTGGGCCATGACGCCGTCGCTCACGATAACGCCCTTGACCGCGACGCCGTCGCTGACGATGACGCCGGCCGGCTTGGGACTGCCGTCGCTCACGATGACGCCGTTCGTGGTCGGGCTGCCGTCGCTGACGATGACACCGACGACGTTCGGGCTGCCGTCGCTGACGATGACGCCGTTCGCGCAGGGGGAGCCGTCGCTCACGATGACGCCGTTCGTGGTCGGGCTGCCGTCGCTGACGATGACGCCGTTCGCGCCCACGATGGTGGTGTCGTTGATGTGGACGCCGGCCGCGATGACGCCGTGCGGGATGACGTGGCCGTTAACCCTGATCGTGCGGAAGTGTATGCCGCCCAGGACGTACCCGTCGTCCACACTGACGTGTTTGGTTGCAACCTTTTTGCCCGAACAGGAACTGCCCCGAGCGTGCGCGGTTGTGAGGAACTTGTAGCTGCTCAGGTCGCTGACGAGAATACCGAAAGCCAGTGAGAATGACACCAGTAAAGGCGTCACGGGGGGGAGATGCGCTTTTTTCACTTTAACCTCCAAAACTGACGAAAATGAGTGGAGCTATAGCTCCAGCAGTGCCTGCAAAACTCTGAGGACAGGGGAACCTGCCTACCACTTCGTTTGTGTAGCGTTTGTGCAGAGGAGTTCAAAAGACAGGCGACGTCGGCTCCAGACCCACCGGGAAGAAGCTTTTAGTCCGGGCGCAGATTAACTGAAGTGGCAAAGGGTGTCAACCCCTTTATTTTCAAGAGGTTATTAAACCAAGTTTAAATTTAGCAAATTCTTTTGCATTAATCCCAAATTTACCTCCTATAGCCGTTCAAAAAGACGACAAAAATGGCAATCCACGGCCTTTTAGACTCAATTACGGACAAAAACTCAAGGCGGGAGGGCTTTTATGCTAGGCTTATGCGCGATGAGGGCGCGCGAAGAAAAAGCGGCCGCCGGCGGCGACGGGGGGCTGCAAAGCATCTGGGTCTGGAGGCTCATCGCGGGGCGTCTGCTGGTCGCGGGGCTCCTGTTCGGCGTGAGCGTGCTCTGGACGAGCGGGCTCGCGCCGGGCGCGCAGGAGTCGCGCAGACTCGGCGGGGCGCTACCCTTCGCGGCCGTGGTGCTGGCGCTCTCGGCCGTCTACGCGCTGGCGCTGCGTCTTACGCGGATCCCGCTGCGCGCGCAGGCCGTGGCGCAGTTCGCCGCTACACGGCGCTCTACATCCTGATCATCTCAGCGGCGAGCATCTTTCTGGGTGCGCGCGGGGCGCTGGTGATGGCGGTGGGCTGCGCCACCCTCTACACGGCGACGATGCTCGGGCTGACGGCGGGGTGGCTCGGCGGCATCGGGCGGGGTCTGACGGCGGCCACGCTCGCCGAGGTCGCGCAGGCGACGGGGCTCAACGACGTGGCCTTCCTGGTCGTCGGGCTGCTGGCGGCGCGGCTCGCCGAGCGGCAGACGCTCTCCGAGGTGCAGATGCGCGAGGCGACGCACGCGCTCGCCTCTTTGCGCGCGCTGCACGAGCGCATCGTCGAGTCCATCCGCTCGGGCGTGATTACGACCGACCTGGAGCGGCGCGTCTACACCGTGAACCGCGCGGCCGAGGAGATGACGGGCTACGCGGCCACGAACCTGCGCGGGCAGGACGTGTCGATACTGTTCGGCGACATCCGGGGGCGCATCGAGGAGTCGCTCGCGGCGGTGGCCGCCGGGCACGCCAGCCCGCGCTACGAGTCGGAGTGCCTGACGCCCGAGGGCTTCCTCGTCAAGCTCGGCTACAACCTCTCGCCGCTCTCCTCCGAGCGCGGCGAGACGACGGGGCTCGTCATCACCTTCCAGGACCTGACCGACATCCGCTCGATGGAGGAGACTTCGCGGCGGCAGGAGCGGCTCTCGGCGGTCGGGCGGGTCGCCGCCGGCATCGCGCACGAGATACGCAACCCACTGGCGGCGATGCGCGGCTCGATTCAGGTTTTGCGCTCGGAGCTGGGGGCCGACGCGCCGCAGCGGGAGTTGATGGACATCGTCCTCAGCGAGTCCGACCGGCTCAACCGCATCATCACGGACTTCCTGACCTACGCGCGCCCGCGCAAGTTCTCGCTCGCCGAGACCGACCTGCGCGAGCCCCTGCGCGAGACCTTCGCGCTGCTGCGCCACAGCCCCGAGATGCTCGACGGGCACCAGCTCGAGGAGGAGCTGCCCGAGGAGCCGCTGGTCGCGTTGGCCGACGTCGAGGGCATCCGGCAGGTCTTCTGGAATCTCGCGCGCAACGCGCTGATGGCGATGCCCGACGGGGGCACTCTCCGCGCGGAGATGGCGCGCGGGGGCGGCCGCAGCAGCGTCCGCATCACCTTCGCCGACACCGGGCGCGGCATGTCGCCCGCGCAGGTCGAGCGGCTGTTCGAGCCCTTCTCGTCCTCGACCACCGGCGGGACGGGTCTCGGCCTCTCCATCGTCTACCAGATAATCCGCGACCACGGTGGTACAATCAACGTCCGCAGCCGCGAGGGACACGGGACGACCATCACGATAGAGCTGCCCGCCAAACAGAGCTAGGGCCCTGCTGAAAAACTATGGCGAACCTTCTGATCGTTGACGACGAGCCGGGGATGCGGCAGCTCCTGTCGCACGTCTTCGGGCGCGCGGGTCACGCGGTGCGCACGGCCGAGAACGGCGCGAAGGCGCTGGAGCTTTTGCGCGCCGAGCCGGCCGACCTCATCCTCTCGGACGTGAAGATGCCCGACATGAACGGCATCGAGCTGCTGCGCCGGCTGCGCGAGTTCCTCCCCGACGCCGGCGTCGTGATGATGACCGCCTTCGCCACCGTCGACACCGCCCGCGAGGCCTTCAAGCTCGGCGCCGACGACTTCATCCAGAAGCCCTTCGACGTCGAGGAGCTGAAGCTCATCGTCGAGAAGGCGCTCGAACGGCTCGCGCTGCTCCAGGAGAACCGCGCCTTCCGCCGCGCGCAGCGCGAGCGCGGCCGGCTCGACCAGATCATCGGCCACTCGGGGCGGATGCAGGCCGTCTACCAGATGATCGAGACGGTCGCGCAGGTGCAGTCCACCGTCCTCATCACCGGCGAGTCGGGCACCGGCAAGGAGATGGTCGCGCGCGCCATCCACAACCTCTCGCCGCGCGTCGACAAGCCCTTCATGCCGATCAACTGCGGCGCCTTCACCGAGACGCTGCTGGAGTCCGAGCTGTTCGGCTACACGCGCGGGGCGTTCACCGGCGCGACCGCCAACCGCAAGGGTCTCTTCGAGGCGGCCGACAAGGGGACGATTTTCCTCGACGAGGTCGGCGAGATGTCGCCCACGATGCAGGTCAAGCTCCTGCGCGTCCTGCAGGAGCGCAGAGTCCGCCCCGTCGGCGCGCACGAGGAGACGGCCGTCGACGCGCGCGTCATCGCCGCCACCAACCGCGACCTCGCTTCGATGGTCAAACAGGGCTCCTTCCGCGAAGACCTCTTCTACCGCATCGCGGTCATCCCGATAGAGCTGCCGCCGCTGCGCGAGCGGCGCGAGGACATCCCCGAGCTGGTCGAGCACTTCGTCGAGAAGTTCTGCCGCCAGACGGGGCGGGGCCTGCGCGTCTCGGCGCGCGCGCGCGAGCTGCTCGAAGCCTACGCGTGGCACGGCAACGTCCGCGAGCTGGAGCACACCATCGAGCGCGCCGTGGCGCTCGAACGCTCCGACACCATCCAGCCCGAGTCGCTCCCGCAGGCGGTGACCGACTACAACCCGGCGGCCGTCACCCCTTCGGAGACGGGTCTGCCCGAAGAGGGCTTGAACCTCGTCGCGCACCTCGAACACCTTGAGAAGACCTACCTGCTCGAAGCGCTCCGGCGCACGGGCGGCAACCAGACGCGCGCGGCCGAAGTCCTCCACCTCTCGGTGCGAAGCCTCCGCCACCTCCTCGACAAGCACGGCATCGCCGCCGTCACCCCTGCGTCGTGCCGCCCCGCCGCGAGCCTGCAAATTTTCCCGCGAAACCGGCCGCATAGCCGCCGCCCCGCCACTGGCACGCCCCTTGACTCAGGCAACGGCGACCGTAGTCGCCCGACCGGCGCGTAGCCTGAGACGATGGCCGACGGCGCGAGAAAGAAATCTTCACTCAAACAACTTCTCTAAGGAGCACCGTTAAAGCAATGCACAAGAACAAAGGCCAGAAGGGCTTCTCGCTCATCGAGCTGCTGATCGTCGTCGCGATCATCGGCATCATCGCCGCCATCGCCATCCCCAACCTCCTCGCTTCCCGCCGCGCCGCCAACGAGGCGTCCGCCGTCTCCGCGCTGCGCACCGTCGGCACCGCCCAGAGCACCTACGCCTCGACCGTCGGTTTTGGCGATTACGGCCCCATGACCGATCTGGCCTCGCGTGGCCTCATTGACTCGGCCGTCGCCGCGGCCGACTCGGTCAGCGACTGCAAGAGCGGCTACTTCTTCGAGCTTGACGCCAAGGACGGCGACTGGGGCAGCGGCTACGTCTCGACCGGCACGCAGTGCACGGCTAACAGCGGCTCGCGCAACTTCATCTCCGACGAGGCGGGCGTGATCTACGCCAAGGCCGAGTCGAGCTCCACCCCGCTGGCGGACACGACCGGCACGACCCCCATCGGCAACTAAAACTTCAACACCTGACAGCAGCAGCGCGGGGGCCGTTAGACATCTATCGCGCCCCCGCGCTGCCGTTTCCAACGCCGCACGCGAGCCCCACGGGCGGCCTGACAATCCCAACGGCGACCCGCCCCCGAGAGGCAGCCCGATGACCGACCGACCCGACCAAAGGAAGACTCAGGCGAGACGCCGGCGGCCCCGGCGCGCGGGCGGCTTCTCGCTCATCGAGCTGCTCATCGTCGTCGCCATCATCGGCATCATCGCCGCGCTCTCGATTCCGAACCTCCTGGCCTCACGGCGCGCCGCCAACGAGGCTTCGGCCATCTCGGCCATCCGCACGATTTCGAGCGCGCAGGAGGCTTACCGCGCGACGAAGGGCGGCGGCTCCGGGTTCGGGAACCTCGACGTCCTCGTCGAGGCGAAGATGATTGACTCGGCGCTCGGCACCTCGACCACCGCCGACAGGGCCAAGAGCGGCTACATCTTCAGCGTCGTCACCTCCGACTCGGGCACGGCCTTCTGCGCGGGCGCCGCACCCACTTCGCTCAACGCCGGCCAGCGCAACTTCTCCTCCGACACGCCCGGCGTCATCTACCAACACCCGGTCGCCGTCGGCAACCCGCCCACCTCGACTGCCGGCGGCGTGCCCCTTCGGAACTAACCGGCGCGCGCCACCCACGCTTCCGCACAGTGTCACTCCTGACGACCTCCGCAGAGAGACGCACGCCGCCCGCCAGCCGAATGCTCGCGGGCGCGTCCCGCTTTGCGTCGAAGTGCGCGCGCGAGCCCGAGCGGGTCGCGGGGCTGCTCTGGCCGCTGGCGCTCGCCGCGCCGTTCGTGCCGGGTCTCGCCCGACTCGCCAACGGCGGCTTCACGTTTCGACAGGAGCTGACCGTCGCACTCGTCCTCGCGGCCGCCTTCGCGCTCCTGCTGCGCCGTCGCGCGCGCCCGGGCCGCGACGACCCCGGGACGTGGACACGCGCCGCGCGCCTTACGTCTGTGCTGCTGGCGTCCTTCGTCGCGTGGTCTGCCGTGTCCGCGCTGTGGGCGACAAGCGTCTTCGCCGCCGCGCACCACGCGCTCTCCTGGGTCGCATACCTGCTCCTCCTCCCGCTCCTCGTGCGCGCCTACGCGAGCAGGCGCGTCTTGAGCGCTTCGCTCAAGCTGCTCGGCGCGGTCGTCCTCGTTACCGCCGCGGCCAACGTCGTCGGCCACCTCGGGTCGGCGCACTCGCTGCTGCGCGCCAACGGCATGGGCGAGCCGCTGGCCGTGGGCGTCCCGCTGTTCGCGTCGCTGGCGCTGTCGGTGCGCAGGCGTAGGGCCGCGGTGCTCTCGGGGCTGGCGGCCGCGCTCGCGTGGCTGGCCGTGCTCCAGATAGCCGAGCGCGCGGCCTTCATCGCGGTCTGCGCGGGGCTCCTCGTCCTCGCCGCGTCGGCGCTCGCCACGCCGCGCTTCCGCCCGCGGAGCAAGGGGCGCGCTGTCGTAGTCGCGCTCGCGCTCGTCGCCTGCGTGGCCTTCCAGTACGCGCCCTCGCCTTTCGAGCAGAGCAGGCACCAGCCGGTGCTCGCGCGCCTCGGCGCCACCTCGGCGGGCGACATGAACACGCGCGCGCGCTTCCTCTACTGGGGCGCCGCCTTGGAGATGTGGCGCGCGCGCCCGCTCGCGGGCGTCGGCGCGAACAACTTCAGCGCGGCGATTCCAGAGGCGCGCGCGGCCTTCGCCGCACGACACCCCGACTCGCCGCTCAGCGGACTCAACGAGAAGTACCTCAACGCCGGCGCGCACAACGAGTACCTACAGATTCTCGCGGAGCTGGGCGCGGTCGGGCTCGCGCTCTTCGTCGGCTTCTGCGCGTCGCTGGTGTGGGCGGCCTGGCGCGCCCTGCGCGTCGCGCGCGGGCCGCTGGTGCCGGGCGCGGTGGCGAGCCTCGCGGTCTTCGCCGTCAGCTCGGGCGCGAGCGCAATCTCGTTCCGCTGGATGGGCAGCGGCCTCATGTTCTTCTTCGCCGCCGCGCTCGTCCTGAGGTTCGCCGCGCGCCCCGGGCCGGAGGAAGAGCGCGCCGCGGAGAAGAAGCCGATTGAAGTCTCACGGCCGCGCGGGCTGCGCCGACTCTTCGACGCCGCGGCCCGCCCGGCGCCGGCCGTCGGGCTGGCGCTGGCGCTGCTCGTCGCCGTGGTGATGGCGGCGCAGGGCGCGCACGTCCAACTGCTCGCCGCCGCGCGCACCGAATCGCTCTTCCGCGCGGCTCTCGCCGTCAACCCGCTCAACCCCTCGGCGCGCTACCAGTTCGGCACGTGGCTCTTCAACCGTGGGCGCGAGCGCGAGGCGGTCGGGCACCTGCGCTTCGCGGTCGAGCGCGGCTTCAACGCCTCGACCTGCTACGCGTACCTCGCGGGCGCGGAGGCGAACGCCGGGGACGAGGCGGCGGCCGAGCGCACGCTCGCCGAGGCCGTGCGCGTCTACCCGCGCTCGGTCTTCCTGCGGGCGCGGCACGCGGCGGCGCTGGCGCGCGTCGGGCGCGCGGGCGAGGCCGAGTTGGAAATGGCGGCGGCCGTCCTGCTAGACTCGCGTGCGGCGCGCGGCTGGCGCAAGCTCATCGACGACGACATCGACGCGGCCTCCGACGCCTCGCGCCGCGACCCCTCGACTTTCGCCACGCCCGGCGAGTTGCAGCCCGACGAAGCGGTCTTCGCCGTGCTCAAGGAGAACGAGAAGCGTTTCCCGGAGGCCGTGCGCAAGGGCTGGCGCGCGCACATGCGCTCGAACTAAGAAACGATGGACACCGGACTCTCGACCCGCGAAGAGACCGCCGCACGACAGACCGGGGCGGCGCCCGATCTGCCCGCGGAGGCGCGGCCGGGTGCGCGCGCGTCCGCCCGCATGTCGGGCTCGCTCTCGCGCGTCGCGGCCATCGCGCGCAACACGTTCCGCGAGGCGGTGCGCGACCGCGTGCTCTACAACCTCGTCCTCTTCGTGCTCATCCTGACGGGCGGCGCGGTCTTCCTCGGCGAGCTGTCGGCCGCGCAGGAGACGAAAATCATCATCGACATGGGGCTCTCGGCGGCGCTCCTGTTCGGCGTCTTCATCGCCATCTTCGTCGGCGTCGGGCTCGTCTACAAGGAGATCGAGCGGCGCACCATCTACGCCATCTTCGCCAAGCCGGTCGGGCGCGCCGAGTTCCTTCTGGGCAAGTACCTGGGGCTGTGCCTGACGCTCGCGGTCAACGTCGCGGTGATGGGCGCGGGCGTCTCTCTCGCGCTCCTCTACGTGCGCGGCGGCTGGAGCCCCGTCGTGCTCAGCATCTGGCCGGCGGTCGGGCTCGTCTACGTCGAGCTGATGATTCTGGTCGCGGTCGCACTGCTCTTCTCCTCCTTCTCGTCGCCCGCGCTCTCGGCGCTTCTGACCTTCGCGGTCTTCGTCATCGGCCACTTCAGCGCGGGTCTCAAAGGTCTGGCCGCGACCGCCGGCGGCGCGGCGCGCGTCCTCTTCGCGGCGCTCTACTACCTCCTGCCGAACCTCTCGAACTACGCCTACATCACCGCCGCCTCGCACGGGCGGACGCCGACGGCCGGAGACTTCTTCGGCGGCGTCGCCTACGGGCTCGCCTACATCGCCGTGCTGCTCGCGGCCTCTGCGCTCGTCTTCCAGCGGCGCAACTTCAAATGACCACCGCCGGGCAGACAGCCGGAGACTTCGCGACTTCGCGCGCCGCCGCCGCGCGCCGCGAACGCGCGCGAGACGCTCTGCTCGCGCTGGTCGTCGCCGCCGGGCTCGCCGCCTCGTTCGCGCTCTCGCGCAGTCTCGACGCGCGCCGGCCGGCGGAAGACCCCTTCGCGGCTTACGAGGAGATGTACGTCACACCCGAGGCGGCGCGGCGCATGAGTCTCGCCTTCAACGGGCTCGCGGCCGACTGGTACTGGCTGCGCTCGCTCCAGTACGTCGGGCGCAAGGTCGAGGCGTACGGGGGGCAGTTCTCGCTCGAAGACATGCGCCCGCTCGGGATGCGCAACCTCGGCGCGCTGCTCGAACAGACGACGGCGCTCGACCCGCAGTTCATGGCCGCCTACGAGTTCGGCGCGGTCGTCCTCCCGTCGGTCGACCGCGAGGCGGCCGTCCGCCTCGTCGAGAAGGGCATCCGCGAGAACCCCGAAGAGTGGCGGCTCCAACACCACCTCGGCTACATACACTGGCGCGCGGGGCGCTTCCACGAGGCCGCCACGGTTTACGCGGCCGGCTCGCGTGTCGCGGGCGCGCCCGACTGGATGCGCGTGATGGCTGCGAAGATGAGCGACGAGGGCGGCAGCCGCCAGCTCGCGCGCGAGATGTACCTGCGCACGTATCAGGAGGCCACCGACGACAAAGTCAAGGCGCACGCCGCCACGCGCGTCGCGCAGCTCGACTCGCTCGCCGAGCGCGAGCAAATCGCGCGCGTCCTCGCCGACTTCCGCGCGCGCGCGGGCCATTGCCCCGCCGCGTGGCGCGAGGTCGCCCCGGCCCTGCGCGCCGCGCGTTTGAGGCTCGACGCGTCGGGCGCGCCGCTCGACCCCTCGGGCGTGCCCTACGCGCTCGACGCCGCGAGCTGCGAAGCGAAACTCGACGCGCGCTCGCGCGTCCACGCGAAGTGAGAGGTGAGGACTGAAGAGATGACTCCGGCGGTAGAGATAGATTCGCTGACGAAGGACTACGAGGTCGGCTTCCTGCGCAAGCGTAGGGTGCGCGCGCTCGACGGGCTGTCGCTCTCGGTCGGGCGCGGCGAAATCTTCGGCTTCCTCGGCGCCAACGGCGCGGGCAAGACGACGACGCTCAAGCTCCTCATGCGTCTCATCTACCCGACCTCGGGGGGCGCGCGCATCCTCGGCCGCGACATCGGCGACACCTCGATGCACGCCCGCATCGGATACCTCCCCGAGCAGCCGTACTTCTACGACTACCTGACGGCGCGCGAGCTGCTGGAGTACTGCGCCGAGCTGTTCGGCTACGCGCGCCCGGAGCGCAAAGCCCGGGCCGCCGACATGCTCCGGCGCGTGCGGCTCGAAGAGAAGTCCTGGGATAAGCAGCTGAGAAAATTCTCGAAGGGGATGTTGCAGCGCGTCGGGCTGGCGCAGGCGCTCGTCAACGACCCGTCGGTCGTCTTCCTCGACGAGCCGATGTCGGGGCTCGACCCCGTCGGCCGGCGCGAGGTGCGCGACCTCATCGCCAGCCTGCGCACGACTGGCACGACCGTCTTCCTCTGCTCGCACATCCTCTCCGACGTGGAGGTGCTCTGCGACCGCGCCGCCGTCCTGCGCAAAGGGCGGCTCGCGCACGTCGGCCGGCTCGAAGAGCTGCGCGGGGCGGGCGGCGCACGCCCGATGGAGGTCGTCTTGTCCGCGCCCGACGCCGCGCGCCTCGAAGCGGCGCTCTCACCTTTGAGCGGCGCGCGCCTGACGGCCACGCCGGGCGGCGCGCGCGTCGAGGTGCCGACCGAGTCGGAAGTGGACGCCGTGCTCCGCGCCGCGCGCGACGCCGGCGCGGGCCTCGTCGCCGTCCAGCCGGTCGGCAACCCGCTCGAAGAGCTGTTCGTCAACGACGGGCAGTAGTCAGTAGTCCGTAGAGAAAACTGAAAGCGGCGCGTCCGGTCATCTGCCGAGCGCGCCGCCTGTTTTTCTACCGGCCACTGTCTACTGACAACCGTCTATTTCTACTTGAAGCGCACGCCCGTCAGTTCGAGCCTGAGCTGCGCGGGGCGGTTGGGGAAGTTGAGGCCGATGGCGGGCGAGGCGGTCTTGTTCGTCTCGATCTCACCCTCGCTGACGTAGGTGCGCTCGCGGATGACGTTCCCCTTGAGGTCGAGCCCGGCGGCGCGGAACTCCAGCCCGTTGACCGTGCGCCCGGTGAAGTTGCGCACCGTCGGCTTCATCGTCACGACGTAGTTGCCCAGCGTGTTCTCGCCGCCGGTCGCGTCCTCGTCCGGCTCGAAGTCCACGACGAGCTTGTCGCCCGGGTACTCCGCCGCGCCCGGGCGTATCGCCCCCTCCAGGCGCTCCTCGCCCGGCTCCGCCGACGGCCGGCTGGCGAGATACCCGAGCCCCGCCAGCAGCAGCAGCGCGACCGCCGCCACCGCCGCGTAGATGACCAGCCGCGACTTGTCACGCTCCTCGCTCCTCACGCCGAAGGAGGGGACGGCGGCCGGCGCGACTTCGCGCGGCTCCGCGACCTTCACGAGTTGTCCGCCGCCGCCGCTGACGACGGCCTTCCCGCAGTGCGGGCAGGAGTCTCGTCCCTCGGCGATCTCTCCACCACAGTTCTCGCAACGAATCACGGCCGGTCAGACTCCTCCGAAAATTTGTTTACGGTCAGACGGCGCGCAGGCGGCGCGGCTGTGCGCCTTCGGTCTGCGGCGCGGGCGGCGCGACGAGCGAGCCGGTGCCGGTGCGCGGGTGCGCCTCGCGCGGCCAGATGATGCGGAAGCGGCTGCCCTCGTTCTGCCGGCTCTCGACCTTTATCTCGCCGCCGAGCAGCTCGACGATGCGGCGCGTGATGGCGAGCCCCAGACCGACGCCGTTGTAAGAGCGCGTCAGGCGGTCGTCCACCTGTCGGAACCCGTCGAAGATGTAGGCCAGCGCGTCGCTCGACATCCCAATCCCCGTGTCCGTCACCTCAATATACCAGCGCTCCGCCCCTTCGGCGCCCGCCGACACCGAGACGCTCCCGGCGGAGGTGAACTTCAAGGCGTTCGAGACCAGACACGTCATGACCTGCGTCAGCTTCCGCCGGTCGGTGCTCACCACGCCGACCTCCGGCGAGACTTCGACGCGCAGCTCGATGTTCTTCTCGCGCGCCTCCTGCTCGAAGCCGTTCGCCACGAAACGGATGACCTCGCCGGCCTCGAGCCGCTCGATACAGAGCGCCGAGCGCCCGGACTCAAGCCGCGAGTAGTCGAGCATGTCGTTGACCATCTCCAGCAGCGCGCGCCCGTTGCGCTCCATCCGCCCGACCGCGTCGGCCTGGAGCGGCGCGAGCGGCTGCGCCGGGTCGCGCGAGAGGAGCTGGCACAGCCCGATGATGACGTTCAGGGGCGTCCGCAGCTCGTGGCTCATGTTGGCGACGAAGGCCGACTTCAGACGGTCGTGCTCGCGCAGGCGCCCGTAGGCGGCGAGCAGCTCCTCGTGCTTGCGCACTCCCTCGGTGGTGTCGCGGAAGACGGCGACGACGCCCTCGGCGCGCCCCCCTTCGCCCCGCAAAGGCGTCGCGCTCACGGAGAGCACGCGCTCCTCGCCCTCGCCGCGGATGACCTTGTACTGCTCGGCCGAGACGTGCTCGCCCCGCGAGAGCGCGCGGCAGATCGGCGTCTCCTCGGCGGCCAGCACGCGCCCGTCCGTGTCCCGCAAGGTCATGTCGACGACGAGCGCCTTGACGCCGCCCTCGAACTCGCCCTCGCGCCGGCCGAAGACGCGCGCCGCCGCGCGGTTCAGGCGGTAGCGCCCCTCGCGGTCGACGATGACGACGCCCTCGTCCATCTGGTTGATGACGCTCGCCAGCTCGGCCGCGCGCGACTTCTCGGCGGCGAAGGCGGCGGTCGCCAGACGCTCGGCGCGCACGCGCTTCGACACCTCCGAGAGGATGAGGATTAGATCGCCGCGCCCCTCGGTTTGTTCCGTCACGGGCCAGACCGTCACGTCCCAGAACTTCTGCGCGTCCCCTTCCGACTCTTTCGGCCCCCCGACGTTCCCGGCGCCGCCGCCCTCTTCATCGGCGGCCGCGAGCCTGAGCGGCTGGCCGTAGTTGACGAACGCGCGCCGTGTGCGCCGCACGTCCTCGACCACGTCGCGCAGCACCGAGAGCCCGGCGGCCGCGTCGTAGAGCCCGCGACCCGTCAGCTCGGAGGCCGGCCGCCCCGTCACGCGCGCGAACGCCGCGTTGACCTTGCGCACGAAGAGCTTCGCGTCGAGCACGACGACGCAGAGCGGCAGGCTGTCGAGCACCTCGCCGATGAACGCGCTCTGGAGCTTAACCGCCTCGAACTTCGATTCGAGGCTCACGGCCATCGCGTTGAAGCTCTCGGCGAGCGTGCCGACCTCGTCGTCGGTCTCGACCCGCGCGCGCTCGTGCAAACGCCCCTCGCCGAGCGCCGTGGCGGAAGTGACGAGGCTCCTGATGGGTCGCGTGAAGCGCCCGACGGCCCAGACCGCGAGCAGGAAGGAGGCGGTGAGCGTCAGCATCCACGCCGCCGCGAGCAGCAGCAGAGAGCGCCCGCCCGGCGTCCCGTCCGGCGCGGGCACGCCCGCGGCCACGCTCCACCCAGAAGGCTGAGTCCGCGTGACGAACGTGACGCGGTTCACCCCGTCGCTCCAGGGCTCCGGCCCCGCGCGCCCCGGAAGCTCCGCGGGCACGGGCGCGGGTGCGCCCACGCGCAGCGAGACGGCGCGTCCCTCCGGGTTGTAGACGGCGACGGCCGCCTGCGTGCCCGGCCGCGCGCGACGCGTGAGTCGCCCGAACAGCTCGCGCGCCTCCGCCTGCGTCAGCGCGTGCGGGTCGGCGGCCTGCGCCGGGTGCGACTCGATCCACGATTCGAGCGCGCCGGCCGCGGCCTCGGCCTCCGTGCGCGCGATGGCCGCCGACTGGTCGCTCAGACTCTTGCGGTAGCTGTAGAGCTGGTAGAGCCCCACGATGAGCAGCGGCAGAGACAGCACCGCCAGCATCAGCAGAAGCCTGGTGCGAACGTCGAGCGCGCTGCGTTTCCTCTTCCCCCTCCTCATCCGTCCACCTTCCCGCACGATGTTTACTGCCCGCGCCGCCTGCGCGGCGGCGGCGGCCAGACCGACCCGCGCGTCGGGATCACGGGGCGCAGACTCACCGCGTAGACGAGTATCGCCTGCGCGATCAGCTCGTCGAAAAAAAGCCACGAGCGCCGGAGCGCGTCGTGCAGACCCGAAGCCCCCTCGTCAGGGCCGACGGGAACCTCCCGCCAAAGAAACTCGCACAATGTATCCCTCAAAAGCATCAACTCGCGTGCCACTTCGTCTATCAGCGCGCCCTGCTGAAACCGCGTCTGCGCGTACCCGCGAAGACGGCGCGCCCCCTCGCAAATCTCCTCCTCGTCGGCGCGCTCGTCGAGCAGGTAGGCCAGCTCGTCGAAGAGGTCGGGGACGTGCTCGACCAGCTCGCGGAAAGTGAGCAGCGTGGCGAGGTCCGTGCGCCGGTCGGCGTAGACTTCGTCCACCCACGCGCGCGTCAAGTGGTCGAGGCTCTGGCGGAAGAGTGACGAGAACCGTCGGGGCATGTGTGAAGCGCTCAGCGCACGGGCGTCGGCCGGCGGCGTCCGGCGCCGGGTTTTGAGCTTAAGAACCCTCGCTTCAGACCGTCCGAAATTAGGCTTAAGCGTCCGACTTTTGTGTTCACGAAGCGTCCGCTTGAAGTGATACCTGAAGTCTCGCGCCCCCCGGATTATCGCGGCCGCCCGAGTTAATCAACGGCCAACGACCGACGCGGGGCGGGCGCCGAAGCGGCGGCGGCGGCTACTTCGCCGTCAGCCGGTCGAGCAGATGGACGAGCTGGTCGAAGTCGATGGGCTTGGTGACGTACTCGTTGCAGCCGGCGGCGAGCGCCTCGGCATGAAAGTCGGCAGAGTCGTGCGCGGAGACGGCGACGATGGGGACTTTGCGCGCGCCCTCACGCGCGCGGATGCGGCGCGTCGCGGCCAGCCCGTCGAGCTGCGGCAGGCTCAAATCCATCAGAATGATGTCGGGGCTTTCGGTGGCTGCCGACTCGACGGCCTGGTTGCCGTTGACCGCCTCGACCACGCGGTAGCCGCTCATTTCGAGCAGCCGCCTCATCATAAAGCGGTTGTCCTCGAAGTCTTCGACCACCAGCACGGTCGGCCGCCCCCCTGCCTGTTCGTCCATGCCGCCCCGTGCCTCCTGCTCCCCGTTTAGCGAAATAACTCCCACAAAATCCACCCGCACGTACGACTAGCAAACACTCAAGTTTTTTGTTAAGATGCGCATCGAAACGCGACACAAAAAACAACGGGACTTGGGTTAAATAAGTACATGGCCCCGGCACACCCGGCGGCTTCCGTCACACTAATCTCTTCCCGGCGGAAGCCCGGACAGGCGGCATGAAGCCTTTAAAAACTGAATTACAGGACGCCGAGACCCTGCGCGACCTCGGGAGCGCGTCCGTGCAGATCGTTCACGACCTCAAAAATCAGTTGAACGGTCTCAAACTCTATGCCACGTTCCTGCGCAAGCGTCTGGAGAAGGCCGGGCGGCCCGAGGACGAGCAGGAGACCGTGTCCAAGCTCATCTCGGGGCTGGAGCGCGCCGCCGCGGACATGAACGTCCTCGTCCGCTACGGGCGCTCGGTCGAGCTGCGCCGGCAGCCCGGCACCGACCTGGCGCGCCTTCTGGCGGACGCGGCCGAGGGCGCGCCGTTCGAGACCGCGACCGGTTTGCGGATGGCGCTCGCGGCCAGGATTGTACGCGCCCACGGGGGCGAAGTCTCGCACGAGGGCGGCCGCATCCGTGCGCGGCTGCCGCTACGAGAAGACTGATTTATAAGAACGCTGAATTTTGAGCGCTGGACTCTGAACTGAACCGCTCTTCCCGACAGTTCGACGTTCATCGTTCCGATTTCATCCTTTCAAGAGGGGGAGACGAAGTGGAACGTAAGGAAGTACGCATTCTGGTGGTCGACGACGAGCCGATGATGACCGACTCGCTCAAGCAGAACCTCGCCGAGGAGGGCTTCACGGTGGACACGGCCTCGAACGGCGCGCAGGCCGTCGAGCTGTTCGACGGGAGCGGTCACCACCTGGTCGTCTGCGACCTCCAGCTGCCCGACAAGGACATGAACGGCGTGGACGTGCTCCGCCACGTCAAGGACACGCACCCCACGACCGAGGTCATCGTAATGACCGGCTACGGGACGGTCGAGCGCGCGGTCGAGGCGACGAAGGCCGGGGCCTTCTGGTTCCTGGAAAAGCCGTTCGACTTCGAGGTGCTGCTGCCGCTCGTGGAGAAGGCGCTGGAGCGCCGCGACCTGGTCGAGCAGACGACGACGATGCGCCAGCGCCTGGCGACGCGCACCGAGTACTTCAACATCATCGGCTCGTCGAAGGAGATGCAGACCATCTACGAGACCATCGAGTCGGTGGCGAAGTCGGACGCCAACGTCCTCATCGTCGGCGAGTCGGGGACGGGCAAGGAGCTGATCGCCAACGCCATCCACTACAACTCTCTCCGCGCGAAGAAGCCCTTCATCAAGGTCAACTGCGCGGCGCTCCCGAAGGAGCTCATCGAGTCGGAGCTGTTCGGCCACACCAAGGGCGCCTTCACCGGCGCGCACGCCGACAAGGACGGCCTCATCCAGCACGCCGAGCAGGGCTCGCTCCTCCTCGACGAGATCGCCGAGATGCCGGTCGAGCTTCAGCCGAAACTTTTGCGCGTGCTCCAGGAGCGCAGCTACCGCAAGCTCGGGTCGGAGAGGACCTACCCCGTCGACTTCCGGCTCATCACCTCGACGAACCGCCTGCCGGCCGACGCCATCCGCGACGGGGCTTTGCGCGACGACCTCTTCTACCGCATCTCGACCATCACGATTCACGTGCCCCCCCTGCGCGAGCGCTCGGAGGACATCCAGCTCCTCGCCGAACACTTCCTCAAGATGTACGCGCGCAAGTACCAGCGCTCGATCAGCGGCATCTCGCAGACGGCCTACCAGCGTCTCTTCTCGCACACGTGGCCGGGCAACGTGCGCGAGCTGCAGAACGTCCTGGAGCGCGCCGTGCTGCTCGCCAAGAGCAACAAGATCGAGCCGGTCGACTTGCCGTTCGACAACGGCTCGCTGCCCGAGAAGAACGCGGCGGGCGCGAACTGGGACGTGCCGCCCAACATGACGCTCGAAGAGATAGAGAAGTTCGTCATCGAGCGCACGCTCCAGCGCACCGGCGGCAACAAGCAGGCGGCGGCGAACCTCCTGGGCATCTATCGCCCCCGGCTCTACTCCAAGATCAAGAAGTACAAGATAGACATCCCCGCGCTCACGGCTTCTTAAAAGTCTGGAGTCAAAGCAAAAGCCCGGTCATTGCGAACCGGGCTTTTCTTATTTCTGACTCCAGACTCCAGACTATTCGACCTGATACGTGGCGACGCTCGTGGGCGTCTCGAAGCAGCGGACTTTGTAGACGCGGACGCGCTCGTCGCCGACGCGGGAGGAGACGCGTTCGAGGATGTAGCGGGCCAGGTTCTCGGCCGACGGGTTGAGCTCCTCGTCGAAGGGCGGCAGCTCGTTGATGTTGCGGTGGTCGAGGTAGGCGACGACCTCGTCGGCCGCCTCCTTCAGCTCGCCGAAATCCACCAGCAGGCCGATGTTGTCCAGCTCGCTCCCGCGCGCGTAAATCTCGATCTTATAATTATGCCCGTGCAGGTTCTCGCACTTCCCCTTGTAGCCGCGCAACTGGTGCGCGCTCGAAAAGTTCCGCTCGATCATCACCTCGAATTGTCCGGCCATCCTCGTCTCGCTTCCGCCTCTGCTCTGGTTTTTCGGATTATCTCACCGGGGTCTCGTCCGACTCAAACACCGCGGCCGCCTCGGCGAGAGAGGAGGTGACGCGGCAGGGCGGGAGGCTCTGGAGGAAGAGGCGGCCGTAGGAGGCGGTGCGCAGGCGCGGGTCGAGGACGGCGAGCAGGCCGCGGTCGGTGGCCGAGCGGATGAGGCGGCCCAGCCCCTGCTTCAGGGTGATGATGGCCTGCGGGACGCTGTACTCGTAGAAGCTCGACCCGCCCTGCTGCTCGATGAAGCGCTGGCGCGCGGCGACCACCGGGTCGGTCGGGACGGCGAACGGCAGCTTGTCGATGATGACGCACGAGAGCTGCTCGCCGCGCACGTCCACGCCCTGCCAGAAGCTGGCCGTCGCGAAGAGCACCGCGTTCGGCGTCACGCGGAACTTCTCCAACAGCCCCGCCTTCGCCGTGCTCCCCTGCACGAAGCACGGGAACTCGACCTCGGGCGCGACGCGGTCGTAGAGCGCGCGCATCCCGCTCAAAGAAGTCGAGAGGACGAAGGCGCGGCCGCGCGAGACGTTGAGAAGCTCCACGACCTCGGCCGCCGCGCGGTCTGTCCAGCCCTCGCTGCGCGGGTCGGGCATCCGCGGCGGGAGGTAGAGCACGGCCTGCTCCTCGTAGTTGTAGCCCGAGGAAGCGACCAGCTCGTCGGTCTTCCCCGCCCCGCCGCCGTCGGCCTCTCGCTCGTCTTCGACGCCCGGCGCGAGACCCAGACGCTGCTTGATGAAGTCGAAGCTGCCCGCGCTCGCGAGCGTGGCCGAGGTGAGCACGACCGTCTCGACGCGGTCGAAGAGCTTGTCCTGAAGCAGAGTCGAAACGTCGATGGGCGAGGCGCGCAAAAACGTCCCGCGCCCGCGGCGCTCGACCCAGTAGACGTAGCGCCGGTCGTCGCCCGCGACGATGAATTCGAGGTTGAAGCGCGTCTCGCGTATGCGGCGGACGAGGTTCTCGACCTCGGGCGGCTTCTCGCGCAGCGCGTCGAGCGTCGTCTCCAGGCGGCCGAGCGCGCCGTCCACGCCGAGGTACGCGTCGCCGAGCGGCGTGGCCTCTATCTCACCATTGCGCCCCTTGCGCGCGAACGTGCCGGGCGCTAAGGGAAAGCGCCCCTCGTCCGAGCGCGCCTCGCGCGCGAAGCCCATCCAGAACTGCTCGGCGAAGCGCGCCACGCGGTTCGCGGCGCGCGTCAGCTCGCGGTTCGTGCCCGAGTCGGTGACGGGGAGCATCTGCAGGTCGCGCAGCGTGTCTTCGAGCTGGAAGTTCGAGACCTGCGCGCCGAAGTATTCGGCCGCCACGTCCTCGACCTGGTGCGCCTCGTCGAAGATGACGGCCGAGTAGTCCGGGATGACCTGGCCGTACTCGCCGCCCCGGAGCGCGAGGTCGGCGAAGAAGAGGTGGTGGTTGACGATGACGATGTCGGCGTCCGAGGCGCGCTGGCGCATCCGCGTGATGTAGCAGGCGTCGTAGTCGGCGCACTTCTGGCCGGTGCAAATCTCGGAGCGCGCGTCGATGTGCCGCCAGAAGGTGAGGTTCTCGGGAAGCTCCGTCAGTTCGGCGCGGTCGCCCGAGGCCGAGTCGCGCGACCAGCGGCGGACGGCGTCGAAGTGGTCGACGTCGTCGAGCCCGTCGAGGATGGGCGAGGTCTCGGCGCGCTTGACGCGGTTCAGGCAGACGTAGTTCGAGCGCCCCTTCATGTAGGCGGCCGAGAACTTTCGCGGGAGCACGCGCTGGAGGAAGGGGATGTCCTTCTCCATCAACTGCTCCTGCAAGTTCTTCGTCCCCGTCGAGACGACGACGCGGCCGCCCCGCGCGGCCGCCGCCGCGATTGCCGGGACGAGATAGGCCAGCGTCTTCCCCGTCCCCGTCCCCGCCTCGACGAGCAGGTGGCGCCGCTCCTCGAACGCGCGCAGCACGGCCTCGGCCATCTGGACCTGACCGGGCCTGAACTCGTACTCGGGGTGCGCGCGGGCGATGAGGCCGCCGGGGCCGAAAATCTCTTCCATGTGTTCTGACGCCTGGCCGCCCCTAGCGCGGGGCGCGGACTTCGAGCGAGTCGAGGAAGGCGAGGCCCGTGCCCGAGATGGTGTCGCCCAGTTCCAGCAGGAGGACGAGGAACGCGCGGTTGCCCGAGAGCACGACCCGCGCGCGCCCCTTGAGCGGGCCGAGGGTGAAATCCTGTTCGCGCGCGTCGAGCCCGCCGACCTTGACCATCTTCGACTGGCCGGTCACCAGCTCGATGAGGAGGCCGTTCTTCTCCATCCCGCTCTTAATCCCCTTGGCCATCCCCTCCCACACGCCGTCGTAAAACTGCTTCTTGATGGCCTCGGGCATCCGCGCCGAGTCGAGGGGCAGGTTCTCGATGAAGTAGGCGATGTAGGTGCCGTCGGCGGTCTCGCCCGTGTAGACGTAGGCGGGCGCGGAAAGGCTCCCGCCCATCGCCACCATCTCGGTCTCGACCTCGTGTTTGGCCGGGAGGTCGACGCTGAGCACGGGCGGCGCGCCGATCTCGTAACGCTGCCAACCCTGCCCGGCGCGCGCGCCCGCGACGGCCTTGCGCGGCAGCGGCGCGGGCGCCTTTTGCGCGGGAGTCGGGCGCGGCGGAGGGGGCGGCCCCGCCTGTGTTTGCGCGAGGGAGCGCGGCGGCGCGGCGGCGGCCCAGAACGCGCACAGGCACAGGGCGAGAGACAGGACTCCCGTGGGGGTGGGATGCATCAATCGTCTTTCCTTTCTCCAACGGACGACGCCCGCGGCGCGGCGCCGGCGACGCAAAAAAACCTGTCGTCAGTATAAAGGCTCGGGCTCCGCCTTGACTACCGGCCCCTTTCCGCCGCCGGCGCCGGCCGCGCCAGCGCGGCGAGCGCCTTTTGCGTGGCGCTGAGCATGGCCTCGGGGCCGACGGGGGCGCCGGTCGCCTTCTTCATCCAGAGGTCGGGGGCGATGTTGCCGGCGGTGGCCATGCGCTCGAACTCGGGGCCGATGCGGCCGGCCTTTTCTATCTGCTCCTCGATTTGGAAGGCGATCATGTGGCCGAGCGGGTAGTTCGGAAGGTAGAGCGGGTAGTTGATCATGTGCGAGTAGACGGCGAGCAGCACCACGTCGCGCCGCTTGAAGACCGGCGCGTAGTACTTGTTCCAGACCTCGCGCGCTATCCGCAGCATGGCGTCTTTCAGCTCCGCCGGCGTCGCCCGCGGGTGCTCGTAGAGCCAGTGCCACGTCCGCATGTCGACGAGCGCCATCCCGGCTATCTCGTACGTCCCCCAGAAGGCGTTGAGCGTCTTGAGCGCCTCGCTCTGCGCGTCGGGGCGCGAGAGCCCGAGCAGTTCGAGGTCTTTGTGCTGGAAGACGAAGGCGAGCGCCTCGGTGAAGGCCGCGTTGGGCACGCCCTGGAGGAGCGTGTGGTCGATGTGGTTGAGCGAGAGCGTCTGCTCGATGTTGTGGCCGAGTTCGTGGACGGCGATGTTGTAGCCCTTGTAGTTCATCCCCGTCTTCTCGATGCGCGTGCGCAGGCGCGTCTTGGCCGAGCGCATCGAAGCCCCCATCGCGTGCCCCGACCCGCGCGCCGGGTCCACGACGACGTTGGCGGCGAGACTCTCGGCGCGCTCCTTCGAGAAGCCGAGCTTGACGAGAATGTTCGGAATATCCTTCTCAAACGCCGCCGCGTCCGGGTACCGCTTCGAGACTATCTCGTCGAGCTGCGCCTCGGTGTACGCGCCGCGCGGGCGGAAGCCGTCGTACCAGACGTCGAAGGGTTCGAGCGGCCGGCCCAGGCGCTGCTCGATGAGCGCGGCGACCCGCGGGACGAGCGGCGAGGAGAGCACCTGCTCGAACATCCGGCGGACGCGCGCCTCGGGTATCTCGCGCCCCTCGTCGAAGCTGCGGGCGATGTAGGTCGGCGCGGTCGGCGCGTACGGGTCAACGCGGCGCGCCGAGCGGAAGGCGAGCAGGAGCTTCGCGTAGCGCGTGTCGGGCTCCGGCGCGTCGAGCGCCGCGCCCGCCGGGACGGGCGCGCCCGGCACCTCGATGCCCGGCGCGCTGAAGTCGCGCTCGGTCGTCGGCCGCACCGCGTTGGTGAAAGGGTTCCAGTCGTAGCGCGGGTTGTCGACGACGGCGGCCGGGATGGTCTGCGTCACGATGCGCTCGAGCACCTGCTGGACGGCGCGCTGCTTCGCGAGTCCTTCGACCCGGTCGCCGTAGTCGGCCTTGATCTGGTCGCGCAGGTTCCAGTGCGTGAGCAGACGCATCCGCGCGGGGAAGAGGCGGCGTCCCTCCCGGTCGAGGACGTGGTGCATCCAGACGTTGTAGCTCGAGACGTAGCGGTCGGCCTCGGCCGAGTCGCGCGCGTTGGCGAGGTTGACCTCGGCCGGGATGCGGCGCGAGAACTGTGACGCCAGTCGCGCCTCGGCCCACTGCCGGCGCGTCCAGCGCTCGCCCTCCGTGAGGCGCTGTTCGAGCGTTGTCAGCGGGAAGTTGAGCAGGACGACGAAGGCGAGCTTGTTGCGGAAGAAGTCGTCCGAGAGGTGCGCGCCCGGGTCGTAGCCGTTGAAGAGGTCGTCGAAGGGGAGTATCGGCCCGCGGTCGAGGTCGGCCTGCGTGCGGAACTCGCGGCCGATCTCGCCCATGTGGCCGTAGAGCTGTTCGAGGTTGTGCTGGAAGCGCTCGAACATCGTGTCGAGCGTCGCCTGGTCGCCCGCGAAGTTGGCGCGGACGAACTCGCCGAAGGCGGCGGCGGCGCCGTCCTCCTCGCGCCAGAAGCCCGCCACCTGCCCGAGCCCGCGCGCCGCGCGCGCGCGCTGCGCCTCGCCGTACTTCGACGCCAGCTCGGCTTCGAGTTTCGCCAGCGCGTCCTTCATCCACGCCGGAGACTCTTTCGCACGCGCCTCCGGGGCGGCCGGGGCGGCCGCCTGCGCGCGCGCCGGCGGCGGCGAGGCGAAGCTCGAAGAGAGCAGCAGCGCGGCGGCGAGGGCGGCGGAAATCTTTCTGACCATAGGCGTCAAAGTTTTGTCCTCAACGGAAAAGTTGTGTTCTCAAAGGAAAGAGAGGCCGGCGGTCAGTCACAAAGGCTCGCGCCCTCACGCTGAACGCCGGCCCCTCGGGTTATGCCGGCGGGCGCTGAAAACCCGGCCGTCTACTCTACGACTTCCGCCTCTTCGTCCTGATCCTCTGACGGATCGACCTGCGCCTGCTGCTCGCCCTCGAGCGCGTCCTCGGACGGGTCGACCTGTGTGCCGCCGGGGAATTCCCTGCTGGACATGACACTGCTCCTTTCGTGAAGTAACACCGCGCCGGGCCGCGCGGCAGGGCAAGTCGCGTACACGGGCGCACGCCCGCGGGCCGTGTCGCTACTCGGAGTGCTGGACGGGATTGATGCCCTTCGAAGCGGTCTTCGGCGCGTCTCCGCCGCCCTCGCGGCCGCCGCCTTTGCCGCCCTCGCCGCGTTCATCGTCCTCGCGGCGCTCCTCGCTGGAGCCTTGCGCGCGGTTCCCCTCGGACGGATCGACGAAGCCGCCACCGCCCTCGCCGGGGCCGCCGCCGCCTTCCTCTGACGGGTCGTTAATCCTGCTCATCGTTCTCCTCCTTCGTGAAGCGCGTCCGCGCGTCGGCGCGGCGCGAGGACTGAGTTTTAAAGCGAGGTTCACTACGTGCGAAACATCGCGCGCGGCGCATTAGTCGGCGCCCACGCCCTCGGCTTCGGCCCTCAGGCGCAGCCGGCGCGCGTAGAGCGGGAAGCGCGCGGCCAGCTCGTGTACGGACTCGCGCACGCGGTCGCGAACCTCCTCCGACTCCGGGTCGTGGAGCACGGCCGCGATGAGGCGCGCGACCTGCCGCATCTCATCCTCGCCCATCCCGCGCGTCGTCAGCGCCGGCGTCCCCAGGCGGATGCCCGAGGCGACGAAGGGCTTGTTGGTGTCGAAGGGGATGGTGTTCTTGTTGGCGGTGATGCTGGCGGCCTCCAGGGCCTTCTCGGCCACCTTGCCGGTCACGCCCTTCCCCTCCATGAACACGTCCACGAGGACGAGGTGGTTGTCCGTCCCGCCCGAGACGAGGCGGAAGCCCTGCTCCCGCAGCTCGTCGGCCAGCGCCTTCGCGTTGGCGAGTATGCGCCGCTGGTACTCTTTGAAGTCCTCGCGCAGCGCCTCGCCGAAGGCGACGGCCTTGGCGGCGATGATGTGGACGAGCGGGCCGCCCTGCACGCCGGGGAAGACCTTCCGGTCGACGTCGGCCGCGTGCTCGGCCTTACACAGCGCGAGGCCGCCGCGCGGGCCGCGCAGGGTCTTGTGCGTGGTCGTCGTCACGTAGTCGGCGTGCGGCACCGGCGAAGGGTGCAGGCCGGCGGCCACCGGGCCGGCGATGTGCGCGATGTCCGCCATCACGCGCGCCCCCACCGAGCGCGCTATCTCGCCGATGCGCTCGAAGTCGATGATCCTGGGATACGCCGACGCGCCGCAGACGATCATCTTCGGGTTGTGTTCCTGCGCGAGGCGCTCAAGATCCTCGTAGTCTATCTGCTCGGTCTCGCGCGAGACGCCGTACTCGACTACACGATAGCTGAAGCCGGAGAAGTTGAGCGGGTGGCCGTGCGTGAGGTGTCCGCCGTGCGAGAGGTTCATCCCGAGGATGGTGTCGCCGTACTCCAGGGCCGCGAGGTAGACGCTCATGTTGGCCTGCGAGCCCGAGTGCGGCTGGACGTTGGCGTGGTCGGCGCCGAACAGCTCTTTGGCGCGGTCGATGGCCGCCTGCTCGACGACGTCCGTGAACTCGCAGCCGCCGTAGTAGCGCTTGCGCGGGTAGCCTTCGGCGTACTTGTTCGTGAAGACAGAGCCCATCGCTTCGAGCACGGCCTCCGAGACGAAGTTCTCCGAGGCGATCAGCTCCAGCCCTTCGGCCTGCCTCCGCGCCTCGTCGTCCACGGCGCGTGAGATTAGAGGGTCCACCTCGGCCAAAGGCGCGTTCAAAAGGTCGCTCATCCTCTAAAGCTCCTCCCGGATTGTCTCTCGGTTGACGGCTTGATTTTGGGCGGCCTGATGTTACATCACGCCCCGCCCGGCCGCAACGCCCCTCCCCGGCGGCGAAAGATAGTGGAACTCGGGGACCGGGGTGTCGTAATATATGACTGAAACTCGATTTCAGTCACGAGTCAAGACCGGCCGCAACAGACAAGGAGAATTTCAGTCACATGCACAGGTTTAAAGCCTTCTTCGCCCTCGCGCTCTGCGCGTGCTTCATGCTCGGAGACCCCTCGGCCGCCCCCGCGCGGCAGGCGCCGCCCGAGCCGCCCGACATGACCGTGGACGCCGCCGCGCGCAAGGAGGTCATCGAGAACCTCATCAAGCGCCTCAACGAGACTTACGTCTTCGCCGACGCGGCCGCCAAGATGGAGCAGGCCGTCCGCGCGCGCGTAGCCCGTGGCGAGTACGACCAGATCACGAGCGCCAGGCAGTTCGCGCAGAAGCTGACCTCGGACGTGCAGGAGGTGAGCCGCGACAAGCACCTCCGCGTGCGCTACTCCGCGCAGCCCATCCCCGAGCGGACGGGCGGCCCGCGCGAGCCGACGGCCGAGGAGCGCGAGCGGTTCCGGCGCGACATGGCGCGCATCAACTACGGCTTCCAGAAGGTCGAGCGGCTGCCGGGCAACATCGGCTACGTCGAGTTCCGCGGCTTCACCGACCCGGAGGGCGGCGGCGACACCGTGGCCGCCGTCTTCAACTTCCTCAGCAACACCGAAGCCATCATCTTCGACCTGCGCAAGAACGGCGGCGGCAACCCGGCGATGGTCGCGCTCATCTGCTCCTACCTCTTCGGCGCCGAGCCCGTCCACCTCAACTCTCTGCACTGGCGCGAGGGCAAGGGCGAACGGGTCGAGGAGTTCTGGACGCACAAGGAGGTCGCCGGCAAGCGCTACACGGGCAGGGACGTGTACGTGCTGACGAGCAACAACACCTTCTCGGGCGCGGAGGAGTTCACTTACAACCTCAAGAACCTGAAGCGCGCCACCATCATCGGCGAGACGACCGGCGGCGGCGCGAACCCCGGCGGCAGCAACCGCCTCTCGAAGCACTTCGGCGTCTTCATCCCGAGGGGGCGCGCCGTGAGCCCCATCACCAAGACCAACTGGGAGGGCACGGGCGTCGAGCCCGACGTGAAGGTCGCGGCCGACCAGGCGCTCACGACGGCGCGCATCATGGCGCTCAGGAAGGCGGTCGAGAAGACGACCGACGTCGAGCTGAAGGGCGCGCTCCAGCGCGAGATAGAGATGCTCCAGAAAGAGGCCGGCCAGGCGCAGGCCGGGAAGTAAAGGCTGGACCTTCGGCCGCTCAAGCGGGTCTGAAAAAGGGTAGCCCGGCTCGACGGCCGGGCTACCCTTTTTCAGACCTCAACCGCGTAAGCGTCGTAGTCGAAAACCATTCTCAACAACTTTCTCCCCACCGCCTCGGGGACGGACGCGAGGAGGCGCGCGCGCAGGCGCGTGGCGGCGCCTCCCTCCCACTGGCCGACGGCGCCGTAGAGTCTTGAATATCGCGCCACCGCGTCGGCGCGCGCACGGCGTCTCGACTCGTAGGCTCGCAGGGCGCGGCCCGGGCCCTCATACTTGGCGAGGCAGCGCGCGAGGACGGCGGCGTCCTCGACGGCCATGCAGCCGCCCTGCCCGAGGTTGGGCGTCATCGGGTGGACGGCGTCGCCGAGGAGCGTGACGGCCCCGCGGCCCCAGCGCGCGGCCCGAGGGCGGTCGTACGCGGCGTTGCGCAGGATGGACTCGGAAGGCGTCGCCCCGACCAGCTCGGTCACGGGCGAGCACCAGCCGCCGAACAGCCGCGACAGCTTCGGCGCGTGCTCCGCGGGCGACTCGGGCGTCCCCTCGGGCTCGTTCGCGGTCGCCCACCAGCCCGTGCGGCCGAGCCCCAGAGGCCCGACGCCGAAGCGGCGCCCCTCGCCGTAGACCTCAAGCGCCGTCGACGGCGGGAGCGTCGCCTCTCTGAGCCGCGCGACCCCGCGCCAGACGCTGTAGCCGCGGTAGACCGGCCCGCCCGCGCCGAGCACCTGAGCGCGCACGCGCGAGTGCAGCCCGTCCGCCCCGACGAGCACGTCGCAGGCGACCTCCGTCCCGCCGCCGAAGCGCGCGACGACTTCCCCGCCCTGTTCGGCGAAGCCTTCAAACGTCTTTCCGAGGCGGAGCGAACTGGCGGGCAGCGCGCCGCAAAGCGTCGCCTGTAAGTCCGCGCGGCGGAGCGCGACCGCGGGCGCGCCAGTTTCGGGGAACGCGAAGTGTTTGTAAGTCGTCCCGTCGTGACCGAGCCAGCTCGCGCGCCGGATGTGTCCCGCGCGCGCGAGCACTTCGCCGCCGAGGCCCAGACGCTCCAGCACCCTGAAGGCGTTGGGCCAGACCGCGATGCCGGCGCCGACCTCGAGCAGCTCGGGCGCCTGCTCGTAGACCGACGGCTCGAAGCCCTCGCGCCTCAGCGCCAGCGCCGCCGCGAGGCCCCCGATGCCGCCGCCGACGATAACGATTCTCATACGCGACATTCTCGCATAGGCGCACGTCGGCGCGGTTTGCGTTCCGCGCGCGCCGTGCGCGAGAATGGCTGCTCGTCTTGGTCAACGGATACTTGTCCGAGAGGGGCCGCAAAAACTTAGATGCGCTGGTCACACTACTTCATCCCCACGCTGCGCGAAGACCCCGCCGACGCGGAGGTCATCTCGCACCGCCTGCTCCTGCGCGCGGGCTACATCCGGCAGCTCGGCGCGGGGATTTATTCGCTGCTGCCGCTCGGCTGGCGCGTCGCGCAGCGCGCGATGAAGGTCGTGCGCGAGGAGATGGACGCGATAGGCGGGCAGGAGTTCTTCCTGCCGGCCATCCACCCGGCCGAGGTCTGGAAGGAGTCCGGGCGCTGGGAGGTGATGGGCGAGACGATGTTCCGCCTGCGCGACCGCAAGGGCGCCGACATGTGTCTCGGCATGACGCACGAGGAGGTCTTCACGACCATCGCGCGCCACGAGATACGCTCGTACAAGCAGCTCCCGCAGGTCTGGTATCAGATTCAGACCAAGTTCCGCGACGAGGAGCGCCCGAAGTCCGGCCTGATGCGTCTGCGCCAGTTCATCATGAAGGACGCCTACTCGTTCGACGTGGACAAGGCGGGACTCGACAGGGCGTTCGAGGACCAGCGCGAGGCTTACAAAAAAATCTTCGACCGCTGCGGCATCAAGTACCACATCGTCGAGGCTTCGTCCGGCGCGATGGGCGGCTCGGAGTCGAACGAGTTCATGGCGCGGACTTCGGCGGGCGAGGACTTCATCGCCGTCTGCGACGCCTGCGGCTACGCCGGCAACCTTGAGAAGGCGACCTCCCGCATCGCCCAGGTCGAGGACGAGGCCGGCCCCGCCGCGCCCGAAGCGTTCCCCACCCCCGGCGTCCGCACCATCGAAGATTTAACGACCTTCCCCGGCGGCGCGGCGGCCGACCGCCAGGTCAAGACGCTCGTCTACCTCGCCACCGACGGCGCGACGCGGGAGCAGTACGCGGTGCTGGCGCTCCTGCGCGGCGACCACCAGTTACACGAGGTCAAGCTCGCCGACTCGCTCGGCGCGTCCGAAGTCCGCCCCGCGCACCCCGAGGAGATACGCGACCTGCTCGGCGCCTCCGCCGGGAGCCTCGGCGGCGTCGGCGCGCGCGACAGGGCGACGGCCGCGAAACAGAAGCTGCGCATCGTCGCCGACTCCGCGCTCGAGGGGCGGCGCGCGATGACGACCGGCGCCAACAAGGACGAGCACCACCTGCGCGGCGTGGACGTGGAGCGCGACATCAGGCCCGACAGTTGGGCCGACCTGCGCACGGTCTCGGCGGGCGAGGCGTGCCCGAACTGCGAGGGCGGCACGCTCGACGTGTTCAAGGCGATGGAGATCGGCCACATCTTCAAACTGGGAACGAAGTACTCCGAGTCCATGGGCGCTCGCGTGCTGACGCAGGAGGGCAAGGAGGCGCCTATCGTGATGGGCAGCTACGGCATCGGCGTCGAGCGCATCCTGTCGGCGGCGGTCGAGCAGAGCCACGACGCCGACGGCATCGTCTGGCCCCGCGCCATCGCGCCCTTCGACGTGGTCGTCACCGTCACCAACGTCAAGCAGCAGGAGATCACCGACGCCGGCGAGCGCCTCTACGCGGAGCTGCGCCGCGCCGGCCTCGAAGTCCTCCTCGACGACCGCGACGAGCGCGCCGGCGTCAAGTTCAAGGACGCCGACCTCATCGGCATCCCCTTCCGCCTCACCGTCGGCAAGAAGGTCACAGACGGCAAGGTCGAGCTCTTCGACCGCGCCACCAAACAGAGCGAAGACGTCTCCATCGACGGAGTCGTCGCCCTCGTCCAGACGCGCGCGCTGTCGGGTCTGTAGCCGGCGGCCAGCCGCGTGTAAACAAAGGCGCCGGGCGGGCCACGCGGCCCCCCCGGCGCCTCCTCTTTTTTAAGCCGGCGCCCCGCTCAGAAGTGGAAGCCGCTGACGAGACCTAAGCGCGCCTTCCCGTCGTCGTAGGCGAGACTGATGCCCCCGACGACCTTCGTCGGCTTGCCCTCCTTCGTGAGGAAGACGCCGGCGCCGGGGACGAACTTCCTGTCGGTCGAACCCAGGTTCGAGCGCGTGAAGAAGTCGAAGGCTATCCGGCTCCTGAACCGCCCCGGATACCACACCACGTCCGTGTTGAGCGGCACGGCGATGTACTCCTTGTAATCGCCTCTCAACACCGTCTGCTTGGCGAAGGCGCTCCGCTGCGTCGTCTCGCTCGACGACGTGAAGATTTGGTCCTCGACATCGGTGGACTTGAGGTCATCTATGTTGTTCGCGCGCTTGACCCCGAGCGAGATGCCCAGAATCACGGAGCCTTTCGACTCACGCGGCGTCAACTCCGGCGGGTCGAGGTTGTTCCGGCGCGCCGCCCTCAGCGCCTCCCTCTGCTTCCTCAGTTCCTTCACGCTGTCGAGAGTGATCAGCGCGTTGTAGGCCACGGTGGCCGAGAAGCCGTCGAAGTTCTGCTTCCTGATCTGGTCGGCGAAGGCCCCGCCCGTGTTTAGGAGTTTGTAGCTCGCCCGCGTGTACTCGAACCTGAAGGCGAGCCAGTCCGGGTCGAGCCGTCGAATGAGGTTCGGGTCTTCCGCGGCGCACAGCGCCTTGGCGAGGACGTCCGCCCCCGCCGGGTCGAGCGGCCCGGCGTTCGGGTCCAGGCCGCCCGAGGCGGCGAGCTTATTCTTGGCCTCTTCCTCAGCCCGTTCGTCCGCCTTCTTGGCGAGGGTTTCGGCCTCGGCCGCGACCCTTTTGTCCGCGAGCTGCTCCGCGTACAACTCCGCCACGGTGGCCGAGGCCCCGTCCTCTTTGGCCCTCTTGAGTAGCTCCTGCTTTATCTCGTCCCTCCTTGTCTGAGTGATCTCCTTCAGGAGTTCGGGGGCGCGGCTCGCCTTGAGCTTTTCGACGAACTGCTCCCTCCCCTCGGGGGTCAGCTTCGGCGGATTGGCTAGGAGTTCGGGCGCCGTCGTCTTGGCGCACTTCTGGATGGTTCTGAAGTCCGAGTCCACGGCCACGAACCTCTTCCCGAGCGTGAAGCCGAGCCGGGCCTCGGGCGCGGGCGTGCGGCCGCTGAAGAGGGAGGCGAAGTTCCCGCCGGCCTTGCCCTTGGCGTCCAGCCCGAAGTACCACCTCTCGTCACCCCTGTCGCGCAGGAAGCCGATGTCGATGCTCTTGTCGGTGGGGTTGATGCGCGCGAAGCCGCCGCCGTCTTTTATGAAGACGCTGCTCTCGCCGCTCGCGTCCTGAAGGGCGGACTGCGCGCAGGTCACGGCGGCGAGCAGCGCGACGAGCGACGAGCACGCCAGCGCCCTCTTCAGCGGGGTAATCATCGTCAGCTCCCCCCCTTCTTGCTGGACTTCTTGGCGCCCCCTTTGGTTGAGGCGGATTTGCTGCTCGCGTTACCGTCCTCCTTAATCTCGACGTTCGTGCTGAACGCGCTGATGTTGCCGGGCCCGATGGTGTCCTCGTGCTCGACCAGCTTCTTGGTGCCCTTGCTGATGGTCAGCTTCCACGCCGCGGGTGAGACGCCGCGGCCAACGAAGGTGACATTCAGGGGGCCGGCAACGGCAATGGTGTTGGTGGACCTGTACGTGTCCGAGCCGTTGTAGCTGAGATCTATTCTCTGCCCTTCGAGGTAAAGAAGGACCGCGAACAGATCGCCCTCGATGACCGACGTCAACGTGTGTTCACTCATAACAATTGAACCCTCCTGCTAATTTTTTTCGGACGTGCGGGCTCGGCGGCTTGCGGGCTCATCGCCCGAGGGCGTCGAGCTGTCCGGGGCGCTCGCGCGAATGACTGACCCGTCCCCCGCCTGGCGACGTCTCCATGGCTATCGGCGTGCCGCGCGCGGGCGGCGGTGGGCGGGCTCGCTTAACTCGCTTGCGCGCGCGTGTTTGACGCCCCGCGCGGGGAGGGCGGGGCGTGCGCGGCGGCGCGGGGCGCGGACTATCAGTTCTGATAGCCGTCGAATCAGTTTCGATATTCGGGAGCTTGGAAGTTTTATTGTTAGGACGAGGCCGGCGCTCGGCTAACGCGGCGGGGCGAGTTCGATGACGGTGATCTCGGGGCGCGCGAAGAAGCGGACGCGGGGGGCGGGGCCGCCCTCCATGCCGACGCCGCGCGTGACGTAGAGCCAGGTCGGGCCGACGCGGTGGAGCCCCGACTCGAACCTCTTGCCGAACTTCGAGAGCGTGACGAGCGCGCCGTAGACGGGCAGCGCCACCTGCCCGCCGTGCGTGTGCCCGGCGCAGTAGAGGTCGACGCGCCCCGTCTCGGCCGCTTCCGGAATCTCGTCGGGCGTGTGGTAGAGGAAGACGGTGAAGCCGCCGCCCGGAACGTCTCTGACGGCCGTCTCGATGCCGCCGCGCGAGCCCGCCGGCGGCTCGGGCAGCGACGCGAAGGGCGCGCCCGCGACCCACACGCTCGTCCCGGCCGCGAGCACGTAGACGGTCGCCACGGCGCAGACGAACAGCAGCACTGCCGACGATTCAGCCATCCGTCTAAACGGCGGGCGCCCTTCAGCCCACCAGCTCGTTGACGAGCAGCGTCAGCGCGTTGTCCTGGAGCGTCCTGTTGTTGTGGAGGTCGCTGTGGAGGTCGCAGGCGAAGGCGGCGTAGGCGAGCGGCAGCGGCGTCTCGTAGAGCGCGCTGCGGCGCGCGCCGCCGCCGAGCCCGACGCCCATCAGAGAGTCGCGCGTGACGCGCCCGTCGCCCGGCGCGTACATCGCGCGCACCACCTCGGAGCGCGCGAGCTTCCGCCCGTCGTCGCCCCGCAGAGACTTCGGACGGGTCAGCGTCACCCAGCGCCCGGCCTTCTCGTCGCGCATGATGACGGGCGCGGTCAGTGTCTCCTCGCAGTCGCCGCCGAAGGCGAAGAGCTTGACCGGCGCCTCGGCGGCTTCCGTCCGGGGGCCGCCCGTCGCGTCGAGCGCCTCGTGGAAGCGGCGCGCGCGCAGGAGCACCGCGTCGAGGTACGCGTCCAGCTCTCCGAGCGTGCCGCGCCCGGTCGGGGCCTCCTGACCGCGCGGCGTGCCGCGCGCGTAAGCCTCGCGGAACGCGGGGTCGTTGGCCGCCGACCACCGGTAGCGCCGCCACACCGCCGGGTCGTAGAGGTCTACGGCGAGCGGCCGCAGGGAGGCGTCGAGGAAGCGCGCCTGAGGCGCGTGCGGCATGAGTTGGAAGATGGACGGCGCGGTCATCACGTCCTCGCGCGAGAGCTTGTTGAGGAGGTGTACGCGGCGGCGCAGGCCCTCGGTCACCGAGTAGCCTTCGAGCAGGACGGCGAGCGCCTCCATCGAGCCGCCGTTGGGCGTGCCGAACATGAAAATCTTGCTGACGAAGCTCGCGCCCGCCCAGTCGGGCTCGGGCCCGACGCCCTCCGGCGGGAGGTCCCGGTCGCCGTACATTGCGGCGTAGCGCGCGACGAGTCCGCCCATCGAGTGCGCGACGACGTTGAAGCGCAGGTCGGGTCTCCCGAGCTTCAGCTTCAGAGCCTCGACCTGCCTGACGAGCAGGCGCGCCGTCTCGACGTTGTCGCGCCGCCAGTCGTAGGCGAAGACGTAGAAGGTGTCCCGGTCGCCGCCCTCGGGCGGGTTCGCCCAGTCGCCCTCGCGGTAGCCGCCGTAGTCTTCGAGCGCGCGCAGCAGGTGGTGGTAGACGTAGACCTCGGGCGCGATCTTCGCCAGACGCGCCGCCTCGACGATGCGCGCCGCGACCAGCTCGTCGCGGTTGTTTTCCAAGTCGGGCGTCGCCGGGAGCGAGAGCCCGTCAACGTCGGAGCGGAAGACCGAAGGCCAGACGACCTCGCCCGTCCGGCGGTTGACGATGCTCGACCCGAGCACGCCGGGGATGACGATGACGGGGCGCTTACCCTTCGTCAGGCGCGCGCCCGCGAAGACGCGCCCCAGGTCGGGCGTCCGGCGCGCGCCGCAGCCCGTCGAGAGTGTCAGCGTGAAGAGCAGGGCGCAGGTTATGAGGAGGGCGGTTGTTCTTTTGCTCATAACCTCCGGCCGGAGCGGCGCGCCGGCCGCCGCGCGGGGCCGCCTTTCGCGGGAGCTGGCGTCGGCGGGTCGAGGGTCGGCATGCAGCGCGGGGGCGCGCCGCCCGCGGGCGTGATCCAAAACTCGGTCGAGGGCGTCTCCCTGCGGCCGCAGTCCAGGGTGTTGACCCTCGTGTTGTAGGAATTATAAGAGGACTGAGCGTTGAGAGTCTGTTTGGCCCTGTCGGCGCGCGCCAGGCCGCTGCCCGCACGCCCGTTGCGGCCCGCGTAGCCTATGACGAAAGCCTTCGTGTCTTCCGGCTCCGCTTTGAGCGCGGCGGCGAGCTTTTCGAGGCGCGACTTCTCCTCTTCGGCCGGCAGGTCGCCGTACTCGTCAAACTTGCGCGACTGTATCAGCAGGCCGCAGTCCTGTGCGCGGCCTTCCTGCGCGACGGCGCGCGCGCCCTTCGCGTGCAGGCCGGAGGCCGCGAGCGACGGCACGAAGAGCGAGGCGGCGAACAGTTTCAGAAGCAGACTTCTCACGTTTGTTCCTCACCTCCCCTTCGGCTTGACGTAGTCCTCGTCGATGGTCGGCCTCACGGGCGGCGGGGGGGCGCCCAGAGGCGAGAGCCAAAGCTCGCCGGATAGCTCGTTGCGAAAGCCGCCCTCGACGGTGATGATTCGCGCGGGGTCTAAGCCGCGCGTCTGCACCAGGTAATTTTTCAGCCAGTCCGCGCGTCTTATCGCCTCCCCGCGCCGCCCGAGTCGGCCGCCATAGACGATGAGGTGCGCTTGCAGCGTCGGGTCATTTTGCAACTCGATAGCGAAGTTATCCAGCCGAGCCTTCGTATCCCCCTGGCGTATGTTGCCGAACTCGTCGAGCTTGAAGTGTGTGACGCCGACCGTCGTCTTCGCGTAGGCGGCCGACGACTCGGCCGGGCATTCGAGCGAGTAGCCGTGAACCACGACCTTCGCCAACACCTCCCCACTCGCGCCCTGCGGCAGCTCGACGGATATCGTGTCCGTGCCCTGGCCGCCGACTATCCGCCCCTGAGAAACCATCCACGAGATGGTCGGGCTGAATTTCTTGTCGTTGGCGCTCACGCTCGCCTTGAAACTCAAGGGGCCGGACGGCGCGGGGATGTAGGTCGCGCCCGTGACACCCACGCGCGGGCAGTAGGCAACGTCCTCAGGCCGGACGGTCGGCGTCGGGCAGGGTGGCTGTGCGCCGGGCGGCACTATCCAGAGTTCGGTCGCAGCCTCTTCGCGGAAGCCGCCGTTGACCCAGTTAATCTGACTCCAGTCAAAGCCGGCCGGCGTCAGGTACTCCCAGAGGGCGCCCGCGCGCATGCTGGCGATTGACCTGTTGTAAATCTCCCACTCGACGACGCGCGGGCCGTACGTAATGGCGTAGGGGCGCGCGCCTTCCTTCCGTAGCTGCTCGGCGTAGAGACGAAAGCGCTCCTTCAGCTCCTTGCCCTCCGCCTCAGCATTTCTGTACCACCAGCGCTGCTGCGCGCCGCCGATGCCCGTCGTGAACTCGTCGAACTTCCGCGCCGAAGGCTGGCGCGACTGGCCGCGCGCAGCAGGATGAAAGGCGCACGCGAGGAGCAGGAGTAGGCAGGCGGCTAAGATTTGCGACGCGTTCGGCTTCATAAGGTTTGACCCGAAAGGGACGGCGCGCAGGGCTCAGGCTTCATCCGCCCCCGCCTGCCGGTTGATAAGGCTGGCGACGAAGCCCGCGCCGAAGCCGTTGTCGATGTTGACGACCGTGACGTTCGACGAGCAGGAGTTGAGCATCCCGAGCAGCGCGGCGACGCCGCCGAAGCTGGCGCCGTAGCCGACGCTCGTCGGGACGGCGATGACGGGGACGCTCACAAGCCCGCCGACGACCGAGGGCAGCGCGCCCTCCATCCCGGCGGCGACGACGAGGACGCGCGCCGCCCGCAGGCGCTCGCGCTCCGACATGATGCGGTGGATGCCGGCGACGCCCGCGTCCCAGATGCGCTCGACGCGGTTGCCCATCGCCTCGGCGGTGAGCGCGGCCTCCTCTGCGACGGGGATGTCGGAGGTGCCGGCGGTGACGACCATGACCGTCCCCGCCCCGCGCTCGGTGCGGTCGCGCACGACCCGGATGAGCCGCGCCGACGGGTGCCACTCGGCCTCTGTGCAGACGTTGCGGACCTCGCCGAACGTGCCCTCGTCGGTGCGCGTCACGAGCAGGTTGGGCGAGCGGCGCGCGAGTGCCCCGACGATCTCGACCACCTGCGCGCGAGTCTTCCCCGCCCCGAAGACGACCTCGGGGAAGCCCTGGCGGGCGGCCCGCGCGTGGTCTACGCGCGCGTGCCCCAAATCCTCGAAGTGCAGGTTCGAGACGCGGCGCGCGGCGCGTGTGGCGCGGCGCGAATCGCCCGACACGCCGCCCGCCGCGCGTAAGGTCACGGATGGAACTGACGGTCGCGGTCACCGGAGCCTCCGGCTCCATCTACGCGCAGCGCACGCTCGCCCACATGGCGTCGAGCGGCGCGGTCGAGCGCGTCAACCTCATTATGTCGGCGTCCGCGCTCACGGTGGCGCGGGTCGAGATGGGGGCGAAAATAGAGCCGGGCGACGTGCGCGCGGTCAACGAGTGGGTGGGGCTGCCCGCCGACTCGAAGCTCATCCAGTTCCACCGGCTCGACAACATGGCGGCCAAGCCTTCGTCGGGCTCGCACCCGCAGGCGGGGATGGTCGTGGTGCCGTGCTCGATGGGGACGCTCGGCGCCATCGCCTCGGGCGCGGTGACGAACCTGATTCACCGCGCGGCCGACGTGACGCTGAAGGAGGGGCGCCGGCTCGTCCTCGTCGTGCGCGAGACGCCCTACAATTCCATCCACCTCGAGAACATGGTGCGGCTCGCGCACGCGGGCGCGCGCGTCTTCCCCGCGAGCCCCGGCTTCTACCACCGCCCGCGCACCATCGAGCAGCTCGTAGACCACCTCGTCTTCCGCCTCCTCGACCAGTTCGGCATCCCGCACCCGACCGGGACGCGTTGGAAAGGAGAAGAGCCGTGAACCGTAAACCGTAAACCGTGACAAGAGAAGACGGACATTTCTTCTTGTCACGGTTTACGGTTTACGGTTCACGAGATGTTATGGATTGGCATCGCGGCGAGTACACGATCAGCACGGAGCGCGGGCGTTTAGACCTCGGGGTCGTCCACGGGTTCATCAGCGAGGAGAGCTACTGGGGGCAGGGGCGTTCGCCGGAGGTCGTGCGGAGGGCGGTGGAGAACTCCGTCCCCTTCGGCGTCTACCACGGCGACGAGATGGTCGGGTTCGCGCGCGTCGTGACCGACTACGCGACCTTCGCGTGGCTGGCCGACGTGTTCGTGCTCAAGGAGCACCGCGGGCGCGGCCTGTCGAAGTGGCTGATGGAGGTCATACTCTCTCACCCGGAGTTGCAGGGCTTCCGCCGCTGGGTGCTGGCGACCAGGGACGCGCACGAGCTTTACAGAAAGTTCGGCTTCATAGATCTGCACCGCCCGGAGCGCTGGATGGAGCGCCCCGACCCCTCGATGAAGGAGTCGCCCGACTACTGGCGGCCGCGCTGAGCGGGCCGGCGGCGTTTGGCGGAAAGCCACGGGCGCGGGCGCGGGTTGGCATTTTGCTAGCGTGCGCGGCCTGAAAAGCCCGCATTTCCGCGCTCAGGCGGCTCGCCCGAAGGCTCGAACCCCGACTCCGACCCGGCCCGCTTTTTGCTTCCCTGACAGACCGAGATGACGACGACCGCCGCCAGCAACATCCGCACGACGCTCGAAATGATAAAGATCGAGCACACGCTGTTCGCGCTGCCCTTCGCCTTCCTGGGGGCGCTGCTGGCGGCGCGCGGGTTCACGGCCACGGGGCTGCCGACCGCCTGGCAGGCGCTCTGGATAACGGCGGCGATGGTCGGCGCGCGCTCGGCCGCGATGGCCTTTAACCGCATCGCCGACCGCGAGTACGACGCCGCCAACCCGCGCACGGCCGCGCGCGCCATCCCCGCCGGCCGGCTCTCGGTCGGCTTCGTCTGGGGCTTCACGCTCGCGTCGGCCGCGCTCTTCTTCGTCGCCGCGTTGATGCTCAACCGGACGGCGCTGCTGCTCTCGCCCGTCGCGCTCGGGTCGGTGCTGCTCTACTCCTACGCCAAGCGCTTCACGTCGCTCTCGCACGTCGTGCTCGGCTGGTGCCTTTCCATCGCGCCGACGGGCGCGTGGGTCGCGGTGCGCGGCGAGTTCGGGTCGGCCGTGCCGCTTTTGCTCTCGCTCGTGGTGCTGCTGTGGACGGCCGGCTTCGACGTGCTCTACGCGTGCCAGGACCACGACTTCGACCGGCGCGCGGGGCTGCGCTCGATACCGGCGCGGGTGGGCGTGGCGCGCGCTCTGTGGGTCTCGCGCGGGCTTCACGCGGGGGCGTTCGCCGCGCTCGTTGGGTTATACTTTCTGACCGGGTTGGGCGCGGCGGCGCTCGCGGGCGTCGCGGCCACGGGGGCGCTCCTGGTCTACCAGCACTCGCTCGTGCGCGCCGACGATCTGGGCCGGCTGAACGCGGCGTTCTTCACCACGAACGCCTTCGTCAGCGTCATCCTGCTCGCCACGTTCGGCGGCGCGGCTCTCATGAACAGATTTTAAGACTATGGAATTTTCACACGACCCCAGACTCAACGAACTCGCGTCGAAGGTCGAGGCCGGCGAGCGGCTGAGCTTCGAGGACGGGCTGGCGCTCTTCGCCTCGGAGGACGTGCCGGCGCTCGGGCGGCTGGCCGACACGGTCAGGCGACGGCTGCACGGGCGCGTGACGTATTACAACGTCAACCGCCACTTCAACCCGACCAACGTCTGCTACGCCGACTGTAAGTTCTGCGGCTTCTTCCGCACGCCCCGGCAGCCCGACGCCTACACGCACAACATCGAGGACTCTCTGCGCATCGCCGGCGAGGCCGTCCGCGAGGGCGCGACCGAACTGCACATCGTCGGCGGCCTGAACACCAAGCTGCCGTTCAGCTACTTCACAGACCTGCTCTCCTCGCTCAAGGCGCACTACCCGCGCCTCCACCTGAAGGCGTGGACGATGGTCGAGCTCGACCACTTCGCGCGCTTCTACAAGATGACGGACGAGGAGGTCATCTCGAAGCTCAGGGAGGCGGGGATGGACTCGTGCCCGGGCGGCGGGGCCGAGATTTTCCGCGAGCCGACGCGCTCGATGATCTGCGCGCACAAGACCGACGCGCAGCGCTGGCTCGACCTCTCGGGCAAGGTCCACGCGGCCGGCCTCAAGACCAACGCGACGATGCTCTACGGCCACATCGAGGCGTTGGAAGACCGCGTCGACCACCTCGTCCGGCTGCGCGAGCAGCAGGACAAGTCGCGCGGCTTCCAGTGCTTCATACCCTTAGCCTTCTACCCGCCCGGCTCGCAGCTCGCGCACCTGCCCGGCCCCTCGGGCGTGGACAGCCTGAAGACGATGGCCGTCTCGCGCCTGATGCTCGACAACTTCCCGCACGTCAAGTCCTACTGGGTGATGCTCGGCAAGCGGCTCGCGCAGGTCGCGCTCCACTACGGCGCGAACGACCTCGACGGCACCATCACCGAGGGCGGCGAACTCTCCGAGAGCTACTCGGTCGAGTCGAACGGCGAGGTCAAGATGTCGAAGGACGAGATCGTCGCGCTCATCGAAGACGCCGGCCTCCAGGCGGTCGAGCGCGACACGCTCTACCGTCCCGTCGAACGCGAGCCCGCGCACGCGTGACGAAATCGCCTCCGCCCGCGCGGGCCCGCCAACCAGCGTGACACCACCACCCGACGACTCTTGAGACGAGGAGACGCGCATGACCAACGAAGAGATTCAGAGGGTGATGGAGTTCATCATCAAACAGCAGGAGAGCTTTGCCGAAGGCATGGAGCGGATGCGCAGGTCGCAGGAGATGGCTGAAGAGCGTATCGGCCAGCTTGAGACAGCCGCAGTCCACCTCTATAACGCAGCCACCGACCTAAACAACACCGTCAACGAACTCGGTAGGGCGCAGACGGATTTAACCGTCAAGATGACCGAGCTAGCGGAGGCGCAGGCGCACACCGACCAGCGGCTTAACGCCATCATCGACATCATCTCGCAGGGGCGCGACGGGAAGTCTCAGGGTTGAAGGCTTGACCTGGGGCGGGCGCGGCCGTGCGGGCCGGTCGGCCTCCACGACTACCCATGAAGACGAGCTTGAAACAACTACTCTCGGTCGCGCTCGCCCTCTTCGCCTGCGCGCACGCGTTCAGCCCGGGCGCGAGCGCGCAGGCGTGGAAGGCTCGGGGCGGGCGGCCCGCGCCGCGTTTCGAGGACTACCCCGTCCGCGAGGTCTACCGCGGGACGGTCGCGCCCGTCCGGCTCGACAGCCGTAAGGCGCGCGCGTACCGCACGCGGCTGAGGGAGGACTCGCGCGCGGGGCCGAACTTCGCCGGCCGCTACACGGTCGTCGTCTGGGGCTGCGGCACGGGCTGCGCGCAGATGGGCGTGGTGGACGCCGTGACCGGCCGCGCCTACTTCCCGCCGGTCGAGTACATGGACATCCCCGACACGGAGGACGGGGCGGCGCGCTCGCGCTGGTTCCGCCTCGACAGCAAGCTGCTCCGCATCACGCAGAACTACTACGACGGCCGCGGGGGCTACACGGCCTACTACTTCCTCTTCGACCGCGGGCGCTTCCGCCTGCTCCGCAAGGCCGTCGAGCGCCACCCCGACGAGCCGCAGGAGCCCGAGCCGTGAGGCCGGAGCAGTTGGAGGACTTCAAGCGCGAGCTGGCGGCGCTCCCCGGCGAACTTGGGCGCGACGAGGTCATCGCGCGCGTCGAGTCGCTCTACGAACGCTACGAGCTGCCCGACTATGTCCTGCGGACGGACGGGCAGCGCAGGAGGTGCAAGGCCCCGGTGCTCCCGATAGCGTCCAGCGCCCCGTCTTCTGAGCTGCACGCCTCCCGCTACAAGACCTACACGGGGGGCACGGCCTACCTCCTCTCCGGCGCCTCGATCAAGGTCGGCTGGTGCCCGGAGGTCAACGCGCTCCTCTGCCACTGGGAGTCCTGGACGGAGGAGGACTCGTACCTCCGCATCCCCGGCGGGGGCGGCCTCTACATCAACTACCTCTCGCCGCTGGCGCTGGCCTCCCTGCTGCTCGAACGCGGGCTGCGCTGCGAGGCCGGGGGCGGGGGGCCGGCGGCCGACGGCGGGGCCGCGGAATGACGGACGACTTCATTACAAGGACTGATTCTTTAACATCATGACGACAGCAACAGAGACCCGCACCATCACGGTCGCGCACTCGCCCGACTCGGACGACGCCTTCATGTTCTATGGGCTGGCGACGAACAAGATCGACACCGGCGATTTGCGGTTCGAGCACACGCTCGAAGACATCCAGACGCTGAACGAGAAGGCGACGCGCGGCGTCTACGACGTGACGGCCGTCAGCTTCCACGCCTACGCCTACGTCTCGGACAGGTACGCCCTGCTCCCGCACGGGGCGTCAATCGGCGACGGCTACGGCCCCATCGTCGTCGCGCGCGAGCCGCACGGGGTCGGGGACATCGCGCGGCTGAAGGTCGCCGTGCCCGGCACGATGACGAGCGCCTTCCTCGCGCTGCGCATCCTCTGCCCCGACTTCGAGTACGTGGTCGTCCCCTTCGACCAGATCATCGCGGCCGTGCAGGCCGGAGACGCCGACGCCGGACTGCTCATCCACGAGGGGCAGCTCTTCTACCAGCGGCTCGGGCTCCACAAGGTCGTGGACCTCGGCGAGTGGTGGAAGGAGCGGCACGACCTGCCGCTGCCGATGGGCGGCAACGTCATCCGCCGCGATTTGGGGCCGGAGACGGTCGCGCGCGTCTCCGAGTACCTGCGCCAGTCCATCCAGTTCTCGCTCGACAACCGCCGCGACGCGCTCGAATACGCCATGCAGTTCGCGCGCGACATGGACACGGAACTGGCCGACCGCTTCGTCGGGATGTGGGTCAACCAGCTCACGCTCGACTACACCGAGCGCGGGCGGCGCGCCGTCCAGCTCCTGCTCGACGAGGGCTTCGAGCGCGGCATCATCCCGCGCCGCGTCGTGGCCGAGTTCGTCGGCTAGCCGGGGTCTTAGCCCAAAGCCCGAGAGCTCAAAGTTGGAGGGGGCGCCCCCTCCAACTTTGAGCTTTCGGCCTGCAACTTCGGGCCGTGGGGGCGCATCGAAAGGGTTGCTCGGCGGGTGTTTCCCTGACCCTTTGAATGCCCCGCGCGTCAAACTCCAAAGTGTTCGGAAAAGTGTTTATGAAAAGAGTTCTCCTGTCGGTTCTGGCCGCGGCCGCGATGTGCCCGGCCCTCGTCTCGGCGCAGACGCAGACCGCCGCGCCGTCGGTCGTCAACCGCTCGGGCTCGCCCGCGGACATCGAACGCATCATCCGGGCGTTCACGCAGAAGGAGTCGGAGTTCCGCAAGGCGCTCAACGAGTACGGCTTCCGCCGCGACGCCGTCATCCAGACCATCGCCTTCGGCGGGCAGATTTCGGGCGAGTACCACCGCGTCTCCAGCTTCGTCTTCGACGACAGCGGCAGACGCTACGAGAAGATTCTCAAGTTCCCCATCCCGACGCTCACCGAAATCCAGCTCACCGCCGAAGACCTCGAAGACCTCGGCGGCGTCCAGGCTTTCGCGCTGGAGTCGTCGAAGATTGACGAGTACAGCTTCTCCTACGTCGGCAAGGAGAAGATAGACGAGCTGGACACCTACGTCTTCGACGTGACGCCGAAGATTCTCGCGGACGCGCGCCGGCTGGCCGCGCTCAAGAAGTCGAAGCTGCCCGAGCGCTTCTTCCAGGGGCGCGTCTGGGTGGACGACCAGGACCTCCAGATCGTCAAGGCGCGCGGCAAGGGCGTGCCCGAGTTCGACCAGCGCTTCCCGACGTTTGAGACCTACCGCGAGCAGATAGACGGCAAGTACTGGTTCCCGACCTACTCCTACGCCGACGACGAGCTGAACTTCAAGTCGGGGCAGACCGTCCACCTGCGGATGCGCGTCAAGTTCACGGACTTCCAGCGGCTGCGCGGCCGCGCCACCGTCATCGAGCAGGGCGACGAGACCGAAGAGAAGCCGAAGCCGACGCCCGCGCCCCCCGCGTCCAAGCCCAAGCCGTAAGACGCGTGCGTCAGGATAAAGATGAAGGCGGCGACGTGAATCCACCGACTCACGTCGCCGCCTTGATTTTTATCGGAGCGCCGGGCCGGCCTCCGCGTCACACCGCCTCAAGCTCCTCGGCTATCGCCGCGCGCGTCCGTCCGGTCAGCGGCTTCACGTCCGCGTCGGTCATGCCTTCGGTCTCGATGGGGGGCAGGACGACCATCTCCATCGTGCCGGGGCGCGCGACGCCCGTCCCCTTCCCCATCAGCCCGTCGGTGTACTTCATGGCTACGGGGACTACGGCTACGCGGGCCTCGACCGCCATGTAGAAGCCGCCCTTCTTGAACGGGAGCAGCTCGCCGGGGCGCGCGCGCGTCCCCTCGGCGAAGACGCCGAACGAGACGCCCGCGCGCAGGCGGTCGGTCGCCGCCTTCGTCGTCCGCAGCGCGCTCTCGCGGTTCGTGCGGTCGATGGCCATGATGTTGACGAAGCCCATCCCGTAACCCATGATGGGCACCTTCAAAAGCTCCTTCTTAGCGAGGATGCCGATGCGGCGGCGGAGGTGGTAGAAGAGCGCCGCCGTGTCGAGAAACGAGCGGTGGTTGGCGATGAAGACGTAAGAGCGCCCGGGGTCTAAATGCTCCAGCCCCCGCACCCGCACGCGCACGCCGCTCAGCCGCAGCCAGTTGCGCGCGCCGAAGAGCGCGAACGGGTAGAGCCAGTGCGGGCGGCCGGCGATGCGCGCCGCCGTAATCGTAGGCGGGCCGATAACGAGCAGCAGCATCGCGGCCGCGAAGAGCGACCACCAGTACCAGAGCCTCCCCGCGAGCGTCCGCCGCGTCGCTGTGCTAGACTCTGCGGTCGTAAAACTCCCGCTCCGTTCTTGGCCTTCAATCTCTGTCGGAAGACTTTCAGGATGCATCAAGCGTTCCTTCGCCGCCCCTCTGCTCTGTTCTTCGCCGCCCTCTTCGTCTGCTGCTGCGCGCTCTGGGCGCCCGACGCCGCCGCGCAGCGCCGCCGCCCGCGCCGGCCGCCCCAGCCGGTCGCAGACACGCCCGAGGTGCTCGGCATGCGCCCGCCCTCGCCGCGCGACGTGCTCGGCTTCACGCCGGGTGACGACCGGAAGGTGGCCGACTGGACTCAGATAACCGGCTACTTTAAGCAGCTCGACACGTACGGCGACCGCGTCCGGGTCAACACCGTCGGCGCCTCGACGCTCGGGCGTCCCGTCATCGCCGCCTTCATCAGCTCGCCCGAGAATATACGCGAACTCGACAAGTATCGCGAAATCCAGCGCCGGCTCGCCGACCCGAGGCTCGTCCGCGACGAGGCCGAGCGCGACCGCCTCGTCCGCGAGGGTAAGACGGTCGTCGTCATCTCCTGCTCGATACACTCGACCGAGATCGTCGCCTCGCAGATGTCGATGCAGCTCGCCTACGAGCTGGCGACGGCGCGCGACGCCGAGACGGCCGAGATTCTCGACAACACCATCCTCATCCTCATCCCCTCGCCCAACCCCGACGGCATCGACATCGTCGCCGACTGGTACCGGCGCTCTCTGGGTAAGCCCTGGGAGGGGTCGGAGCCGCCCGAGCTTTATCACCACTACGCCGGCCACGACGACAACCGCGACTGGTTCATGCTCAACCTGAAAGAGACGCGCGCCGTCACGCGCCTCCTGTGGAAGGAGTGGTTCCCGCAGCTCGTCTACGACGTACACCAGCAGGGCTCTACGGGGTCGCGGTTCTTCGTCCCTCCGTTCTACGACCCGCCGAACCCGCACATCCCCGCGCTGCTTTTGCGCGAGGTCGGGCTCGTCGGCCACAAGATAGCCGCAGACCTTGAGGCCGCGGGCTTCCGCGGAGTCGTCACCAACGCGATGTACGACACGTGGTGGCACGGCGGCTTCCGCACCGCGCCCTACTATCACAACTCGGTCGGCATCCTGACCGAGGCGGCGAGCGCACGCCTGATGACGCCGGTCAAGGTCACGCGCGAACAGCTCGCGCGCTCCTCGGCGCGCGGGCTGCCCACCGCCCTGCCCGACAGCCCGACGACCAACTTCCCCGCGCCGTGGCCCGGCGGCGACTGGCGGCCGCGCGACATCATGGGGCTGGAGATGACGGCCTCGCGCGCGGTGCTCTCGATGGCGGCGAAGTACCGCGCGCGTTACCTGCGCAACTTCTACGAGCTGGGGCGGCGCGCGCTCGACTGGCCCGCGCGCGGCGGCGGCGGCGACGTGCTCGCCTACATCATCCCCGCCGGGCAGGGTCGGGACGAGGCGGTCGCCAAGCTCGTCACGCTCCTCGTCGAGCAGGGCGTCGAGGTGCACCGCATGGACGCCGAGCTTCACCTGACCCTGGCGCAGCCCGGCGGCACGGTCTACAACGACGCGAAGGATGCGCCGCCCGAGTGGCCGCTCGGCAGCTATCTCGTCTTCCTGCGCCAGCCCTACCGCCCGAACGTGCAGGCGCTCTTCGAGCGGCAAATCTATCCGGACCGCGTCGCGGGCGGCGCGCCCGAGCGCCCCTACGACGTGGCCGGCTGGACGCTGCCGATGCAGATGGGCGTCGAGGTTTACCCCGTAGCGCGCATACACGAGCGCGAGAGTCAGCACCGCCTGACACTCGTCCGCGACGAATGGGGGGTACGCCGCGACCTCGGCCTCATGGCGAGAGTCCCCGACGAACCACCCGCCGACGAGCGGCGCGGGGATAGGTTGCCGCTCCTCGACTCGCCGATTCAACCGCCCATCGACCGCGACGTGCGGCTGGCGCTCTACAAGGGCTGGACGGGCTCGATGGACGAGGGCTGGACGCGCTGGCTCTTCGACACCTTCAACGTGCCCCACACGTCTCTGCGCGACGCCGAAGTGCGCGCCGGGAACCTGCGCGCGAAGTACGACGTGATTGTGCTGCCCTCGATGCGCCTGCGCGAGATAGTCGAGGGGCGGGCGAAAGACACGGCGCCGGCCGAGCTGACCGGCGGCATCACCGAGGCGGGTGTCTCAAACCTCCGCCGCTTCGTCGAGGAGGGCGGCACTCTCGTCTGCTGGGACGACTCGACCGAGCTGCCGCTCAAGCACTTCAACCTCCCCGTGCGCAACGTGCTCGAAGGCCTGCCCCCGTCCGCCTTCTACTGCCCCGGCTCGGTCCTGCGCGTCGAGGTCGAGGCCTCGCACCCGCTGGCGCGCGGCTACGGCCGCCAGCTCGACGCCTACTTCGTCAACAGCGTCGCCTTCGAGGTGACCGACGGGCGCTCGGCGCGCGTCGTGGCGCGCTACGCCGCGCGCAAGGAGGACCTGCTGCGCTCGGGCTGGCTGCTCGGCGCCGAGAAGATAGCCGGGCGCGCCGCGCTCGTCGAGGCCACGCTCGGCCGGGGCCGCGTCATCCTTTTCGGCTTCCGCCCGCAGCACCGCGGCCAGACCTGGGGCACCTTCCCGCTCGTCTTCAACGCCATCGAGAGCGCCGCCCGTTGAATGAAGAGTCTGAAGTCTGGGGTCTGAAGTTTGAAGTCTGGAGTCAGGACGACGCGACTCTCAAACTCGGCCTTAACTTCCCGCTCAAGACTCCGGACTTCAGACTCCGGACTCCTTCAGAGGCTTACGCGCCGGGCGCATTTCCCTTATGATGTCGGCGCGCCGTAGACTCCCCGACGCGCCCCGTTCACCCAAGGAGCGCCCCGCCGTGTTCAAACATTCCGCAGGCCACGCCGCCGCGCGCGCACGGCTCCGTGCGCCGTGGGTCACGTTCGCCTTCGCACTCCTCGCGCTGGTTCGAGTCGCCCGACATGGCCGGGCGCAGCCGCGCGCTCGTGCGGCAGGCGGGCGCGGGCGGCCCCGGCGCGAGCCCGACGCTGATGTCGCGGCGCGCCTCGCACGAGATGGGCTCGACCTACCTCTACGAGGTGGCCGACCGCACGGGCGCGCGCGCCCTGAGCGCGCCGACCGGCGAGTCGCTCTCCAAAGCCTTCGTCAAGATAGCCGACGAGCTGCGGCGGCAGTACACGCTCAGCTACTACCCCGCGCGTGCGGCCGCGCCGGGGCGGCGTCGCAAGATAAAGGTGCGCGTCACGCGCGAAAAGGTCTCGGTGCGCTCGCGCAAGACTTACGTCTCCGGGCGCGCGGCGGGCACGCCCGCCGAAGGAGAAGCACCCCGAACATGAGAAATCTCGCCCGACTCTCGCTGGCCCTGATTCTGCTCGCCTCGTGGACGGTCGCGCCGTCGGCGCAGGTGCGCCCGCGCCGGGTCGGGTCGAACGCGCCGGCGTCCCCGGCCCCGACGCCCGCCGCCACGACGCCGCGCCGCGCCCCGCAGATGGAGCGCCCCGCGCCGCGTGCCGAGCGCCAGTCGCCGGCTCAGGGCACGAGCGGCGAAGTCGCCGAGGAGGTGGGCGAGGACGAGGTGGTGCGCGTCAACGCGGCGCTCGTCACCGTCCCGGTCTCGGTGCTCGACCGCGACGGCCGCTTCATCGGGGGACTCGGCAAGGAGGACTTCCGCGTCTTCGAGGATGGCGTCGAGCAGCAGGTCGCCTACTTCGCGCCCGTCGAGCAGCCCTTCACCGTCGCCCTCGTCATCGACACCTCCGGCTCGACACGCTTCAGGCTCGAAGACATACAGGACGCGGCGCTCGCCTTCGTAGACCAGCTGCGCCCCGACGACCGCGTCTCCGTCGTCTCGTTCGACGACGAGGTGCGCGTCCTCTCCGAGGTGACGAGCGACCGCCGCGCGCTGCGCGACGCCATCCGCCGCACGCGCACGGGCCAAAGCACGCGCCTCTACGACGCCGTCGACCTCGTCATCAAGCGCCAGCTCAGCCACGTCCAGGGGCGCAAGGCCGTCGTCCTCTTCACCGACGGCGTGGACACTTCGAGCAAGCAGGCCAGCTACCAGAGCACGCTCGCCGAGGCCGAGGAGCTGGACGCGATGATCTACCCCATCCAGTACGACACCTCCGACGCCAACCTCGCCGGCGGCGGGGGCGGGAGCTGGCCCGGGCCGAGCCGTTACCCGAGGCGGCGTAACCCCGGCTGGGGCGACGTCATCGGCATCATCCTCGGCGGCGGCGTGACCGTCGGGGGCGGGGGCGGCGGTAGAGGCGGCGGCGGCACGGGGACTACGCGCGGCGACTATGACCGCGCGGGAGAATACCTGCGGCGGCTCGCGTCCTCGACCGGCGGGCGCCACCACGACGCCAACGACCTGCGCAACGTCGAACAGGCTTTCAACAACATCGCCGAGGAGCTGCGCCGCCAGTACAGCCTCGGCTACTACCCCTCGCGCCAGTCGCAGGCGGCCGAGCAGCGCCAGATCAAGGTGCGCGTCCGCCGCCCCAACCTCGTCGTCCGCGCGCGCGACAGCTACGTCTACCGCCCCGACGGCGCGCCCGCCACCAACACCGCGCGGGACAACACCAACACGCGCCAGTCCGCGCCCGTCCTCCGCCCGCGCCAGTTCGACGCCGAGCGCGGCGGCACGAGGTAAGAGAAAGGGTCGGCGGCAACGGGTGAGGGGTAAGGGATGGCTCGAACGCTTCCCTTACCCCTCACCCGTTGCCGCCGACCCTTTTCTTCAGACGATAGTGCCGTCGCGGACGACGCCGTTCTTGGGGACGATGATGATGCCGTCGCGTATGAACCAGCTCCCGTCTTCGGCGGTGGCCTCTGTGAGGGTGCGCTCGTTGAGCAGCTTGACGCCCGCGCCGATGCGCGCGTTCTTGTCGATGATGGCGTTGCGGATGACCGAGCCCTCGCCGATGCCGATGCGCGGCTTGCCCGCGCGCAGGTCGGCCTGCATCTCCTCGATGGACTGGTAGTAGTCGGCGCCCATGACGTAGGTGTCCTCTATCTGCGCGCCGAAGTCGACGCGCGTGCGCACGCCGATGAGCGAGCGGTTGATGACGGCGCGCGTGAGGATGCACCCCTCGGAGAGGATGGAGCTGTTGATGTGGCAGTTGTTGACCTTCGACGGCGGCAGGTAGCGCGCGCGCGTGAAGACGGGCGCGTCCGTGTCGAAGAGGTTGAACTTGGGCACGACCGCCGTCAGGTCGAGGTTGGCCTGGTGGAAGGCGGCGATGGTCCCGATGTCCTCCCAGTAGTCGTCGAACATGTAGCCCTGCACGTTGCCGCTCTCGATGGCGGCCGGGATGACCTGCTTGCCGAAGTCCATCCAGGTCGGGTCGCGCGCGAGCAGCTCGACCAGCCAGTCGAACTTGAAGACGTAGATGCCCATCGAGGCGAGGAACGGGCGGCGCGCCGCCTCCTCGGCCGACAGCCCGAAGGCCGTCGTGTCGACCCTCATCTCTTCGAGCGCCTGTCCCTTGGGCTTCTCGCTGAACTCGACGATGCGACCCGTGGGCTCCATCTTCATCAGGCCGAAGTCCTCGGCCTGCTCGCGGACGAACGGGATGACCGAGATGGTCACGTCGGCCTCGGTCTCGAAGTGGCGCGCGATGAACTTGCGGTAGTCCATCCGGTAGAGGTGGTCGCCCGAGAGGATCAGCAGCGTGTCGATGCCCCAGTCCGAGATGTGCGGCAGGACCTGGCGGACGGCGTCGGCCGTGCCCTGGAACCACTGCGGGTTCTGCGGCGTCTGCTCGGCGGCGAGTATCTCGACGAAGCCGTTCGAGAACTGCGAGAAGCGGTAGGTCGTCGCGATGTGCTTGTTGAGCGAGGCCGAGTTGTACTGCGTCAGCACGAATATCTTGAGGATGTCCGAGTTGATGCAGTTCGAGACGGGGATGTCGATGAGCCGGTACTTGCCGCCGAGCGGCACCGCCGGCTTCGAGCGCAGGAGCGTCAGCGGGTGCAGGCGCGTGCCCGCGCCGCCGCCCAGAATCACAGCCAGAATATTCGGCCTCTTCGGAGCCATTCGCTCACACCTTCCCTGCTTATTTTGGAAAACTGAATGCGCCGAGCATAGACGCAAAGCTTCCGGGTTTCAAGAAGCCTGTGTCGCATTTTCTTTACGGCGGGCTGAGGGGGAAGGATTTCGGCGCGCGAATAGAATCGAGCCGCGAGAGCGCGGCAAACGGCGGGCGCGCGTGAGGCGGGGACCTCGGCGCGTTTCCGCGCCCACGCTCGCGCGCGGCCGGCAGGGCTTCGGCTCGGTCAGTAGGCGGCGGCCGAGGCCGTGGTCTTTACGCCGGCGGCCTCCTGCGCGATCTTGACGCCGACCGAGGCGCCGATGCGCGTCGCGCCGGCCTCGACCATCGCGCGCGCGTCCGAGATGCCCTTGACGCCGCCCGCCGCCTTGACGCCGAGGTCCGGCCCGACCGTCCGGCGCATCAGCGCGATGTCGGCGACGGTCGCGCCCGACTTGGCGAACCCCGTCGAGGTCTTGACGAAGTCGGCGCCCGCGCGCTTGGCGGCGAGGCAGGCGCGCACCTTCTCGTCGTCGGTGAGGAGCGCCGTCTCGATGATGGTCTTGACGAGGACGCCGTGCTCGTGCGCCGCCTCGACCACGGCGCGGATGTCGTACTCGACGGCGCAGTCGTCGCCGCTCTTCAGGGCGCCGATGTTGATGACCATGTCGATCTCGCGCGCGCCGTCGTAGATGGCGCGCCGCGTCTCGTAAGCCTTGACGTCCGGGAGCGTCGCGCCCAGCGGGAAGCCGACGACGGTGCAGACGGGTACGCCCGACCCGCGCAGCACGCACGCGGAGGTCTTGACCCACGCGGGGTTGACGCACACGCTCGCGAAGCGGTACTGCGCCGCCTCCTCGCACAGGCGCGTGATGTCGGCCTCGCTCGCCTCGGGCTTCAGGAGCGTGTGGTCGACGAGGCCGGCCCAGTCGCGCGCCGTCGCCGCGTCGCCGAGGATGACGCCGATGCGTGACGCGCCCGCGTCCAACACCCTCTGCATCCGCTCGGGGCACCGGCCGAAGCACGTGCTCCCGCACCCGCACGCCCCGTCCGCCTGCACGTCCCCGCCGTTCAGCCGCGCCACGATCACGTCCGTGATCTGCTCGACCAGCCGCTCGAAATCTCCGTTGTGTGAATACGGCATAGCTAAAAAGCTCCTTAAAAACAGTTGCCAAGGGCTGCCATTACCAGAGTAACTTTACCGGATAGCTAGAAAACTCCGGATCGCCGCTAACAAGAAATATGTCCTCCACCATTGCCTGAGCAATTAGCAATCTGTCAAAGGGGTCTTTGTGGTGCGCGGGCAGAGAGTCTAACGCTAAGACATGCTCCAGCTCGGCGGGAAGAATTTGCATATGATTTATCCGCCGGTGATAGGCGATCAAGTCCCCTAAAGGGAGGCTCACTTTAAGCTTACCCAGTTGAATCTTGATCTGCATCTCCCATGCGCTAACTACGCTGAACAGCAACACGTTCGCGGGGTCTTCGCAACGCGCTCTCACGTTCCGCGGAAGTTTGGTTGAACTACCAGCCCACCAGATAAACGTGTGTGTATCCAACAAGAGCTTCATTCCATACCTGTCCAGAACTCATCCGGCAAAGGTTCGTCAAAATCGTCACTTGCCCAAATCTCTCCCTTGTTCAGATCAGCAACTCGCCGTTGTGCTATGGGATTTCTTGTCGGCCGTACACCTCTCGTGCTTGAAAAGATTGACGACTTATTTCTTTCTACAGGTGAACCATTTCCGGCTCTCATAACACCGCCCTTGATGTCGTCAAGTTTATTTGTAGTGTGTAGATTAGCCATTGTAATAATCCTTATTTCCGTTCGGATGCAGACTTGGCCCGAGATAGGTGCCTCCTTTTAGTAGCCGCCTTATTGGCCTTACGACCTTGCTTCGGCTTAGGTTTGTTAAGGAATTCCCACATCTCCCCGGGGAGAGAACCATCTGCGTTGTAGGGAACATACTCAGCAACGATGAAAAATCCTTTAGGAAATCTCCTTTCTATCAACCCCGCTAAGAAGCTTGCGTTCCGGTCAGAGGCGATGAAAATCGTATTCGGTAAGGGCCTCACCAAGTTTAAAACGTCACGTTTACTATCTAAGAACGTGACCAACTCATCATCGGATACTTCCTGCTGGTAGAACGAAATAATGTAGGCTTTCATCCTTACTATCCCTCTATTTATCTGGCCTTTGACATACTGTACTGGCGCTCGACGGCGTCGATCTTGGCGACGCGGCGCTTGTGGCGGTCTTCCCGTATCTCGGTGGCGAGCCAGGCGCGGACTCTGTCGCGCATCTCGTCGGGGGTGATGGTGCCGCTACCCAGAGTGAGGACGTTGGCGTCGTTGTGCTCGCGCGAGTTGACCGCGACCTTGACCGAGTAGCAGGCGGCGGCGCGCACGCCCGGCACCTTGTTGGCCGTCATCGCGGAGCCGACGCCCGCGCCGTCGATGACGATGCCGAGGTCGGCCTCGCCCTCCGAGACGGCCCGCGCCACGGCGTGCGCGAAGTCGGGGTAGTCGACCGCCTCGGTCGAATTCGTGCCGAAGTCGCGCGCGCGGTGGCCGAGTTCGGCGAGCAGACCTTTAAGCTCCTCCTTCAGAGGGTAGCCGCCGTGGTCTGCGCCGACGGCGACAATCTTTTCGGCGCGCGGGCCGCGGCGCGGGACGCGGCGCACCAGCTCGATGCGGCGCTCGCGGACGATGTCGGCGGCGAGCGGGGTCAGCCGCGCCGATTCCGCGACGCGGAGGCGCGCGCCATCGGGCAGGCCGCGCACGTCGTCCTCGGTGATGACCGTCTTCGACGACTCGTCGCGCGCGTACTCCTTCTCGGCTTCGGCCGCGCGCGTCTCGGCGGCGGCGGGCGCGACGTCGACGACGCGCGCGAGCCGCGGGCCGCCCGCCTCGGCCGTCTGCGGCCGCGCGGTCGCGTCGGGCTGGGCGGCGACGGCGGCGCCCACCTCCTCTTCGGCCGGGGCCGCGTTCTTCAGGACCTCGCGCACCAGCGCGCGGACGCGGTCGCGCGTAGACTCTGTGGGGCTTTCGTCTGCCATAAGAGGGCCGTGGACGCCTCCCATTTGACCTCGCGTGTGGAGCGCGCATAGTATGTCGCACCACCGCGGCGCGGCGCAAACACCCCGGCGGCCGCCGTCCCCGCGAGTTTTTTCGTAAGATTTTTAGAAGCCAAGAGGAGGCCGACTTTGTCTTCATCCGCCGCAGCCGTGTCGGAGTTCAGCAACCCCAACCTCGAACCGCTCTTCTCCTCCGAACAGATACAGGCGCGCGTCTCCGAGATGGGCGCCGAGATCGCGCGCGACTACGCCGGCCAGAGGCCGCTCCTCGTCGGCGTGCTCAAGGGCGCCTACATCTTCCTGAGCGACCTGGTGCGCGCCACGGACCTCCGCCTCGGCGTCGAGTTCATGGCCATCTCCAGCTACGGCGCGGCGATGCGCTCGTCGGGCGAGGTCAGAATCGTCAAGGACCTCGACGTGCCCGTGGACGGCCGCGACATCCTCATCGTCGAGGACATCGTGGACACCGGCCTCACGCTCTCGTTCCTCATCGGGAGCCTCCACCAGCGCGGCGCGCGCACCGTCCGCCTGGCCGCGCTCCTCGACAAGTTCGAGCGGCGCGAGCGCGAGGTCAGGATCGACTACTGCGGCTTCCAGATACCCGACGCCTTCGTCGTCGGCTACGGGCTCGACTTCGACGAGCGCTACCGGAACCTGCCCTACATCGCCGTCATCAAAGACCCGAGCCTCAAGGACTGAGGCTCCCGACACCCGACACGGAGGAACACAGATGAGGAGACTCTCGGCCATCTTCTTCGCCTTCTCGCTCTGCGCCGCGCAGGCGCTCGCGCACGGCGGCGCGGCTCCGGTGAGGCACGGCCACCGCGAGCCACAGCTCGACCTCTCGAAGGTCGAGATCAAGACCGAAAAGGTCGCGGGCAGCGTCCACGTGCTCTTCGGCGCGGGCGGCAACATCGGCGTCAGCGCCGGCCCCGACGGCGTGCTCATCGTGGACGACCAGTTCGCGCCGCTCGCCGACAAGATACGCGCGGCGCTGAAGCCGCTCTCGCCGGGGCAGCTCCGCTTCGTCCTCAACACGCACTTCCACTTCGACCACACGCACGCCAACCCGGTCTTCGGGCGCGAGGCTACCATCGTCGCGCACTCGAACGTGCGCCGCCGGCTCTCGGTCGAGACCACCGTGCTCGGCCAGAAGTATCAGCCGCTCCCGAAGGAGGGGCTGCCCGTCATCACCTACGACACCGTCGTCTCCTTCCACTTCAACGGCGAGGAGATACGCGTCGTACACTTCCCCGCCGGGCACACCGACGGCGACAGCGTCGTCTACTTCACCGGCTCGAACGTCATCCACATGGGCGACGACTTCTTCGCGGCGCGCTTCCCCTTCATCGACCTCGACAACGGCGGCAGCGTCGAGGGGCTCACGCGCAACGTCGCCGAGATCATCTCGAAGGCGCCGGCGGACGTGAAGATCATTCCCGGCCACGGCCCGCTCTCCCCTCTCGCAGACCTGCGCGCATACCACTCGATGCTCGTCGAGACGACGGGGGTCGTCCGCGGCCGGATGAAGGCGGGCCGCACGCTCGAACAGGCGAAGGCCGAAGGGCTGCCCGACAAGTGGAAGGAGTGGGGCTCCGGCTTCATCAACACGCCGGACTGGATCGGAATCGTCTACCGCAGCCTCCAGCAGAACGCGGGCAAGAAGGCCGCGCAAGCCCCCGCGACCACGCCGCGCGACGCCGCGCGCACGCTCTCGCTCGCCGGCGAACGATTGCTCGACTTCCGCCTGAACGGTTAAGAACACGCGCGTCAAAAGCGAAGGGGCGGGGAGCTAGACTCCCCGCCCCTTCGCTTTTGACGCCTGCGCGCCGGTTCGTCCTACCCGGCAATCTCACCGAGGAAGCTCTCGCCCGCTTTGAGCTTGAGGCCGAAGTTGTCGGCGATGGTCTGGCCGATGTCGGCGAGCGAGGCGCGGTCGCCGAGGTTCACGCCGCGGCGCACGCGCGGGCCGTAGACGAGGAGCGGGGCGTACTCGCGCGTGTGGTCCGTGCCGCGGTAGGTCGGGTCGTTGCCGTGGTCGGCGGTGATGAGGAGGAGGTCGCCCTCGCGCATCGCGCCTTCTATCTCGGGCAGGCGCGTGTCGAAGTGTTCGAGAGCGCGCGCGTAACCTTCGACGTCGCGGCGGTGGCCGTAGAGCATGTCGAAGTCCACGAGGTTCGAGAAGACGAGGCCGCGCCCGTCGCCCCTCAGCGCCTCGATGGTCTGGTCAATCGACTGGTCGTTGTTCTTCCCCGGCAGCTCCCGCGTGACGCCCGCCGCGTCGTAGATGGAGGAGATTTTGCCGACGGCCACCACGTCGAGCCCCGCGCCCGAGAGCACGGTGAGGAGCATGTCGGGCGGCGGCGGCACGGCGTAGTCGTGGCGGTTCTCGGTCCGCCTGAACGCGCCGGGCTCCCCCAGGAAGGGGCGCGCGATGACGCGCCCGACCTCGTGCTCGCCCCGCAGGAGGTCGCGCGCCGCCTCGCAGATTTCATACAGGCGCGCGACGGGGATGACCTCCTCGTGCGCGGCGATCTGGAAGACCGAGTCGGCGGAGGTGTAGACGATGGGCTTTCGCGTGCGGACGTGCTCCTCGCCCAACTCCTTGATGATCTCCGTCCCCGACGCTGGGTAGTTCCCCAGAATGCCGGGCACGCCCGCATCCCTGACGAAGCGCTCGATGACCTCCGCGGGAAAGCCTTCGGGGTAGGTGGGGAAAGCCTTTTCGAGGATGATGCCGGCCATCTCCCAGTGCCCCGTCGTCGTGTCCTTGCCGTTCGAGCGCAGCGCGCAGCGGCCGTAAGAGCCGCGGGGCCGCGCGGCCGGCGCGACGCCGCTGAGCGGTCTCACGTTCCCCAGGCCCCACCCGGCGAGGTTCGGCAGGCGAACCTCGCGCGACTCGCAGATGTGCCCGAGCGTGTCGGCCCCCGCGTCGCCCCACGCGGCCGCGTCGGGCATCTCGCCCATCCCAAGGCTGTCGAGCACGATCAGCGTCACGCGCTCGAACGCTCGCCCTTCATTGGTCATCCTTCATCAGTCCTCTTCCGAATAAATTTTAAGAGCGCCACTTCGGCTTCAGCTTCGCGGAGCCTGGTAGCCTTCGCGCGCGCGCACCTGCGCGTCCTTGAGGGTGCGCACGCGGACGCTGATCTTGCGGAAGGAGCCGTCGCGCGCGGTGTTGGTCGAGTAGTAGCCCAGAGAGTACTGCGTGCCGATGTCTTCGGCGACCTGGCGGAAGGCGCGGCGCGCGTCGCGCAGGTCGGCCGCCGGGAAGGTCTTGCCGCCGGACTCGCGCGCGAGGCGGTTCATCTCGTCGCGCGCCACGCGGTAGAGCGTGCGGCTGGCGTGCATCCGCTCGAACTGCCCCATGCGGCAGAAGTTCGAGAAGTCCTCGGCGGCCGCCCCCGGCGCGATGACGCGGCGGTAGCGCTGGAGCTGCGTCCGCGAGAGCCGGAGCGCGCCGCCGTCCTCGCAGTCCTGCATCAGACGCTCCTCGACGTATTCCTCGGTGTTGACCTGGACGAAGTAGGCGACGACGCCCGCGCGCTTCAGTTGCTCGCGCGCCTCGTCGAAGTCGGACTCGCTCGCCGAGTCGACGCCGTCGGTGAGCGCGACGAGCGCGCGGCGGCCGCGCGTCTGCTCGGTCGGGCGGTCGCGGAAGACGTCGCGCGTGACCTTCAGGAGGCTGTCGTAGAAGGGCGTGCCGTTGGACGCGCCGACGCTCTCGACCGCCTCGCGCAGCATCTCGCGGTCGTCGGTGAGCGGCGACTTCAGCTCGACGGTGGCGAGCGAGTCGTTCCCCTCCTTCCGCGTGTTGAAGGCGAGGACGGCGACGCGGTCGCCGGGGCGCAGCGCCTCGACGAAGGCCAGCGCCGCGCGGCGTATGAGCCCCACGTCCTCGCGCGTCGAGCCCGAGGTGTCTAAGAGGAGCGCGACCTCGAAGGGCGCCTCGGTCGTCGAGAAGTTGGCTATCTTCTGCGGGCGGCCGTCCTCGAAGACCTGAAAGTCCGAGGCGGACAGACCCGTCAGCGGCCGCCCCGTGCGGTCGGTGACGACGGCCGGGACGGAGACGAGCTGCGTCTCGATGCGGACGACGTCGTCCTCGTCCACCTCCTCGGGCGTCGCGCCCTTCCGTGGCGCCTGCGGCGCGGGCGTCGCGGGGGTCGGCGAGACGCGGCGCGGGCGCTGGTACGTCTCCTCCTGCACCTGCGCGCGGCCCGCCGGGGCGTGCGCCCCGCAAAGGGCGAACAGCGCGGCGGACGCGCCGAGCGCCAGTGTCTTCAAGCTTGCAGGGAACTTCAGCACGGTCTTAAACTCTCGCGGGTGGAACCTTCGCCGTAAAATATAGCCGCAAACGCACGCCGACGGAAAGGACGCAGGATGCCGGTCATCGGGAGGCTCGACGGACAGGTAGACGAAGTCATCATCAAACCCATCTCCGGACGGCGCCGAGCGGAAGAGTCGCACGCGCCCGCTGACGGCCGGGAGGCGCCCGCGCCTCCCGCCCCGGCCGAACGCGCCCCCACTCAAACGCCCGACAGGGATGAGAGTTCCGCCGCCGCGGACGAGTTGCCCGTCTGGCTCTTGTAAAAGGATGAAGGATGAAGGGAGAGCCGTACAGCGGCCCCTTCGTCCTTCGTCCTTACTTCCAGATTCCCGCGGCGCGCCACTGTTCGCCGACCTTCGTCTCGTCGGCGATGCGTTTGACCTCTTCGGGCGTGAGGCGGCGGCCGAAGCGGCGGGGGCGGTCCGCGATCTGGTAGGCCGTCGCCGCCAGCGTCGCCACCGCGGAGGCGTAGTCGCGCGGGTCTATCTTGTCGGGCGTGTCGGCGACGGTGTGGTGGACGGGGAAGTAGGGCGCCTCGTCCTGCAGGAGGATGAGGTTGGGCACGCCCTCGGCCATGAAGGGCGCGTTGTCGGTGGCGGCGAACGCGGCGTGCTCGATGATGAACTCGCCGAACTGCGCGAGCGGACGCGAAAGCTCTCGTATCTCCGCGTCGAGGTCGGTGCGCCCCATCGAGAACCACCCCGTAGGGCGTCCCGCGCCGATATCCATCACCAGCGCCGCGACCGTCCGGTCCAGCTCCTCGCGGTGGCGCTCGACGTAGGCGACCGAGCCGACCATCCCCTCCTCCTCGCCCGTCCACAAAACGAAGCGGATGGTGCGCCAGGGCCTCAAGCCCAAAGCCTTGAAGGCGCGCGCCGCCTCGAGCACGGCCGCGCAGCCGGCGGCGTTGTCGAGAGCGCCCGGCCCGAGGTCGTTCGAGTCGAGGTGCGCGACGACGACGACCAGCTCGCGCGCGGGGTCCGTGCCCGCGAGCTCGCCGACGACGTTCGTCGCCTCGAAGGCCGGCCCCACCTTGTTGCGCACGTCGAGCCGGACGCGCGGCGTCTGACCCCGGCCGAGAAGACGGCGCAGCAGCCCCACGTCCTCGCGCGCGAGCGAGAGCGTGGGCAGCGCGGCGAGCCGCCCCGCCGCGTTGAAATCGACGGGCGCGGTGTAAACAATCGTGTGCGGCTTGTCGGCCGCGATGAGGACGGCGAGCGCGCCCGCCTCCTTCAGCTCGCGGACGAGCGCGGGCGCGCGGTAGAAGTTGTAGATGACGGCCGGCAGGTCCGCGCCCTCCGGCACGACGAGCGCGACGCGCCCCTTCACGCGCGACGCCGCGCGCGCCACGTCCTCCGGCCGCCCCGCGCCCACGTCCAACAGCTCGGCCTCCAACGCCCCTTCCGTCCCCGGCGTCCAGGTGTAAGAGGCGGCGCCCAGCGCGCGCGGGCCCGCCTCCGAGACGAGCGCGACCGAGGCCGGCCCGCGCTCCCACGACGAGGCCATCCTGAAAGGCTCGCGCCTGACGTTCGAGAGCCCGAGTCGCTTCATCTCTCCTTCGGCCCACTCCTCGGCGTGGCGCGAGCCCTCAGAGCCGGTCAGACGGCTGCCGATGCGGTCGGTCAGGACGGAGACGTACTCCATGTGCCGCCCGGCGGCGAAGACCTCGCCGATGATGCGCGCGGCCGCGGGGTCGGCCGGGGACTGCGCGACGGCGGCGGGCGGGGGCGTCGGGAGCGCGGCGAGGAGCGGGGTGAGGAGCAGGGCGAGGAGCGGGGCGAAGGCTAAGCGTCGGCGTGTCATCTGCGTTGTCTCCTTGAAGTCGGGTCGGGCGTCGGGGCTTTCGCCCACGGGCGAAGGGAGATAACACATGCGCGGTGGCGGCGCAAACTCCCGGCGGAGATGACGCGCGCCGTAGGGGCGCCGGGGCGCTTGACAGACGCGCCGTCTTTGCTTAAATTTAGTCCCGGTTATGGCGGTTCTTTTCAGGCACGTATGTCAACGGTAGACGGCCACCCTTACAAGGTGGAGGTTGGGGGTTCGAATCCCTCCGTGCCTACCACATGCGCGCCGACCTTGAAAATTTAAGGTTCTCGCGGAGTCGTAGTTCAGTTGGTTAGAACGCCGGCCTGTCACGTCGGAGGTCGCGGGTTCGAGTCCCGTCGGCTCCGCCATTAACCGAGAAAGCGCCTGTATCTTTTTAGATGCAGGCGCTTTCTTTTACCGCGGTTTTGCAGCCATTCTCGAACGGTAGAACATTTGGCTCCGTGCGCCTGACTGAAGCTATTTCGCCCTCTCCACTCCCTTGAGTCCCGTCAAAATTCCCGCCACTGCCCAGGGGCGTAGCCCCTCCTGCTTTAACTCAGACAGGAATCAATAGGCTCTCTTTTGTTTTTTTTCGTGCGGAAGAATTGTCTGACCAGCTCGCGCTCCCAACCCTAGGGTTATGAATCCTCTTCCCCACTACTGCGCCAAGTACGGCGTACAAACTTTTCCCAACAATTACCGCGAACCGTAGCCGACTGGTCTCGCACCTCTGCACGCCTGTTACTGGGTGTTCCGTGACAAGAACGACGCGCTAGTCCCCGCGAGCGCGGCGGCGACGGGCGGGCGATTGTCTGCCTCAACTTAGCTCTTGCAGCATGTCTGTGAGGCCCGCGTCAGCGCTCTCCAGCAGCTTACAGGCGGTGTCGAGGTCGAGCGGGTGGGAGAAGAGGAAGCCTTGGCCATATTCGCATTTCAACTCCTTGAGGTAAGCGAGTTGTTCCCTCGTCTCGACTCCTTCCGCGACGATGTCCATGCCCATGTTGCGCGCGAGCATGGTGATGGTGCGGACTATCTCGTTCTCGCCGTCGCCGCCGCTGACGAAGGAGCGGTCAATCTTTAGCGTGTGGATGGGGAATCGGTGCAGATAGCTCAGGGACGAGTAGCCCGTCCCGAAGTCGTCCATGCTCAGGCGTATGCCGAGCGCGCGCAATTGCAGCAGCATCTCGGTCACTGTCTCGGTGTTCTCGATGACTGAACTCTCCGTGATTTCCAACTGTAGGCGGCGTGGGTCGAAGCCGGTTTCACCCAATATCTGTTCTACCTGGCCGACGAGGTCAGGCTGCATGAACTGCTTGCCCGAGAGGTTGACGCTCAGCGACAAGGGCCGTGGCGCGGAGGAGGCCGCTTGCAGGCGGTGCATCTGTCGGCAGGACTCGCGCAGCACCCAGCGGCCGAGCGGGATGATGAGCCCCGTCTCTTCGGCCACGGGGATGAACTCGGACGGCGTGACCAAGCCCCGCTCGGGATGTTGCCAGCGCACGAGCGCCTCGAAGCCCTGAATCGAGTCGTCGGAGAGCGACACGATTGGCTGGTAGTGGACGACGAACTCCTCCCGCTCGACCGCACGCCTCAAGTCGGACTCCAACTTCAGGAGCGCGACGGCGCGCGAGTGCATGGCGGTGTCGAAGATTTCGTAGCGCGACTTGCCTGCGGCCTTGGCGCGATACATCGCCGTGTCGGCGTCGCGCACAACGTCCTCCGGCCGCTCGTAGCCGGTGTTGGAGAGCGCGATGCCGATGCTCACGGAGGTGAAGACCTCGTGGCCGCCGACGTTGATCGGCGTGGTTATCTCCCGCTGTAGACGCTGCGCCACGCGGATCGTGTCGTTCACGTCCTCCACGCCGTCGAGCAGGACTGCAAACTCGTCGCCACCGAAGCGCGCGACCGTGTCGAGGTGGCGCAGGCACTTCTGTATGCGCGCGGCCGTGGCGACCAGCAGTTGGTCGCCCATCGTGTGGCCGAGGCTGTCGTTGATGATCTTGAAGCGGTCGAGGTCTAGAAAGAGGACTGCGAAGAGGTATCTCTTCTTCGGCCTCTTGGCGCGCTCGACGGCGAGCCGGAGGTGATCCATGAAGAGCGCGCGGTTCGGCAGTCCGGTCAGCGCGTCGTGGAAGGCGTCGTGCAGCAGCTTCTCTTCCATCTGCTTGCGGCGGCTTATGTCGCGCGCGACGACCTGCACGGCCGGCCTGTCCTTGTAAACGAAGGGGACGGCCGCCGCCTCGACGCAGACCTCCGTCCCGTCCGCGCGCACGAGCTTCTCTTCGAGGAAGGCCGCGTCGCCCGCGGCTCCGCAAAGTCTCTTCCCGACGCCCTCCTGACGGTCGTGGCGCACGAACTCATTGATGGGCCTGCCGACTATCTGCTCCTGCGCGCCGGCACCGAGTAGTTTCACGCCCGCGCCGTTGACGAAGACTATCTCGCCGTCGGCGTGAACGAGTATGGCGTCCGGGGAGAGTTCGACGAGACGATGATAACGCTCCTCGCTCTCGCGCAGAGCGCGCGACGCACGCGCACGCTCGACCGCGTAGCGTATCGAGCGGCCGAGAAGTGGGGCTTCAAGACTTCCTTTGATGAGATAATCCGCCGCGCCGGCCCTCATCGCCTCGGCGTCCACCTCGTCGCCGCCCTGACCCGTGAGCAGAATCATCGGCGAGCCGCGGCCTTCCTCGCCTGCCTCGCGCAGCAGGTCGAGCCCACTCCGCTCGCCGAGGCGGTAGTCCAGCAGGTAAACGTCGTGCTCGCCGCGGATGACTGCCGCGCGCGCCTCCTCGTACGAGGAGACCCAGTCGAGGAGGAACGCGCCGCGGCCGAGTTCGGCCAGCAGGTCGCGCGTCATCACGTAGTCGTCCTCGTCGTCGTCTACGAGCAGGACTCTGATAGATAGCGTGTCCATCTTACGAGGTTTTGACAACCGGTGCGCTCATCTCAGAGGGCGTTGCCCGCGTCGGGCAGTTCCACTATCTCGAACCAGTACTTGCCAAGCGTCCTCATCACCTCGACGAGTCCCTCGAACTGCACCGGCTTGGTGATGAACGAGTTCACGCCGAGGTCGTACGTGCGGTAGATGTCCTCTTCCGCCTTGGAAGTTGTGAGGACGACGACGGGGATGGAGCGCAGCGCCGGGTCGCTTTTGATTTCGCGCAACGCCTCGCGCCCGTCCATGCGCGGCATGTTCAGGTCGAGCAGTATGAGGCCCGGCCGTGGCGACTCGCCTTCGCCAGCGAACCGGCCGCGGTGGTACAGGCTCCCGCCGTGCCGCTCCGCGATGCGACGGACGACGGCGAGCCCGACACCCGTCCCCTCGTATTGGTGGCGGCCGTGGAGTCGCTGGAAGACTGTGAAGATGCGGTCAAGGTACTTCTCGTCGAACCCAATGCCGTTGTCTTCGACGAAGAGGCGGCAGAGGTCGCCCCCCGCAGGTTCCGCGTCGGCGTCATTCGACGCCACGCGCTCACACCAAACCTTGACCAGCGGCGGCTCGTCCGGCTTGTGGAACTTCAAGCCGTTGCCGATTAGGTTTTGCAGAAGCTGACGCATCTGCAAAGGGTCTGCGTCGAGCGTCAACATCTCGCCTATCTCGACGCGCCCGCCGGAGCGCTCGACGCGGGCCTCAAGGTCGGAGACGACGCCCGCCGCCACTTCCGCCAAATCAACCGCGACGAACGGCTGCGCCTTCGTCGTGACGCGCGAGAAGGTGAGCAGGTCGTTGATGAGCGTCTGCATGCGACCGGCTGCGTTCTGCATACGCTCAAGGTAGTCGCCGCCTCCCTCGCCGAGCGCGTCCGCGTACTTCGTCTTAAGGCGGTCCCCGAACGCCTGAATCTTTCGGAGCGGCTCCTGCAAGTCGTGCGAGGCGACGGAGGCGAAGTCCTGTAGCTCTCTGTTGCTGGCCTCAAGCTTCGCGGCGAACTTCTTCAGCTCGGCCTCGCTGCGCCGCAAAGCCACTTCGGCCCGCCTCCGCTCGATGGCGACGGCGACCTGCCCCGCCACCGACGTGAGGAACTCGACATCTCCCTCCGCGTAGACATGCTCCTCCTCGTAGTGCTGGACGACCAGCACGCCGATGGTGCCCGAGGGCGTCCTCAAAGGCATGCCAAGCCAGGAAGCCGAGAAGGTGCCGACCACTCCTTCGACCATCCCCTTCTCGACCATTTGCCGCTGCTCCTCGCGAGAAAGAAGCAGCGGCAGGTCGTTGTTTATAACGTACCCGCTCAGCCCTTTGCCGAGCGGCCGGGGCGGCGGCATGGGGTCGTGTTTGTCCACGAAGAATTCGAAGTGCAGGAACCCCGTCTCCGGGTTGTAGAGGGCGATGAGAAAGTTTTCGGCGTAGAGCACCCTCCCGACCGCGCGGTGAATCAGGGAGAAGAGTTCGTCCAGGTCGTAAGTGGCGTTGAGCCCTTGAACGATCTCCAGCAGGGCATGGCATTCCTCTTCGACTCGCCTCCGGCTCGTGACATCCTCGACCGTGCCCTCAAAGTAAAGAACGGAGCCGACCTCGTCCCTGACCGCCCTCGCGTTTTCACGCGCGTAAAAGCTCGACCCGTCTTTGCGCGTCCAGAGCGACTCCAAGCCCACGACCTCGCCGTCCCGCTCAAGCGCCTGCCTGAACTCGGAACGCCGGTACCCCGGCTCAAACTCCCGGTTGAGGTCGCGCGACGACAACTCCTCAAGCGAGGCGTAACCGAGCATCCTTAATAGCGCCGAGTTAGCCATGAGCACGCGCCCTTCGGGCGACGTGCGGTAGACGCCGATGGGGAGACCTTCGAGAAGCGCTGCTCCCAACTCCGCGCCCGGCTCGTAATCCGGGCGCGCTGTCACGTCAACGGTCGTCATCATGCTCATAGATAAAGTAAGAGTCTTCGCGCAGAGCCCCGCGGGGCCGCCGGAAATCTTGAGGGCAGTCAGTAAGGCCGATTCTCAGACTTCAGGCCGCAGCGAGATTAAGGAAACCGGCTCCACTGCAAGATAGGGCGTGAGGGAGTGCGTAGAAAATGCGGAGGAAATTGCGATTTCCTCCGACCTACAAAAATATTAACAGAGCAGTCCTACTGTCTTCAACAACTTTTAATCATACGCGCCGCTGGGACATGCTTTCCGGCCATGAACGGGAGGTGGCAGGAGCGGATACCGGCGGCTTATTCTTCGCTCGGGTCTTCAGGCTCTTCGACCGGGAAAACAATCCGGTCGTATACATCTGTGAGTTGCAGGACGCAGCCGATGGAATCGAGGCGGAGGCTCTCTTCGAGGCTATTCACTAAAGAGTAAAGCCACTCGCCGCCAGCCCGGAGACGGAAGTGGTCGATCCGGGGTTTCGTCTGCGAGACCAGAAGGTAGTCGGTAAGCTCAGGCAGCCAGGTCTGATACCGCGCCGCTCAACAGCGCACCCCGGAACTCATGCTCCGGCCGCCCCGAATGATCGTCTTAGCTCAGGCGAAGAAGCGGCCAATGCTCTATTACACCCTTTCTCTCCCTACCAGGAATCACTTCAGCCCTGACTTCCGAGGATTACCAAACGCCGGACGCTCCCTATCACCCCGGCGCGTTGCGGACATAGCCGCCTGCGCGTCCAGCCCGATGCGATGTTAGCCCCGCCTCAGGTGCCACAACACTTCTTAAATTTCTTCCCGCTCCCGCACGGGCACGGCTCGTTGCGGCCTATCTTCTTCTTTTTGACAATTGGCTGCTGCCGAATGGGAGGTTGGAAGCAGGCCCACGACTCAAGCTCCCCAATCGTATCTTCAATCAGCTTGTACCTGTCATCCTGAAGCCTGGCCAGAACCTCTTCCCTGCCGAGCGCCAGTTGTTCATCGACAAAGTCCAGATCAATGACCCATTCGTCTATCAGGTCTTCCTCGAAGGCTTGCTTTATCTGCGGGTAAATCTCTTCCGGGTATAAGTCCGTGCAGCAAGAGGCCAGCCCGTCCCAGAAATGCGAAGGCTCTTTCGAGAGATCGCTTTCAAACAGGCTCTTGTAATACGCCAGCACTTCCTCCCGCGGCATCTGGCCCGTGGCGACCAGGCAGACCAGAGATTCCAGCGCCGCGTTACGGACGAACTCGTCCGCCTCCTCGTTCTCAGCTAATTGCCTGATGAGGCTCACGTCCCCGCAACAGACCGAAGCCAATATTCGACTGAGGTATTCGGTGACGACATCCCCGGTAGCTTCCAGCGAGATGTCGCCCGGCGCGGAGAAGAAATCGACGACCAGCGGGTAGGCGCGCTTCTCACGGAACTGGGCCAGCAGGAGCATGGCATAGATGTGAGCCATGTAATCTTCCTGCTCGTAAACGTCTTCGATATTGCGAGCGGCTTCCTCAAGAACCTGTAGAAGAATAGGGGTAACCTGTTCTCGCCTCGCCACCGCCTCCTCCAACGCCTGGCGGGGGAAAGTGCCGTCATAAAATTTTAGCCGTTCGATGATCTCTTCCATGTTCATTGGTTAAGAGCGCACGCCATTGTCAGACGGGGTGATTCATCCGCGCCCCCGTCCCGCGTCCGCCGGGTACCACCCGCCCGGGTCGTATTCCAGGTCATAGACCTTCTTGAAATCCGCCACGTGCTTCAAGACTTCCCCGACCTCTGTTTCCTCGCCTTCAGCTCCCTTCTGCCACACTCTCCTCTCAATCGTACCTAACACGAGATAATCATTCCCGATGACTTCAGGAGCGAATTTGCTAAAGCTATGGGCTAGCTCCGCCTCCAACTCATCCTGATGCATCATGATCAGCTCACACCGCGAGCAATACTTACAGGTCTTGCCGAGCGCTATCGGCCCCCACCCGTTAACGTGGATGAAGAAAGCGAACTTGCGCGGGTAGGTGAGCTTCTCACACCGCGGGCATTTACTGAGGCGGGTCCCGGCATGAGGGTTTAGGATGAAGCCGTAGCGCGGCGGCAACCTGCCGATCCTCGTGCTTCTTACCATACGAGCTATTCCATTTGTGGTGCAGGAATCGTCTATCGCCCGGCAGTGCCCGCCGGCCCGTGCCCTTGCCGGAGTAGGAAAGCTGTTGCGTCGTTTGGCGGCCGGGAGCGTCTGTCTTCAGGCTTCGCCCTCAGGTCTTCACCTACTTTCGCCGGATGATAACGCTTGAAATAGCGAACGGTCGAGGCTTACGCTTTCACCCGGCGTCACTTCGGACAGGACACGGACATCATGCTGTCATCTGAATACCAGCAGACCCTTCGAGAGCAGATTATTAACGAAGACGGGCCGGGCAACGTCTTACGTGATTTCGGGACCCTTCTGGATTTCGTCGGCGAGAGGGAGATAAAGGTCAGCGGCGTACATCAGTTGTTGCCGATGAGCACGCTCGCCGAACTCAACGCGCGTCTGTCGAAGCCCCTCCGCATCCTCCTCAGGAGGCCACAGCAGAAGTCGTACCCGCACATCAACGGCCTCTACCTGCTCCTGCGCGCGAGTGGCCTTTCGTTGATTGAAGTCAAAGGGAAGCAACCTCTCCTCGCACTGGACGGGGAGGCGCTCGCCTCCTGGCGCGGTCTGAACCCGACGGAACATTACTTCACGCTGCTTGAGGCGTGGCTGCTGCGCGGCGAGGGCGAGATTATCGGCGACGACCGCGACCCCTTGGGCCCGCTCTTCAAGTGCTCAACCTTCATGGAGGGCCTCCCCAACGCGGGCTGGAAAGTGGCCGGCGACAGGCAGGCGGAGCAACTCACCATCCCTTACCACGTCGGAACCTACAACCTCGCGTTGCTGGAACTGTTCGGCTGCGTCTCGGTCGAGGAGGGCCGGCCGGAAGCCGGCAAGGGGTGGGCCGTCGAGCGCGTCAAACGGACGCCTTTCGGCGAAGCACTCTTCAAGCTGCTGTCCCGGCACCGGCTCGCCGCCATGAGATTTGAGCTGAGCGAAGCCGAACTCGAAGAGGCGGCCACCTTCGGCGCACTGCAATCCCTGCTGCAACCCTTCTTCCCCGAGTGGCGCAGGAACCTTGAGATTCCTCAAGTCGCTTTGGTGAACGGACTCTACGTTTTCAAAGTCTCGCTCAGCGCAAAAGTCTGGCGGCGGATCGCGATCCCCGCCGCTCTCTCGCTCGACGACCTGAGCCACGCCATCCTGCGCGCCTACGACTTTGACGACGATCACCTCTACCAATTCTCCTACCGCGACCGCTTCGGCGTGACCGTCCAAGTCAAACACCCTTATCTGGAGGAGCCTCCCTCCACCGACCAGGTCGCCATCGGGGAAATCCCCTTTCGGCCCGGGGCGTCAATGGAATACCTGTTCGACTTTGGCGACGAGTGGCGCTTCGACGTGAGGCTGGAAAGGATCGACCCGGCTGACGGCAGAATTAAAAAACCGAAGCTACTCGAAGAACACGGCGAGGCGCCGCCGCAGTATCCGAACATGGAGAAAGACGAAGAAGAAGACTGGTGAGACCAGCGAATAAAATTTACGCGCCGCTTCTGCGGCCTGCTCGGGCGTCCTTTCCCTCATTGGCGCGTGCATCCGGCAAAAGGCTCTGGACGCGACCGACGCAGCAAGATATTCACCTCCGGCCGCCGGGGCGGCCTCTCATACTCACATCAACTCGTCACTCTCATCCGGCTCGGCTAGGCCACGCACCCGCGGCAAATGTCTGTCGCGGTCATAGGGCGGTTCCTCGTGCGGGGGCACCTCGTCATCAGGGAAGTCCGTCAGCCAGTGCCGCCGTGTCTCCTCGTCCGCGTAATACTTTAGGTACAGGCGCGTGTCCTCCTCACCGCCGCCGCTCAGGAGGTCTATGTGCCAGGCGGCTGACTCGTCGAGCGGCATGTCTTTAACCGGCTCGCGGAGGGTATCCTTCCATAGCAGCGTATATAACTCGCGGTCGCTCAGGTGATCTGTCTGGCTCAGAAAAACCCTCATCCGGGCCAAACCGTCAACTACCTCCGACAGCTTAGCCGCCAGTTGCAGGTCGTCCATCGACTCGGGAGAGGGAAGCTCAACCCCGGCATCCACAAGTTCTTGAAAGTGAGTTGTCCAGGGTGCCTGCTCGTAAGCCGCCACGCTCAGCCAGAATTGCGCTGCCGTCTCGGGCGGACACTCTTCCGACATCCAAGTGAGTTCGCTGACTGCCCCTGCCTCCTCGTCTTCCCGCACATGGTCGGCGGCCTGTGCCCCATCATTGTCCTTGTCCCCACCATCGTCATTCATAAGCGCGCCCTTCCGGGACGAGATTTGGGTAATACTGCTCCAGCCACTGGAGCACGGCGGCCCGTAACTCCCTTGTAAACTCTATCAACTCCTGCGCGTCCCTTTCCGTCACCACGTCTGTACGATCATATTCGGCGATATTGCGCTTGCGGCGGCAGCGATCCAGATAATCGGCATCGTCCTCCCGCTCCGCCCCCAGAATCATCGGCATCGCGGTTATAGCGCGGTAATGCTGAAGAGTCTTCTCTGGGCGATATCCGGACGCATGCAGCAGGATGGTGCAGAGCTTCAACGACCCGTTGTAAGCGATGCCGAAGCGCCAGTCCGGCGAGATGTTGCCTCCCGCGTCTGCCAAGTCGCGGTCGACAATCGCCAGCAGGTCGGCGATCTCCTGCCGACCGGTCTCATGGCGACGCAGCCAGCCGTTATTGGTCCAATCTTCTAAGCTCATCCTCGCCCCCGACGACGAACAGCCGCGGCGACCCCAGCACGGCGGTAATGAAGTGGTCACGCTCACGCTCACGCCGCGCGAACTCCTCCGGCGTCAGTACGTGCGGGTTCACCTCGCGGCCTAGTTTTGCCTCTAGCCCAGACAGCCGCTTGCTAAGCTGGCGCAGGCCGATTGTCCCGACCACCATCAGGTCGATGTCGCTATTCGCCTTCGCGTTATCGCTAGCGACCGACCCGAAGACGAACGCCGACTCAATGTCCGCTGCCCCGCCCAACGCCTCGCGCAGCACGTCCTTCAGCCCGCTAGTCTTGAGCACGAGGTTGCGGATGTCTGGGTAGAGCGGATGTGCGTCATTGGCCCTATAGCACGTGCGATTTCCGTCCCGCCGCGCCTCGACCACGCCCAACCGTGACAGCTTCTTCAACTCCTGCCGCACCGTCGCATCGCTCAGTCCAGTCCGCCGCTCCAGTTCACGCACGTGGAGTTCGCCACGGGTAGGCCCGAACAGCAGGCGAAAGATTTCGGCCCTGCCCCGCGATGAAAGTAGCTCTGCCAGTTGGTTCACGTTGCGTGTTTATACCACGCAATTGAGCGGTTATACCACTCAATTTATTCGTCACGCTTGGACATGGTTGCTACGATGTCTAATGTTAAGGCTGGAAGCGATGTGCTCTATGCCAGCGGACCGCGTGCAATGAAGGAAAGAACGGCTTCTGCCGCGGGAGCAGAATAGGCTTTGCGTCTAAACTCCGGAGCAGCAGCGCGGCATGACCTCTTTCTTCAAAGGCGTTGGAAACCAGTAACCTGTAACGGTCGTTGAGCGTCACGAGCCCTGCGTCCAACGCCCAGTGGTGCAGCTTGCAGAGGGCGAGGCCGTTGCCGATCCCGTCGTCGTGTGATTCCGAGTAGGGGATGATGTGCGCGGCGTCAACCGCCGACCTGCCCTCCGGCGTGATGATGCGCAGGCGGCACGCGGCGCACGTGTAATTGTAGAGTCGCATGATCTCCTGCCGGAATGCGGCGCTGCGTGCCGTCGACGTTGGCACGCCCTCGTTCTTGCCACTCAGCGCCGCGCGGCGAAGTTTTTGCGCCGCCCCATTAATGAGGTGGTTTTCGCTGGTCGCGTTCTTGATGATTGATTCGTAATGGCTCAGATGTGTCCCGATGAGCGTTTGCCGCACCACTTCGCGCGCCTCGGGACGCTGGAGCAGCATGAAGAGCTCTGGGTCGAGACTGGCGTAAGCCACCAGTCTCCTGAGGTGCGCGACCGATTGAAAGCTGCGCGTCGCGGCCAGCGCCGACTCCTGACCTGCGCGCGCGTGCAGGTGCCAGAAGCCGGAGGTGCGCAGCCGCGGGAAAGGGTTGTAGAGGCGCGGCTGTCCTGTAGGGATGTTCTTCCAGTAGTTGAGGTAGGTCTCGACCAGCAGTGGCGAAACCTCGACCCGGTTGTCGCCGATTTCGCCGCGCTCGATTAAATCCAGGACGGCGAGCAGGAGCAGCGGCTTGTGCGGCGCGGGGAGGTCGCGCGTTCGGTCGACGCGCAGGCGTTCGATTTTATGTAAGTAGTAGCTCAGCGAGTCAGACATATCCTTTAGCCTTCAATTGGCTTCGTCAACAAACACGGCGTGGATGAGCTTGTCGTCGGCGACGGCACCCAGACATAGACATCACCCTCTTTATCACCTCTTTTTAGAGTATTACTCTTCTCCGCCAGGGCGCGCCAAGCCCCAGTCCGAAGGAAGCGCATTGACCACGATGCCGTCAACGGGTGCCCCTGCAAGGAGGTTCAAGCGTTGCCGCTCGGCATACACGGCCCGTGCGACATGTGCGGGTTGATGGCGAGGGCTTTCAGTAACGACAATAGGCGCTGTTAGAACGGCAGAGGTGTAGGTCACACGCATAAGGTGGTGCCAGTCCATCAGGTATCGATCAGGGTGATGAAATCGTTACCATACCCCTTTTGCTCGTCATGCTCATCCAAGTCAACCACGCGAACGGATCGCCCCCGCTGCTGCAGCACCATCATCGGCCGCGGTGTACCCTTCTTCAGGTATACGACATCGCCTGCGTCCGCCGGGCGGCGTGGCGCAGCGGACGCCCCCTGCGCCGCCTCCGAAATCCTCTTCATCCAGCCGAGGTGGGCTTCGAGCCACGTCTCGACTTCACCGTCCGCTTCGTAGTAAGCATAATGGCGGCTGATGGCATCGGTCGCCTTCTCGCGCGACTCATCGTCGGCTGCGATTTGTCTGGCCATCGCAACCAATCGTGCCACCGCATGCAGGTTCTCGTTAGTCGCCAACGGGTCTTCGGCGTCGAGCGCGTTACGGTAGTCCACACGCAAATCCCACGCGAGCCACAGCAGTAGAGCCGCCGATAGAGACGGCTCGGGCGGTGCGGGGAGCCCGTCACCGCTGGCCTTCCGCGCGCGTGCGGCGTGGCTCATGACCGCGCCCTGCTGCGAGTAAAGGAGGCGTGTGGCATCGAGGAAGAACTTGCGTTCGTCCCTTTCCCGAATCAGCGATTCGCCGTACGGCATCCACTCGGCCGTCATTTCAAGCTCACGCAGACGGTGCAGCACGCCGAGCACGGCCGCTAACTGCCTCACGGTGCCGGCCCCCCTGGCGGGCGTCTGCGCCGCGAGCTTGAGTTGCTCGACCATCCTGCGCATCATGGTGCTGGCCCTGCGCCGGCAGGAGGCCGCGCGCGCCGAGCCATCGAAATCGCCCCAGCCCGCATCCTCCTCAGACTCAGTGCCTACCAACTCTTCCTCGCTCCGCGCGATGCCGGGTGAGAGCGAAACCGATGCATCCAACCCTTCGCCTAGTCGCCGGTTCAGGGCGCTGAGCAGCACACCCAGGTCATCGAGTTGCTCGTGGCGGCCGTGCGGCAGCATGGCGGTATGGTCAGCTAGCCGCACCGAGTAGGTCTCCTAGGGAGCGTCGTCCGCTGCCGTGTCCGCCGCGTCTGCGGCTGACCTCCCTCCGATTGTCCGCGCCCTCCGCTGATGAACCTCGAAGTCGTCGAAGATGACACGCTCGACGATCTTCAACATATCCTCAAGCAGCGGCGTGTCGGTCTCAAGGCTGTCGAGGGCGCGTCGCAACTCCCGCTGCCTTTCGGTCTGCGCCGAGGCGGCCACGTCAAAGGTGTGGTGGGCGATGGCGAGCCGCGAGGTGCCTCCGGAGAATCGCAGCACAACCGCCCACGTCCTCTGGCGCGGCCCAGCCTCCGGCACGTCCACCCTGTAAACGCCGCCTTCCACTAAGGAAATAGTGGGGCTGCCGAAGGCTTGACCGTCGGCACCTATCAGGTCAGCGCCTTCGGGCGCGGCTTGCGCCGCCGAGTCTTCAACGTCGAAGCCCTGCTCGGTCTCAAGCGCGACTAGAGGTGAGGTGTGCGTTTCGGCGTCGCGCTTTGGACGTGCCGCCGCCCGCCGCCTTATCTCCTCCCAATTGGCGGGCGAGAGCGTCGGCTGCTTGGAGAGTTCCTTCAGGCCCAGAGCGCGGGCATGAGACTGCCTTTTCGAGCCCGTGGTGACGACCACGGCTTCGGCGTTCCTCTCCTCGTCGCCGTCGGCGAGCCACGCCTGCCAGCTCGCGTTCGCGCTCCCCGTCAAGAGCATATCGCTTTCGTCCGCAGCCTCGACTAGGATGGCCTTTGCGTGCAGGTAGCCCTTCCCCTCCCGCAGCGCCTTCGAGTCCACGAATCGCACGCCGGGCAGCGCACGCGCGGCGTCGTGGTCGATGACGACCCCGCCCGGCTCGACGCCGACGATGAACTCCTCGGGCCTCAAGTCTTTCGCGAGCCGCTTGAGGAAACGCAGCCTGCCGTCGAAGAAGGGAGAGACTACGGTGACGCGCCGCACGCCCTGCGGCATCAGCCCACTCACACGCTGCCAGAGGCCCTCCCCTCCCGGCCTGCTCCCGAAGAACCGTACGCGCGCATCCTCGGGAGGCGCGGTCGCCAAGGCATCGCGCAGCCACCCGGCGTACCCTTCGGCCGCGTCGAACACGGCCAGAAGTCCCGACGGCTGGTCGGCGGCCCAAGCGCGCATGAACCGCCACGCCTCGCCGAGCGCCGCTATCGCGGCCTCGTCGTCGGCCGCGGCCTCGATGCGGCTCGTCAGTTCACGGTTGCGGCCGAAGCCCGCGACCGTCATGTTGTGGCTGCCGGCGAAGAGCAACCCGCGTTCGCGCCCGACGAGCATCAACAGCTTCGGGTGGAAGGCTCCGCGAGAGCGCGCAGGGATGAGCGTGTACTCTCGTCCCGCGAGACGTGGGCGCGAGCCTTCGTCGTAGAGCGCGGCGCCGCACTGCCGGCCGTCCATCATCAGGACATTCGCGCGGCAGCCAGCGGCCGTCAGGTGCCGCCAGACCACGTCCTCGTAAAAGGGCAGGTAGGCGTTGTAGGTCGTGGCGAAGGAGAACTCGAAGCCGCCGCGCCGCAACTCGTCCAGGATGGAGATTTCGGGTGTCTCAGTCGGCACGGCACTCCTCGAGCATCTCAAGGCCGAAGTCGGTCGGCCTCATTCTCCCGGACGCCGGGTCGAAGTCGAGAGCGCGCAGGTCGTAGAGCACCTGTAACGCCTGCCTCACGCGCGGGCCTGTGAAGCCGGGCAGAGGGCTTTCGGTGACGGTCAGCCCGCTCTCGCCCGGCACCACCTTGAACGTGTCGTGGGCACTCCCCGTAGCTTCCGCAGCGCGACGCGCAGGTGCGCGTCCACTCCCCAGCGTGCCCCTAAACGCACCAGTAGGTCGCGCATCCTGAGCCCCGCCCACTCGCTGCCCGCGAGTCGCTCGAACTCGTGAAGGTTCACCGGGTACGGACACGAACGCTGCCGCGCACGACATCCTCCCGCCGCAGGCGTGCGTCGGCCTCACGCGTCAGGTCGTGGATCTCCCACCCGAGCTGTACCTCGTGATCGGGGTCATCCCAGAGTTCGAGGGGTGGCAGGGTGCCGGCGGTGCGCCCTATGGCGTCCGCGAAGGTCTCTTCACCACCGCTGTCGAGCGCCGACTCGAACTCTTGGGCGAACCATTCGCCGTAAGCGCGGCTGTCGGCGAGCGCCGTCCCCTCCTCCTGTAAAGCGTCGAGCCCGGCCCAGAAGAGGCACTGGAGCGCCACCGAGAAGAGCTCGTGGCGGTGGTAGAGTCCCCAGCCCGCGCGTACTGCGTCGAGCGCCAGGCTGCCCGGCTCCCAGGCTGCGCCGCTTGGCAGAGCGCCTGCGTAGGCGCACGCGCGGAATACATCAGAGCCGCCCCCGTCAACCGTGATCGGAGTGTCCGAGCCCCGAAGGCGCTCGCACAGGTCGAGGAGCAGTGCGAGCGTCAGCCGGCGCGGTTGCCCCTCCAGTCGGTGGAAGATACCTTCACGGTTGAAGAAGTAGTCGGCGAGCGCCGAGTGCTCGGCGGGGTTCTCGCCGACGGCGCACGCGCAGAAGGCGGAGAGATCGTCCAGAGTGTCGGTCGTAACCTCGTCCGCCTCAAGGGCGGCGAAGAAGGCTTCGCGGTCGACGCCGGCGTCGAAGGCGAGCGCCAACGGCCCGCCCCGTTCCTCCGTGTAGCGGATGCCGGAGCGCGGGTCGCCCAAGAGCAGCCCCGCCTGCTGGAGCGTCCCTAAGTAGTACTGCCCGAGCCCCCCGCGCTTATTCATGAAGTAGCGTTGGGGCGTCGCGTCCGTAGTCGCGAACTCGGAGAGGCACAACGCCCCTCCCTCGCCGAGTTGGTTGAGCGCGCGGGAGAGCGTGATGGCACCGATGAGGCCGCCGTGGAGTTTCGAAGGGCCGGAGGTCGTCTGGTGCCTGAGCCCGATGAGGGTGAAGAGGCAATCGGCGCGGCGGAGGGTGTGGTAAAGGGGCAGCTCCTTCAGCGCCCCCATGTGACGCTCGGCGGCCCAAACCAGCCAAGGGTATAAGGAGAAGTACCTCGCCCGGTCGGTGACGTTGTTGATACCAGGCAGCAGCTGCGTGTAGAGGCTCTCACACGGGGCGCGCACGCCAAGGGGATCTAATCCCTTGATGCGCTGCGGACCCTTAAGCCAAGCCACCGCCGGCGGCTCCTTCCTTCTCGCCCGCCCTTCTTCGGCGGATGCCGTCGCCATGAAATCTCAGCGCCCCTTATCCTTTGATCTTGGGTAGCTCACACGAACTGTTATTAGCTTCAGGTCATTAACCTGAGGCGGCAGGGGCCGCGCGACATCACGCAAAAGTGCGCCGTCCTCCAAACTACCCGGCCGCCGCGCCCGCCGGCGTTATTCGTCGCGCCCTGATTAATAAGGTGCCACCGAGGTCGCGGCCGCTCTGCCTTTTACGGGTTTACGTCGTGGGTGGTTGGGTGCGTTTACGGCGGGTGAGGCCGGTCTTTTGTTCGCTGGCGCGGGTGTAGCCGAGGGCGCCGTAGAGGGCGCTGTCGTCGCCTTCGGTGGGGTCGGCGAGGACGCCGGCGACGACCTGTTTGGCGCGGGTCTCGAAGGCTTCGTCGGCGCGGTCGCGCTCGGCGTAGGCTTCGGCGAGTTGGGCCTCAAGGGCGTCTATCTTCCGGCGCGCGGCGCTGGAGGGCGCGGCCGCCGCCTCGAACTGCGTGAGCGTCAGCCCGGCGAAGGTCTTGTCGGGCGCGAGCGTGCGCCAGGCGTTGAGCATCCGCTCGATCTTCTCTTCGGTCTTCTTTGCGTTCGGCATGTAAGGACTCCTTTCCGCGCCCGGTCGGCGCAGATGCCATGTGGTCTCTGGTCGTGCTCGTGAGGCACGCGTGGGACACTCGGTTGCGTCGGCAGCAGGCTCGGGCTTTGTGAGACGCCCTTGTTCGTTGACAGCCCCGCCGCTTTCGACCGGACGGCGCGACGCCGGCCGGGAGACCCGAGAATATCTCCCCGCCCTTTGAGACTTCGCGCCGGAGGGCGCGATTCTGACACCCTCAATTCCCCGTTTCAATGATTTTTCCCACTTTTGGGGTTTTCACCCGGCATTTCGGCCTGTTGACGCGCGGATTAAAGACTTACTTCCGCATTTTTAAAGCCTGAATCCGTGAGTGAAAGACTTACTTTCGTCGTTTTAAAACCTACCCCCGCAGGTTAAAGTCTTTCACCCGCGTCTGAAAGACTTTAATCGGCGAGAGTAAAGCTATAATCTGCGCGTGATAGTCTTTCATCCGCGCGTGAAAAGGCTGAATCCGCGGTTGATGAGGGCAAAATTCTGCCTTCAGCGCGTAAAGTCCTTGATTTCTGGCCGAACGTCACGACACACGCATTAGAATCTACCCACCTCTATGAACACGTCGAGGGTTTCACCCGTGGAGGCGGCGCGAGGGGTTTGGCGGGAGAGGTATGCGGGGGCGCGTGTGTTGTTCCTCGGGGGGTCGGTGGTGCGCGGGGAGGCGACGCCGGCGTCCGACCTCGACCTCGTGGTGGTCTACGAGGAGTTGCCGAACGCGTACCGCGAGGCTTTCGTCCACGCGGGCTGGCCCGTCGAAACGTTCGTACACGACCCCGAGACGCTGGAGCGGTTCTTCGAGTCGGACAGGCTGCGGGGCGTGCCGGCGCTGATGAGCATGGTGGGTGAGGGACTGGAGGTGCCGGGGGCGAGCGAGTTCTCGGCGCGTCTGAAGCGGAGGGCGGCGGAGCTGTTGGAGGCCGGGCCGCCGCCGTGGGACGACGAGGAGTTGACGCTCAGGCGCTACCGCCTGACCGACTGGCTCGACGACATGAAGTCCCCGCGCTCGCCGGAGGAGCTGGTCGCGACGGGCGCGTGGCTCTACCAGGACGCGGCCGAGTTCTACTTCCGCGCGCGCGGCCTCTGGTCGGCGCACAGCAAGACCATCCCGCGCCGCCTGCGCCGGACGGACGCGGCCTTCGCCGAGAAGTTCTTCAGCGCCTTCGACGCTCTCTTCAAGGAGAAGCGCCCCGAGCCGGCGGCCGCGCTCGTCGCCGAGATGCTCGAACCCTTCGGAGGCCTCCTCTTCGACGGCTTCCGGATGGACGCGCCGAGAAAAGTCGAGTGAATGATGTCTGAAATGATTCCCGTCACAGAGGCCCTCCGCGTCGTCGTCGAGAAGGCGGGGGCGCTGGGCTCGGAGCGCGTGCCGCTCGACGAGGCGGTGGGGCGCGTGCTGGCGTCGGACGTTTTCGCGGACACCGACCTGCCGCCTTTCGACCGCGCGCAGATGGACGGCTACGCCGTGCGCTCGGAGGACTTGCGCGAGACGCCCGCGCGTCTGCGACTGGTGGGCGAGGCGGCGGCCGGGAGCGGGTGGCGCGGGACTGTGGGCGCGGGCGAGGCCGTGAGGATCATGACGGGCGCGCCGCTCCCGGAGGGCGCCGACTCGGTGCAGCAGGTCGAGGTGACGCGCGAGACGGAAGACGGCGCGCTCGTCGAGGTCGAACGCGCGACCGAGCCGGGTCAGTTCTACGTCCCGCGCGCGAGCGAGATACGGGCGGGCGAGCGCGTGCTCGAAGCCGGCGAGGTCGTGACGGCCGCGCGCGCGGCGGTGCTCGCGTCCTTCGGCTACGCGTCGGTGCCGGTGAGCCGGCGGCCGCGCGTGGCCGTGCTGGCGACCGGGACGGAGCTGGTGCCGGTCGGCGAGAAGCCGGGCGCAGACCAGATAAGAGACTCGAACAGCTACTCGCTCGCGGCCTACGCGCGGCTGGCGGGCGCCGTGGTCGAGCGCCTGCCCTTCGCGGGCGACGACCCGGAGCTGCTGCGGCGCGAGATGGAGGGGGCGGCGGCGCGCGCCGACGTGCTCGTGCTCTCGGGCGGCGTCTCGATGGGTCGCTACGACTTCACGAAGGCGGCGCTCCGCGCGCTCGGCTCCGAGGTCTTCTTCGAGCGCGTCGCGCTCAGGCCGGGCAAGCCGACCGTCTTCGCGCGCCTGCCCGGCGGGGCGCTCGTCTTCGGGCTGCCGGGCAACCCCGTCTCTGTGAGCGTCACCTTCAACCTCTTCGCGCGCACGGCGCTGCTGCGGATGCAGGGCGCGCTCGACGCCGCGCCTCTGGAAGAACGTGCGGTGCTCTCGCGCCCGGTTAAAGGCGCGGCCGGGCGCGAGAGCTACCTGCCGGCCGCGCTCTCGACGGACGCCGAGGGTCGCCTGCTCGCGGAGCCCCTGAAGTGGGGAGGCTCGTCGGACTTCGTCGCCTTCGCGCGCGCCACGGCGCTCGTCGTCGTCCCCGCCGGCGAGAGGCTTGAGGCGGGCGCCGTCGTCAGGGTCGTCAGACTCCCCGGCTGAGTGGTTTAATAAACTCCATGAGCGAGCTGTCACACCTGGACGAAGAGGGTCGCGTCGTGATGGTGGACACGAGCGCGAAGGCGCCGGCGGCGCGGCGCGCCGTGGCGTCGGCGCGCGTGCTGATGTCGCCCGAGACGGTCGAGGCGGTGCGCGCGGGCCGCACGCCGAAGGGCGACCCGCTGGAGGTGGCGCGCGTCGCCGGCATCATGGCCGCCAAGCGCACGGCCGAACTCATCCCGCTCTGCCACCCGCTCCCGCTCACGCACGCCGACGTGCGCGCGGAGCTGCGCGACGACGGCGTCCACATCGAGGCCGAGGCCGCCACGACCGCGCAGACCGGCGTCGAGATGGAGGCGCTGACGGCCGCCGCGGTCGCCGCGCTCACCGTCTACGACATGTGCAAGGCCGTCGAGAAGGGCATGACCATCACGGAAGTCAGACTCGAAGAGAAGACCGGCGGCAAGTCGGGCGACTGGGCGCGCGTCGTCAAATGAAGGGGCGCGAGGGGCGCGGCTTTCAAGGCCGCGCCCCTCGCGCGATTGACGCGCGTCAGTTGCTGCGCTTCTCGCAGGTCCCGCCGGCGCCGCAGAAGGAGCCGTCGGGGCACGTCGCGCTGGAGGTACACTTCTTCTGGCACGTCCCGCGCCCGCCGCACGTGAAGCCGGTCGGGCACTCGTCGGTGACGCCGCCGCCGTAGTCGCGGCAGCGCAGCTCGCAATCGCCGCGCGAGCCGCAGCTCGTGCCCGCCGGGCAGAGGAGCGCGTTCGAGTCGCAACGGCCGAGCGCGCCGTTGACGAAGTCGACCCAGCCCTGGTGCAAATCCGACAGCCCGGCGCGCGTGAACCTGTCCTGCCAGCCGATGACGAGAACGTTCCGCGCGAAGTAAAGGGACGCACACTGAACCGGCGCGCCCTCGCAGAGGCCGGAGTTCAGGCCGCCGCTGCCGCCGCGACTGAAGCAGCGCGCGAGGCACGACATCTTGTCGAAGACGTTGCCCGCCCTGCACTCCGCGCAGCCCGCGTCGGGCAGTCCCTCGAAGGTTGTAATCACCCTCTCGTCCACGCAGTACTGCTCGACGCCGTTGCTGCACCCCGTGAACTTGACCTCCGAGCCGAGGCGCGAGACGCCGAACTTGCACCTGATCTTCCCATCGGTGGTCTGGAAGCTCCACTCCGTGCCGAGGCGCGGGGCGACCTTCGGCGCAAAGAACTGCGTCTTGTCCTCGCGCCGTTTACCGTCGGGGTAAGTGGTGTTCAGCTTCCCTATCCAGCCGTTGCCCGGCGTCTGCCGCGTGTACTCGAACGACAGCCGCGCCATGCCGCTCGCGCCCGGCCGCTTCCAGTCGCAGACGTAGGTCGTGTTGGGTTTTGTCGGCTGGCGCCACGTCGCCGTCGGGAGCGGCGTGGGCGTCGGCGTCTGGAAGGCCGCAGCCGTCAGCGCGCGCGGCGGCTCGGGGCCCGACGCCCCGATGCGCGCGCGAGTGGAGAACGCGCCGCACGCCGCGGCGGCTACCAGAAAGCACGCGATCAGAAGCCGCCTCGGAGGGGCATGCGTGAAGTCGAAAGCAGTGATGAGAGTTGTCGCTTTCATGTCCGTGGTCTCCTTTGCGTTCGCGCGCCTCGTGCGGCGCGGGTAAAGGTTCGGGTGTGAGCCGGGAGCGTGCGCGCCTCAGAGGCCGAAGCGCGCGCGGTACTCGGCCGAGACGAGGAAGGCCCGTATCATCTCGTTGTAGTCGGCGTCCGCCGAGGGCAAGCGCGCGTTGAGCTTGTCCACCCAGAAGTTGAAGCCCGGGGCGTCGCAGACCTCCGGGTCGCAGGTGCGGCCGAGGTACGCGTAGTAGCCCTGTCGCACGAACTCGCGGTTGTAGGCGGCCGTGCCGCGCGACTGCTCGGCCAGCTCGGGGCGGAGGCCGATGAACTCCGCCGAGTAGTAGAAGGCGCGCGAGACGTCCACGCCCTTGCGGTCGGCGCAGGCCGCGTCCGTCCCGCACTTCTCTATCTCGCCGGCCCAGTGGTCCCAGCCCGCCTGCTCCGGCTCGCGGCCGAGGAAGTCGAGGTAGTGCCGGCGCACCAGCTCGCGCGCGAAGGCGACGCGGTAGACGAGCCCCGTGAAGATGCTCGTGATGAAGATGTCGCCGCTCTTGGGGTCGCGCGCGAGTCCGGTCGGCCCGATGAGCGGCGCGGCCAGCGTGACGCCCCCCCCGGTCGGCGTGTCGTAGAGCAGCAGCCGGCCGGGCGCGTTCTGCAACATGCTGTCGCTGATGCGCAGGACGAAGTAGTTCTCGCGGTCTTCGAACGCAGTCACGCGCCCCTCCCCGACCCTCTTGCGCACGTCTTCGGAGGCGAGCGGGGGCTGGCCGTCGCCGTGCGCGGGCGGGGTGCGCACCGCGAGCACGTCGATGGCCGTCGTCAGCCCGTTGATGAGCGCCGACTGCTCGCCCGTGACGAGGTTGACCTGTCTGACCTGCGCGACGCCCGAGGGGAACGGGAACCCCGTCAGCGTCGTGACGAGCAGGCGGTCGCCGAAGAGCCTGACCGAGTCGGGGACGGCGTCTATCTTCCGCGGGCCGAACGGCAGCGGGTTGTCGTACTGCGCGAAGGTCGTGAGCGTCGCGACCGCGCCCGTGTCAGCGCCGACCACGCGGAGGATGTTCTGGCTCGCGTCCACGACGTAGACCACGTTCCCGTTGACGGCGACGCCGAACGGGTTGGAGACGCGCACGTTGTCGGCGAAGTCGGGGCGCGGGTTCGGGGTGTAGTCCGGGAAGTCGGCGACCAGCTCGACGGTCAAACGGTCGCCCGCGCCGTTCGAGAGCGTCAGCCGCTCGCCGCCCTTGAGCGCCGCGTGGTCCGCCGCCGTGAGCCTGAAGCCGGCGGTCATCTCCTCGACGTTGGCGGGGACGCGCACGGCCAGCAGCGAGCTGAGCAGCGGGGACGAAGGGTTCGGGTTGGCCTTCTCCGTGCCGGGCGCGGGGCCGGCCTGCACGGCGTCGCCCGCGCCGATGACGACGTAGACGGTGCGACCCTGCACGGCGAGCCCGGACGGGCCGGAGATGCCGCCCTCGGCGCTCGGCCCCGCGGGCAGGCCGTCGAGGATGGTGCGGCGCGCGCGGGTCTGGCGGTCGATGACCGAGAGGCGGCCGGCGTTCGGGGCGTCGCCCGACTCCGCGACGAGCAGGTTGCCCTTCGAGGTCATGACGATTCTCGTCGGGCCTTTGAGCCCGCCCGTGAAGACCGACACGGACTGCGCGAGCGCCCCGGCGGAGGCGAGGGCGCAGGCGAGTGTGGCGGCGAGGTAGAGAGCAAGATTTTTAACCTTCATGGCAGTCCTCCTGTGACTGTGTGTGAGGGGCGAGGGGTGAAGCGAATGCCTTCTGAGCTTCGTCCCCCGCCCTTACATTTCCGTGTCCGTCCATTTACGCGGGGCCGCGCGGCGGAATCCGGCAGGGGCGCGTGAAATATTTTTTCCGCGCGGGAGCGCCCCGGCATTTCCTGGCCGGGGCGCGTGGGAAAAGTGCTACAATCCGTCCGTTTTTCCGTCCCGGGAATCGCGTGCGTGCGCGGGCCCGCCCGAAAGGCTTCTGGGTCTCCTCCGATGACTTCCTCGACCCCTTCTCCGCAGCACATGACCGACCTGCTCGCCGCGTGGAGCGACGGCGACCGCGAGGCGCTCGACCGCCTGCTCCCGCTCGTCGAGCGCGAGCTGCGCCGGCTCGCGCACCACTACATGAGCCGCGAGCGCCCCGGCCACACGCTCCAGACCTCCGCGCTCGTCAACGAGGCCTACCTCAAGCTCTGCGACCAGACGCGCGTGCGCTGGCAGAACCGCGCGCACTTCTTCGCCATCGCCGCGCAGACGATGCGCCGCATCCTCATCGACCACGCGCGCTCGCGCCGCTACGAGAAGCGCGGCGGCGGCGCGCGCCCGCTCCCGCTCGTCGAGGCCGCGCTGCTCTCGGACGAGCGCGCCGAAGAGCTGGTCGCGCTCGACGAGGCGCTGGCCGAGCTGGAGAAGGTTGACCCGCGCAAGGCGCGCGTCGTCGAGATGCGCTACTTCGGCGGGCTCTCGGCCGAGGAGGCGGCCGAAGTGCTCAAGGTCTCGCCCGACACCGTCGGCCGCGAGTGGCGCCGCGCACGCGCCTTCCTCCTCAGAGAGATGGAAAGGAAATAAGAGCCTGGAGTCTGGAGTCCGGGGTCCGGAGTCAAGACGGCATGGCTTTCATGCTCCTTGCCTTTGACTTCAGACTCCGGACTCCGGACTCCGGACTCTTCTAATGGGCCCCGAACGCTGGCGACAGATAGACACGATCTTCAAGTCCGCGCTCGAAGTGCCGGCGGGCGAGCGCGCGGCTTTTATCGAGCGCGCGTGCGGCGAGGACGAGGCGCTGCGCGCGGAAGTCCTGTCGCTCGTCGCGCACGACGGTCGCGGCGGGACGCTCGGCGCGCCGGCGGTCGAGGAGGCGGCGCGGCTGCTCGCGGCCGAGCGCGAGCGCGCGGAGTCTCTGGCGGGCCGGACGGTCGGCTCCTACCGCGTCGTCTCGCGCCTCGGCGCGGGCGGGATGGGCGAGGTACACCTCGCCGTCCACGAGCGCACCGGGCGCAAGGTCGCGCTCAAGCTCCTGCCCGAACACTTCGCGGGCGACGAGGCGCGCGTCCGGCGGTTCCAGCAGGAGGCGCGCGCCGTCCTCCGGCTCAACCACCCGAACATCGTCACCGTCTACGACATCGAGCAGACGAACGGCGTGAACGTCATCGCCTCGGAGTACATCGAGGGCGAGACCTTGCGCGAGCGCCTGGCGCGCGGGGCGCTCGCGCCGGCCGAGGCGCTCGACGTGGCCGCGCAGATCGCGGCCGCGCTCTCGGCCGCGCACGCCGAGGGCGTCGTCCACCGCGACGTCAAGCCCGAGAACGTCATGCTCCGCCCCGACGGCTTCGTCAAGGTGCTCGACTTCGGCCTCGCCAAGCTGGGCGAGGAGGCGGGGGCCGAGCCTTCGGAGGCCCGGACGCTGGCGGCGCTCCGCACCGACCCGGGCGTCGTCATGGGCACGGTCGCCTACATGAGCCCCGAGCAGGCGCGCGGCCGCGAGGTGGACGGGCGCACGGACGTCTGGTCGCTCGGCGTCGTGCTCTACGAGATGCTCGCGGGGCGCGCGCCCTTCCGCGGCGAGTCGCCGACCGACGTGCTCGCCGCCGTCGTCGGCAAGGAGCCCGCGCCGCTCTCGCGCTACCTGCCGGGCGCGCCCGAGTCGCTCGAATGGATAGTCGCCAAGGCTTTGACGAAGGACGGTGAGGGGCGCTACCAGACGGCGAAGGAGCTTTTGACCGACCTCCGGCGGCTGAAGCAGCGGCTGGAGTTCGAGGACGCGGCCTCGCGCTCGGGCGCGGGCGCGACGGTCGGGGCGGCGACGGCGGCGCTCCCGGCCGGGGACTCGACGCCCGCGACCGGCGACGAGCCCGCACGTCCGCCGACGACACAGTCCGCGCCGCCCGGCCTGTCTGCTCAGACCGGGCGTTCGGCGGGACGGACTTCGAGCGCCGAGGTCATCCTCGGCGAGCTGCGGCGGCACGGGCGCGGCTTCCTGCTGGGGCTCGCCCTGCTCGCGTGCGTGCTCGCCGCCGGGGGCTACGGCCTCTACAGGCTCCTGCGCGGCGAGGCCCCGGCGCGGACTCCGTTCCAGAAGATGAGCGTCAGGCAGTTGGCCGACACGGGGCAGGCCGTCGACGTGGCCGTCTCGCCCGACGGCGAGTTCGTCGCCTACGTCAAGAGCGAGGCGGGCCGCCAGAGCCTCTGGCTGCGCCAGACCTCGGAAGTCAGCAGCGTGCAGATCGTCCCCGCGGGCGAACCCGGCGAGCGGCTGAGCGCGCCCCTCTTCTCGCCCGACGGCAAATTCGTCTACTACCTCAAAGCGCCTCTGCGGGGGCACCTCGCCACGCTCTACCGCGTGACGAAGCTCGGCGGCGGCGAGACGAAACTCGTCGGGAACGTCAGCCTCCAGGACACGGGCAACAACTTCGCGCTCGCGCCCGACGGGCGGCGGCTCGCCTTCATACGCCTCGACGCGGGGCTCCACCGCTCGCTCGTCGTCACCAACCACGACGGCTCGGGCGAGCGCGTCCTCTACCGGCGCGAGCTGCCCGAGTTCATCTCCGGCGCGGCGTGGTCGCCCGACGGCCAGACCATCGCCTTCGTCCAGGGCACCTTCGTCGGCGCGAAGGTCTTCATGGCCGTGGGCGCCGAGGGCGGCGCGGTCGGGCGGGTCAGCGGGCGGGAGTGGAAGGGGGTCGGCGGCTTCGCGTGGACGGGCGACTCGTCCGCGCTCGTCGTGGCCGCGGCCGAGCGCGGCGAGATGTTCCAGCTCTGGCGGCTCCCCTTCCCGGTGGGCGAGCCGCAGCGCATCACCAACGACGTGAGCACCTACACGAGCGTCAGCCTCTCGGCCGACTCCTCCACGCTCGCCACCGTCCAGTTCAACGTCGTGCAGAACATCTGGACGGCGCCGGCGGCCGGGGCGGGCGCGGCGGCGACGACCACGCCGCCCCCCGCGCGGCTCACGCACGGGGCGGGGCGCTACGACGGGCAGAAGGGACTGGCGTGGGCGCCCGACGGGCGCGTCGTCTTCCACTCGCTGGCCGGCGGCGGCGACGCCATCTGGGTCATGAACGCCGACGGGACGGGGCAGCGCCAGTTGTCCGACGGGGCGAGCACGGACATGTACCCCGACGTCTCGCCCGACGGGCGCTACGTCGTCTACTCCTCCGTGCGTGGCGGGGGCGGGGACTACGGTGTCTGGCGCATGAACCTCGACGGGTCGGGCGCGGGGCTGCTCGCGCGCGAATGCGCCCTCCCCAGTGTCTCGCCCGACTCGCGCTGGGCCTTCTGCTACAAGAGCGGGGCGGCCAGCGTCTCAAGGATTCCGCTCGAAGGCGGCACGCCCGTGCGCGTGCCGCTCCCCGAAGGCGCCGGCGCGACCGCGCCCGTCATCTCGCCCGACGGGAGGCTGGTCGCCTACAACTACCGCGCGTCCGCGACGGGTGCGCAGTGGGGCATCGCCGTCTTCCCCGCGGAGGGCGGCGCGGGCCCGCTCAAGACTTTCGACGTCGTCGGCTCGCCCGTCCGCGTGCTCCGCTGGACGGCGGACGGCCGCGCCGTCTGCCACATTGACACGCGCGGGGGCGTCTCGAACATCGTCTGCCTGCCGCTCGACGGCGCGCGCCCCTTCACCCTCACGGCCTTCGAGTCGGAGCAGATAGACGGCTTCGACCTGACGGCGGACGGCCGGCGGCTCGTGCTGTCGCGCATCAGCTCGTCGAGCGGGGTCGTCCTCGTCTCCGACGCGGAGTGAGGCGCGCCGCCCACGCCCGCACGGGGCGCGGCGGCCTTTCTTTCCGCGAACGCTTCCGGTTAGAATGGCGTATCAGTTGGGGTGAACTCGAAAGACGCCCGCACCGGAGACTTACAGATGAAATTTCAAATCGCACGCGACGCGCGCCCGCAGGTCACGACGCTCCTGCTCGCGACGGCCCTCAGCCTCTGCCTCTGGTTCATCCCCTACGCGGAGTTTCTGGCCTACCCGTTCCGCATCTTCGTCACCTTCATCCACGAGGGCGGGCACGCGCTGGCCGCCTTCGTCACGGGCAACTCCGTCCACAGCCTGACGGTCGCGGCCGACGGGAGCGGCCTGGTCTACTCGACCGACGGCGGCCTCTTCTCGAAGCTGTTCATCTCCAGCGCCGGCTACCTGGGCGCGATGACGTTCGGCGCGCTGCTGCTCTGGCTGGTGCGGGTGCGGGTCAAGGCGCGCGTGGTGCTTCTAGGGTCGGCCGCGCTCATCTTTTTGCTGGCCGTCACCTTCGGCCTCTTCGCGCCGCTGTGGAACCTGACGCTGCCGGGCTTCTTCACGCTCCTCGCGGGGGTGGCGCTGCCCCTGGGACTGTTCGCCGCCGCGAAGTATCTCAACCCGCGCGCGGCGACGTTCCTCGTCTCGTTCATCGCCGTGCAGTGCGTCCTGAACGCCGTCTTCGACCTGCGCAACGTGCTCTTCGCCTCGGCCTTCACCGACGCGCACACCGACGCGGCGAACATGGCGGCGGCGACGGGCGTGCCGTCGGTCTTCTGGGCGCTCTTCTGGATCGTCGTCGCCTTCGTCCTCCTCTCGCTCGTGCTGCGCGCCTACGTCGCGCACAGGGATGAGCCGATGCAGCCCGACCTGCCCTTCGAGGACTCGCCGCTCGAAGTCTGAGGTCTTCGGGACAGGCTTAACACCCCGCGTGGACACGACACACGAGAGGCCGCCGGAAGCGCTGGCGCACGACGCCGCGACCGGCGGCCTTACCATTTCCGCCGAAGAACTTTCCCCCGCCGACGCGGCCGCGCCCACGCTCGGGGAGCTTCCCGTGGGCGCCCGCCTCATCCTGCGCTGCCGCGCCGACTGGCGCGCCGCGACCGTCAACTCCTTCGACGCCGAGGGCGCGCGCGTCGTCCTCAACGTCGCCTCGCCCGGCGGCCACACCTACCGCGTGCGCCGCCCCGCCGACTCGCCACTCACATACGACGGGCACCTCCCCGTCTTAGGCCACGGCTCCTGGCGCGCCGGCCTCGCACGCTACGACGTTCGCTGGTGAATCGTGAGGTCTAGGTCCCGACCGCCGCGCCGAGCCCGACCCGCCTGAACTCTTCGGCCTTCGACTCGTCGGGCGCGAGACTCTCGGACGAGAGCAGGACGAGCGCGAGCCAGAGCAGGTCGGCGAGCAGCAGGTGTACGAGCTGCAACCAGACGGGCGCGAGCAGCGCGGCGTTCACGAGCCCGGCCGCGAACTGCGCCGCCACGAGCGCCAACACCGCCCACGCCCAGCGCCGCGCCCACTCCCCCGCCCCGCCCCGCAACGACGACGCGGCGAAGTAGACGAGGTACGCGCCGACCGCGACCGCGAGCAGCGGGTGCAGGTAGTAGTGGCGAAGGCTGAAGAGCACGCGCGAGGCCGCGCTCATCCCCTCCAGGTTCACTCCCGCGCCGTCGCCCTCCGAGAAGAGCGTCGCCCCGAGCGCCGCGACCGCCCCGCTCACCCCGAGCGCGAGCGAGCCCAGCAGCGCCACGCCCACGCGCCCGCGCAGGAACCCCGCGAGCCTCGGCCGCGCCGCGACTCCGCGCGAAGCCCACCACGCCGTCAGCGCCAGCGCCGCGACGAGCAGGAACGTGTTGACGAGGTGTACCGAGAGGTAGACGGCGCGCTCGACCGACGTGTTGTCGCCCACGTACCTGAGCAGCACGAGCCCCGCGCCGATGAGCGACTCGGTCACGATAAGGAAGCCCGAGGCGGCCGCCGCCGCGCGCACCGCGTGACCGCGCCCGAACCTTCGGAACGCCCACACGCACAGGCCGACGACGAGCAGGAAGGCAATTCCGCTCGTCACGCGGTGCGCGAACTCGACGAGCGTCTTCGACTGCGAGGCGTCGGGCACGACCGTCCCGTGGCACAGAGGCCAGTGCGCCCCGCAGCCGTCGCCCGACTTCGACGCGCGCACGAACGCGCCCCACAGGATGACCGCCAGCGTCAGCCCCGTCACCAGCCAGGCGTAGGCGGCGAAGCGCCCCGACCCGACTCCCCCCTGATGATTTTTAACTTCCATGATTGAAGGCGAGACCGGAAGAATTATCCCGCCCCTTCGCGGCCAAAGCAACCCGAGCCTTCAGCGCGAGGCGCCACGCGGCCGGCTCGCCCTCGCGTCGGATGAGCGCGCTCACCTCCGCGTAAGCCGCCGCGTAGAGCGCGCGCATCTCGGCGGACGACGCGGGGCGCGCCAGACGCCGCTCGAGCTCTTCGACCGAAAGTCTCTCGCCCGGCGTCACGCGCCCGAGCGCGCGCCCCTCGCCCGCGAAGTGCGCGGCCAGTCCCTCTGCGAGCCACAGCGGCGCGCGCCCCGCGCCGACGGCTTCGAGCGCCGCGTGGACGAACTCGTGCCTCGGCGTCGTCGTCAGCACCCCGCGCCGGCGCAGCACGCCGAGCGGCTGTAGACTTATCCGCCTCCCCTCCGCGACGCCCGCGACCCACGCCGGCCGCCCCGTCGCGCCGACGAAGTCGCCCGTCGTCTGGTAGAGCGTGACCTCAACGTCGGGCACGGCGACGCCGACGCCGGCGCGCTCCAGACGCCGCGCCAGGTCCGCGTACGCGGCTTCGAGCGTGCGCAGCAGCGACTCCACCTCGCCCCGCCCCGTGCGCGCCGGATGTCTTACGCGAAAATGCTCGCTCCTGACCTGACCGCCCGACTCGGGCTCGACGTAAGCCGCCGTCTGTATGAAGTGATTTTCGCCTTCGACCTCGGCGTCGGGTGAGGAGTGCGCGGGAAGATTTTCGACGGCGGCGCTCCCGTCAATCTCATCAGGCTTCGCGCCGGCGGTCTCGCTCCGCAGCCCGAAGTCCTCTCTCCGCAGCTCGCCGACGGGCGCGCCCTGAAAGTAGCGCGCGAGTATCTGCCGGTATGACGCGCCGCGCGCGGCCGAGACGTGCGCGCCCGCCTGGCACAAGCCCAGCCCGTGCCCGAAGCCCGTCCCGCGAAAGACGAAGGCCGAGCCCGCGCGCGTCACCTCGAAGCGCGAGCTTTTGAGCACGCCCCACCCGAGCGTGCGCCCGACAATGATCTTGAAGTCCCATCCGCGCAACTGCCTCCGGCGTGCGCCGACGACCTCGACCGTCTCCGCGCGCCCCGTCCGGTCGCGCCGCACGACGCGCACGCCCTCGACCCGCTCGCCCACGTCGCTGCGCTCGTCCGCGTGAAGCGCGCGCGCGAGCTGCGCCGCCGTTATCACGTCCGCCCACTTCCGAGTCGAGTCGGCGCAGGCGTCGTCGCGCACGCCGCGCAGGTGTGCGGGGGCGTGCGCCGCGCCCCACAGCTTTGACACGTCGGCGGTCGCGCCGCCGCACGAGGCGCTGAAGTAAGTCTCGGCGACCCGGCCCCGCGTGTCGCGCAGGACTTGGCCCGCCGTCTCGCGCACGGCGCGGCGGGCCAGCTCGTAGAAGTCGGGGCGCGCCGACTCGTCGCGGACGGGCGCGTAACGCTGGCAGTGCGTCGTGTCGCAGAGGTCGAAGCGGTCGCGCGCGTGGCGGCGCAAATTCCCCGTGGCGTAGGTGCGCGCGACGACCGCCAGAGCCTTGAGCGCCTCGGCTTCGGTCTCGACGCTGCCCTCGGCCGCGAGCACGCCGAAGACGTAGTCTTCGAGCGCGAGCGGCACGGTCGCGTCGTCGCGCGTCAGGCGCACGCGCACCGTCGCGCCGCCCGGGCCCGCGTCCGGGCTTGAGGGCGCCGCCCCGCGGCCGTCGTCGCCCGCAGGATTCTTGTCGGCCCGCCCGGCGAGCCGGTCGGAGTCGCCCGCGCGGCCGAGCGTGCGTGCGTAAGCCTCGAAGACGGGGCGCGCGACGGCCGCCGCCTCCGAGCCGCGCGAGCGCCTGAGGAAGACGACGACCGCGAGCCTCAAGCTCTCGGGCGGAACATCGCGCGCGGCGACGGCCGTGAAGTCGGAGTTGCCGCGGGCTGCGCCTTCGTCAAGCTCCTCGCCGCCCGCGGCGAAGCCGACGAACCAGCCTTGAGAGCGCCAGGCGCCCTGCGGCGTCGAGGTGCCGGTCTTGCCGAAGACGTAGACGGGCAGCGTCGCGAGCCCCGCGCCCGAGGCCGTGCCGTAAGCCACCGCGCCGCGCATCCCCGCGAGCAGCAGCGCGCGGTGCGAGTCCGACACCTCGACGCGCGCGCGCACCGTCGGCGCGAACCCCTCGGCGCGGCCCGGGCGCGGCGCGAGCAGCAGGCCGCCGTTGAAGAGAGCCGCGTACGCGGAGGCGAGCTGCGCCGGCGTGACCCGCAAGTTTTCGCTCTCGCCGAGCATCTCGGCGACGCCGGGCGAAGCGCGCGGCAGCAGCCCCGGCGCCTCGCCCTCGTCCCCGCCGCCGGTCGGCGCGCCGAAGCCGAAGTCCGAGAGCGTGCGCTCGTACGCACGGGCGTCGAGCGACTCGGACGCGTGCGCGAAGTAGTAGTTGCAGGAGTTGGCGAGAGCCTGCGCGGGGCCGAAGGCCGTGCGGTAGCGCGGGTGCGCGCAGGCGATCTTGAAGTCGCGGCGCTCGTAGCTGCCACGGCAGCCGACGCGCTCCCCTTCGGCGAGCGAGCCCGAGCGCAGCGCCGCGAGCATCGTGAAGGGCTTGACGGCCGAGCCGGGCGGCGTCGCCTCCTCGAACGCGGCGCGCCCGCCGGCGAGCGCGCGCACGCGCCCCGTCCGCGCGCTCAGAGGCGCGGGCGCGGGCGCCGGCCCCCTGCGCGCGAACGAGGCGAACAGCAGGGCGAAAGGCAGAAGGCAACAGGCGCAGGCCAGGAAGAGGTTCCGCGCGCGCGGCGCGGGCGCCCCACCGCCCGACGCCTTCCGGCTACTGCCTTCCGTTTTACTCATTCCGGCTCTTCTTCGATAACTTTCACGTCAGCGCGGAAGCGCCTGTAGTCTGTGAAGCGGAGCGTGGCGCGCAGGCGCGGGTGCTTCGCGCCCTCCACGACGTAGAGCCACTCGGCCTCGGCGGGGACGAGCAGCGTCTGCTCCGGGTCTTTGAACGTCTGGCGGCGGAAGGTGACGGCGTAGTCCTGCGCGGCGTAACGGATGTGGCGCGACGGGCCGAACGCGCCGAACGCGCGCGGGCTGTCGAACTCGAACGGCGCGACGAGGTGCGTCTCCAGACGGAGCACGTCGGAGTTCTCCGCGTCCACCCAGATGAGCACGTAGGTCGGCGCGAGCGCGCGGAAGCTCATCCCCATGCCCATCATGCGGCGCCGCCAATCGACCTTCGGCGGCGGCTGCCCCGGCCGCAGCGCGCGCACGCGGTAGGCGGCGCGCCCGCCGACCCGTTCCTCGGCTTCGAGCGTGAACTCGTAGAGGCCCCGGTGCTTCGGGAGCAGCATCCCGAGCGACTGGATGTTGTAACCGTACCAGGGCACGCGGCCGTTCCCCTTCGCGGGCTTGCCGTCTACGGTCTTCAACTGGCGGATGCTCTTCGGGTAGAAGTCCTCCTCGTCTCCTGACAACTGCTCGCGCAGGACGACGGTCTCGAAGACGAACTCCTTCGACTTCTTCGGCGTCATGTCCTTGCTCAGCTCCTCGTCGCGGAGCGTTTCGGTGAAGGTGATGTGGAAGAGCCCCGCCTGATACTTCGCCACCGCCTCGCCCGCGCGCTCCAGGATGCGCGCCAGCTTCTCGTCGGCCGGCGCCGGCGTCTGGGCCGCCGCCCCTTCCTGCGCGCGCGCCGCGGCGCACGCGCCGAGCAGGAGCGCGAGCGAGGCCGCCTTCGCAACGCTTCTCTTCAACATAAAGCTGGTCAGGCCTGCAACTGCGGCTCGGCGGCCGCGTGCTCCGTGGGCGGCGGCGGGGCGGCGGGCCCGGCGGGCTCGGGCGTCGCGGGGGCTTCGGCCAGCGGCGGCGTCACGCGCGCGAGCGCGCCGAGCGTGATGACCCAGCCCACGAGCGTGAGCGCGAAGGCGAGCGAGAGCCGCAGGCCGAAGACGAGGAGTTCCGCCGAGCTGTTCGCGACCGCCGTGCGCGTGTAGACGACGAAGTAGGGCGTCAGCCCGAAGACGAACAGTCCGAGCGCGTAGACCAGCACCGACTTCGGCGCGAACGCGCGCCCCGCCACGCGGTGCAGGCCCTTCAGCGTCGCCCCCAGCCCTTCGCGCGCGGCCGCGATCCAGAGGTGCGCCGCCACGAGCGGGAGCGCGAAGCCCAGCAGCAGCAGCCACAGCGAAGACGTGAGCGCCTCCTGCCAGTGGAGCGGCACGGGGCGCGCCTCGACCCCTCCGACCATGACCGAGTGAGACGGCGCCTCCTCGACTCGCGGCAGCCAGCCCGGGAGCTTGTCCAGCAGATAGTAGACGAGCAACGCGAGCGCGACGACGGGGAGCGCCAGCAGTAGCACCTTCAAAAGGTCACGCGGCGCGCGGCGCGCGACCCTCGCGGCGGTCGCGTCCGGCAGCGCCGCGTTCGCCGACGCCGCTTCCAGCAACAGCAGCAGCAGCGGCGCGGCCACGGCGGTCGCGGCCGTGACGACGAGCTGCCAGGCGTTGGCCACGCCGGTCGCGAAGAAGAGGTAGACGCTCGCGAGCAGCAGCGCGTAGACGGCCGCGAGCAGCAGCAGCACGCGCCAGTTGCGGAAGAGGTCGCGCGCCGAGTTGCCCAGCGCCGCGAGTGCTTCTTTGATCATCTCCGTGTCTCCTTGTCCGGGCGGCGCCCTTTAGCGGTCGAGAATCGTCACCGCGGCCGACGCCGAGTTGGCGCGCACGTCCGGCTCGTACATGCGCTCGACGCGCGAGGGGGCGACGCGGAACTGCCCCGGCACCTGCACACGCATCGCGTACTGGAACTGCGCCTTCCCGTCGAAGTAGTCGAGGAAGAGCACGGCGCGGTTGTCGCGGAACTCGCGCGCGCTGTACCAGTCGCTCCAGTCCTTCTCGGTGTGGTTGAGGTCGATGCCGCTCACCGACTCGACCTGCTCGCAGCCCGCCGGGATGGGGTCTTCGATCATCATGTGACTCGCCTTCTCGCCTTCGAGCACGAGCCGCGAGACGATGATGTCGCCCGAGCGCACGTCGCCCGCGAGCGGCTCGGTCTGCCAGCCGATGGTCCCGTCCGACTTCTCCGCGACCTTGAGGCGCAGGTACTCGCGGCGGAGCTTGAGCTGCGGCACGCCGGCCTCGGCGGTCTGCTCGTCGTTGGTGTGGTGCGTGACCGTCGTCGCCAGGTAGAGCATGCCGCGCCCGCGCTTGACGACGCGCACCTCGCTCGACTGGCCGACCTCGCCGCCGCGCCGCTGGAGCGTGAAGGGCTGCATCGAGGCGGCGTCCGAGCCCGTCACCTGCTTCTGCAAGACCTGCTGGCCGCCGACGTAGACTTCGAGCGTGTAGTCGGGGTCGAGCTCCCTGCTCACCCTGACGTAGTCGATGAGCGCGAAGACGGCGAAGGCCGTCTCGCGCGTCGAGAGCCAGTAGTGTCCGTGGCGGCGGTTGCGGACGAGCCAGCGCGCCGCGCGCGGCGTCACCTCGCTCTGCGGCAGGATGCGCGCCAGCGCCTTGATGGAGAGCGCGGTCGCCTCGGCGTTGTCCCAGTGCGCGTCGGCGGTGCCGCCCTTCGCCGAACGCTCGATCTCGCCGGCCACCGTATCGGCCCGGCGGTCGCCGCGCTCCTTCAGTCCGAGCGCGAGCAGCGAGCGCGCGTACGGGCTGAGCTTCCCGCGGTCGCCGAACAACCGGTTGAGGTGACGCATCTCGGCGTCGCCGCTTTCCGCGAGCGCGTAGGCCATGTACGCGTGCGAGTCCATGAAGACATCGCCGCGCCCGTCCGTGTTAGTTTCGAGCATCCTGCGCAGGGCGGCGCGCCCGTTCTCAAGCCGCGTCGCGTCTATCTCGTAGCCGGCGCGCTCGGCCTGCACCAGCCCGTCCACGACGTAGGCCGTCATCCACGCGGTCGTCGGGTCGTCCTTCCACCAGCCCCAGCCGCCGTCGCCGTGCTGGAAGCCGTAGAGCCGCTTCAGCCCGCGCCGGACTTTCTTGCCCACGTCGTTGGTGTCTTTGACGCTCGCCGTCTGCACGTTCTGGAGCGCCTGCGTGACGATGACGTTCGGGAGGAACGAGGACATCGTCTGCTCGGTGCAGCCGTAGGGGTAGCTCGTCAGGTAGTCGAGCGCGCCGAAGAGCGTGCCGACCACCGTCGGCGACGCCTCGACCCGAAGCGTGCGCGCGTTCGGGTCGGCGTTCGCGGGGAGCGTGAAGGTGACGGTCTTGTCAGCCTCGTCGTCCGCGAAGGCGAACGAGTCGGCGCGCGTGTACTTCAGCCCGCGCGGGACGACGGGGACGCCCGTCTCGAGCGCGTCCGACTCGGCGTCGGTCAGCGCCTTCGCCAGCACCTTCAGCTCGCCGGTGGCGGGCGCCGAGACGCGCCAGTTGACGCGGTGCTCGCCCTGGCTCGGGATGGTCACGGTCTGCTGCGCCGGGTCGAGCAGGCGCGCGCCCGCGACCTCGATGGAAATTTTCGTCACCTTCTCGGTCTTGAGATAGTTGTGGACGATGCCGGAGAGCGTGACGGTGTCGCCGGCCGTGAGGAAGCGCGGCATCGCGACGCGGATGATGACGTCCTTGCGCTCGACGACCTTCGAGACCGCGAGGCCGACCTTCAAGTCGGGGGTGACGGCGCGGGCGGTCGCGCGCCACGTCGTCAGGTTGTCGGGCAACTCGAACTTGACCTGCGCCTTGCCGTCCGCGCCCGTGACGAGCGCGGGCTGCCAGAAGGCCGTGTCCTTAAAAATCTTCCGCACCAGAGGGTTCGCCGACTCGTCCTTGAAGTCCGCGAGCTGGCGCGCGCGCTTCCGTTGCGCGAGGTTGACGGTCTTCTGGCCGGCGTAGCCGGAGAAGTAGTAGTTGACCGAGAACGAGGTCGAGACCGAGCTGGGGCGCTGGCCGTAGAAGACGCGCCGGATGTCGGCGGCCGACTCGGGCGCTATCTGGTAGACCGACTCGTCGACGACGCCCAAACTCACCTCGGCGCCGGCGGCGGGCGACCCGTCGGGGTTGCGCGCGAAGACGGTGTAGGAGGCCGTCTCGCGCGGGCGGAACTCCTTCTTGTTCGGGATGATCTCCAGCTTCAACATCTTGTCGCGCGCGGGCACGCGAATCTCCACCTCCTGCGTGTACATCTCGCCGCCGCGGACGTAGGTGACGTTGAGGAAGACGTTGGGCGCGAAGCGCGGCTCGATGGGCACGTCGATGATGGCGGCGCGCCCGTCGACGGACATCTGGCGGACGCCGAGGATGCCGTCCAGCTCGGTCGTCACGAGCAGGTGCGCCTTCTCGCGCGGCAGCAGCGCCAGCACGCGCGCCGTCTCGCCCGGCCTGTAAGACTTCTTGTCGGGGACGAGCTTGATCTCGCCCTCGGAGTCGTAGGACACGTCCTGCCAGCGCCCCTCGCGGTCGGCCACCCAGAGCGAGCCGGCCTCAATCACGACGGGCCGGCCCGCCTCCTCGATGGTCGCGCGGATGAGGATGCTCCCCGGCGCGGGCGCGACGTAGTCCATCGAGCCCTCGCCCTGCGCGTTCGTCTCGACCGTGGCCGAAGACAGCTCCTTCTCCTTCGTCTCGTACTCGGGGTACTCGTAGCCGCTCTCGTCCTTCTTGACGACCTTCTGCCACCGGCGCTCGAAGAAGGTGAGCTTGACGCGCGTCTGGACGGGGCGCCCCTCGCGGTCGCCGGCGTGGACGTTGATGCGCGCGGGGTCGCCCTGGCTGTAGACGTAGCGGTCGGGGTAGGCGTAGGCCGTGATGTTGCTGCGCACCCCCGTGAAGGAGGCCGACGCGCTCATCGAGCGGCGGGCGGCGTCGGTCACCTCGGCTTCGAGCCGGTAGCTGTAGTCCCAGGTGTCTTTCGCGTCGGGCTGCGGAACCTCGACGTCAACGTCGAGGCGCCCCTGCTCGTTCAGCTTGCCGTCGCCTTCGAGCACCATCTCGTCGTCGTAGTCCCTGTACTCTCCCCCGCCCTCCTCGGCCGTCGGGTCGGCGCCGATCTCGTCCTCCTCCTCGCCCTCCGAGTCGCGCCACCAGCTGTAATGGCGCGAGCGGTAGACGTAGTACTTGACCGCAGCCTTCGTCACCGGCGCGCCGAAGAAGTAGTTGGCCGAGACGGTGAAGCGGGCGCGCTCGCCCGCGCGGACGAAAGCCTGCTGCGTCGTCACACGCACCTTGTACTCGGGCTTCTTGTACTCCTCGACGGTGAAGTAGCCGGAGGCTTCCGACTCGCCGACCGAGGCGTTGATGGTGTAGGAGCCGAGCGGCGACTCCTCCGGGAGGTCCAGCTCGCCGCTGAAGGTGCCGCGCGTCGAGAGCGGCAGCTGCTGCTCGGAGATGGTCGCGCCCGTCTGGTCGGTGACTGTCACCGAGGCGGTCTTACCCGCCGGCAGGCGGTAGCCTTCGGCCGTGCGCTCGCGGAGGATGCCCTTGAAGTAGACCTTCTGCTCGGGGCGGTAGACGGGGCGGTCTGTGTAGATGAGGCTCCTCAGCTCGGGCGCGCCGGCCTCCTCGTCGCCGTAGCCGCCGAAGTAGTAGGAGTCCAGGTCGGAGATGGCGAAGTTGTCGCCCTCGGTGGCCATGACGAGGTAGGAGTCGGTCACCTGCGATTCTTCGGGCGCGACCTCTTCGTCCTCGGCCGGCTCCTCCTCCTCTGCGGGCGCGGGGGCGGGCGGCTTCTTCTCGACGACCTGTAGCTTGAGGAGTCCCTGCTTGTCGGTCGCGCCCGAGACGAGGTCGGCGCGCTTGCGGACGACGACGACCTTGACCCCCTCGCGCGGCTGTCCCGTCTTGCGCTCGACCGCGTAGACGAGCATCGAGCCGTCGCGCGCGGTCTTCTGGACGGTGGCGATGTCGGTGACGATGAGGATGCCGAAGGCGCGCAGCTCGCCGTGGACGGCCTCGACGAGGTAGACGCCCGGCTCGCGCCGGCCCAAGCTAATCATCCGGCGGTCGTAAACGTCTTCGAGCGGCGGGAGCTTTTCGCGCCAGTGCGAAATCATCTGGTCGGGATTGAGGAGCGGCACGCGCGCGAAGTCGGTGGCGACGTTCAGGGGCGTGCGGTTTGACGTATCGTCCTCCTCCTGCCGGAAGCGCTGGTTGAAGCCCTTGCGCGACTGGTTCTGGAGCTGCTGCCGGACGTAGGTCCTGACGTGGCCGTAGCCCCAGCTCTTGAACCGGCGGAGCTTTTCCAGAAACGTCGGCTTCTTCTCGACGCTCTTGCCGACCTCGGCCTCCTCGTCCTCGCCCACGCGGTGCGGGTCGTCGAGACCCCGGAAGAACTTCACCGGGTCTTTGACCTTGTAGACGCGGAAGTCGAGGTCGCCCACGCCGCGGTAGTTGACCCAGACGCGCGCGCGGTCTGTGGTCGCGTAGGTGCGGCTGGTGTGGAGCGAGAAGAAGGGCTTGGCGTGCGGGTCGGGCGGCTGGGGCGTCCGCTCGTAAGGGCTGCCCAGCTCGTCGGGCGCGACCGCCGCCGCGTAGGCGTAGCGCGCCTTCACGCGCAGCACGACGAACCCGAGGACGAGCGCCAGCGCGGCCGCGTAGACCGCAACGTTTGTCAGGAGCGTGCGACGGGACATAAGCCCTCCGAACTGTTCAGTCGAGAATCTTCAGGCGGTGGAAGCCGAGAAAGTTCCTGTTGGATTCGACGGGGCGCCAGCGCGGGTCCGGGTGGCGCGCGAGCACCGAGAGGCGCACCTTGCGCACCTCGCCGCCCGCGTCGGGCGCGGCGCCCGTGTGGTAGACGACCCAGTCGGCGGCGCCCTCCGCGTCTTCGCGCGCGCGGCCGAGGAAGACCATGACGTGGTACGGGTACTTCTGCACCCACGGCTGGCGGAAGAAGAGGAGGTCGCCTGCTTCGGCGCGCGCGAGGTCGCGGCCGACGAAGCGCGTGTTGAACTCGCGGAGCGTCCGCGCGTCGGCGAACTCGGAGAAGGTCTCGTCGGAGAGGTCACGCTCGTCGAACGAGCCGGGGCGCGTGCGGAAGAGTTTCTCGCCGACGGGGCTGCGCTCCAAAGTGTAGGCGCGCACGTCGGGCGCGACGGGGTCGTAGCCCTCGCCCATCCGGAGCAGCCACGCGCGGTCGTGCTTGCGCAAAGCCTCGCGCCAGCTGAAGCGGACGAGCCCGGCGCAGTCGCGCTGGCCCGCGTTCCACTCCGGGCTCTCGCGGTAGAACTGCGCCTCGGCGACGGCGGTGAACCAGAGGCGGAAGCTCTCGCGGTCGCCGTAGGCGCGAAGCTCCGCGCGGTCGGGGATGCCGTCGGAGTCGGAGTCGGGCGCGCCGTGCGGCGGGGCCTCGGGCGCGGCAGTCGGGGAGGTCTCGGCCGGCGCGGCGGCCGTCACGACGGCGGGCGGGCGCGGCGCGGCTCCGCCGGCGCGAGCGGCGGGCTGTCGGCATGCTGCGAAGAGGAAGAGCGCAGGGGCGCAGGCCAGGCCAAGAATTAGACGCAGAGGGGGACGCATCCTTTTGACGAGCGGCTTAAATGACAAAGACGGGCGCGCTAAAACTAACACGGCTTTCACGAATTGTCTCGCAAATTCCTCCGGCGCGGATTGTGCGCCCGCCGAGCCGACACCCGCGAGACGGCCGCCGACAGTCTCGCGCTGTGGCTAACCACAGGAAGAGTAGTCAGCAGACAGTGGTCAATAGCCGGCAGGCTCCGCCGAGCGAGCGTAGCGGGTGAAGTTCCCTACGCTCACCTGGCGGAGCCCTACTGTCTACTGTCTGCTGTCTACTTATTCTTATTGTGCTCGCCGTTGCCGCCCCACGCGTACCAGCCGTCGGCGTCGGCCGAGCCCGTCTTGAGGCAGATGAGGAGGCCGTTGGAGGTGCCGACGTAGACGCCGCCCTCGGCGAGCGCGGGCTGGAAGACCATCGGCTCGCCGAAGTGGTACATGAAGCCGACGTCGCCGTCCTTCTGGTCCACCGAGAGCAGGTGGCCGAGCGAGCTGGCGAGGTAGAGGAACTCCTCGCCGAGCGCGGGCGGCGAGAAGACCTGCGCGTCCGGCGCGAGCCCGCCGCCCGACACCTCGGCGCGCCACGCGAACTGGCCGTCTTCGGCGTTGACCGAGTTGAGGTAGCGCCCCTGCGCGTTGAGCATCTTGCCCTTGCTGTAGGCCGCGCGCGAGCCCTGATAGGCCCAGCCGCCGACGACCGTGCTCACGCCGACGTGCGCGTTGGCCCTCGACAGCTCGGCCGCCGCCGGCGCGCTGCCGAAGCCGACCGAAGAGTCGAGCGAAGCCTGCGCCTCCTTCCGGATCGCCACGCCGCCGCCCTTGTTCCGGCCGAGGTAGCCGGCCTTGCTGCGCGCGCGCATGGGCTCGAGCCTGGCATCGCCGCGCCGCGCGTCGAGCCGCTGCATCCCCTCGTACGCCTCGCCGCCGCGCTCCTCCTTCCGCGTGACGACCACGTCGCCCCCGACGACCACCGGCGCGCTCGTCCCCGCGTTCTCCTTCTTCCAGGCGAGTTCGCCCGTCACGGCGTCGAAGCTGTACGAGGTGCCGTCGAAGGTCGTCGCGTAGACCCTGCCGTCCGAGACGACCGGCGCCGAGATGACGTCCCCCGAGATGGCGCGCTCCCAGATGTGCCTGCCCGTCCGCAGGTCGGCGCAGAGCAGGCGGTGACTCCCCTGCTCCTCCTGCTGGCTCTTCTGCGGCGCGTTCGGCGATGGCTTCAGTATGCGCGACTGCCCACCTCCGCGCTGCCCCTTCGGGTAGGCCATGTAGAGCCGCCCCTTCGAGACCGCGGGCTGGCTCATCAGGGGATCGCCGAGCCACTCCTGCCAGACCATCTTGCCGGTCTTCTCGTCCACGACGACCAGCGTGCAGCTCTCGGTGTTGAAGGCGACGAGGCCGTCCTCGATCACGGCCGCCGTCGGCCCGTCGTCGCCCGTGTGAGTCTTCCAGACGAGCTTTCCGGTCTTGGCGTCGAAGGCATAGAACTCGTGCGAGCCGTAGCCGCCGCCGACGAAGACGCGCCCGTTCGAGTAGGCGGGCGTCGCCAGCGGCCGGCCGCCCGGGATGCGCACGACCCAGCCCGACTTGCCGTCGGCGGTCTTGAATCGCACGGGCGCGAGCGCCGGCTTGCGGGCCGGCGCCCCGCCGGTCTGCCCCCCTGTCTGACCAGATGCCGCGTACGGCCCGAGCGCCGCCGCCGAGACGGCCGCGCCGACCAGCGCCGCCGCCGTCAGGAACTGCCAACCCCTTGTGAAGCTTCTACGCGTCTTCATCGCACACACCTCCGCTCTCTCTGTCGGGAATGAGTCTTCGCGGGGAGACTCGCACGCTTTTCACATGAATGCGCGGGGCGCGGAAACTTGCGCCCGCCCCGCCTTGCCGCTATCTTTCACGCAAAGCAACAACACGCGACGGGACAAGGAAGGGCGACTGATGGCCGAGACGGGCAAACTCCGCGACGACCCACTCTGGTTCAAGGACGCGGTCTTTTACGAGATTTATGTGCGCGGCTTCTACGACTCGAACGGCGACGGCGTGGGCGACTTCCGCGGGCTGACCGAGAAGCTGGACTACCTCGAATGGCTCGGCGTGGACTGCCTCTGGCTGCTGCCGATGTACGCCTCGCCCTTGAGGGACGGCGGCTACGACATCGCCGACTACTACTCGATCCTGCCCGAGTACGGCACGCTCGAAGACTTCCGCCAGTTCATCGACGCCGCGCACGAGCGCGGCATACGCGTCATCACCGACCTCGTCGTCAACCACACCTCCGACCAGCACCCCTGGTTCAGGGAAGCTTCCTCCTCGCCCGACTCGCCCAAGCGCGACTGGTACGTCTGGAGCGACAGCCCCGAGAAGTACAGGGAGGCGCGCATCATCTTCACCGACACCGAGAAGTCGAACTGGACGTGGAGCGAGACGGCCGGGGGGTTCTACTGGCACCGCTTCTTCTCGCACCAGCCCGACCTCAACTACGACAACCCCGAGGTGCAGCAGGCGATGCTCGAAGCCGTGGACTACTGGCTCGACTTCGGCATCGACGGCTTCCGCGCGGACGCCGTGCCCTACCTCTACGAGCGCGAGGGGACGAACTGCGAGAACCTGCCCGAGACGCACGGCTTCCTCAAACGCCTGCGCGCGCACATCGAGCGGCGGCACCCGCACGCGCTCCTGCTCGCCGAGGCCAACCAGTGGCCCGAGGACGTGGTCGAGTACTTCGGCCGGGGCGACGAGTTCCACATGGGCTACCACTTCCCCATCATGCCGCGCCTCTTCATGGCGCTCAGGCAGGAGGACAGGCGTCCCATCGTCGAAATCCTCGAACGCACGCCCGACATCCCCGAGAACTGCCAGTGGGGGATGTTCCTGCGCAACCACGACGAGCTGACCTTGGAGATGGTCACCGACGAGGAGCGCGACTACCTTTACAACGAGTACGCGAAAGACCGAAGGATGCGTCTGAACGTCGGCATCCGGCGGCGGCTCGCGCCGCTCCTCGACAACAGCCACCGGCGCATCCAGCTCCTCAACTCGCTCCTGCTCTCGCTGCCGGGCAGCCCGTTCCTCTACTACGGCGACGAGATAGGCATGGGCGACAACATCTACCTCGGCGACCGCGACGGCGTCCGCACGCCGATGCAGTGGTCTTCCGACCGCAACGCCGGCTTCTCGAAGGCCGACTTCGAGCGCCTCTACTTCCCCGTCATCAACAACCCGGTCTACGGCTACCAGTCGGTCAACGTGGACTCGCAGATGCGCTACGACACCAGTCTGCTCAACTGGATGCGGCAGATGATTCTGCTGCGCAAGGAGCACCACGTCTTCGGCCGTGGCACGATGCGCTTCGTCAAGCCGGAGAACCGCAAAATCTTCGCCTTCGTCCGCGAGCACGGGGGTGAGACCGTGCTCTGCGTCTTCAACCTCTCGCAGTTCGCGCAGCCCGTCGAGCTGAACCTCGCGGAGTTCGAGGGCTTCACGCCCGTCGAGATGCTCGGCAAGACGCGCTTCCCCGTCGTCAAAGCCGCGGCCTACCAGCTCGCGCTCGCGCCCTTCGGCTTCTACTGGCTCCAGCTCGAGAGGCTCGACGCCTGAGCGGCGCGCGTTGACACTTCCGCAACATTAAAGGGGTATGAAGGTGGGCGGCCTTTTCAAGAACGACGGGAGGAAGCTGGAATAATGCTGAAGGCTCTGGGAAGCGGGCTGGTGGGCGCGTGCGCGCTCACGCTGGTTCACGAGACGGCGCGGCGCTACATCGACGACGCGCCGCGCATGGACGTGGTCGGGATGCGCGCCATCGCGAAGACCTTTCGCGCCGTGGACGCCGAGCCGCCCGTCCCCCTGCACGAGACGGCGCTCGTCGGCGAGCTGGTCTCGAACTCGCTCTACTACGGGCTGGTGGGGCTGGGCCAGCCGGGGGACGGCGTGCGCAACGGCGCGCTGCTGGGCCTCGCCGCCGGCGTGGCCGCCGTCTACCTCCCCGAGCCGCTCGGGCTCGGCCGCCAGCCCGCGAAGAACTCGGTCGAGACCAACCTGCTCACGGTCGCCTTCTACCTCCTCGGCGGCCTCGCCGCCGGCGCCGCCTATCAGGCGCTCTCCTCCGAAGAAGAATAACTCTCCGGGCAGCCCGAGAAGCCGTATGGAGAAGAAGACCTTCGAGGAAGAGATCAGGGGGCTGCTCGACGTGTGGAACCGCTCGCTCCTCGACAAGGACGTGGAGGCGGCCGCCGCGCTCCGCGAGGACGGGTACACCGCCACGCTCCCGGACGGCGTCGTCCTCTCGAAGGACGAAGAGCTGGCTATGGTCTCTTCGCCGGGGCACAGCGTCGAGTCCATCGACGTGCGGAGAGTCGAGGTGCGCGGGGGCGCGGACGAGGCGACGCTGCTCTTCGACAACCTCATCAAAGGCGAGTTCGTGGGCGAGCGTATCGACGGCCTCTACAAGTACACGCTCAGCCTGCGAAAGACCGGCGGCGTGTGGCGCGCGCGCGGCGCGCGCCTGACCATCGAAGCCGCCCCCGGGACCCGGCCGGCGGACGGCGCTCCCGCCCAAACGCCTCCGCCGGGCGCGACTTTCGCGCTCACGAAATTGATTCCCCGTTCGATCAAGTCGTGGGTGAAAGCGAGGGTCAAGAGACTCTCCTCGGAAGCCGCGCCGACGTTCCCGGAGCTGGCTTACTTCCCATACAAGCCGGGTCAGGATTTCGCGCTGCCGCCGGGCCGGCCCGAAGCTTCCGGCTCGGCGGACGAACTGCCCGTCCCGCCCGAAGAGTTGTGGCTCGGGTACAACTACCCCGTCCACGGCAAGGCGCACGTCGGGAAGATGCTCGAAGTCGTCTACGCCTCGGGCTTCTCTTTCAAGCGGGGCGACCGGATTCTCGACCTCGGGTGCGGCGCGGGGAGGATGATTCGACACCTGCGGGACCTCGCGGAGACTTGTGAGGTCTGGGGGACGGACATCAGCGCCGAGCACATCTACTGGTGCAAGAAGAACCTGAGCCCCCCCTTCAACTTCGCCACGACGACGAAGACGCCGCACCTCCCCTTCGAGGACAGGAGCTTTCAGCTCATCTACTGCGGCTCGGTCTTCACGCACATCGACGACCTCGCCGACGCCTGGCTCCTCGAACTGCGGCGCATCCTCGCGCCCGAGGGGCGGCTCTACGTCACCATCCACGACAACCACACCATCGAGCTGCTGGAGAGCGGCCGTCACGACTCTGCCGGGGTGGTGAAAAGTATCAGGGCGGCGGAAACATACCGGGAGGCGAAAGGCTCCTTCGGCATGTTCACCGTCGGCAGGGACGCGGATTCGCAGGTCTTCTACGACGTGGAATACTTCTCGAAGATGGTGCGCCCGATGTTCGACATCCTCTCGGTCACGCCCGAGGCTTACTTCTACCAGACCGCCTTCCTGCTGAAGCGGAAGTAGCCGCGGCCGTCCGCGAGAGGCTCACCCCGCCGGCGGGCGTAACGTGAAGTCGAGCACGAT
>JAIVJI010000007.1:0-2573 GCA_020200135.1 Acidobacteriota bacterium | reverse complement strand
GGCTGGCGCGGGTCGGGCTCGACCCCCTTCCCGGCGAACCAGTCGAGCTTGAGCGAGCAGCGCCCGCCGTGGTCGCGGAGCGCCCACTCGATCCACCAGAAGCACCAGCGCGGCACCCACTCGCCCATGTTGGTGTTCGCCGCCAAATCCTTCACGTCGTAGTGGAGCGTGCCCGCGCCCGGCTCGTTCAAAGGCGCGTAGGCGTAGCCGCGCCGCCCCAGTTCGCGGAACAGGCCGCGCTCGAACCAGCGCTCGGGTTTCAGGTAGTGGTTCTCGATGAAGTAGCCGGGCCCCATCAGCACGCGCCGGAAGAAGCCCGCGATGGAGTAGACCGCGCGGCGCGAGTTGTAGGTCGAAGTGTTCCAGTCGCCGCCGACGAGGACGGGCAAGGAAGGCTCCAGACCGTCGAGGAAGTCGAGCACGACGCTCATCTGGCGTTGCCGGTGGCGCTGGCTCGAATGCGCGTCGAGGTGGAGGCTCACGGCGCGAAACAGCCCCGACGGGTGCTCGACCTCGCAGACCACCGCGCGCTGGCTCCCCAGACGTTTCTCGCGCCCCCGCATCTTGTCCTTGCCGTTCGGCAGCGCCACCGACCACGCGCGCAGCACGGGCCAGCGCGAAAGCACCGCGTTGCCGTGCAGCGCCTCCTCGTTCTCGCCCGCCGCGCCGCTCTCCAGCCCGCTCCCCTTGCTCAGGTTGACGTAGCACGGCGCGAACGCGTAATCCATCCCCAACGCTTCGGCCATCTCGCGCGCGACGTGCCGGTTGCCCGAGCGCGCCATGCCGTAGTCCAGCTCGGTCAGGAGCAGCACGTCGCTCCGGCTCATCAGCTTGTGGCCGGCGAGCACGCGCACAATCTCGTCGAGGTGCGTCCCGCGCTCGACGTTCCACGCGGTCGCGCGCACCGCGCCCGACTCAAGCGGCGCCGCCGCCCCGCCTCCGCGTCTGAAGTCGCCGCGCTCGACGCCGCCGAGCACGCGCTCGCCCCCCCCGCGCACGCTCGCGTAGAGCGGCGACGCTTCCAACGCCTTCGTCGAGTGGAAGCGCGCCAGTTCCTGAAAGTGCGGCCCCAGGCTGTGTTCGAGTGGCGACGCGGGCGCGGGCTTCTGGCTGGCGAGTGTGTCCATTTGCGAGGCTGAGATGGTACAGTCTGTGCCCGCCGAATTTCAAATTTGGGCATTAAAGGGGATGCTTCTTTACTACCCATATCAATTCAACAGAAGAGTTGTTCTGTGAAATAGAGAAAGGCACTGCTACCACAAAGCAGCACCCGCTCGCTGAGGTCCCTTAGCGGCTACCGTCCCGTGTTGCGCACCTCGCCCCAGTTTGGGAATCCGCTGAGTCCCGGCGGACCGGTCAGTTGCCTCTCGTCGGTACCGTCCGCGTTAATCACGAAGAGCTGGAACTGGCCGCGCCCGCCCACACGCCGGTGGAACATGATCTTCGTGCCGTCGGGCGACCATGTCGGAGTCAGGTCGCCGATCTTGTTGTTGGTCAGCCGCGCCTGCCCCGTGCCGTCCGCGTTCATCACGCAGATCTCGAACGACCGAAGCCCCCCTTCCCGCTCGGGGTCTCCCTTCCTGCAACAGTAGACGATGCGCCTGCCGTCCGCGGACCAGGACGGGGCCCGCTCCTCCTCCGCGTTGTCGGTCAGCCGCACGGGCTTTCCCTTCCCGTCCGGGTCGATCACGTAAATCTCGGTGGTGACTGCGTTATTGTGGTCGTCGGTCGCGGCGTGGCTCGTGAACAGGAGTCGCCCGCCCACGGGAGACCAGTCGGGGTCGTCGTCGACCGCCGCCGAGTTGTTCGTGATGTTCTTCGGCCGCGCCCTTTTCTTGAGGAAGTCGTCGACGCTCAGGACGAAGATGTCGCTGTCAGCCGCGGCGGCGCCGGGGAGGCCGCTCACGAGCCGCCCCGAGCCCGACGCCGAGGCGTGGAACGCGATCCGCTTGCCGTCAGGCGACCAGGTGCCGGAGTTGCCACGCACGAGCGGCGTCTGCCCGGTGCCGTCCGCGTTCATCAGGAACAGGTGTGCGGTGTTCTGGGGCTCTCCCCCGGTTCGGAGGCGGTTGCTGTCGAAGACGATCCTCCTACCGTCAGGCGACAGGGCCGGGAAATTATCGGTGTGGCTGTTCCGCGTCAAGCGCCTCACGTTCGTGCCGTCCGCGTCCATCAGGTAAATCTGGGAGGCGATGAGGGGGTTATCCCCCGTTGGCGGGTCGTGGCGCGTACTCACGAACGCGATGGTAGAGGTCATCCCGGTCTTCTTTTCGCGCCCTTCTCGCACCTGCGCCCGCGCCGCGAGCAGCACCGCGGACGAGCCCCCAATGATCACCAGCGCGGTGAGCGCCGCATTCTTGATCCCCTTACATGCTTCCATGCTTCTTTCTCCTTTACCCACCCGGGGCGTGGGCCGAGTTCAATGCAGTCGGAAAATAATCGTTCCTACGCAAAGTGAGGCAAGTCACCGCGCGCGGGAGGGAAGCCGCGAGAATCGGGATGGGATGCTTATTTCGAGATGCGGCGGGAGGTCTTCTATACCCTTTATGAAAAAGAGTCAACGCTTATCAAGC
>JAIVJI010000122.1 GCA_020200135.1 Acidobacteriota bacterium | reverse complement strand
AGGTGACTCAGCGCGCCGTCATCACCTTCAAGCCCGAGCCTGGTTTCACCGAGGAGGCGCGTCGAAACAGCGTCACAGGCATGGTCAGGCTCCGCGCGATCCTCTCGGCCTCCGGCTCGGTGACGAACATCACGACGGTCAAGGGCTTGCCCGACGGGCTCACCGAGAAGGCCATCGCCGCCGCGCGCCAGATCAAATTCCGCCCCGCCCAAAAGGACGGCCGCACCGTCTCGCAGTACGTCGTGCTGGAGTACAACTTCAACATCTACTGAGAGGGAGTCAAGAGTCAGAAGTCGGAAGTCAGAAGATGGTAAGCGGTTGGATAAAACTGAAGGCGGCCGAGCTTCCTGCTCCGGCCGCCTTCAAAATTCTGACTCCTGACTCCTCAGCCCGCGTACTCAGCCCGCGTACTTTCCCGCGACCCGGCGGATGCGAGTGAGCCCTTCTTCGAGCCGCTCCATCGAGGTCGCGTAGGAGATGCGGATGTAGCCGTCGACGCCGAAGCCCGCGCCGTCCGTCACGACGGTGTGTGCTTCGCGCAGGAGTTTGTCAGCGAAGTCCGCGGAGGTCTTGATGTCGCCGCCGAGGCAGCCGCGCACGGAGGGGAAGGCGTAGAAGGCGCCCTCGGGCTCGGCGCAGCTGAGGCCGGGGACGGTGCGCAGCGCCGCGATGAGCCAGTCGCGCCGCTTCCTGTACTCGGCCAGCATCTCGGCGACGCAGTCCTGCGGCGACTCGAAGGCGGCGACGGCCGCGGCCTGCGAGATGGAGCTCGGGTTCGAGGTCGAGTGCGACTGCACCTTGTTCATCTCGCGCGTCCACGCGGCGGGCGCGACCGAGTAGCCGATGCGCCAGCCCGTCATCGCGTAGGTCTTCGAGAACGAGCCGGCGATGCACAGGCGCTCGCGCAGCTCGGGCTCAAGCTTCGCCGCGCTGAAGACCTCGGCCGGCTCGTAGACGAACTTCAGGTAGCACTCGTCAGAGACGGTGTAGATGCCGCGCTCGGCGACGACGCGCATGACGGCCTCGAACTCGCGCGGCGGGATGACGCGCCCCGAAGGGTTCGACGGCGAGTTGACGATGATGAGACGCGTGCGCGGCGTCACGGCGCGCGCCACCTGTTCGGCCGTGAGCTGGAAGCCGGTCTCCTCTGTGTCGATGTAGACGGGAGTGGCGCCGGCGAAGGTGACTATCTCGGGGAAGGTGACCCAGTAGGGCTTCGGGATGAGCACCTCGTCGCCGGGGCCGCAGAGCGTGACGACGGCGTTGAAGACGGCCTGCTTGCCGCCGGCGGTGGCCATCACCTGGCGCGGGTCGATGCGCGCGCCGAACTCGCGCTCGTAGTAACCGGCGACCGCCTCCTGAAGGCGGCGCGTCCCGCCCGTCGGGGTGTACTTGGTCTGGCCTGAGCGCATCGCGGCGGCGGCGGCCTCCTTGATGTGCTCGGGCGTGTCGAAGTCGGGCTCGCCCGGGCCAAAGTCCACCACGTCGTGCCCCTCCGCGCGGAGCGCGATGGCCGCCTGCATCGCGGCGAGGGTGGAGGAGGGCTGCATCCGCGCGACGTTGGGGGCGGCGCGGAAGCCTGTCTGCGTTGCCGTCTCTGTCATCCGTGTGCCTGTGCTTAGAAGGTTGTGCCGAGCGAAGCAAGATGGTAGCCGCATTGGGCGGCGCGCGCAACAGCGAGGCGGAGGGGGCTCCGCCGGGGGGCGCGGCCCGAAGGCGCGCCGCCGCTAAGGAGCGGGCGGCGGCTGGGGCCGCGGCCTGGCGATGACCATCGGCTGCCTTTCCAGCTCGCGCCGGTAGAAGACGCGAGGCTGTTGCCCGGTCCGGCGCTCGACTTCGATTTTCCGCTCTTCCTCCCTGAACACGAGTGTGAGCCCGCGCCCGCCCGCCGCCTTCATCTGCTCGACCTGCACCTTCGGCACGCGGTCGGTGGCGTAGTCGAGCCACTCGCGCGAGACGATCTGCCCGTCCCTCGGCGCGGCGTCGGCGGCGCCCTGCCTGAGCCCCTCCTCGACGAGCGCGTAGGTCAGCAGCCCGTGCCCGAGCTGCGAAGCCTCGAGCGCCGCCTGGTAGCTCCTGCAACTCCTCGTCCGAGATGCTGTGCGAGAGCATCGTGCGCAGCCCCGCCTCGTCAATCGCTTCGCGGCCGCCGACGTAGCCGAGGTCGTGCGGGATGAGGTAGAAGCGGTTGCCCTGCGCGGTGCCGTGGCCGGCGAAGTAGATGATGACGGCGTCCTCCGGCTCGGCCGGCTTCAACTGCGCGAGAGCCTTCGGGGCGCCGGGCGCGGGCGCGGGCGAGGCGGCGCCCGCCGCGCCGCCGGACAGACGGCCGAGGGCGGCCAGGATGTTCGCCTTCGTCGCCTCCTGGTTGAGGAGCGTGACGACTTCGACGCGGCCGTAGCGCGCCAGTTGCGCCTGCTGGCGCCGCACCTCCTCGCCGACCGACTCGGCGTCGGCGGTTGCGAACCTGAGGTTGTACTGCGGGTTCTCGTAAGTGTTGACGCCGACGGCCAGGACGTAGAGCGTGCCCGCGCGCCTCAGCGCGTCGTCGCCGTGGATGACGAGCGCGTCGTCGCGACTCTTGACGTTATCGCGGTTGAAGGCGTAGGCCGTCAGGAGGTTCTCGCCGGCGACGACGGGGATGGTCGCCGCGAGCGTCGCGCCCGGCTGCCCCTTGAGGACGTCGCCGCGCCAGACCCTGACGAGCGAGCCGTTGCGGAAGAGGCGCACGTCGCGCGCGCCGGCGGGCGCATCAGTAATGTAGACGTTGACATTTACGGTGCGCGCCGAGACTTTCGCGTCGGCCGACAGCCCGCCGGCGAGCGTCAGTCTGAGCTTCGGCTGGCGGCGGTCGAGCTGTGAGATGTCGCGCGGGGCGCGCGGGCGCCTCCCGGCGGCTATCTCGGTGAGCAGCCCGGGGTAGTAGAACTCGTTGAAGAAGGTCTCGACCGGCTCGACGTTGAAGACGTCCCGCGAGAAGCGCCAGTGGATTTGATTCCACGCGGCGGGCGAGCCGTCGAAGAGGCCGTCGGGCGTGACGACGAGCCAGTCGCCGCCGTCGTTGAGCGAGACGAGCGTCGCCAGGTGCTCGCCCGTCTTCACGTCCCAGAGGGCTGTGCCGCCGTCCTCGCCCGTCGAGGCGAGGAGCGTGCCCTCGGGGTTGAAGGCGAGCGAGGTGGCGCGCGCCGTCCGGCCGCCGAGCGTGCGCGCTTCGCCGCCGGTCGCGGTGTCCCACAGCCGGATGGTGTTGTTGAGGAGTGCGGCGGCGACGAGGCGCGAGTCCTCGCTGAAGGCGACGGCGCCGACCTCGCTCGTGATTCCCGAGAGGGCGCGAACCTCACGCCCCGTCGCCGCGTCGTAGAGCTTGAGCGAGCCGCCGACGGTCACCTTGAGATTCTTCATCATGTCCTGCGCGGCCTGCGCCCCCGCGGCCTGCGCGGCCTTCGGGTCGCGGCGCATCAGGTCCACCATCTTCGCCATCCAGGCGGCCTGGTCGAAGTTACTCCGAGTCTCGCTGCCGCCCGCCGCCAGCAAGCGCCCGTCCGGGCTGAAGGCGACCGCATGAATCGCAGAGGTGGCGCCTCCGCCGTAGACGGCCCCGTAAGGGTTGACGGGCCCGGTCGCGCCGCCGAGGGCGCCCGCCATCTGCCCGCTCGACGTGTCCCAGAGCATGACCGAGCCGCCGCCCGCCGCGACGACGAGCGTGCGCCCGTCGGGACTGAAGGTGATGGCACCCAGGCGGGTCTGGAAGACGGGGCCGGCGGAAGGGATGCGGAACGTCTGCAACTCGCGCCCGCTCGCAGTGTCCCAGAGCTTGACCTGGCCTTCGAGACCGCCGCCGCCCGCCGGGCTGTAGCCGCGCAGAAAACCGGCCGGGTCTTTTTGCGCGGCCTGCGCCGCCTCCTTCGAGACGGTCTGCATGGCGCGGCCGTCCCGCAACGCGGCCTGTCGTTCTCTGATCTGCTCCTGACTGAGTCCGTAGGTGGTGGCGAGCAGCCGCCCGTCGGGGCTGAAGACGGCCCTTTGAACGGCACCCTTCTCGGCCGGAGCGAGCGTCTGCGACTGTCTCCGTGTCGTCGTGTCGTAAAGCACGACGCGGTTCGTCAACATGCTCGCGAGCGCGAGCAGACGCCCGTCGCGGCTCTGGTGGCCGAGGTAAAGGTCGGGCTGGTCTACGGTGCGCTGGCCGCCGCCGCCGGCGATGTCCCACACGGTCTTGCCCCCGGCGAAGAGGCGCCGGCCGTCGCGGCTGAACGCCGCCTCGTAAGCCGTGTTACTGCGCCCCGCGAGTGTCGCGAGCGTCGCCCCGGTCGCCACGTTCCAGAGCGTTATCTGAGCGTCGACGCTCCCCGTGGCGAGCACGCTGCCGTCGGGGCTGAAGGCGAGGCCGTTGACCCCGAACTCCGGGACGAATTTGGCGAAGTGGTTGGGGACGCTCAGGGTGCGTGTGACCCCGCCCGCCGACGTGTCGTACACCTTGACCGAGTTGGCGACCGCCAGCGCCAGCCAGCGCCCGTCGCGGCTGAGCGTGATGAGGGAGTCCTTGTCGCCCGAAAGGGTTTCGACGACGCGACCCTTACCGCCGGCCGTCACGTCCCAGAGCCTGAGGCTCCCGCCCGCGCCCCGCCCGCGCTCAAGCGACACGGACAGGAGTCGCCCGTCCGGGGCGTACTTCAGCACGGCGCCGCCGCTCTCGAAATCGTCCGGCATCGTGACCGAGCGCGACTCGCGTCCCGTCGCGAGGTCGATGAACCTGACGCGCGTTTTTTCCGACTGCGGGTTGTCGCGCGTCGTCAGAGCCAGTTGGGTGCCGTCGGGGCTGAGCGCGTAGGCGCCGCCCAGATTCGACCCGCCCAGCAGACCCGCCCAGCCGAACTCGCGTAACTGCGCGCCGGTCGTGGTGTCCCAGACCCTGACCCCGTCGCCGAGCGAGACGAGCGTGCGCCCGCCGGGGGCGAAGGCGAGGAAAAAGATGCCGGCCGCGCCGGCGCCCATCATCCCCGTCCCGCCGGCGGAGAGCTTCGCGCGCTCACGCCCGGTCGCCGTCTCCCAGACGGTGATAGAGTTGTCGCGACCGCCTGCGGCGACCAGGGAGTTGTCGTCGCTCAGGGCGACGGCCGTCACGCCGCCGAGCATCCAGCCGGGGGAGCCGCCCGCGTCGGCTGAGAGCGAGCGCAGTTCAAGCCCACGCCCCGCGTCCCAGAGTTTTATCTGGTTGTTGCTGACGCTGGTCGAAGCGAGCAGGCGTCCGTCGGCGCTGAAGACGAAATTCATCAGCCCGGTGACGAAGTTGGCGTGCCCGGTCTGCAAGACCAGCTCGGGTCTTGCACCCGCCGCGTCGGCCTGCGGGGCGGCGGGAGGCTTAGCCGCGCCGCCCGTCCTCAGGCCGATGCCGCGCTCGTCCGGTGGCGGCGTCTGCGTCTGCGCGAGGTTTGGGAGGGCGGAGGCGAGGAGGAGCAGACAGGTGGGGGCCGTGCGTGACAGCCTTTGCAGACCTCTCGTTATGCGTTCCATGGCGTGAGTCCAGTCCTGGTGATGTTGCTGACCCGAGGCGGACCTGGCCGCGGCCGAGTGGTGCGCCGCTGCCACACCGCCATGCTAACTACTCTTCCCGGAGCCCTTCCGGGCGCTTTTCTTTGCGGACTTCTTCGCGGCTTTCTTTGCGGACTTCTTCGCGGCCTTGCCGCTGCCCTTCGAAGCCTTGCCCCCCTTCTTGCCGCCCTTCCTCGCGGGAGCCTTGTTCTCCTTCTTGCCGCGGCCGGAGCCGCTCTTCTTGCCGCCGCCCGAGGACGCGTTGACCGTGGCCCACGCGCGCCGCTCGGCCTCGCCCTTCGAGACCACGCGCTCCTCGTAGCCCTCCTCGATGTGCTCGGCCTGACGCTTCTGCTTGTCGGTGTAGCTGCCCTTGTCGCCCCTCGGCATGTTTCGACCTTCCGTGTCGGTTGCGGGTGTGCGCGCCCGACTCGCGCGGGGCGCGGAACTGAGAAGGGAAAAGGTTTGGGCGGGAGTGTAGCACGCGCGCGCCGGCGCGGTTTCAGCTTTTGCCGAGCTTGAGGCGCATCCGCTCTTCGACCGTGGCGGGGACGAGCCCCTCGATGGTGCCGCCGAGCGAAAAGACCTCTTTGACGAGGCGCGAGCTGACGTAGGAGTAAGACTCGGCCGCGAGCATGAAGACGGTCTCGATGCCCGGCTCCTGCCTCCGGTTCATGAGGGCCATCTGCAGCTCGTACTCGTAGTCGGAGATGGCGCGGATGCCGCGCACGACCGCGTCGGCCTGCTGCTCGACGGCGTAGCGCATCAGCAACCCCTGGAAGGAATCGACCCGCAGCCGGCAGCCGCGCCCCTCGACCAGCGTCAAAGCCTCCGACAGCATCTGGCGCCGCTCCTCGACCGTGAAGAGCGCGCGCTTCTCGGGGTTGACGAGGACGGCGATGATGATCTCGTCGAAGAGCTTCGAGCCGCGCTCGATGATGTCGAGGTGGCCGTTGGTCACGGGGTCGAAGGAGCCGGGGTAGATGGCGCGTCGCATGTCGGCTGTAGGGCGCATGACGGAGAAGCAAAGACCGTCGGGGAAGTTAGCACAGCGCGGAGACGTTGGACAATGTGGAAGCCATGCGGGCGGCCGGCCGGCGTGCCATTCTTGACACGCGCGGCGCGCGGTGTTTCAATACACGGGCAAACGTGGTGAGTTAAGGCGACTTGCGGCCACGTAAAATAATCCGCTAAACAGCTCGGCGCGTCTCGTGGAGGAGGCCCGTTACAAGAAGGCTTAGAGAAGTTAAGCCCCGCGTTGTTTGGCGCGGGGCTTAACTTTGCGCGAGAGGCCGGAAAGGTTCAGAGCAGCAAACCCGATGAGCGATTTCCTGAAGACGTTGAAAGAGCGCGTGGTCGTCTTCGACGGCGCGATGGGCACGAACCTCCAGGTGCAGAACCTTTCGGTGGACGACTACGGCGGCCCGCAGTTCGAGGGCTGCCCCGAGTACCTGCTCGTCACCCGCCCCGACGCGGTCGAGCGCGTCCACGCCGGCTTCCTCGAAGTCGGCTGCGACGTGATCGAGACCGACTCGTTCGGCGGCATCTCCTACGTGCTCGACGAGTACGGCATCGGCCACATGGCCTACGACCTCAACGTCAAGGCGGCGCGGCTCGCGCGCCGCGTCGCCTCGGACTTCTCGACGAAGGAGCGGCAGCGCTGGGTCGCCGGCTCGATGGGGCCGGGGACGAAGTCGCCGACGCTCGGCCACATCTCCTACGCCGAGGTGAAGGCCGCCTACAACGAGCAGGCGCGCGGCCTGCTCGACGGAGGCTGTGACCTGCTCATCGTCGAGACCTGCCAGGACCTGCTCCAGACGAAGGCGACGCTGGCCGGCATCTTCGAGGAGTTCAGGCGCTCGGGGCGCCGCGTGCCCGTCATCGCGCAGGTGACCATCGAGCCGTGGGGGACGATGCTCCCCGGCACGGAAATCTCGGCGGCGCTGACGGCGCTCCAGCCGTTCCCCATCGACGTCATCGGCATGAACTGCGGCACGGGGCCGCGCAACATGACCGAGAGCCTGCGCTACCTCTGCGAGAACACCGCGCTCCCGGTCTCGGTGCTCCCCAACGCCGGCCTGCCCGAGGTCAAGGACGGCAAGATGCACTACGACGAGACGCCCGAAAGTTTCGCCGCGCAGGTCGAGCACTTCGCGCGCGACTTCGGCTGTAACGTCGTCGGCGGCTGCTGCGGCACGACGCCCGAACACCTCAAGCGGCTGGTCGAGAGGGTCGGGGGCCTGCGGCCCAAGCCGCGCGGCGCGGCCGTCGTCCCCGCCGCCTCGTCCATCTTCATCCAGCAGCCCTACGCGCAGGACGCCTCGTTCCTCATCGTCGGCGAGCGCGTCAACGCCTCGGGCTCGAAGAAGATGCGCGACCTCCTCAACGCGGAGGACTGGGACGGGCTCGTCTCGCTGGCGCGCGAGCAGGAGCGCGAGGGCGCGCACGTCCTCGACGTGAACGTGGACTTCGTCGGCCGCGACGGCGTCCGCGACATGCACGAGCTGGCCTCAAGGCTCGTCACGCAGGTCAAGGTCCCGCTCATGTTCGACTCGACCGAGTGGGAGAAGATGGAGGCCGGCCTCCGGCACGCGGGCGGCAAGTCCATCCTCAACTCGACCAACTACGAGGACGGCGAGCCGCGCTTCCGCAAGGTCGTCGGCCTCGCGCAGGAGTACGGCGCGGCGGTCGTCGTCGGCACCATCGACGAGGAGGGGATGGCGCGCACGGCGGAGGGGAAGCTGAAGATTGCGAAGCGCGCCTACGAGCAGGCGGCGAGAGAGCTGGGCTTCCCCGTCCACGACCTCTTCTTCGACCCGCTGGCGCTGCCCATCTCGACCGGCATCGAGGAGGACCGCCGGAACGCCGCCGAGACCGTCGAGTCGCTGCGGAGGATAAAGGCGGAGCTGC
>JAIVJI010000074.1 GCA_020200135.1 Acidobacteriota bacterium | reverse complement strand
CCCCCCCGCCTGCCCCTCCGGTGACTATTCGTGGTTGTGCTGCTGCTGGCCCGCGGGCTGACCCTGCGGCGCTTCGACGATGCCCTCCCTGATGCGCCGCTGTATCTCGTCGTACATCGCGGGCGGGAGCACGCGCACCATCGTCATCATGCCCATGAACGAGCCCGTCCAGCCCGGCGGCAGCCCGTAGGTGTGGGGCTTCGCCACCTCCTTGTCCATGAACATCACCATGTCCTGCGGGTAGCCCGGCACGCGCTTGCGGCGGGCGGTGTCGTCGGGGTTCGAGACCTGCCCGAGCCGCTCCGCCTGCCCGGGCTGCACCTCCGAGCCCTTGCCCTGCGAGGGTGAAGGCTGCTGCTGCCCGTGACCCTGATGCTGCCCCTGCTGCTGCTGGGTCGGCCCCACGGCGTTAGAGACGTTGCGCTCCTGCGTCGTCATCCCCATGCCGCGCCCCATACCGGGCCCCAGGTCTTCGGAGAGCGCGTGCCCCTGCGTGACGACACCCATGCCCTCCTCCATCCCCTTGCCGGTCTGCGAGCCGTGGCCGGCGTGACCCATCGGCCCGACCATCGAGACCATCTGGTTCATCATGTGGTGCGGCAGGTGGCAGTGGAGCATCCAATCGCCCGGGTAGACGGCGTCGAACTCGATGTCCCTGGCCTGCGCGACGCCGACGAGGACGGTGTTGCCGGGGTACCACGCGGTCTCCGGCACCCTTCCGCCTTCCGTCCCCGTGACGTAGAACTGGTTGCCGTGGATGTGCATCGGGTGGTGATCCATCCCCATGTTGATCATGCGTATGCGCACGCGCTCGCCCTGCCGGACGAGCATCGGCGTCGAGTGCGGCCCCGAACGGCCGTTGATGGTGAGCCAGTTGAACTCCATCGCCAGCGTGTTCGGGATCGGGTTGTTCGGCAGCAGCGCCCACTCCTGGAGCACCAGCCCGAAGTCCCTGTCGACCTTCGGCGCGTAGGGCCTCTTCGGGTGGACGATGAAGAAGCCGATCATGCCCATCATCTCCTGCATCGCCATGTGCGAGTGGTAGAAGAAGGAGCCGTTCTGGTGGACGTTGAACTCGTAGGTGAACGTCTGCCCCGGCTCGATGAGCGGCTGGTTGAGGAACGGCACGCCGTCCTGGCTGGGCGGCACCTCAAGGCCGTGCCAGTGCATGGACGTGCCCTCGGGCAGTTTGTTGGTGACGTGGATGCGGACGCGGTCGCCCTCGTTGATCTCGATGGTCGGGCCGGGGACGTGACCGTTGTAGCCCCACCCGATGATCTTCTTCCCGGGTATCAGCTCCCACTCGACCACCTCGGGGACGAGGTGGAAGACCTTCACGTTGCCCTCCATCCTCCAGGGGAGGCGCGGCACGTCGGGCACCTCGACCGGCACGATTCCGCCTTCGGCGGTCGGGGGCCGGTTGTCCGTCTTCGGCGGGGCCTGCGGCTGAGGGGCCGTGTGCCCCTCGTGCTGGGCCAGTGCCGTCTTCGAGCCGGCCGCCACGGCCGCCCCGGCCCCGAGGACGGAGGCGCGCCTCAGAAAGTTACGTCTGCTGTTATTCATCTCTTAACTCCTGTCCCTGTTAAAGCCTTCCTTGTTATCGCGTACCGGCTCAGCGGTCGTCCGAGTCGCCGGAGGCGTCTGACGCCGACCTCAGCCTGAACCCTTCCGTGCGTGCCCCTCCCTCGCCGGGGCGCCCCACCGCGTCGAGGCCCCCTTCGAGCAGGAAGCCGCGCAAGGATGCGGCCGAGCGGCGAAGCTCGACGAGCGCCCGCGCGTACTCGACCTCGACCTGGAAGAGCGTGCGCTGCGCGATCAGTACCTGCGGGTAGCTGGCCGCCATCTGGCGGAAGTTCGAGAGGTACATCTCGTAAGCCTGGCGGGCGCGGGGGATGACCTGCGTCCGGTACTTCTCGACCATCGTCCGCGCGCCGCGGTACTCCCGGAACGAGGAGGCCATCCGGCTGCGGAGCGAGAACTGGAGGCGTTCGAGCTCGCGCTCGGCGATGGCGAGTTCCGCCTCCGCGGCCGCGATGCCGCCCTTGTTGCGGTTGAAGATGGGGACGTTGACGCCGACCTCGATCCGCCCCTCGGGGCCGATCTTCCTGCCGTCGGTCTCGAGCCTCTCGTTGTTGTAGCCGACGCCGCCGGTCACGAAGAGGTCGGGGATGCGCTCGGCCCTCTGGCGCGAGACCTCGGCGCGGGCGCGCTCGACCCCGGCGCGCGCTGCCCTCAGCTCAGGGCTGTCGCGCAGAAGGGTGGCGAGCAACTGCTCCTGGTCGAGCGCCGCGTCTCCGGCGTCGAGGCTCCCGGCCAGTCGCGCGGGCCTGAGGTCGGGGTTCCCGACCATCGCCGCGATGGCGCGCCACGCCTGCTCCCAGTCGCCCTGCGCGCGGAGCATCTCGATCTCGGCGCGCTCGGCCTCGATCTCTATCTCCAACTGGTCGGGGCGGTCGGCCTGCCCGACGTTGTAGAGCTCCTTCGTGATCTCGACGGCCTCGCGCGCGAGGTCCGCCAGCTCCGCTCGCAGCTCGACCATCTGCTGGGCGCCGAGGGTCTCGAAGTAGAGGGCGCGCACGGAGTTGACCACGCGGAAGCGCTGCGCCTCGGCGATGGCCTCGGCCTGCTCGCGCTCGCGCTCGAAGACGCGCTTTGCCTTGCCGAGCTTCCCGCCCAGCGGGATGGTCTGCTCGACGAAGAAGCCGTGCTCGCCCGCGTTCCCGGTGTCGCGGAAGGCCAGCTCCTCCCCGGAGTAGCCGACCACCGGGTTCGGGAAGGCGCCCGCCTGGCGGCGGCGCCCCTCGGAGGCGCGGACGGAGGCCAGTGCCTGGGCGAGCGTCGGGTTCCTCTCCGCCGCCATCCTCTCGAGTTCTTCGAGAGTGACGACCGGGCCTTCGGGGATGAGCCGCGCGCCCGCGCCCCTCCTGACCGGCCCCTGCGGGGTGGCCGTCTGGTGCTGACCTTGGCCCTCTCCCTGCGCGGGCTGCGCCTGTCCGCCGGTCGGCGGCGCGGCCTGCTGGCCCGGCATCTGGTGGCCCTGGTGCTGCTGCTGGCCACCGGCGGCGGGCTGCTGCGGCGACGCGGTCGGCGTCGCGTGCCCAGCGTGCGGGTCGGGCGTGGGCGCGGGCGTCGGCGTCGGCGCCGGGTGTTGTGTATGAGGCGTAGGGGTCGGCGCGGCCTGCTGCATGTTGTGCCCGGCATGCGGGTCGGCCGCCTGAGTCCCGGCAGCCGGGGTCGCCCCCCGGCGTGGCGTCCGTGCGGCGGCGGGCCGCGTCGTCCTGCGCGTGGCCCGCCGGGTCGTACTCCGGCGGGCGGGGGCCCTCCTCTGTGTCTGCCTCCTCGCCGGTGCCTTGGCCTTCGGTTTAGCCAGCGCCGGGTGCATGGTGTGCCCCTCGTGCTGCGCGAGCGCGGGCTTCAGGCCCACGGAGGCGAGCAGGGACAAGACGACGAGCGCGCCGAAAAATTTGCGCGCCAGCGCCCCGAGGCGCCGAGAGCGGTTCATAGATTTTCTCCCCTGTGTTGACTGAAACGGGCCCGGCGCGGGCGCCTCGAAATCTGCGCGACGCGTCCCGGCTACCGGGTGACGGTTTTTAGATAGACGGAGAGTCGGCGGGCCGGCGGCACACTACGGCCGCAGCCCTCAGGAGGGTCTAAATGCGGAAGACGTTGAGGAGGAGATGTCTGTCGGACCGGCCGGGCGGTGCGTGCTGCGCGGGCGTGATCTCCCTCGGGAAGACGCTGGACGGCGCTTCGACGCGAGGGGCGGCGGCCGGGGCGGCCGATTCCGCGCCCTTTTTAAACGAACCGGTCTGAAAATCGAACTTCGGCGAGGGCGGGACCTCGGGCCTGGCGACGCAGTGGGTGCAGTTTAAGTCGTGCCCTGCGGGGCTTAATGAGTTAAGCCCCACGTCGCCGAGGAGGCTTCGGCCCTGCGAGGGCGTCTCCTCGACGTGCTCGACGTGCTCGTCCGAGTGCCCCTCGGAAGCCGGCATGTCGTGGTCGTGGTCGCCCGCCCCGGCGTCGCCGTGGTCGACGCCGGCGTGCGCGGACGCGGCCGTCCCGCAGCCCATGTGGGGGCAGGCCACGGCGGCGATGACGCCACCCCAGCAGCCCAGGACGAGGGTCCAGGCGAGACAAAAATTTACCAACGTACGAATCACGGAGTTTACTTTACCCGGTTAATTAACACACCCAGGGCTTCTTGTCCATACGCAGACGTACCCCACACCCCTCACCGACGCCCCGCGGGCTACTTTAGATGCCGCCCGCGGCTCATACGCCGCACGGCAAAATCGACTCGGACTGCGCCGCACGGCAAAACTCCCTTGCTCATGACCGGCGAGTTTTCCGCTTATGGTTGCACCTGCGGCGCCATGACTTCCTTCCGTCTCCGCCCGGTACATGCTAACCCCTGTACTCGAGTACAGGGTCAAGCGGGAAACTTGTCAGGTAGCGATTTTTTTCCAGCGACTCGGCAGGAGTGGACACGCCTTCAGCCTGACGCTACCCGAGGGGAAATAGCTTTACGTCTCCCGGGTGCGCATCGTGCTCGGCCGACCGTATCGAACACCCGCCGTAACCGTGCAACTTACGTGTGGCCTTATGCGTCCGAACACGCGATACGCTACGCCCCGTCCTGTCTTCGGGGAAAGTGCAGGGGCGGCCCGGGCTCGGCCCCACGTCCCGGCGCGGGCGGTAAGGCTTCGCAGCGACGCCCCCGTGCCACGCACCCCGTAGGGGTATAGTTATAGCGCGGGTGGATTTTCCGCGGCACGCCCTGTAGGATTGAAACCTTTAGACCATTCGGTCCGGTCCGGCGCTCGGCGTCCGGCAGAAGTAGGGAGACATCGTTAAATGAGACCTCGCGTAATCGCCATCGTCCTCTTCGCCCTGGCACTTTCGGCGGCCGCCGGCTGCGCGGCGTCGTCGCCTTCCGGCGTCGCCTCGACGCCCGCCGCGGCGAAGGCGGAGCAGCAGCAGCAGCAGCAGACGCCTCAGCAGCCCGAGGGGGGCGCGCTCCAGGTCGTGGACGCGAAGTACGTCTGCATGATTAACAACCAGCGCTTCAACAAGGTGCAGATCCCCATCGAGGTCGAGGGGCGTACCTATTACGGGTGCTGCGACATGTGCAAGGAGAAGCTCGGCGGCGACCCTAAGAGCCGGGTCGCGGTCGACCCCGTCAGCGGTAAAGAGGTGGATAAGGCCAAGGCCGTTATCGGCGTGGACGCCGACGGCGCGGCCTACTACTTCGAGAGCGCCGAGACCCTGAAGCGGTTCAAGCCCGGGGCGAAGTCCTGAAGGGGGCGGGTCCTGCCGTCCGTGGCCATGACTCCCCGCCTCAGGAAGCTCGCCCTCACCGCGCACGTCACCTTGCTTCATCGGCCTGCTGCTGCTGTTTGTCGGCCTGCACCTTGCCGGCGTCGTCGGCCCGGCCGCCGAGTAAAAGATGCCGGCGGGCGTCACGGGGGAAAAGTTTGCGGCGGCGTGGAGGACGGCGTAAACTTCCCGGCGCATAGGAGGTCAGCAGCCATGCACCTCGCGGCCAAACGCGCTCTCTCGTTCGTCTCCCTCTCCCTGCTCTGCCTTCTCTCAGCGTCCGGCGTCGGGGCGGCGGTCTTCCGCGACCGCGCGGCCTTCGGGGCCGCTTCGCAGAATCTGCGCACAGAGGACTTCGAGTCGGTCGGCCAGTTCGAATGGTGGCGCGACACCATCGACGGGCTGCACTTCGGTCTCATGGGTTTAGGGGGCCGCGTCGGCACGTGGCCGGGCCTGCCGGGCAAGGTGTTTATCGCCACCGGCGTGCCCGAGATCACGCTCTTACGCATCGACCTCCCGCCGGGAACGACCGCCGTGGGCCTCGACCAGTTCGCGCGCCCGATGGAGGTCGTGACCTCCGCGGGGGAGAAGGTGTTGATGACCCAGGGGGACGGCTCGAACTTCGTCGGCTTCGTCTCCGACGCCCCCGTAGCCTGGCTGCTCGTCACGCTCGACAAGCCCGAGCCGACTCCGCCCGCCGTCGTGGACAACCTCACCTACGGGCAGAGGCGCGCGGGCGACGAGCCGCCCAAACCTCTCCTACTCACCTACGGCGCCACGGGGCGCGCCGCAGCCTTCGAGTCCGTGGCGCTGACGGCCGAGCCGTTCACGGTCGCGACCACGCAGACGCGCAACCTCTCGACGGACGGCGTGACGCGCATCACACTGCTCGTCGCAGGTGTCCGGCTCGACGCGCCCGGCGAGGAGGCGCTCGTCACGGCGCGCGCCGTTGACTCGCGGCAGCGCGTCTTCGACCTGCCGGTCGAGGGCGTAGGCGGCGCGAAGAACCTGAGCTGGCTGGAGCAGGTCACGGTGCGCCTCCCCTCGGAACTCTCCGGCGCCGGCGACCTGAGCGTCACCGTCACCGTCCGCGGCGCCGAGAGCAACGCCGCGACGCTGCGCGTCAACTGACCTCCCCGTTCACCTGTATGCGCTCACGTCGGCGGTCGCCGTCTTGACCTGCGAGGGCTTGCCGAACTGCGTCCAGGCGAAGTGGACGGTGTCTCCGACGCGGGCCATGCGCGGGAAGCCGCTCGAGCGCGAGGCGTCCGCTTTGGCGATCACGGCGACGGGGCCGGCCGTCCCGTCAGGCGCGACGCGCCGCACTTTGTTGGCGCCGCCCTCCGGGCCGCCCGACATCCAGCAGACCAGCGCCGAGCCGTCCGCGAGCAGCACCACGTCGACGCGCCCCAGAGTATTCCCGTCGTCCACGCGCGTGGGCCGGCCGAAGGTCGCGCCCGCGTCCGCCGAGAAGGCCACCTGCACGCGAGAGTTGTCCCCCTCGCCGGTGAACCAGGCGAGCGCCACGCGGCGGCCGTCAACCGCGACCGAAGGCCCGTTGACCGGGCACGCGTTGATCTGCCAGTTGTCGGCGTGGACGGGATTCGGCGCGCTCCAGCCCCCCGCCTGACCGCGCACGAAGTGGATGTCGCGCACCTCCTTGTCGGAGCGGTCGCGGTAGGCCGCGATCACCCCCTCGGCCGTCACCGCAGCCGAGGTCTGGCAGCACTCGCAGATGCGCTCGTCGAGCACCGCCTCGTCGGAGAGCCTGCCGTCGGCGTCGAGCGCGGCGTAGCGGAGCTGCATGCTGACGGGGAGCGGCCCCTCGCCGTGCCCCTCGCCCACGTCCTTCGTCGCCCGCCCGTCCACCCACACCGCGCCGAGCCGCCCGTCCGGGAGCGGCAGCAGGGAGACGAACCCGTGCTCGGTTTGCGTCCCGTCCGTGTGCGGGACGACCGCCTTGCCCCAGGTCTTCCCGCCGTCCTTCGAGCGCGAGATATTCACGTCGTAGGCGTACGTCCCCTTCCCGCTCTTCACGAGCCAGTGCGCCGCGAGCGAGCCGTCCGGGAGCGCGATCACCGACGGGAAGTCGGCCCAGTTGACGAACCAGTTGTCCCCCTCCGCGACTTTGCGCGCCTCGGACCAGCCCGAGGCGTCGCGCGCGGCGAAGCGGAGCGCGTGCCCCTTCTCTCCCGACTTCTCGACCCAGCTCAGGATGACCCTGCCGTCGGCCGTGGCGAAGACCTCGGGCTCGCGGCTGTCCGCGCCCGCCGGGGACTGACTTTCTCTTATTTCCAGCGCCGGGCCCGCGGGCGGCGGTGTCGGCGTGGCCTGCGCAGTCGTAGATTCGCCTCCCCCGTCGCAGCCGGAGACGAGGGCCGCCGCCAGGAGCGCCAGTGTTAGAAGTTTACGCTTGAACGTCATCGTTACGGGCATACCCCCACGTTGTATATGGTGACCGGCCACGGAATATACCTTTTTTGCCCGCCGGGCGCGAGGGGGAGAAAGCCTGTCGCGCTTTCGGTTGTCAGCTCGCCTTATGGTTAGAAGGGCGCCTACCCCCGCCGAGACTCAGGCCCGCGCTACGTCGGCGAGGAAGTCCTGTATGGCCGGGGCGAGGGCCAGGGCGAAGTCCTCGGCCGTGCGCGGGTCGGCGGACAGGGCGGCCGGCGCGAGCCGTCCCTCCGGGAGGATGCGGGCGAGTTCTTCAGCCAGGGCCGCCGGGTGGCGCGCATCGATACCAGGAATGATCAGAGTCGGGGCGGTGATCGCCGCGAGTTCCTCGACCGTCTGGAAAGAGCGGTCACGGCCGATGGCCGCCGCCGCGGCAATGCTGGCGGGGTCGGAGCGCGGGATGGCGTCGCGCACCATGCTCCCGATGTCCGGCCCCGCCGGGGGCCTGCCCTTACCTGCCGGCGAACTGTGCGCCGAGTGCCCCGCTGAGCGCCCCCAACACTTTCGGGTTGTCGCCCACGTAAAGGACGATCAGGCGGCCCTTCCGGTAGAAGTGGGGCGTCCCCACCCAGGAGACCATGCTCGTCGCCGTGCCCGAGCCGTCGGGGCTGACCCCGGCCGCCTCCTTGCGCGCGGCCGCCTCGGTCGGGTACCGGAAGACCTGGACGTTCTCGCCCTCGACGTCGAAGGCGCGCCCCTCGACGGAGAAGAAGGGTTGAGTCACCCCGCCGGCGGGCTCGACCTTCAGGCCCCGCGCCTTCAGCGCCTCGGCCAGCGAGTGGGCGTCCGCCGGGGGGCGCGTCACTTTAGTCTTCGGGGACTTCTGTCTTCCCCGTGTGCCGGCTGGTCGTGCGCCCCGCCCGGACTTTTTCACAACCCGCCGCGCCCGCGTGCTATAGTACCGCCACTTCATTTTCCTCCAAAGAATTGAAGTGAAAGGTGGGGCCGCCTCCTGATCTTGGGGAGGGGGGCGGCCCCCGCTTTTGCCGCACAGTTCCGCGCCGCCACGGGCGCCGGAAAGCTCCTCTTAACTAAACCCTGCCCGGTGTGCTAGGCTGCGCCGCGTCGGCCCCGGCGCGTCCTCTCGTACCGACGAAGCTCTTCCGACTCCAGAAGAATCCGAAGTGAGAACATGAGTGTGCCTCACGGACGTCTCCCGCGCCGGCTGCTGCTGGCCTTCCTCCTGTCCGGCCTCTCGGCGCTCGTCTACGAGGTGGTCTGGGTCCGCCTGCTGGGCGACCTCTTCGGCCACACTGCCTACGCCGTCCAGGTCGTCCTGGCCGTCTTCTTCGGCGGCCTCGCGCTGGGGAGCTACCTCTCCGACCGCCTCGGACTCGAAGGGCGCAACCTGCTCAAGGTCTACGCGGGGCTTGAGCTGCTCATCGGCCTCGCCGGACTGCTCTTCCCTTTGAGCGTCGACGCGCTAACGCCCTTCTACGACGCACGCGCCCCCCTGGAGTTCGAGACCGGGGGCGCGCTCCTCTTCCGCCTCGCCGTGGCGACGCTGTTGCTCGTTCTGCCGACGGCGCTCATGGGGGCGACGTTCCCGCTGGTCGTCAAGTGGGTGTCGGCGCGCGACGAGGGCCGCGGCGCCGTGCCCGCGCTCTACGCTACGAATACGCTCGGCGGGGCGGCCGGGGCGTGGGCGAGCGCGTTCGTCCTCGTGCCGCTCCTCGGCATCCGGTACGCGCTCGCCGCGGCTGCGCTCGGCAATGCGGCCTCCGCGCTTCTGGCCCTCTCGCTGAGTAGGGGCGCAGGGGAGGAATCCGCGGCGACCGCTCACGACACCGGGGCGGGCACATCGGTTGAGCTTGAGACTTTGGCGACGGCCGCCGAAGTCTCGGCCGGGCGCGCCGCGCTGCTCCTCTTCGTGACGGGCTTCGTCGCCATCTCGCTCGAAGTCCTCTGGACGCGCGCCCTCGACCAGGTGCTCTCGGGCACCGTCTACAGCTTCGCGACCGTGCTGGCCGTCTTCCTGCTCGGCATCGCGCTCGGGAGCTGGGTCTACAGGAGGTTCCTCGGGCGCGTGGCGCCACTGCGCGCCTTCGCCGCCGCCGAGGTGCTGCTGGCGAACTACGTCCTCGCGAGCCTGTTCCTCATCTACTTCATCCCCGCGGTGTCCGCCGGGCTCGGCGCGCGGCTCGGCGCCGGGTTCGTCAGGCGCGGCGTGGTACTCGAGAGTTTGCTGAGCGCCTTCGTCCTGCTCGCGCCCGCGGTCTGCATGGGCGTCGTCTTCCCCGTCCTGCTGGACGCGGCGCGCGGGAGTTCGCGCCGCGCGCCGGTGGGAATGCTCGTCGCGGCCAACACGGCGGGCTCCGTGCTCGGGCCGCTCGCCGCGGGCTTCTTTCTTCTTCCGACCCTGGGCCTCCGGGGCTCGCTCGTCCTGATGGCGGGGCTGTCGCTGGCGCTCGCGGCGGCGGTGACGATCTTTAACGCGCGCCGCGTGAAGGCGGGGCCGCTGGTCGCCGCGGGCGCCGGCGTGGGGCTGGTGCTCTTCATCCTGTCGCCCCCGGACGTTCGCGTCTGGGGCGACCCCGGCGAGAGGCTGGTCGACCACCGCGAAGACCCGGCGGCGACCGTCTCGGTGGTGGAGACCGGCGGGCCGGCGCGTGAGCGGCGGCTGAAGGTCAACAACACGTACTCGCTCGGCGGAGGGCGCGGGGTCTTCACCGAGCGGAGGCAGGGGCACCTGCCGATGCTCCTGCACCCGGAGCCGCGGCGCGTGCTCGTGCTCGGCGTCGGCACCGGCAACACGCTGGGGGCAGTCGCGCTCCACCGGCCCCGACGCCTGGTCGCGGTCGAGCTGGTTCCGGGCGTGCTCGACCTGGCGAGGAAGCACTTCGCCTCGACCAACTACCGGGTGCTCGAAGGTCCCGCGGCTCGGGTCATCACCGCCGACGCGCTGCGCGTGGCGCGCGCGACGCCGGAGAAGTACGACGTGGTCGTCGCGGACCTCTTCCACCCCTGGCAGGCGGGCGTCGGCTCGCTCTACTCGCGCGAGCACTTCGCGGCCGTGCGCCGCAGCCTCGCCGACGGCGGCCTCTTCTGCCAGTGGCTCCCGCTCTACCAGCTCTCCGAGCGGGAGCTGAAGACGATCGTCAGGACGTTCATCGCCGTCTTCCCCGAGTCGTCGGCGTGGCTCGGCAACTTCGGCTCGACGACGCCGATCCTCGCGCTCGTCGGCTCAGAGCGGCCCGCGGGCCTCCGCTGGGCGCGCTGGGAGGAGGCGATGGCCGACCCGGCCGTGCGCGAGAGCCTCGCCTCGGTCTACCTCGACCGCGCGGCCGAGGTGACGGGCGGCTACGTGGGCGGGCGCGGGGAGCTCGAGAGGTTCGCCGGCCCGGGCGCGCTCAACAGCACGAGCCGGCCGACCGTCGAATTCGACGCGCCGGCCGCGCTCTTCGGCGAGGGTTTCGAGGCCGCCAAACGCGGCTCGCTCGAGGCACTGGTCAACCTTAACGAGAGCCCGGAGGTCCCCCTCAGCTTTGAAGGCGCGCGCGAACCCGTCGACGCCGAGGAGGTGCGGGCGAACGCGGCGGCGGTGAAGCTCATGGTCGGGGCGCTCGTGCGGATGGAGCGCGGGGAGACCGAGGCCGCTCTGCGCGAAGCGCTGCGCGCGGCGCGCCTGGCGCGCGGCTACGACGTGCCTTCGAAGATCCTCATGTCACTCGCGCTCGACGCCTCCGAGTCCCACCCGGCACTGGCCGAGGAGGCCCTGCGCGAAGTGCTGCGCACACGGCCAGAAGACGCCGACGCGCTCGTCGGCCTCGGCAACGTCTACCTCGCACTTCGCCGCGCGGAAGACGCGGAGAAGATGTTTCGGAAGGCGCTGGAGGTCAGGCCCGGCTCGCGGGAGGCCGCGGAGGGGTTGGCCTCTTTGTTAAGCCCCGGAAGGGGCGGTCTGGTTCAGCGCGCGGTCGTCCCGCTGCCACCCCCGTCACAGTCCTTGGGGCAACTGTACTTGCTCTCGCACGACTTGGCGCACACGCCGTCGCCGCAGATGGCGCACGCGCCGGCCGTCGGCTCGGGCGTGCCGAAGCCCGCCAGCCCGGAAGAGATCGCGCCGAGGGCGATGGCCAGAACGGCGGCGAAGATGAGCAGCATTCTGCGCAGGTTCATGTCTTCCTCCTTCTCGAAGTGTGGGACGCTTCACGCGCGGCCGGGACGTGCGCGAGCGATGAATAGAAGTGGGGCGGCAGCCGCGAGGGCGTGCGGCCCCACTCCCTGTGTAGTTCCGCGGACGGCCGAAGCCGGGCCGCGTCGCCCTACCTCAGCATCTTGAGCGCGTCGGCGGTGCTGCGGCCGTGGAGCGCGCCGGCGACGGGGTCGCCGGGCGAGGCCGCGACGAGGCGGCCGCCCTCCTCGTGGAAGCGCCCCTGGTCGTTGACCTGGTAGTAGTATGGGCCGCCGTCCTCCTGCCGCTTCAGGAAGAGGAGGTACGTGCCGCCGACCTCAAAGTCGCCGCCGTCGAAGTTGAAGTAGGCGACGGTGCCGTCCTGCGAGCTGCTGACGCGCTCGACCGAGACGGTCCCGCCCGTCCGCTCGCCCTTCATCCCGCGCACCACGGTGAAGTTGACGACCTCGAAGGCGAGCGAGTCCTCGTTGTTCGAGGAGAAGGCCACGCGCCCCGGCGCGACCGAGTCGGCGCGCGCCAGGACGACGGCGTCCGAGGCGGCCACCATCTGGCCCAGCCCCTGGAAGTGCTCCTTCCAGTGGGCGGAGACGCGGGGCTGCTGCGGGGGCTGGCTGTGGCTGCGCCAGCCGAGGGCGGCCGCAGACGACAGGCCGCAAATGGCGATAATCACCGTGTAGGTCCAGAATGTTCTGCGTGTCATCGTTCTTTGCCTCCTGTCGGTTAGTAGAGCGAGTTGACGAGCGACTGGTCGTGCGAGTTGGGCTGCGGCGCGGAGAGTATCTGGTCGTTCATGCAGGTCGTCGTCGAGCCCGTGTTGTGCCCGAGCCCGAAGAGGTGGCCGACCTCCTGGCAGGCGACGTGCTTCTTGTTGGTCCGGCTGTAGCTGCCGTTGTCGAGGTAGCTCTGGTTAAGGCGCGCGCGGCCGTTGTAGATGGTGCAGCCGCTGTAGCCGCGAATCTCGGCGATGCCGAGCCAGCCGTTGGCCCCGTAGAAGCCGTTGTAGGCGTTGATGTGGTCGGTCGAGCCGGCCGCCGAGACGGGGTTGAGCGAGATGTCGGTGTAGTTGTGCCAGGAGTTGGAGTCGGTGCGGGCCTCCTCGTTGTAGATGTACCAGTAGTCGCCGGTGGCGCCGTTGTACCAGTTGATGGTGTAGTTGGCATACTTCCAGCAGCCCCAGCGGTGCGCGGCCCACGCGCCCATCGGGAGACCCAGGGTGGCGGCCGCGGCGACGACCAGCGCCCAGACCAGCAGAGCTTTTCTCAGGTTCATCGGATTCTCCTTGTGTACCCGTGAAGACACGGGGAGGTAGGTGTTCGGTCGGCCGGCCCTCGGGAGGGCCGGTCGCGCGGTTCAACACAACGCGCCGTCGGGAGGGCGGGGCGGCCGTCCCGCGGGGGCGGGCAGACCTCCAGACGCCGAGGCGCGAGCATATCGAGTGACCCCGGCGCCGGCGGGGCGGCCTGACGCCTTTCGTCACTCGCGACTTGTGTTTAGAACGCTAAGGGGGCCGGAGGTGGAGGTCCCGGCCACGCGACTTCGGGGAACGGCCGACAGCCTATGCGAGGCTCATCCGCTTGTCAAGACTTTTGTTCCGGGGATGTCGGTATACCTATACTAGGTAAAGGTTAATGCCCCGGAAAGAGTCACACCCCGCCAGGCAGCGGCGGGACGCCGTTGACGCGCGCCGGGGGGCGGGAGGAAAGGCGCCCGGGGGTAACAGTGGCGGGGCAGAGACTCTCGGTCAGGTGTTTGTCGTTACCGCCCAAACTTTCCGGGCGCGGAGGTCATTTCTTCTATCAGCCGGGGAAGTGTCAGTCGGGACGTCATATTCAGTCGGGACGTCATATATTGCGTTAGGAGCCAAGCGATGTTTTGCCCGCTTTGCAACACCCTGAACGAATCGGAACAGGCCTACTGCCGCCAATGCGGGCTCGGGCTGGGCGGGGCGGGACCCCGCCTGGTGGCTACGCGCTGTGTCTCTTAATAACTTATGTGAATCAGGAGTAGAGAAAGCAGATGAGCGGTAAGTTGATAAGATTGAGTTTGTGGAAAACAAACTTATCGCTCTCTACCTGCTCATCTGCCGCCTCTACGATACTCAGCCCGTCCTGAAACAGCAACGCTTGAGCAACAACCATCAGCCGCTGTTTTCCGACGAGGAGCTGTTGACCATCTATCTCTTCGGGCACCTGCAAGGATTCACTACTCAACGCCGCATCCATGATTACATCCGTAACCATTGGCGCGAGTGGTTCCCTGCTTTGCCCGCCTATCAGAGCGTCAACTGCCGCTTGAATGAACTCGCCCCGGCTTTTGAATTGCTCATCGAAGAACTACTCCGAAGCGGGGCGTGGCAAATCACAGCCGATGATGACCGGCTCATTGACAGCGTGCCTGTCATGCTTGCGCGCGGCACTCGCGCCAACCGCGGGCGGGTCGCACCGGAGTTAGCCGACACCGGCTTCTGCGCCACGAGACAGCAGCATTACCGTGGCGTCAAACTACACTTCATTGCCGCGCGCCGTGTCAAAGAGTTGCCCCTGCCGGAGAAGATTCACCTCTCGCAGGCTTCAATGCATGACCTTCAGGCGTTGCGCGAGATGAGGCCAAGTTTACCCGGAGGCCGCGGCCTGTTCGCCGACAAAGCTTTTTTCCACGACGAAACTCAAAGGGATTGCAGGGAGCGCGGTTGGTTCCTGGTCGCCGCCTACAAGCGTCACCGGCACGAGCCGGAAACGAGTGTACCGGCGCTTTACAACCGATTCGTCTCGGCGATCCGCCAGCCGCGTCCATGATCAACGTGCCGTTCGTGCGGTATGAGACGGTGCGTCTGGCAGTTGTGGGTACCGGTCTGCGCGGGCGCGGCGTATTGCGCGAGTTTTTGAATGTGCCGGGCGTTCAGGTGACCGCCCTTTGCGACGTCGTGGAGGAGAAAGTCCTTCAAGCGAAGGCGCTGGTCGAGAAGGCCGGGCAGAAAACGCCCGCCCTCTATTTCAAAGGGGAGCGCGGGTTTGAGGAGGCGATCAGGCGCGACGACGTCGACTTCGTCTACATCGCAACGCCCTGGGAGTGGCATGTGCCGCAGTCGCTGGCCGCGATGAACGCGGGCAAGCATGTCGGCACGGAAGTCCCGGCCGCCTACACGATCGAAGATTGCTGGAAGCTGGTCGAGACTTCGGAGCGGACGCGGCGGCACTGCATCATCATGGAGAACTGCTGCTACGACTACGACGAGCTGCTGGTCTTAAACATGATCCGCGCCGGACTCCTGGGCGAACTGATACACGGGGAATGCGCCTATAATCATGACCTGCGCCACATCCTGTTCGAGACGCGCGACGAGGGCCTGTGGCGCCGGCGTCATCACACCTTACGCGACAGCAACCTCTACCCGACCCACGGGTTGGGCCCGCTGGCCAACTACATGAACATCAACCGCGGCGACAAGTTCGACTATCTCGTCGCGATGAGTTCGGGGCACTGGGGGCTTGAAGCCTACCGGAAGGAACACCTCGCGGCCGACGACCCGCGTCAGAAGGAGGTGTACAAGTGCGGCGACTACAACACGTCCCTCGTCAAAACCGCCAAGGGGCGTTCGATCATGCTGCAGCACAACGTCAGTACGCCCCGCCCCTACGACCGCATCAACCTGATTCAGGGGACGAAAGGCATCTTTCGCGACTACCCCTCGCGCGTATTTATTGAAGGGCAGGAGGGCAGGCACGCCTGGCAGAACACGGATAAGTTCAAGGCCAGGTACGAGCACGAACTCTGGCGCAAAGAGGGTGAGACGGCGCGGCGTCTCGGCGGGCACGGCGGCATGGATTATTTAATGTGCTACCGGCTGATCGAATGTATGCGGCAGGGACTCGTGCCGGACATGGACGTTTATGACGCGGCCGCCTGGAGCGCGCCCGGGCCGTTGAGTGAAATCTCCGTCGCTAAAGGCTCCAGCCCCGTTAAATTCCCGGACTTTACGCGCGGGCGCTGGACGCGGGAGCGTAGGTCGGTGCCGTAGTTAGATGGGGGCTAGTGCCTCAGGTCACGGTCGCCTCGGCGCGCGGCGCCTCGCCGGCCTCCTCGCCTTCGAGCGCGAGCACGAGGGTCGAGAGGATCGCCAGCACCATCCCCGCCGTGACCAGAGGGTGCGGCACGACGCTGTAGATGGCGAGCGAGATGATGATGGTGATGACGGGGGCGACGGCGTTCGTCAGCGGGCTGACGATGATCGCCTTGCCGTAGCGGAAGGCGTAGACGAGACAGAGCGCGCCGACGGAGTTCAGACTCTGGATGACGGCCGCGAGATACGGCCCGCGCGGCCCCCAGTTGATGGCCTGGCCGAAGTCTGTCATCAGGAGCGCCGCCGGGACGACGAGGATGCCCGAGACCGTCATGTAGAAGAAGATGCTCTCGGCCTTCATCGTCTCGTTGGCGAACTTCAGCGCCCACGCCTGGACGCCCCACGCGAGGAAGACGAGCAGCGCCAGCACGAGCCAGAGGGCGCCGGCCGCCTCCTGACGGTTCCCGGAGTACGAGAGCAGCGGTATCGCCAGGAGCGCCGCGCAGATGCCCACCCACCCGCGGCGACTCGTCCGCTCCTTCAGGAGCAGCCAGGACATCAGAATCGTCACCACGGGCGAGAGCGAGATGATGGGGAAGATGAGGTAGGCCGGCCCCACGCGCAGCGCCTGAAAGAGTACGATCTGCCCGCCCGCGCCGAGCAGTCCGATGAGCAGGCCGAGGACGATTGAGCGGCGGTCGCGCTCGAGCTTCCACCCGACGATCTTCAAGGCCACCAGCGCGGGCGGGATCATCGTCAGCGCCCACACCGCGTAGCTGAGCGTGGCGGGGAAGCCCGCCTTCTCGGGCAGCTCGATGAGCGCGCCCCACACGCCCCAGAACGCCGTCGTCACCAGCGAGTAGATCAGCCACAGCCTGTTCTTCATCATCACCCTCCGCGGCCCCCGGCGGGCCGCACGTCGTTTACGGCACCGCCCGGCCGCTGAAGATTATCTCGCCGAACATCGGGGGGACGTGGAAGTCGCCCTCCAACGTCGGCGACCAGGCCAGCCACAGCGGCTCGGGCCTGCTCTCGACGCGGTAGAGGTTCATGCGCCAGCGGTCGCCGGGGCGCGGCGGCAGGTGCGGCGCCGTCGCCACGTCTTCGAGCGGCAGCGCGATTTCGCACGTCCATCCGCGGTCGCCCGGCCGCCCGTCCACCTTCCCCTCGACGCGCACCGCCCACCGCACGCCGGCGCTGTTCCAGCTCTCGTAGGGCAAGTTCTTGCGGCGGTCGAGCAGGTAGATGTCGAGCAGCGTCCCCAACGGATTCACCTCAAGCTCGATGTAGTTGGGCACGCGCGGGTCGGCCTGGAGGAAGACCTCCACGACCTCCTCGTGCCAGAGGTGCTGGTCGCGCCGGCGCATCGTGGCCCAGACGTTCTCGTCCCCGACGCGGAAGGAGAAGTAGAGGAAGCGCTCGTCGTAAAGCACCTTCGCCTCGGTCTCGACGGGCGCGGCCGCGCCGTCGCGGTTCCGCACGAAAGGCCCCACCGGCTTCGCCGCACCCCACGCCGCCTCGTCCAGCCGGCCGTCAACCTTTATCGGCGACGACGCGCGCAGGACTTCGTAGGTCGGCGGCGTCGGCTTGCGCGCCTGTGACACCGCCGCACCGGCCGCGCAAAGGAGCGCGGCGGCCGACGCGGCCAGCCGCCGGATTCGCGTGGGGAGTCTCATCTTCTCATCCGTGGCGGAACGTCAGGCGGCGCCCGGCCAGATGTCGATGACGCGCGAGTAGAGTCGGACGGCGCGCTCCAGCTGCTCGACCTCGACGTACTCGTCCTTCGTGTGCGCCTGCGCCACGTCGCCCGGCCCGCAGACGACCGTCTCGATCCCGGCGCGCGCCAGCTTGCTCCCGTCCGTCCCGTAGTGCGCGCCGCCGACCTCGCACTCCGCGCCGAACTCTTCGAGGTGCGCGCGGCGGACGGCCGACGCGACCGCGGCCCCGGGCGGCGTGTCGAGCGCGGGGTCCACGAGGTAAGGCTCCTCGAACTCAAGCTCGACGCCTTCCCCCGCCCCGGCGCGCACGCGCTCCTCACAGTCGCGCACGGCCGCGCGGCCGTCCTCACCCGGCAGCAGGCGACGCTCCATCTCTAACTCGCAGAGGTCGGGCACGACGTTGACCGACTGCCCGCCCGCGACGCGCCCGACGTTGAGCGACGGCGCGCCGAGCGCGAGCCGTGTCGGCTCACCCACGACGCACGCGCCCACGGGCCACTCGCGCTCGACGAGCTTCCAGGCGCCGGAGAAGGCGAACTCCTCGTCGGCCATCGCGGCGAAGACGACCGTGGCGGGGCGCGCGCGCCTCCCGGCGTAGGCGGTGACGGCGGCGAGCATCGCGGCGATGGGGCCTTTGGCGTCGCACGCGCCCCGCCCGTAGACGCGGCCGTCGCGTACGACGGGGTCGAACGGGTCAATGGACATGTTGGCGACCGGCACCGTGTCCATGTGCGAGTTGAACATCAGGCCGCGGCGCGAGCCTTCGCCGGAGCCGCTCGCTTGCAGGACGCCGACGACGTTCTCCCGCCCCTCGAAGACCGTCTGCCGCTCACAGTCGATGCCGGCGCGACGCAGCACGGACTCGATGTAGTCGGCGACCTCACGCTCGACCGCCTCGCCCGGGCACGGTCGCATCGGGTTGACGCTCGGGATAGCGATCAGGTCGCGCAGCGTCTGCAAGACTTCGACGGCCATTCGGTTCCTCACCGCCAAAGGGTCAGCGCCCGCCGCCGCTACGGTTGCGGCCGCGCGAAGGCGCGGACAGCTCCGACAGTTGTGACTTCGCCAGTTCGCTTTGCGGGTCTATCTTGAGCGCGCGCTCAAACGCGGCGCGCGCCTCGGCCGCGCGGCCGAGCGCCTTGAGACCCGCGCCCGCCAGGACGTACCGGATCGCGCCCTCGGGCGGCGCCGGTTCCGCCTCCAGCATCCGCGCCTCGTCGTTGAGGTTTGCGAGCCGCTGGTAGAGCGCACGCGCCTCCTCGCGCCGGCCCACGCGTTCGAGCGCGACCGCCTTGAAGTAATAATGCTCCGACCACGGCTCGCTCGGCTGCGTCGGCGAGTTGAGCGGCTCGTCGGCGGCGCGTCGCCAGAGCCTTTCAGCCTCCTCGCGCACGCCAGCGGCCTCGAACTCACGGGCAGCGGCGACGTACTCGCGCGCCTGCGACTGCATCGAGGGCGCGCCCGCGCCGAGATTCTTCGGGTACTCGGTGGCGCGCAGGAATTCGCGGGCGGCCTCGGCGTGGCGCCCCGCGCGCTGGTGCTCGCGCGCCAGCCCCGTGTGCGCCCTGCGGAAGAGGCCGAGCGCGGCGAACTCGCCCTCGCCCGACGTGAACTGCGTGCGTTCGAGCAGCGCCGCCGCGTCGCCGAACCGCCCGGCCTCGACGTAGGCGGCGGCCGTCGCCTGCACGACCGGGGAGCGCTGACGCACGACCTCGGGCGCGCCTTCGAGCAGACGGATGCGGCGCGGCGTCGCGTTCATGTCGGCGAGCAGCCGGTCGAGCTCGACGTAGAGGTGGAAGTCTTCCGCAGCGGCGGCAATAGCGCGCTCGTACTCGGCCGCCGCCTCGTCCTTCTTGCCGGCGGCGAGCCAGAGGGCGCGCGCGAGGTTGCGGTGGGCGACGCCGTTCGACGGGTCGAGCCTGACCGCCTCGCGCCACGCGGTCAGCGCCTCCTCGCCGCGCTCCTTCGAGGCGAGGGCGTTGCCGAGGTAGTAGGCCGCGCGCCCGTCCGAAGGGTTCGCCGCCGCGGCCGCGCGCAGCACCGCCAGCTCCTCGACGCGGTGCGGGAAGACGAAGGCGGTGTCGCCCTTCGCCCCGAGCACGTACTGCTCCCGCGCGCGCGCCGCGTCGCCCGCCTTCTCGTGGAAGTAGCCGAGCGCGTAGTGGAGCATGGGGAACGCCTGCCGCCCCTGCGCTCCCGCGCGCCTGATCCCCTCTTCGAGCACGGCGCGTCCTTCCTGCAACCGCCCGGCCGCGAGATAGTCGAAGGCGAGTTCGAGAACTGAGTCGGGCTCGCGCGAGAGCAGGCGCCACAACTGCCCTCGCGCGCCGTCGGCCTTCGCGTCGTTGCCGCGCGCGCGGTGAATCTCGTACTGCTCGGCGAGCGCGAAGTAGTCGAGCGGTGAGTCCCAGACGACGGCGTCGACGCGCTGCTGCGCCGACTCAAGGCGACCCGACAGGCGCTCGGCCAGCGCGAGCGCCGTGCGCGCCTTGAGGTCGCGCGGGTCGAGTATCACAGACTGCTGCAAGTGTTCGAGCGCGCCGGCCGTGTCGCCCGCGGCCAGCGCCATCTCGCCGAGCACGTAGCGCGCGACCGACTCGCGGTGCCCCGTGCGCACGGCCCACATCAACTGCTCGGCCGCCTCGACGTTGCGCCCCTGCGCGCGGCGCACGAGGCCGAGGTAGTAGTGTGCGTCGCCCGCGTCCTTGTTGCGGCGCAGCGCCGCCTCAAGGTGCCCGGACGCACGCTCGTACTCGCCGCTGCGGTAGAAGGAGAGCCCGAGCGCCGTGTGGGCGGGCGCAAAGCCCGCGTCGCGTTTGAGCGCCTCGTGGAAGGCGGCGCGCGCCACGCGCTCGTTGCTCTTCTTGTCGGCGGCCAGCCCCTCGACGTACGCCTGCTCGGCGCTCGCCGGGGCCTTCGGGTCGGGCACGGGGCGCGTGGCCGGCTTGAAGTCGGCGTTGCCGTCCGCGGGCGCGTCCGTGCTGTAGCGAAGTAACTGCCGGCCGTCCTTCGCCTTCAGCGTGACGACGAGCGGGCGGCCCGCGGCGTCGGCCGGGATGTTGAATGAAGCCGTGTGCGTCTTCGCCGGGTCGAGGTCAACGCTGTCCGAGTGGAGGCGTCGGCCCGCGCTCTCGACCGTGAGTTCCGCGTCGTCGAACTTCGCATTTGAGTTGAGCATGACGCTGGAGCGTGCGCCCTCGACGTTGACGTTGACGGCGGCGTCGCGCGTCGCCTCGTCGAAACCGCCGCCCATGCGGTTGACGGGGAACCAGTATTCGGTGAAGCGCTCGACGCGGTGCGGGGCCAGAAATTCGTGCTCCATCTGCGTCTCGAAGCGGCCGGCCTGGAACTCGACGTACTGGCCGTCCGAGTCCGTCAACTTATCGACCCAGATGCGGCCGCTCTCGTCCGTGCCCCACGTCCAGGTCTTCTTGCCCGGCAGCTCCTTGTGGTCGGCGACGTGGACGATACCCCAGTCGGACTTCTCGTAGTAGACGCCGAAGAAGTCGCGCTTGGAGTTGCGCGCGAAGAGCGACAGCTCGTTCTTCACCTCGCGGTAGGTGCCGATGTCAACGCCCTTCTCTTTGGGGAAGGAATAGACGGGCCAGAAGGCGTGCGGGTAGGTCTCGCGCATCGGGTAGACGAAGCGCATGTCGTCGGTCGCGGGCGCGGCGGCCGTTGACCAGTACCAGTAGCGCCCCGGCGTCTCGCGCCGGTTGTTGAGCGTGACCTCGGTTTCGAGCGCCTTGCTGCCCGGCCGCAGCCGGCAGACGATAGACCACGACATGCGCTGCACGCGCTCTGTGTCGCCGACGACGACCGCGGCGCTGCCGTCCGCCTCCATCCGCGTCGCGTAATCGATGGGCGAGACGGTGGTGAGCGTGTGGCCGTCGGGGAAGTTCCACTCGATGCCGCCCGAGACCCACGCGCCGCGGATGGCGACCATCGCGTACTTGACGACGTGGTTCGTGTAGAGCACGTCGCGGTTCGCCGTCTTGTCGAAGATGGCGTAGACGTGCCCGCCCAGCTCGGGCAGCACCGTCACCTTCAGGTACTCGTTCTCCAGGTAGACGGCCTTGTAACTCTTGTCCACGCGCCTCGCCGTTAGCGTGTCCTGCATCGGGTAGGGGTAGACGGGGCGCCACTTCCGCCGCTGCCAGTCCAGGAGCGCCGGGTTCGGGTCGGGCGCGCCCAGCTCGTAGGTCGGTATCGAGAGCGGCGCCTCCCAGACGCGCGGCGATTTGTCTGACTGCGCGCGCGCCCCGGCCGCGAAAGCGAGCACGGACGCGAAGAGCGCCGCCAACCGCAGGGCTATAGAAATTCCGTATGAGACTGTTCCCTTCATAAGACCCCTCTGCGTTTCCCTTCGGTCAACTTCCCCGTAAACGGATCCGACCGCCGCGAGCCTTCAGCGCGCGAACTCGCTGGAGTCCACGGCGTAAGCGCGAACCTTTTCGCGCGAGACCTCGTAGCCCGTCCCCGCACCCGGAGGCGGGCTGATGAAGCCCTCACGGTCGATTGTTATCTGCGGCTCGATGAGGTCGTCCACGAACCAGCGCGCGGAGGCTTCGATGTCGGTCGGGTAGTCGAAGCCTTCGAGCGCGGCGAGGTGGAGCCCCTGCGCCGAGGCGACGCCCAGCTCCGGCATCGTCCCCAGCCAGCAGCCGAGACCCGCCGCGCGCACACGCCCGAGCATCAGGCGCGCCTCGCTCAAGCCCCCGACGCGCTGAATCTTGATGTTGACGATGCGCGCCGCGCCCAGCCTGATGATCTCCTCGACGTCGGCGAGCGAGTCGGCCGACTCGTCGGCGCAGATGGGCGTCTTCAACTGCCGCTGCAACTCCGCGGAGTCGGCGTGCGCGCTGCGCGCCAGGGGCTGCTCGAACATCATCAGCCCGTACGCGTCAAGGCGGCGGAAGACCTCAGCGTCCGCGAGCGTGTAGGCGGCGTTGGCGTCCACCATCAGCGGCACGCCGGGGAAGCCCGCGCTGACGGCCTCGACCGGCGCCACGTCCCACCCCGGTTGTATCTTTATCTTGACCCGCCTGTAGCCTTCGGCGAGGTAGCGACCGACGCGCTCGACAAGCTCTTCGACCGTGTCGTAGATGCCGACGGCGAGCCCCGAAGGCACGGGCCGGGGCCGCGCGCCGAGGGCCGCGCGGAGCGGCACGCCCAACGTCCGCGCGTGCGCGTCCCACAGCGCGCCTTCAAGCCCGGCCCTCGCGAACGCCTCGCCCGGCACCCCGCGCAGGCGCTCGTAGAAGCGCGGGGCGTCGATCTCATCCTCGCCGAGCGCGAGCGGGATGAGCGTCTCGGCGAGCGCGCGCCAGTGCAGCGCGACGCGCTCGATTCTCAGCGGGGCGACGCCCGCCTCTTCTTTTGCTTTTACCATGATCGAATCAACGCGGCGCGCCGGCCGCCGCGCGGCGCGCGCCTCAAGTCATCCGCGCCAGCATCTCGGGCGTGACGACGTTTTCGAGTCGCTCGCCGCGGAAGAAGCGCGCGACCTCATCGGCGGCCGTCTCGCCGAGCGCGTGGCGCATCTCGATGCCGCCGGCCGCGACGTGCGGCGTCAGCAGGACGTTCGGCAGGCGTCGCAGCTCGTGGTCGGGCGGGAGCGGCTCAAGGGGGTCGGTCACGTCGAGCGCCGCCGAAATCCTTCCCGAGCGCAACTCGGCCAAGAGCGCCTCCGTCTCGATCAGTCCGCCGCGCCCGACGTTGACGAGGTATGCGCCGTCGGGCATCAGCGCCAGCCTGCGCGCGTCCAGCATGTGGCGCGTCTCGTCCGTCAGCCCCGCCGCGAGCACGACGACGCTCGACTCGCGTAGGAGTTCTTCCGCGCCTACCTTCTTCGCGCCGTGCTCCGCGGCCGTCTCTTCCGAACAGTAAGGGTCTGAGACGTACAGCTCCGCCCCGAGCGGCGCGACCATGCGCGCGAAGGCGCGCCCGATGCGGCCGAAGCCCACGACGCCGAGGCGGCGGCCGCGCACGGTCTCACCCCGGCTCACCACCTCGTTCGTCCGCACCGCCCCGGCGCGCATCTCGCGGTCGTAGTCGGGCAGACGCCGGACGAGCGTCAGCACCATCGCCAGCGCCATCTCCGCGACCGGCGCGGCCATCGGGCCGGGCGCGTTCGCCACCGTGAGCGTCCCGACGACCTCAGGCTCCATCCGCGCCTTCAGCTCGCCGCCGCAGTGCGCGATCATCCGCACGCGGCGTGCCTCTCCCAGCATCTCCATCCGCAGGAAGGGCGAGTGCCAGGTCGTCATGAGGGCGTCGGCGCGCGCGAGCCGCGCGCGGAGCCCCGCCGAGTCTTCGCGCCCGTCGAAGTGCTCCCACTCGCCCACCTCCCCCAGCCGCGCGAGGACGTGTCGGGGGAAGAAGTGCGGGAACAGCGCGTCGCTCGTCAGCACGAGTATGCGCGGGCGCGCGCCCGCGTTCACGCCCGCGTCTCCATCCGTCTCGATTCGCTCTTCAGACATTCCGAACACTCACCTCCGACACCCGCCGCGCGCACTCAGGCCGCGCACGGCCGCCCTCCCAGGAGGCCGCGCATCGCCGCCGCGAAGTCCGGCAGCGACACCTCCGGCTCCTCTATCTCCGGGTGCCAGTACTTCTCGAACTCGAAGCTCACGTAGCCACGGTAGCCGAGTTCGCCGAGCGCGGCCACGACCCGTCCGAAGGGAACGAGGCCGCGTCCGGCGAGCACGGGCGTCCAGTGCTCCTTGCCCATCGGCCGCGCGTCGCGCAGGTGCACGTGCGCGAGGAAGGGGGCGACGGCCGCAGCCGACTCCTCCACCTCTTCGCCCGACGCGAACGTGTTGGCCGCGTCCCAGATGATGCAGAGGTTCGGGTGGTCGGCCCTGCGTATGATGTCGGCGGTCACGGCGCCGCCGGCGAAGTCGCCGTGCGTCTCCAGCCCGACGCGGACGCCGCGAGGCGCGAGCCGCGCCACCACGCGCAGCGAGTCGCTAATGCGGTCGCGCGTCTCCTCGAACGTGGCGCCCTCGGGCACCTTGTCGGGGAAGACGCGGATGAGTGGGGCGCCGAGCGCCGCCGCGAGTTCGGAGTAGCGCCCGGCCAGCCCGATCTGTTTCCGCCTCTCCGACTCGTCCACCGCGTCGAAGGCGCAGGAGGTGTCAACACAGCAGACCTCGAGACCCTGACCGGCGAGCCGGTCGCGCGTGCGCGTGACCTCTCCGGACTGGAACTCGGGGCGGGCCAACAAGTCCAGCCCGCCGCCGAGCGCGCGCAATTCGACGGCGGCGTAGCCATATGCGCGCGCCGCCCGCGCCACGTCTTCCAGCTCCCAGTCGGGGCAGCCGAGGGTTGAGAAGGCCAGCTTCATCATCCTCTAAACCATCCTCACGGCGTGTACTCGTAAGCGCCGATGTCAATAAGCCCGTCCGAGGGGCGCGCCGCGGCCGTGCCCACTGCTTGCAGCGTGTGCAGCGGCGGGTGGAAGGCGGGTGGCCAGAGGGGGTTGATGAACGGGTGGCCGGCCGGGCTCGCCGGCGCGTTGTTCCCGGCGCCGATGAGCGCGCTGCCGGCCGCAGGCCGCAGGTCGAGCGTTGTCAGATTAGCGAAGCCCGGGTTGGTGCCGAAGACGGTGTTCGTCCAGTCGGCCGGAATCATCGCCGAGCCCACGGGGAGCCAGTTGTTGGTGCCGACGCTCACGCGCCCCGCCACCCAGCGCACGCGCGTCTCCAGCACGACCTTGTCGATGGGCTCGTTGCCCGGGCGGTAGAAGACGTTGTTGTGGACTTCGAGGCTGTCGATGCCCTCGAAGATTTCAAAGGCCGGGCTGACCTGCCCCTGCCGGAGGATGAAGGTGTTGTTGACGAAGCGGTAGCGCCCCTTCGTCTCGCCGGTGCCGTCGCTGCCGACGCGCACCATGCGCGTCCCCTGCGTCGCCTTGTGCTGGAAGACGTTGCCGACCACGTCCGAGTCCTCGCGCTTGGTGTCGGTCGAGACGTTGCGGTTGCCCTTCGGGTCGGGGCCGATGAGTTCTATCTCGCCGTAGAAGCCGCCCGAAATCCAGTTGTAGTAAATCTCGTTGCGCTCGGCGCGGCTCTTGACGTTGTTGCCGCCGCGCTGGTCGTGCAGGTAGCAGTACTGCATGCGGAAGACCGCGCCGGGGTACTTGAACTCGTCGGTCGCCATGTAGACCGGGTGCTGCCCCGTGCCGTTGCCGCAGTTGTAGACCTCGACGTATTCGAGCGTGAGCGAGCCGGAGTCGTTGTCGGCGCCGAGGATGCCGTGCGCGGGGCAGTCGCGGACGACCGTGTCGCGGACGGTGATGTCGTGCGCGTGATGGTAGATGCCGCGGGAGGTGCCGCCCGTCACGTCGAAGCCCTCGAAGACGTAGTGGTTCGAGAGGCGGAACTCGACCGTGTTCGTCCCGCCCGAGAGGACGGGGCGCTGCCCGTTCACGCGCAGGCCGCGGATGGTGATCTTGTTCGTGGGCGCGCCCGGCCGCGTGAAGATCACGTCGCCCGGGTAGGTGGCGCCCCCGTCCACCTCGACGAGGTCGCCGGGCGCGAGCAGCGGCGCCACGTCCTGTAGCTTCGTGTAGGTGCGCGAGGGGCCGACCTGGTAGGTGGCCGCCTGTGCGCTGTCGGCGGTGCCGGACAGGGCGAAGCAGGCGGCGAGGAACAAGCTGGCGACGAAGTATCTCATTCTCTTATCCTCCCATGCGTCTCGGGTCGGGATGTTCAGTGGCCCCGACGCTTTCCACGTGAGGGGCGCGGGCGTGGGCTGTCGTCCCGCTCCGCGCGCGCGATGGCGCGGGCAAGTCTGTAACGAACCGACTCGAAGGCGTCCCCCGTCTCGGCGAAGGCGACGGCCCCGCCGCGCGGCACTTCCGAAAAGACCCTGGGGACGACGGCGCGCAGGCCGGCCTCGACCTCGGCTTTCAGGCCGAGCCGGCGCGCGAGCGTCAGGTACTGGTGGTCCTGAAGGCCGCGGCGGAAGTTCGCGAGCTGCACGGTCGAGACGGGGCCGGGCACGCCGCGGTCCTCCGAAGGGTGAAGGCGGTCTTCGCCGGGGTACATGAGCACGCCGTCGCCGTTGATCCAGCCCTGGCTGTCGACGGGCTTGCGCGGCTGGCCGCGGTTGTCGAAGGTGATGGGGTTGGCCCAGACGTTCTGCTCGCGCACGCCCTGCTTCTGGCCGTTGTGCTTCCAGTGGACGCCGTGCCAGTAGAAGTAGACCTCGACGTCGTGCTTGAAGCAGGCCCAGATGGTCGCGCGGGAGTCCGTGGCCGGCGCGTCGATGACGATGGCACCTGCGGCCGGACGCCCGCCGTTATAAATCCAGTACTTGCGGCCGCGGGCACGTTCCGTCCGCGCGCGCTCGACTTCGAACCCCAGCGGCCCCGAGTCCCAGATGTCGATGGCGTCTTCGAGCTCCTTCGTGTAGCGCTTGGTGACGAGGAGGGGGAGCGCCTTGCCCGGCCCGGGGTTCGAGTGGACGTTATCTCCGAGGCGGCGGATGTAGTCGTACTCTGACGGGCCCGGCTCGTCTGGCACGTAGAGGAAGGTGAGCGCCGCGGGGAAGTTCTCGCGCAGGAACGTCATCCACTCGTCGGAGTGTCGCCAGGCGCTCTCGCGCTCGTCGAAGTCCTTGCCGGGGCCGTAGAAGCTGCGCGGGATGACGCGGTTGCCCACCCGTTCGCCCGGCCCCTCGTAGCCGCGCGCGCGCGTGAAGTCCTCGCCCGTGAAGCGTCCCCGCGCGGCGCGCGCGGACGCGACGTTGTAGGCGTGGACGAGCTCGACGCGGTGGCGGTGCGCGAACCGGTGGTACTCCCGGTCGAGGTCGCGGCCCTGGTACTGCTGCGGCTGCGTCGGCTCGTAGTAGACCATCGCGTGCATGCTGTTCTCGTCCGGCAAAGTGAAGTCGAACAGTTCCATCTCGACGGGGAGCGTCCGCCTGCGCCCGTCCGCCGTCACCTCGACGCGACCCTCGTAGACGCCCGCGGGCAGGTCGCGCGCCGTGTAGATTTCGACCCAGACCGCCTGGTTCTGGTTCGGCGCGACCGTCAAGGGGAAGCCGCCCCGGCCCGCCTTCGCGTTCTCGGGCACGAGCTGGACGGGCTTCCAGCCCTTCGTGTCGGCGGGCGCGGCGGGCGAGCCGGGGCGCCAGACCCAGTTGGCGCGCGTCGTCTCCGTGACGTTCATGTAGTTGACGGAGAAGAGCTGGATGGGGCGGCCGATGTAGACGGTCGGGTCAGCGGCCGGGCGCGCGTAACGGATGCTCGCGCCGCCCCCGCGCCGTCTGAGTTCCGGCAGCGCGACCGACAGCGCGCCGATGCCGCCGGCGCCGGCCTCGACGACTACCTGAAAGGCGATGACCTCGTTGCGCGCGCCGAAGACTTTTATCCTCCGCCCGTCCCAGGCCGAGTTCGAGGCGCGATTACGGTTCCTCAGGTCGTCCCTCTCGACCTTCTCGCCGTCGCCCACGGCCCACACGCGCGCGGGCTGGCGGGCGAGCACAAAGTTCTGGGACAGTAAGCCGAGCGCCAGCAGCGCGCCGAGCACTCTCATTTTCTCTCCGAGCCTCAAGCTGACCCCCTCTGGAGCGCCCGCCCCCGCTGGCGGCGCCCGCCGTCAGTCACAGGTACCCCGCCAGCACCACGTAGTCTATTGCGTGTATCGCTGAACGCATTCCGCTTCCCTCGGCGGGCGCCGGCGCCCTCCGCGCGCGGCTCCGCCCTGTGCTCTTTCGGTGGGACGTTACTAAAAACTCTTCAGGCCGGCGGCGCGCGCGCAGGTCACGCGCCAGTCACGCGGGGACGGCCGCCGGCTCGGCCGCGGCCCACAGCCCGTTGGCGGGGTCGGCGCAGAAGTCGGCCATGCGCCTGACGTTCCAGTCCTCGGGCCAGTCGAGCGCGCGCCTCAGCCGCAGCAGGCAGGCCAGCAGTCCCCGCTCGGGGTTGAAGTAGAGTTCGTGCAGCGCGCGCTCCGTCCTGCCCCCGCGGCTCATCCTGTACTGGTCGTTCGGGAGCTGGAAGAAGGTGTGCATCTGGAAGGTGCTCGCGCCCCGGAGCAGGTACTCGGCGGCCATGCGCCCCGAGCCGATGTCGCCGGTGGCGCTCATGGGGAACGGGCAGCGCGGCACCTCGCCGCGCTGCTCCAGCGCGCGCAGCCGCGCGAGCACGCGCAGGTTACGCGCCGAGAGGTCGGGCCCGCCGTAGGCGACGCCGCGCTTGCCCTCGAACTCGCGCTCGGGGTCGAAGAGCCGGTTGGCGTAGACGATGAAGTCAGGCCGTCCGTCGGCGCCGCAGCGCTCGTTGACGAGGCGCAGCATGTCGATCTGGAAGCCCCCGTCAAACATGGCGTTGAAGAGCTTGAGGCCGACGCTCACGGGGCGCGGGCGCGCGGCCTCGCGCATGTGTCTCGTCACCGAAGACATCCAGCGCTCGATGGTCTCGACCTGCGCCGAGCGGTCGTCGCCGGCCAGCGTCGGGCTGAAGTCCTTCTCGACGGGCATCACGCCGCCCGCGGCGCGGCGCGTCTCCCACACGTCGAGCAGCCGCCGCGTCGTGTGCTCGTACTCGCCGAGGCGCCACTCGCCCTCCTCCGGCCGCGGGAGGTGGTACTTGCAGGAGGGGACGACGAGCATCCCCGTCTCGTTGCCGGCCGCCAGCGACTCGGCGAAGAGCTTGAGGTAGGCGTCGAAGCTGTCGGACCAGCCGCGCCCCTTCCAGGTGACCGTCCACCCCTCGGCGGCGTCGGCGCCGCGGGCGGGCTCGACCTTCATGCGGGTCTCTGGGATGGCCCACGCGCTCATCGACTGGCCGCCGACCGCGTCCTCGGCGATGATCGTCTTCAGCACCACGAAGCCGAGGCCGGCGTCCGCGTCGGCGCGCACCTGCTTGATGTTTAAGGAGAGCTGCCCCGACGCCTTGCCGAAGGGGTTCTTGACGGCGATGCCGCCGTACTCGCTCGCGAGGTCGAGGCGGTAGCGTTCGAGCACGTACTCTTCGAGCCGCGGGGGCAACCCCCTCTCCGCCAGCCGCCCGTAGTCTTCCGCGAGCCTTGAGGCGAGCGCCGGACTGAGGTCGGCGCCGTCGATCAGTTTCTCTAAAAGCATTACTTTCCCTCGGCCTCTAAGGCGGCCACGACGCGCCTCACCTCTTCGCACTCTTCCCGCGGCAGCTCCGGCCCCCACGGGTCGTTCGCCGCATCAGTCGGGATTACGCCCTGATGCACGAGCACCCAGAGCATCCGCTTGATGTAGCCCTCCAGCGGGCGGGTGAAGGTCGCCTCGGCCAGCATGTCGGCCCGGCGCGAGAGCGTGAGGAAGCGGCGCGCGTCCCCCTCGACAGCCGCGCGGACGAGTTCGGCCTGCATGCGCGAGCAGGCGGCGCCCATGCCGATGAGGGCGGCACGCGCCCCGCGCATCAGGCTGTAGCCGAGGAAGCGATCCTCGCCCGTGATGAGCAACCGCTCCGGATGCCGTTCGGCGAGCCGGCGCGACACGTCCTGGTAGGTCATCACGCTGTCGAGCGTCGCCATCTTGATGCCGATGACCTCGGGCATCGAGAGCAGTTCGTCGAGGACGGCCGGCGGGTAGCTGATGCCGCCCGCCTCATCGTAGAGGTAGAAGAGCACAAGGGGGAGCCCGACCGCGGCCAGCCGCCGGTGGTGCTCGCCGATGAGCCGGTCGCGCTCGTCGCGGCCGCACAGCCACGTGGGCGCGTAGGCGAGGACGGCGTCGGCGCCGAGTCGCGCCGCGCGCTCGGCCATCTCGACGGAGCGTCCGGTCGCTTCCGCGGGGCTCGCCGAGGCGGGCGCGCCCGCGCCGGCGACTACGACCTTGCCCGGGAGTGCGGCGCGCCAGTCGCGCAGCACCACGTCCGCGGTCTGGCGGTCGAGCATCAGCCCCCGCCCGGTGTGCGCCCAGACGGCGACGCCCGCCAGGGGCTGCTCGCTCATGTGGCGCAGGTAGGAGTCGTGCGCACGGGCGTGGAGGCGCCCCGCGCCGTCGAGCGTGACGGGGACGGCCGGGACGAGCCCCCCGTCGAGACGCGCCCTCAGGTTTTCCGCAGTGTCCGGCATGTTTCTACTCGGAGGTCGCACCGGCGCGGCCGCGCCTCACCCGACGTGCGGGACGGAGAGCAAGCCGCTCAGGACGAGCGTCAGCGCCCCCTTCAGGCTCGGGCGCACGTCGAAGGTCGAGCGGCGCAGGGGTATGTCGCGCCCGCCCTCGCCGACGCCCAGCATATTGCGCCGCATCTCCTGCGCGATGATCGGCTCGACGTGCCCCCACGCCTTCGTGATCTCGCCGCCGACGACCACCACCTCCGGGTCGAGACCGTTGACGAGTCCCGTGATGCCTATGCCGAGGTAGCGCGCCGTCTCGCGCACGGCCTCGGTCGCCGCCGGGTCGCCCGACTCGACCAGCTCGACTATGCGGCGCATCGTGACGCCGCGCCTGGCGGTCGCGTCCGGCATCGCGCGGTAGCGCGCCACCGTCGCGTTGTCCGAGGCGTAGAGGTCCCAGCAGCCGCGCAGGCCGCAGCGGCACTCGGGCCCGTTCATGTCGAGGGGGACGTGGCCGAACTGCCCGGCCGTGTTCGTCCCGCCGCGGTAGAGCGAGCCGTCGATGACGACACCGCAGGCCAGGCCGCTGCTGACGCTCACGTAGAGGAGGTTGCGGACGTGCGCGTAGGCCGCCTTGCTGTGCCAGATTTCGGCCAGCGCGGCGCAGCGCGCGGAGTTGTCGATGTGGACGGGCAGGCGCGTGGCCTCGCCGAGCCATGCGACCACGGGGACGTCGCGCCAGGGGAGGACGACCGAGGAGATGAAACGGCCCGAGGGGTTGTCCACGAGGCCGGGAAGGCTGACGCCGACGCCGGCGATCTCGACGAACTGCCGGTGCTCGGCGCGCAGGCGCGTGATCTCCGCCCCGATCTCCCGGAGGAAGGCGCGCGGGTCGGCGCCGGTCTCGTAGCTCTTGCGCGCGACCAGCCGGCTCTGGAAGTCGGAGAGCGCGAGGATGGTTTCGTCGGCGCGGATGTCGAGGCCGAAGAGGCCGTAGCGCAGTTCGTTGATGCGCAGCGGCGTGGGGGGCTTGCCGCCGATGGGGGTCGTGCGGCCCAAGCCCTCCTCGACGATGAAGTTGTCGCGGAGCAGCTCGCCCGTGATGGTCGAGACGGTCGCCTTGTTGAGCCCGCTGATCTTCGCGATGTCGGCGCGCGAGATCGGCTGGCGCTCCGAGAGGATGTTGAGGAGGATGCGGCGGTTGACCGTGCGGAGCACGTCGTGCCCGGCGGCCTTCACCTCCGACAGGTTGGGCTTGCGCGTGTAAGCCTGTCTGGGTGGGGCTGCGCTTCTCATCCTCTGTGTAAACCCTCGCGACGCGGCGTTCGGCATAGCGGGGCCAAGTTTATATCCTGCTGAAGAAAAGGGAAGGAAAAGGGAGGGGGCGCGGGCCCCCGGCCGCCCTCCCTTTTCCTTCCCGGCGAAGGGGCCACGCTAGAAGGTCAGGCGCAGCCTGATGCGGGTCAGGCGGCGGTTCTCGATGCCCTCCTGGTTGAAGGTCTCGTCGGTCAGGCCGAAGCGGGGGTTGGCGATGAAGTTGGTGACGAAGGGCCTGCCCGTCGCCGGGTCGACATCCACCGAGAAGGAGCCGACGCGCGCGAAGGTGCTGATCGTCGTCGGCGACAGCAGCGGGTGGTTGAAGACGTTGTTGAAGTCGGCGCCGACCTCCAGCCTGACCGTCTCGGTGAAGCGGAAGGACTTGCGGACGCCGAGGTTGGCGCCCCACGTCCCCGGCCCCGTCAGGAAGCCGCGCGGCGCGGCGGCCGGGTTGTCGAGCACGTCGGCCCCGGCCGACGGCGGCGCGAAGGCCGCCCGATTAAGGAACCGGTCGCGGTCGCGGAGGTACGGGTCCACGCCGGAGACGACGGTCGCGCGGAACCCGTTGGAGCCGGACCCGGAGAAGTCTCCCAGCGGGTCGATGAAGGAGCTGGCGAGGTTGCCGGGGTAGACCGGGCTGCAGTTGTCGCAGTTGTAGTACGGCGTGAAGCTCGTGCCCGACTTGGCGAAGCCGTTCCAGGAGAGCTGCCAGCCGCCCGCCACGGCGTCGAGGGCCTTCGGGATCTCCTTGCCGAAGGCGCGGCCGCGGCCGAAGGGCAGGTCGTAGGTGCCGTAGAAGACGGCGCGGTGGCGCGAGACGTAGGCGTCGCGCGAGTAGTCACGCTCGGGGTTGAACTGGTTGTAGAGCTGGCCGCCGAGGCTGGAGGCGCCGACGTCGAGGCCGCTGCTCTTCTGGTCGAGCAGGGTGTAGCTGATGTTGAAGGTCAGCCCCCGCGAGAAGCGGCGGTTGGCCTCGACCTGGAGGGCGTGCGAGTTGCCCCGCCCGATGTTGCCGTAGCTGGCGAGGAAGTCGCCGAAGGCCGGGAAGGGGCGGCGGGCGCGGTCGGCCGGGCCCTCGACGCATTCGATGAAGCCGCGGGCCACGTCGGCCGGGTCGCTCTGGTTGACGAACGGGTTGCAGATGGTCGTGCCGTTGAGGGCGCGCGTGCCGAAGGGCACGTCACTCGGCGGCAGCATGTTCAGGTCAATGCCGGCGATGAGGCCGTGCATGCGGCTGCCCATGTAGGAGACGCGCAGGCCCGTCTTCCAGCCCAGCTCGCGCTCGAGGGTCGCGTTGAACTGCTCGATGCGCGGGGTCGCGAGGTCGGCCGGGATGGCGTTGACCGCGAGGCCCTGGACCTGGACCGTGCCCCCGCTGAACGGCGTCTCGCCGCGCGGGTTGATGCCGCCCGGCAGGCCCGCCGTGTTGCGCTTCGTGATGCGCTGGTTGAAGTTGCTCGAGCTCATCGCGTCGCGCTGCCCCTGCGCGGCGGAGGTCGGGAAGAACCAGCCGTAGCCGCCGCGGATGACCGTCTTCGGGGTCACGCGCCAGGCGAGGCCGAGGCGCGGGGCGAAGTTGTCGCGGTCGGTCTTCATCAGGCCGCGGCCGACGCCGGCCTCCTCGGCCGTGATGGCGCCGTAGGAGACGAACCCGGGGTGAATGCGCGAGAGCGTCTCCTGGCTCGGGACGACGAAGATGCCCTTGTTGCCGTTGGGGTTCGGGGCGTCCGGCAGGAAGTTGATGAAGAGGTCGTTGGCCTCGACGAACGGCGTGATGACCTCGTAGCGGAGGCCGAGCTGGAGCGTCAGGTTCGGGTGGACGCGGAAGTCGTCCTGGGCGAAGAAGCCGGTCTCCCAGTTGTGGACGTCCATCGTCGGGCGCACGTCGCGGACGTAGGTGACGGTCGTCGGCGGCAGCCCGAGCAGGAACGCGGCCGTGCCGCTAAAGTTGTTCGGGTAGGTGATGAAGCCGCGCGGGTCGTTGCGGTTGCGGACGAAGTCGTCGAGCGCCTGGTTGCGGACGAAGTCGGCCCCGAACTTGAAGGTGTGCGTGCCCCTGATCCAGGTCAGCGTGTCGCCGAAGGTCATCAGGTTCTGGTCCGAGGCGCGGTCGACGTTGCGCGCGCCGGTCCCGAAGTTCTGGAACGAGCCGGTGGTGAAGCCGATGTGGCCGAAGCTGTCGAGCAGCTCCTCGCCGACGACCGCGCCGTAGGAGGTGATCTCCTGCTCGTTGAAGCCGAGGCCGGTCAGGAACTCGCGCACCGTCTGGTTGGCGTGCCGGTACTGCTTCTGCTTGTTGAAGCCGCCGCGCAGCTCGTTGACCACGCTGTCGGAGAAGAGCTTGGTGTAGGAGAGCGAGAGGGTGTGGTTGGCGCCCTCGAGCGCCGCGAGGCCGAGCGACGGCAGCGGGTTCTGCACCAGGGCGCGGATGCCGTCGCGCTTCTGGTAGTTGTAGACGGCGTAGAACTTGTCGCGGTCGGAGAAGTCGTGGTCGCCGCGCAGCGTGAAGAGGTCGCGGGTGACGAGCCCGGGGATGTTCCGGTAGAAGTCGAGGAGGCGGCCGTTGGCCGGGTTGAAGGGCGCGTTGCCCGTCTCCGGGTAGTAGGTCCGGAGGAAGTTGACCGCGATCGGGTTGAGCAGCCGCTGCGGGATCTGGTTGAAGCGCAGGTTGGCCGTCGTGCAGTTCTGCGGCGTGGTGTTGGCCGTCGTGCAGAACGTGTTGGCGGTGAGCTCGGCGTCGGAGAGCTGCCCCCGCACCGCGGCCGGGACCGCCGGGCGACTCCCCGCATTCAGCATCCGGAAGTCGCCGCCGAAGAACTGCGAGGTCGGGATGTTGCTGGACCGCACGGTGACGGGCGCGAAGTCCCAGCGCCGCTCGTAGGAGGTCAGGAAGAAGGTCTTGCTGCTCTTGGGCACGGGGCCGCTGAAGGAGCCGCCGACCTCATTGAGGTTGAAGTAGGGGTTCGGGAACGAGCTGAGCGCGGGCGTCGGCGTGAAGTTCGCCTTCGCCACCTTGTCCTGAATCCTCCAGGCCGCGAGCGCCGAGTTCCGGTTGTTGTAGAAGAGCGAGCCGTGGAAGTCCTTCTCGCCGCGCTTGGTCTGGACGCGGACGTTGGCGATGCCGCCGTACTCGGCCGCGAAGTTGTTCGACAGGACCGTCAGCTCCTGGATGACTTCGAGCGAGGGCTGGCTCTGGGTGACGCCGCCGAAGATGCCGCCGTTGGCGCGCTGCCCGTCGAGCGAGAAGCTGGCGCCGTAGCTCTGGGCGCCGATGAACTTGAAGGAGTCCTCGCCCGTCGCCCCCTGGGTGACGTTGGGGTTGAGGAACAGGAACTGGTAGATGTCGCGGTTCTCGCGCGGCAGCTCGACAAGCTGGCGGTTGGTGATCGAGCTGGAGATGGCCGGCGTCTCGGTCTGGATAACCCCCGCCTCCGCCACCACCTCGACGTTTTCGATCGCGCCGCCGACATCGAGCGCGGCGTCGGCGCGCACCGGTTCGCTGCTGGTCAGGGTTACCCTGATGGCCTTCGACGCAAAGCCCGAACCCGTCACGGTCACCCTGTAGGTGCCAGTCTTGAGGGCGGTCGCTTCGTACTCGCCCTCGTCGTCCGTGGTGAGCTCGCGCGTGATGTTCGTTTCGAGGTCGGTTACCTTAACCGAGGCGTTCTGTACTGCGGCTCCTGTCGGATCGGTGACCCTCCCGCGAATCGTACCGAGGCTGGTTCCCTGTGCGAGCGCCGAAGACATCCCGCAGAGGATGCAGGCGAGGAGAAGGAGACTTGAAAGGAAACTGCGCATATTCTTCATACAGAACTCCATGGACGAAGGTGTTAGCGTCTGGCAGGCGACCTAAGTGCCGGTCTGCGCGATTTAGGCTCGTTCTCGACTGTCGGGGCTGACGAGTCTGTTCAATTCATGGGGTTTTACTTCTGCCGTTTACGTGGAGAGTAAGTTGCAGCCCTCAACAAACTATCACAAACAGGATGGCAGCCGGGGTACACTCCCCAGAAGAGAGCGGCAGGTAAGCTAGGTCTATGGGTTCTGTTTAGTCGCCCAGCCCCACTCCAGGAGCTTCGAACAACTAAACGCCATGTTAGCGGGGAGGCTATTCGCACTGATCTGACGAGCCGACGAACCAGGGGATAGACACGAATCTGGCGAACAGTTTGTTTATATCACAGCCAAACTCACTTGACAACCCCCCTGGCAGAGAATTCCGGTCCCGCCGCCCCGGCCTGATTGGCGCGCCCAACAAATTAACAGCGGGCGCTCCTCACCTCTGCGCCGGCGCGCGACGGACGCGACCGCGCGGGTCGGCGACCAGCACCGGCGCGGTGCCAGACATGCGGCGCCACTCCCGAAAGCTTACGAATTTTCCGTTCAGGTAGAACTTAGCCGCGTCCTCGGTGTCGCCCACAAAAAGGTTGCGGTCGCTGGCGAAGCCTTCCAGCTGGCCGACCTCCGCCCCGAGGTTCAGCCAGCGGGCGGCGGGTCCGACCCTGTTCCCCCAGAAGTCTATGTCGGCGTCGGGCACGCCCGTGGAGTTGTTGGCCCCGGCGCGGAAGCCCGCGCGCGGTATGTTCCGGAGCACATTGTCGTGAACGTCCAGGTGGTGCGCCCGCGAGATAAGGACGGCGTCGCCGTCACAATTCTGCCCCCGCCTGAGGTCTTCGATCAGGTTGCCGCGGACGACCAGGTGCTCGACGAGGGTGCTTCGGTCTTCGCCCCTCCCGACTGAGACGCCGCGGCAGGCGTCGCGAATTACCGTGTTCTCGATGAGGACGTGCCTGGCATTGTAGTGGACGACGACGGCCTCGCCCCTGGCCGTGGGCTTGAGGGCGAAGCCGTAGAAAATGTTGCTGGCCGACGTCCAGCCCGCGGCCCCCGGGCGCACTCTACCGCGGACGGTGACGAAGCGGCAGCTCTTGATGTCGACGGCGTTCTCAGTCCGTCCCATGTTGGCCGGGGTCGTGTAGATGAGGTTGTCCTCCAGCGTGATGTCCTCGGGGTTGGCGGACGCCTCGGCATAGTCCTCGCACTGTATGCCGTCGCCGCCGTTGTCCCAGATGCGGCTGCGCCTGACCATGACGCGCGCCGCCGACTGCACGATGGCAACGCCGTGGCTGTCCTGTCCGTCGGTCTGGAAGTTGTTGAAGATTTCGCAGCCCTCGACGAGGATGTCGCGACCCGAGACGTAGACGCTCGCGCCGGAGGTGGAGTTGTACACGCGGCTGTTACGCAGCACGCCGTGTTCCGCGTTCTCCATGAAGCGGACGCCGGTGACCTTCTGGTAGTTGACGTCCACGTCGAAGCCGTCCAGCACCCAGTAGTCGCGGTCGATGTGGAAGACCGCCACGGGGCCCCTCGGTTTGACGACCGGCATGGCGGCCGAGCCGGGCGCGCGCCTGAGCACGATGGGGCGGGCGGCCGTGCCGTCGTGCCCGGCTTCGTTGTACCCCTCTTCGTATGTTCCCGGCAGCACGCACCCGACCTGCCCGGCACGGAGCGTGCGCAACGCCATGCCTACCGTCCGCCACGCGGCGTGGACGTTGCGCCCGGACCTCGCGTCGTCGCCCGCCGTCGAGACGTAGCGGTCGCAGCCGCGTTTGACGCGGCGCGCGAAGCTTACGCTGGGGAGCCTGCGAGCCCCCGCGACCACGCTCGGGCCAGGGCGCGCCTGCCCTCCGGCCGCGGCGGGCAGGAAGAGGGACAAGGCCGTGGCGGCGCTCAACGTGAGGGCTGCGGCTAATCTCTTCACGTGATCTATCTCCGGGGTTCGCGCCGCGCCGGTCAGCGCGGGATGACGGGCAGCGTGACGCTCGACGGCCGCGACGCGTCATGATAGAGCGTCTGGTCAGCTTTCACCGCCCGCGTCGCGCCCACGTTAGCCTCGCCCGTGTTGTGGTTCCGGTTGAAACGCGGGAAGTTGCTGCTCGACACGTAGAGCCGAACCCTGTGCCCGGCCTTAAAGAGGTTGCTCGTCACCCAGAGGTCTAAGGTGTACTTGTAGACGCGCCCGGGCGTGACGGGCTCGGCACTGTCGGTCGTGTCGCGGTAGCGCGCGCGGACGATGCCGTCCGTGAGGTAGCGCGCGTAGCCGTCGGGCGCGACATCGACGAGCATCATCGTGAAGTCCGTGTCGGGCGCCGACGTCGCGGCGTAGAGTTCCGCCGTCACGTAACCCGTCACCTCCAGGTCCCTCGCCGTCGCCCTCGACGCCGTTGGCGCCGCGCGCGGAGTGCAGGAAGTATTTCGTGTAGCGCGTGCGCGCGAGCGGGAATTCGCGCTCGGCGCGCCAGACGTTCTCGCCCATGACGAAGATGGAGACGGGCGGCGCCGTGGCGTACTCGTTCTGCACGCCCTTGAGGGCGAAGTCGAACCATCTGAGCGCCGTCTGTCTCATGTTGAGGACGGCGGCGCGGCCGTAGACGACGTCGCCGATCTTGCCCTCGGGCGAGGTCGCCGCGTGCGCCCACGGGCCGACGAGGAGCCGCTGCCCTTCCCTGACGGACTCGTTGGCGCCCTCGGCGCGCAGACCCGTGTAATTTTTGATCGAGCCTTTGATGAAGAGGTCGTTCCAGCCGCCGGCGTGCAGCGCCTTCACGTTCATCTCGCGGTAGTGGTCAGAGACCTTCCAGCGCCGCCAGTATTCGTCGCTCCGCTCGTGCCGCAGCCAGTCGCGGAAGTAGGGCGCGAGGTCGGCGGCGGGCGGCGGGTCGAGGAGTTTGTAGTTCTCCAGAGGCAGTTGCCCCACCCACTCCTTCGGCCGCGAGCGCTCCGCGGCCTTCCGACGCAGCGTGTCCACCGCGAGCCCCGTCGTCCAGGAACTCGTGAACCACTGCATCAGCGCGCCGCCCTGGTACGTCCAGCCGTCGTAGTACTCCGACGCGGTGACGTAAGGAAAGATGGCGGCGAGGTGCGGCGGCTTCGACATCGCCGCCAGCATCTGCGTCGCACCGACGTATGAGCCGCCGAACATCCCGACCTTCCCGTCCGACTGTTCGAGCGCGGCCGCCCACTCGACGGTGTCGTAGCCGTCCTCGGCCTCGTACATGAAGGGGTAGAACTCGCCGCCCGAGTCGAAGCGGCCGCGCGTGTCCTGGAGGACGACGACGTAGCCGTGCGAGGCCAGCTCGTACGCCATCGCGAATTGGCCCTTGCGGCTGTAGGGCGTGCGCTCGACGAGGACGGGAAACTTCCCCTCCCCCTTCGGCCGGTAGAGGTCTGCCGCCAGCGTCACGCCGTCGCGCATCCTCACACGCACGCCGTTCTCGAACGCGACCTCGAACCGCTTCGCGGCGGCAGTGCTTTGGGCGAGCGCACGGGCGGGATAACGCGAATCGAAAAGGGCGCCCGCGGCCATCAACGCGAGCGCGAGGGAGATTGCGTGAATTCTCTTCGGCAGTTTCATCAGTTTCACCTCCCGGCGCGCTGCATGAAGTAGACGAGTTGGCTCGTGAACTGGAAGACCCAGCTGAAGGCGCGCGGGGGCTTGTTCACGTCGAGCTTGACGGCGAGCGGGAAGAGTTGGTCGAAGCGCCTGCGGTACGCGGTGCGCCGCGCGGGGTCTTTTGTAAAGTACATCCCCAGGGCGAAGGTGTAGGCCATCTCGGGGTTGTGCATCTCCATGTCCGGCCCCGGCTCGCCGCCCGGCTCGCCCGACTTCGCGAAGCAGTTGATGACGTAGTAGGCCTTCGACCCGTCCGGCACCATCCCGCGGCGGTCGAGGAAGTCGCACCACTTCACGACCACCTCGGGCACGCGCCGGTCGCCCGTCACCGTCCAGTACATGAAGAGCGGGTCGAGCAGCAGGGACATCATCCAGGCGGAGGTTCCGCCCTCGAACGTCGCCTCGCTCGAATCGTAGAGCGCCCAGTTCTGCCTGAGAGACCCGTCGGCCGGCCGGCCGTCGGGCGGCTGCCGCTGGTGCCTGTCGTAAGCCTCGACGCACTCGCGCGCCTTCTCCCAGTAGGCGCGCTCGCCCGTCATCTCCCAGCCGTGGAGCACGCCCAACAGCCCGTAGCCCTGGTTGCGGAGCGTCCAGAACTCCCGGCCCTTCTCCGGGTCCTTGTTCGGGTCGCTCGGCGACATGCGCGCCGGGCGGTAGACGGGGTCCGTGTGCGCGAGGCAGTAACGCGCCATGAGGCGGCCCGCTTCGAGCGCGCGCTCGTCGCCGGTGAGGAGGTAGTGCAAATGCATCGCGCGCGGGTAGACGTACTTGATGTCCGCGCCCTTCAGCTTGAAGACGCCGGCGTTGGGGCCCTCGGTCTCGGTCTGGAGCCGCATGAAGTGCGCGGCGCGGTAGCCGGCTTCGAGGAATTTACGGTCGCCGGTGCGCGCGTACATCTTGTAGTAGTTGGACGGGCGGTCGTAGAGCCACGCGGCGAACTCGCGGCTGTCGAGGTGCTTGAGCGAGCCGGGGAAGTTGCGCTCGACGAAGCGTTCGTAGTCGGCGTACGCGCCCGACTCGGCCGCGGGCGTCTGCGGCCCCACGACCCACGAGTCGCACAGCCACTCGGAGGGCAGCACGGCGAGGACCCGCGGCCCCATCAGCCCCTCCGCGTCGATGAGCGTCTCGCGCACGGGGACGAGCGGGCCGCCGCGCCTCCTGGGCGACTTGTTGAAGAGCAGCGTGACGCGCCTCTCACGCACGGTTCGGAAGTCGAACTTGAACTGGACGAGGAGCGAGCGGACGGAACCGCCCTCGCGCCCGCCGAGCCGCCACGGTTCGAGCGCGCGCGTCGTCGCCGCGACCTCCTCGCCGCGCTCGTCGAGCACGCGCAGGCGACCCGCGTCCGAGAGGAAGTCGGGCGGGAGCGGGACGCCGAAGCTGACGACCTCTCCCTTCAAGTCGTCCGCCCGGCCCAAGAGCGACACCGCCAACTCGCGCCCCGGTCGCGGTGTCTTCAGCGGCGACTGCGCGAGGGCCGCGCGCCCCGCGAGCGCGGCCGCCGCCCCGGCCAGCAAAAACTCTCTCCGCGAAAACTCTGACATCCTTTGCTCCCCGTCAGCCCTTCAGCCCCAGCAGGCGCGCGGCGTTCTCCCAGTAGACCTTGCGCAGAATCCGGTCGGGCAGTCCCAGCCCGTAGATTTGCCAGCGCCCCTGCGGCGGCTTCGGCGACGGCGCGTAGTCGAAGTACTCGTCCTCGGTCTCCAGAAAGCGGTAGTAGATTTCGTACAGCTCGTCGCCGAAGATCTGCTGCGGCGTCTCGAAGCCGTCGGGCACGGCGTCGGTGCCGAAGAGGATGCGGTCCTGGTACCTGTCGAAGAACCTGCGCGCGGCGCGCGGCTGGCGGCCCAGCTCGCCGATGCGCGCGCCGATCTCGACCGAGGTGTTCCGGTAGCGGTCGAGCCACCCCGAGACCCACGTGAGGTCTTCGGCGTTGCCGACGTGCAGGTAGACGAAGTGCGTGCGCGGGTGGCGCGCGACGACGCGGTTGCGCGCCTCGTGCAGCTCGCGGTTCGAGGGGAAGTCGCGGCCGTGGAACGACCAGTCGGGGTGCGCGCTCAGCTCCTCGTAACGCTCGTTGTACTTGTCGGTCGGGAGGAAGAACGCCTCGGGGTCGGAGGTGTGAATGGCGACGGGGAATCGCGCGCCGCCGGCCGCCTCCCACATCGGGTCGAAGCGTTTGTCGTCCACCTTGACGAGCGGGCCCTTCGTCACCTGCTCGCGCAGCCCCAGCCCGAGCCGCTTTAGGACCTTGATGCCCTTCGCGCCGACGCGCCGGGCGTGCTCGATCTGCTCGGCCTGGAACGTCGGGTAGTTCGGCTCCGCGAACCGGCCGAACCACGGCTCGGTGAAGACGACGAAGCGGTCGGGGTGCGACTGCCGCCAGTAGCGCACGTTCTCTTCGAGGGCTGGGCCGAAGCCGCCCGTGAGGTTGACCATCACGCGGACGTTGCGGCGGTCCATCACTTCGAGCGCCTTCGCGGGCGTCGTGTTCTGATTCGCCTTCCGCCCGTCGGCCGGCGTCCAGGAGAGGTGCGTGTGGAAGTCCACGGCCGGGAAGCGCGCGCGCGCCACCTTCGTCGCCCGCACGTGCAGCATGCTCTTCGGCACGTACTCTTCGAGCGCCAGCTTCCCTTCCTTCGCGCTCGGCCCGCCCTGCTGCGCCCCGGCGCCGCGCGGGAGGACCGCCCCCGCCGCGGCCGCCGCCGCGAAACTCGCCAGCCACTCACGCCTGTTCAGCTTCGCCATGCTCTCCCCCTCCGGCTCATGAAAGTTTTCCGCGCCGGCCCGGACGCTACTGCCGCGGCGCGGCCTCGTCTTCGAGCGCCACGCGGTTGCTGCGGTACGGGCGGAAGCCCGCGCCCCAGTCTACCCCGAAGACGTCCATCCTCATCCGCTCGCCGTCCACCTGCACGACGACGTAGTGGTACGGGTTGTCGCCGCGCGCCGGGCCGGGCCGCACCAGGTGTTCGAGCCTGACCTTCGAAGCCTCGTTCGCCTTCTCGTAGGCGGAGACGTCGGGCTCGCCGCTGTGCGAGTAGATGGGGGCGCCGCCGCCGCCGGTGATGACCATGTCGAGGCGCCGCGGCTTGCCGGCCGCGTCCGTGTAGCGCTCGACCCAGTGCTCGAAGAGGTGCTCGTGGCCGGCGAAGACGGCCTTGACGTTGTGGGCGCGGAAGAGCGGCATCCAGCGCGAGCGCACGAGCGCCGCCTGCGCCCCGACCCGCGCGCCGCCGTGCGGCCCCGAGGAGAAGGGTGGGTGGTGGAAGAAGGCGACAACGTTCGTGTAGCGGTTGCGGTCGAGCCCTTCGAGCTGCGCGCGCGCCCAGTTGAACTGCACGTCGTCGCCGGCGATGTTCGAGTCGAGCGCGAGGACGAAGGTGTTGCCGTAGCCGAAGGCGTAGGTCGGGTAACCGGCGAGGCGGCGCGCGGCGCCGTCCGGCGGGATGAGCTGCCCGACGGCCGAGAGGTAGTTGCGCAGACCCTTCTGCCGCTCGGGCGAGTCGAGCGCGGAGGCGCCCGTCACGTCGTGGTTGCCTGGCGCGAGGAAGTAGGGCACGCCGCCCTCGACCGTCAAACGGTTGATGAGGTCGACGAAGCTCGCGTTCCACTGGCGGGGGTCGCGCCCGTCCACCACCGCGTCGCCGGACTGGAGGACGAAGCGCACGGGGTAGTTCGTCTTCTCCAGCCGCTTGATGGCGGCGAGCATCGAATCGACGACGAGCGAGTGCTCGTACTGAACCTCCACGCCGTCCCTGCGGCCGCGCGTGTCGCCGTAGACGATGAAGGAGAAGCGCGTGACGGCGGCCGACTTCTCCTCGGGCGGCAGGGGGTTGCGCGGCGGCGACACGGCGCGCACCGCCTCGGTCGGCGTCGCCTGCGGCTGCGGCGTCTGTTGCGGCTGTGGCTGCGGCGGCGCCTGTCGGGCGAAGACGCCCGCCCCGGCCGCCGCGGCCCCGAGCATGCAGACGAGAGCGGCCGCGGCCGTCAGGTTACTTGTTCTTGTTCTCATATCCGAAAGACCTCCGCGCGTGTGCCGCGCCTAGCGCGCGGGCAGTGCTTCGAGCGTCAGCACCTCGAACGGGGCGAGCCGGAAGGTGTGCGGCCGCCCGGCACGCAGCCTGACGGCGGCGCGGCCCGACTCGTCGCGCCAGGGGCTGCGGGCCGTGTAGGCGCGCGCGGCCCCCGCGGGCAGCTCGAAAGCCTGACCCGCGTCGAGCGTAAACTCCCGCGCCCTGTCCGAAGGGTTGCGCAAAACGAGTATCCCCTTGCGCGGCGACCAGGAGGCCCAGCCGTAGACTTCGAGCCTCGCGGGGTCGCCCCCGACCCAGTGCGTGTCAACGAGCACGTCGGCGTTGGCGCGCGACCAGCGCGCGGCCTCGGCGAGCAGGTCCCAGTCCTTCTCCTTGAGCAGCGCCGGCGTGACGTACATCTCCTGGAGGTGCGTGCCCGAGCCGAAGTACGACTTGATCTCGTCGTCGAAGTCGCCGTGCGGGTCGCGGTCGAGCTTCTTCTGTTTACTCCTCGACACCTTCTCGGCGTAGACGAGGCCGTGGAGCATCAGCGAGTTCAGGGGGTAGAGCGGCCCGCGCCGCACCGTCATCCTGTAGGTCTCGGCGTCGCGGTAGGTGATCCACTGCTGGCGGTCCGTGCCGACGCCGGCGAAGTCGTGATCCTCGCCGCCGCGCCAGATCGAGTCGCCGTAGCGGAGCCAGAAGGGGGACGGAAAGGTGCCGACCGTGAGGTTGACGAAGAGGTCGGGCCGGCGCCCGCGCATCTCGCGCACGAGGTTGATGGCGGCGTCGAAGTCGCTGTCGAAGCGGCTGCCGGGGAAGGCGCGGTCGGCGTTGCCGAAGCCGTCTATCTTGAACTGGTTGACGCCGTAGCGTTCTATCATCTGCATGCAGACTTCGCGGAAGCGCGCGTAGTACCGCGGCCCTGAGAGCGCGAAGCCCGGGCCGAACTTCCCGCCGTCGTCCCTGATCTCGAACCCTTCGGCCTCGCCGTACTTCAGCCGCGCCGCCTTCGCCGCGTCGTAGCCGCCCCACGGCGACATCCACACGCCCGGCGCCGCCCCGTACCGGGCGGCCCCATCCTTCAGCGGCGTGAACCCGCGCGGGAAGCCCGTGTGGAAGCTCCAGAGCGAGGAGGTGTCGTCCCAGCCGTCGTCGAAGAGGAACGAGTTCAGACGCACGCCGCGCTTCTCCGCCAGCTCGCGGCCGAAGTGGTTGATACGGTCGAGCGAGTCGGCCTCGTCGAACTTGTTCGTGTACCCGATGTCGTACCAGGAGTTGTAGTGGAGGAACGTGCGGTAGGGGTGCGCGCGCTCGCGCTCCAGGTAGGCGAGGAAGTCGCGGCGCAACTGCCCCGGTCGCGTGACGCCGAGGACGGACGAGTAAGTGACCTTCGTCCCGGCGCGCAGCGGCAGCTCGCGCGGCAAGATACAGGTCGCGCGCGCCGGCTCGGCCTTACAGACCGAGAGCGGGTGTTCGAACCCGAGGAAGACGCTCCCGGCCACCAACGGCGAGCCCGCGACCGTCCCCTCGACGCGGGCGCCTTCGAGCGCCGCGTCCACGAGTCGAATCTCCGCGACGGGGAGGTCGCCGCCCGTGGCCTCGAACGTCACCTCCTGCCGGATGTAGTTGGAGCCGCCGCGCAGCTCCGCGCGCCACGTCGCGCGCACGCGCCCGCGTTCGTCTTCGAGCGTGACGCTCAACTGCCCCCCGCCCAGCCGCTCCGCGAGGCGCGAGGCGCGCGCGTCTCCGCGCAGCACTTCCGCACGGGGCGCGCCGACGACCCGCATCTCTGAAGCCCTCATCTCCGTGCCGTCCTTCAGCACGAGCGTGAAGACGCTCTCGGGCATAGGGATGCTGCGGCCGTTCACCCTGTCCTCCGCGCCCGCCGCCCGGAGTCTTCCGCCCTCGACGCGCCACGCGACGGCGATGAAACGGTTCGAGAGACTGAGGCGACCCGTCCCGGTCTCAGCCCCGGAAGCGTCGCGCACGCCCCTGCCCTGTGACGGCGAGCCTTTTCCAAGTCTCGCCGTCGCCATCCAGGAGGCGTAGTCTCGGCCCTGCCCGCCGGCCAGGAGCGGGTCGGCCTTGTTGAAGCCCGGCTCGCGGTTCGGGTCGGCGAGGCCCCCGACGGGTACGTCGCGCCCGCCGTTGTAAAAAGTGTTGTGGTCGTGGACGAAGCCCGCGACCCTCACGCCCTCGCCCGAGGTCTGGTAGAGCATCGTCTCGTCCACGACGCCCGAGAGGACGAAGACGTTGTGGCGGAGCGTGAGACCTTCGGTGAGCGTGAGGCGCACGCTCCGCCCGCACCCGCGCGCGGGGCTGTCCACCTCGTTGCCGGGGCGGACGAGCAGCACGCCGCGCTCGCCGACGCCGACGAAGGTGTTGTTGACGACGGTCGCGTCCTTCACCGCCCAGAGCGAGATAGGCTCGACGGGGCGCTCGCCCGGCCGGGTCGAGACGACGAGGTTGTCGCGCGCAGTCATCGCGTACGACTCGAAGCGCGCGAACGAGCAGGGGTCGCCCACGCGCCCGTCGATGAAGAGGTCGGGGTCGGTCGAGCCGCCCGAGAAGGCCGCGCCCGAGTTGTCCACGAAGACGTTGGCCTCGATGAGCACGCGGCGGCCCCCGCCCTTCGAGACCACGCCGCGGTGGCTGTTGCGTATCAGGTTGCGCCGCACGACGGCGTCGTCCACGCAGGGCAGGTCAACGGCCGGCTTGCGCTGCGCGTTCTTGCCGTCGAAGAGTTCGTTATCCTCAATCGTGATGTGGTGCGACTGGTTGAACTTGATGAGGTAGAGCCGGTCGTCGTCCTGCAAGGGGTCGTACTCGGGCGTGCAGCCCGACGGCGGGCACTCGTAGTGAACCTTGCAGTTGCGCACCGTCACGTAACTCGTCCACAGCGAGCGGTCGTACCACGCGGCGGTGTGGCCGCCCGGCGGGTCGTTCGTCTTCACCCTGTTGAACTGGTCGTCGGGCTCGTAGACGCTGTCGCCGTGGACGCCGTTGCGGCGGCGGTTGACCTTCCGCCCTGCGGCGTCCGTGTAGTAAGGGTTCGGGTTGATGTCGAAGCCGTCGAACACAATCCCGCGGACAAGGTGCAGGCGCACCGAATCGATGATGACGCCGTGCCTCGTCTCGGCGCGGATGACGAGCGGGCGCGCGGGGTCGTAGCGGTAGACGCCGACGGTCTCGGGGCGCGCGGGGTCGGGCACCGGCTGGCGCGGGTCGCCGGGCTCCAGCTTGTCTTTCATCGTCAGGGTGAGGTGGATGCCGCCCCAGCGCGCGGCCTGCCCCGCCTTGCGGTAGTCGCCGTTCTTGGCGACGACGGTGTCGCCGCTCCCCGCGTGTTGCAAAGCCTTGCGCCAGGACTTGTAAGGCTTCGCGTAGCTGCCGTCGCCGCGCGCGTCGTCGCCGTCGAGCAGGTGGACGTGGACGGTCTTGCACGCGGCCTGCGCGGCCCCGCACAGCGCGAGCGTCAGGGCGGCCGCGTGTAGCATGAGAAGGACGCTTCGCTTCAACTCTCCCCCCTCACCTGCCCTGCGCCGCGCCGACCCAGGCGCCGCCGAGCATGACGCGACTGACGTTGCGCATGACCCTGATGTCTTTGAGCGGGTCGCCTTCGACGAGCAGGAGGTCGGCGAGTTTGCCCGGCTCGACACTCCCCAGGCGCTCCTCGACGCGGAAGAAGCGCGCGTTCTCCGAGGTGCCCGCCACGATGGCCTGCATCGGGGTGAGTCCCGCCTCGACCAGAAGCTCAAGCTCGCGCTGGTACGCCCAGCCGCGCTCGGCCTTCGGCACGGCCGAGTGGGAACCGACGACGACGCGGACGCCCGCGCGCCGCGCGCGGCCGGTGAATTCGAGCATCCGTTTGAAGCCGCCGACGTGAACGTCCTTCGCGTCCTTGTCGCCCGCGCGCCGCTCGAAGATGGCGAGCGTCGGCGACAGGTACGTGCCGCGCTCGGCCAGCAGCGAGATGATGGCGCGCGCGCGCGGGCCGTCGAGGTCGGCCTTGCTCCAGACCTCGTAACGCCCCTCGCGGCGTGCGGCGTTGTCGGCGAGCACGGCCTGCCTGTACTTCTCCGCGTCGCGCGCCGGGAGCAGCGCCGTGCCGAAGGAGGTGACGTGCTCGACGCCGTCTACGCCCGCGCGGATGGCGTCGGCCGCGTCCACGATCTCTAAGTGCGCGGTGACGGGCAGCCCAAGCCGGTGCGCCTCCTCCGAGAGGACGCGGATGAGACCGACGGGGAGTCGGAAGTAGACCTTGAAAGCGGAAGCGCCCTGTTCGGCGAAACGCTTGACGGCGAGACGTGTCTCCTCGGCGTCGCGCACGACGTGGGAGTCGGCCGGGTAGGCCGCGGGGGGCGAGTCGAGGTGCGGCCCCGTCAGGAAGAGGCGCGGGACGGGCGGGCCGGCGGCGCGCGCGGCGTCGTAAGCCTCGATCCATTGCCCGGGGTCGCGCAAGCTCGTGATGCCGTGCGAGAGGAAGAGCGCGGGCAGCCCGTCGTCGCCGTCGATGTGGAAGTGCGCGTCGATGAGGCCGGGCAAAAGCGTCAGCCCGCGCGCCTCAAAGACCTCGGCGCCCGCCGGCACGCGCACGGAGGCGCGCGGCCCGGCCGCGACGATGCGCTCGCCGCGCACGACGACCACGGAGTCGGCTACGGGCGCCCCGCCGCGCCCGTCGATCAGCGTCGCGCCGACGACGGCGACCGTGCGGCTCGGGTCTGCACCCTTAACCTGATTGACCTCTTTAACGCCCGACGCCCGACGCGCGCCGCCGGACGCCCGGCGCTGGGCCGCGGCGACGCCGCACAGGAGCGTCAGGGCGAGCGCCGTCGAATAGAGTCTTGCTGCTGTTCTCATCTTTATAAGGACCTAAGTCTTCGAGAGCAGGCGGAGGCGCAGGCGGCCGTCGCGCTGCCCCTTGAACGAGGGCAGGTAGATGACACCCGAGTCGTCGGCGGTCGCGACCTGCTGCCACTGCGGCACGCCGTTGTAGAGGCCGCCGCGCCAGTTGGCACGCCCCCCCGTCAGCTGCAACTCGTACTTCGCGTCGGGGACGAGCCCCGTGACGAGGAGCGCCGTCGTCAACACGTCGGGCACGGTCGCCTCGCCCTCCGTGACGCGCGCGTCCGCCGCCGCGAAGAGGGCCAGCACGCCGCCCTCGACGGCCGCGCCCGTCAGATTCGACCCGTCGGCCAGCTCAACCTTTCTCGCAGCCATCCGGCCGCGGTCGCCGATCTCCATGACGTTGAGGAACGCGTCCTCCTTCGAGGGCTTCGCGGGCGAGACCTCCACGCGCCACGCGGCAGGCACGACCGCCCGCGTGTTCGACGGCAGGAGCTTCTCGAAATCCTCACCCCAGAAAGTCTTCCACATCTTGCGCAGGTAAGGGTCGGCGGGGAGCGGCCCGCCCTCCGGCGGGTCGAGCGGCCAGTTCTGCCCCGAGCCCCACGCGCCGCCGCGCTCGTCGCCCGGCGTCCAGAACTCGAAGCCCCTCCCGCCGCGCTTCGTCAGCTCGCGCTCGCGCGGGAGCAGTGTGTGCACGCGCAGCGCGCCGCCGCCGTCCTCGTAGGTGAACTCGTTCGCGCCGCCGTAGGCCGTCCCGCCGTGCCCCGCGTCTCTGCCCGCCCCGGCCGCCTTGACGCTCGGCTCCGAGACGCCGTGCAGCAGCCACGTCTTCCTGAAAGTCGGGTCGGTCGCGCGCACGCGGTCGAAGACGAAGAGGACGTTGTCCGAAGGCGTGTAGACCAGCTCGCGCGTGAACAGCTCGACCTTCCTCGCGCTGTAGGCGCGCGTGGCGTCGCCGCGCGCGTAGTGGTAGGCGCCGGGGCTGTGGCCGACGGCCTCCATCCGCGCGAGCGCCCACAGCTCGCGCGTGTTCTGGAAGTCCTCGCGGCTGCGCGCCGTGTTCCAGTAGCGCGAAGAGTCCATGCGCTGCCCGCCGTCGTTGGCGGCCGGCCAGAGGTTCTCCGCCCAGAAGAACCGCTCGCGCCGGTCGTAGACGAGCACAGAGTTGTGCGCGATGGTGCGGCGGTAGTAGTTGAGGTAGTGCGGGCTCTCGGTGTCGGTGTAGTCGGCGCCGCTCTCCGTGGCGAGGTAGCCCTTGCGGTAGACGGCGAAGTGGAGCTGGTCGAGGTGCTGGTGCTTCGCGAGGTACGGCCCCGCGACGAACTCGACCCAGGTTGAGTCGGGGCCGAAGCCGTCGCGCATGACGAGGTGGCCGACACCGCGGAAGTGGTGCTGGCGCGAGAGCTCCGCCTCGCTCGTCTTCGCCGGGTCGCGCGGCGCGACCGTGGGGTCGTCCCAGAGGAATTTGGTGATGGGAATCAGCCAGTCCTTCGTGTCCGGCCAGCCCGACTCGCGGAGCATCCACGCGGCGTAAGGGTCTTTGAAGCGGTGGACGGCGTAGCCGAGCACGACGTTGTCCTGCGAGCGCATGTACGGGAACTCGTTGTCGCCGAGGCGCGAGGTCGTGCCGTCGGGCAAAGCCTTGTAGAGGTGCGTGGCCGTGTAGTGGCGGAAGACGGAGTAGCGCAGCGCGGGGTCCGAGTTCAAGGCGGTGCGGTCGAGTTCGGCCAGCAGCGCCATCGGGGCGTAGGTGATGCGCTGGTAGTCCATCGACTCGTGGTAGCCGCCGTCGGGCGTGATGAAGTCGGTCAGGTCGAGGATGTGCTCCCACACGCGGCGCGTGCGCTCGCGCAGCAGCGCGGCCTCGGCCTCGACCGACGGGTGCCCCTCGACCGCCGTCAGCGCGAAGGCGGCGAGCGTGAGATACCTGACGGTGTAGTTATGGTACATCGAGAGCCGCGGGTCGCGGAGCGACTGGTCCTGAAGCATCTGCGCGGCCGCCTTGACCAGTTCGCCGGCCACGCGGTCCTTGAGCGCCGCGTCGAAGCCCGGGTAGTTGTAGAGCCAGTCGAAGGCGAGCGACCACTTGACGAACTCGGGGTAGGTGCGCGAGCCGACGCGCTCGGGCGTGCGCGCGCGCCGCATCTCCTCGACGGCGCGCCGCGCCGCCCCCTCGTCGCCCTTGAGCAGGTAGGTGAGCGCCCAGCCGGCCAGGTCGTCCGGCGGCCGCGCGCCCGCGTCGTAACGCGCGCGCAAGGTCTGGAAGCCCGTCAGAGGGTCGCGCTCTCCGACGAGCATGCGCGGCCTGACAACAGCCGCCTGCCGCGTCTGCCCCGGCGACTCCTGCGCACGCGCGACCTGTGCCCCGGCGGCCCCCGAAAGAGAGAAGAAGGAGGAGAGCGTGAGCGCGACTAGTGCGACGCGCGACACACCCCCCTCCGAGTTTTTCTGTTCCCTGTTAGCCTTCATCTGCTGCCTTCTCAACTCGTCATTCGGCGCGGCCCGCGAGCCGCTCGCCGCGCGCGCCCGCGAGGAACTTGAGCCACTCCTTCGCCATCAGGCGGTGGTAGGGCTCGGTCATGTGTACGCGGTCGAGGCTCAGGAAGCGCCCGCGGTCGGGCGCGGCCGCGAGCAGCGCGCCGACCTCGACGACCTTGATGCCCGCCTCGCGCGCGACGCGGGCGGCGCGCTCACTCGTCCCCGGCTTCGAGGCGCTCTCCGGGTCGTGTATGTCGTCGAACATGAAAGCCTCGACGCCCGCAGCCTTGAAGCCCTCGCCCATCTCTTTGAGCGCCGCGTAGTCCTCTTCGGTGCGCGTCATGACGACTAGCAGAACCCTGTCCGGCCGCCAGTCGAGCACGCCCCGGTAGAAGCGCTGTCTGGCGCGCGAGGCCGTCAACCCGCCCCGCTCGAACTGTTTGAACTCGACCCGAGGGTTCACGCGCCGGAAGATTTCGGTCACGACGGGGACGAAGCTCGAAGGCGAAGACCAGTGCTGCCCCATCGTGAACGAGTGCCCGACGACGGCCACCTTCTGCGCGGGCACGGCGCGCAGGCGGGGCACGACCACGCGCACGTCCCGCTCCCGCAGGAGTTCCGCGGCGAGCACCTTGTCGTCGCGTATGTGCAGATGCTTCTCACCCCAGTTCCAGACCTTGCGCCCCGCGATCTGCCACGCGGCGGCGTCCGTCGCGTAGGGCGAGGCGCAGGCGCGCCGCCCCAGATCGCGACCCGCGGCGAGCATCGCGTCGTCGCCGCCCGGCAGACCCAACTGGCCGACGTAGACGGGGAGGCCGAGCGCTATGTAGAAGGCGAACTGGTCCTGAAGGAGGTCGCCGTCCCGCTCCACTTCGAGGATGGTCTGGTAGAGGCTGGCGACCGAGCGCAGCCCGGCCTCGTCTGACCCGGAACGGGCGTGCGCGCGCAGGTATTCGGTGAAGACGTTGGCCGGCGAGCCGGGGGGAACGGCCAGTCCCGACTTCAGAACGGGTTCGAGGTCTTTCGACGGGTCGAAGCCCGACCGGCCGCCGCGCGCCCAGGCCAGCACCTCACTGGCCTTACTCTTCAGGAGGTTGCTCTGGTGGCCGGCGAGCGCCTCCAACTCGCCGTCCGAGAGGCCGCCCTGCGCGTAACACGCCGCGTCCCCCTTACCGGACTTTTTGGCGAGCAGAATTTGGAAAGCGTGCGTGGCGATGACGTTGGCCTCGACGAGCTGCTTGAACTTGAACCTTGACGCCGCGCCCCGCCGGCCGTCGCCGCCCTCCCCCTTTCGGGCGTAAGCGAGCGGCGCCGTAAGGGACGCCACGGCGCAGACGAGTGTCAGCCCCCGGAACGCGCGCCCGCCCTTTGCAAGTCTCATCGTCGCTCTCAGCCTTTAAAGCTTTGCGGCTTCGGCCGGACTGCCCGCGCCCTCAGCGCGAGAGGAGGGAGGCCGAGTCGCGGTCAATGAAGAGGTGTGCGTCCCCGTGGTTCCTGAGAATGGAGGCCGGACACGCCGTCTCAATCGGCCCCTCGATGACGCCCTTGATGGCCTGCGCCTTCGCCGGCCCCGGCACGATGGCGAACAGCTTCGGCCTCGACATGATGGTCGGGATGGTCAGGGAGAGCGCGTCGCGCGGGACGTCTTCGAGCGTCGCGAAGGCGCCGTCATGCACCTGCTGCAAGCGGCAGACCTCGTCCAACTCGGCCACCTTGACCGGCTCCGGGTCGTCGAAGTCGCAGAAGGGCGGGTCGATGAAGGCCAAATGTCCGTTCTCGCCGACGCCGAGCACGGCGAAGTCGGACGGGTCCTCCGCGAGCAGCGCCGCGTACCTGCGGCACTCGGCCGCGGCGTCCTCGGCCTCGCCGCGCAGCCCGTGGAACTCGCCGAAGTCCACCTTGTTCACCAAGCGGTCGAGTAGGAAGCGGCGGAAAGACTGCGGCGCGCTGTCCTCCATCCCCAGGTACTCGTCGAGGTGAAAGCCCTTGACTTTAGACCAGTCAACGCCCGCGGCGCCGGCGAGTTCCGCCAGGAACTCGTTCTGCGAAGGGGCGGAGGCGAAGATGCCGACGGCGCGGCCCCGCTCACCTTGCAGGCGACGAATCTCCGCCGACACGGCGGCTGCCGCCGCCGCCGCCATCTTCGGCCGCGACTCGTAGACGTAGACGTTCAGGCGCCCCGCCCGAAACCGCTCGACGAGGCCGTCTTCGGCCGTGCCTCTCTGCACCCGTGATTCCATGTTCACTCCTCGGATGGAAGGTTTTGCGCCTCAACCCACTTCCGGTCCGGCGATGGCGAAGACACTGTCGGAAGTGCCTGCGCCGCTTCCACCGCCGCGCTGCATGCGGATCAGCTCGCGTTGCTTGACGAAGCCGCGCGCCTCCAGCACGCGCGCGCCGCCGGCGTAAGTCGTGTTCAAGTCCACGCAGACCCGCCCGGCACCCAGACGATTGAGCACGTCGTCGAGGAGGGCGGCGGCCGTCTCTGCCTCCTCCGCCACCAGAGGCCCGACGTAGCCGGCCATCGCCCCACGCCTCGCCAGTGCGTAGCCGCGCAGCCGCCCGTCCGCCCCCATGCTCACCGCCGACGTTACGAACGACTCTTCTAAAAGCGCCCTCAGCAGTTCCGAGCGGTCGGCGCCGAACGCGCGCCGGTCAAGTTCAAAGATTTGCGTGGGGTCAGGCGCGCCCTCCGCCGCATGTGCCGGCGAGGCTTCGGCCCGGGCTGCGCCCACCCAGCGCTCGATGCGAAGCTCGGCCTCGAAGCCCAGCGCTTCATAGACGGGGGCGCCCTCGGGCGTCGCGTCCAGCTTCACGGTTGCCACCGCGGCCGCATCAAGGCCTTCGAGCGCCGCACGGACGAGCGCCGTCGCGATGCCCCTCCGGCGGAACCCGGGATCCACGAGCACCATGCCCACCCAGGCGAGTTCCCTCCCGTACACGGTGGTGGTCGTCGTCCCGACGAGTCGCGCGCCAGCGGTGGCAGCGAAACAGCCGTCCGGGCAAAGACTAAGGAGCCTAAGCCAGTCCTCCTCTGTCTGATTCCACCCGGCCGCCGTCTTGAGTCTCATCGCCTCAGCGACATCGCTCGCTTTGAGCAGACGAATTTCAAGCTCCTTGGCGTTCGGACTCAATAGTTTGTTTACTTTCCTGACAAACCCTGAATACTACTTTCGCCTATCAGTTTCCGAACAACTTTGGGAGCGATACGAATTGTGGGCGGATGGCTCTACAGAACTTTATAGCACGACACGTTGTCAGGAACGTTTTTATAGCACTAACCCGAGCGTGGCCGCAAGGGGCAGGCCGCCGGGCCAAGTATCTATACCTTGAGAGAATTGCTTTTATGTAGCTTCGCCGCCCCGCCTCTCGCCTCCGCACGTCTTCACCGTGTGCGCCGCCTCGAGGCGCTGTGGGCCTTTGGCTTTACTGGGCGTGTGATGGTATAAGCACGTCTCCGAGGCGGCGCGACGTGTCTTAGACGCGCTCCGCCGGTCTACGGTGACAGCATTTGTCAGAGTCTTGAACAAACCCCGGCTCAGTGACCGCCGCTCTCTTTCTCGAAAACGCTTTAGAGTCGATAAGGGTCGTTCGGCCCTCTTTAGTCGCAACGGTGCTAGTCTCAGACCTACACAAACTCGTATCCGGTGCCGCCGCCCTGCCCCGTGCCGAGCAGGGGGCGAACGAACCGCAAGGCGGCCGGCCGTCGCTGCTCATGTCACTCTTTGAAGGTGGCGCCGGGGGGCTGCCGACGCGGCGGGCGGCGGGGCTGCTCTCACTTCTCCGGCAGGCTTACGGGGACGACGTGGGGGCCGCCGAGAAAAGCCTCAACAGGCTGGGCGCGCTGTGCGCAAGCTTTCTCGAGGCCTACGGCGAAGGCCCCGTCCACCTGCTCCGCGCCCCGGCTCGCATCAACATCCTTGGCGAGCACGTGGACTACGTGTCTTACCTGCCGACGTACTCACTCCCCTTCGGCAGCCGCGAACACGACATGCTCATGATGTACAGGCCCTCGGCGGCGGGACGCGTCCGGGGCGTGTCACGTCGCGGGGAGTTCGCGCGCTTCGACTTCTCGCTCGACGAAGGTCCCGCGCCCGGAGGTCGAGAGGGTTACGAGGCGAACTGGCTCTCTTACATCTTCAAGGGCGAGACGCCGGCGCCCCATTGGGGCAACTACGTTAAGGGTTCGTGTTTCTTCGCACGCACGAAGTTCGGCGGGCGGGTGGCGCGGGGCTTCGACTTCGTGGTCGATTCGAGCATCCCGCCAAAGGGCGGGGCTTCGTCCTCTTCGGCGCTGGCGGTGCTCGCCGGCGCGGCGATACGCGAGGTCAACGGCGTGGCTTACGAGCCCGGCGAGTTGGCCGCGGATTCGTCGAAGGCCGAGTGGTTCGTCGGCACGCGCGGTGGGTCGATGGATCATCTGACGATTTGCCTCGCGAGGCGCTCGCGCGCCGTGCGCATCTCTTACAGGGAGGGGACGACGCGCGCCGTACAGCTCCCGTCGGAGCGGCTGCGCTGGGTCACCTTCTTCTCCCACCCGGCGGACAAGGGGCGAGAGACCATGCTGGAGTACAACGAGCGCGCGGCCGTCTCGCGCCTGCTGATACCCGCGATCATAGAAGGCTGGGGGGACACAGACCCGCGGCGCCACGCGGCCTGGGGCCGCGCCGTCGAGGCGCTGCTCTCGGGCGCGGAGGGCGCGGCCGACGAGGCGGAGTCCCTGCTCCGCGAACTCCCTGAGACGATCACGCTGGAAGAGGTCGAGCGGGATTACGCACGCGCGTACGGCGAGTGCGTCGAAGCCTTCCCGGCGCTCGTCGAAGAGCGGCGCGGGCGGCCGCTGCGCGGGCGCGCATACGCCCTGCATCACCTCGGCGAAGTCCGCCGCGTCTCGGCGGCCGAGCGCCTCCTCGGCTCTCCTTCCGAATCGGACGGGCGTCAGGCGGTGTCGCGGCTGGGCGAACTACTCAACGAGACACACGCGAGCCTGCGGGACCTCTACGACGTGAGTACGCCGGAGGTGGAGAGGCTGGTGCGCATCATCCTCTCCGACCCCGGCGTCCGCGGCGCGCGGCTCATGGGCGGCGGGTTCGGAGGCAACGTCCTCGCGCTGACGGCGGAGGAGGGCGTGTCCGCACTCATCCGCAGGGTGCAGGCGGAGTTTTACGCCCCGGCCGGCCGGGACGCCGTGGCCGAAGGCTCGGTGATGATCTCAACGCCGGGCGACGGACTCTCGGGGCTGGGGCTCGAAGTGGTCTGGCGCCGTGCGGTCGAAGAGTTCAACGCTCTGGGGCGCGCGGGCGTGGTCTACAGACGGGGCGTCGCCTCGATGCTGGACGAGGTCGAGGCGGACGCCGTGCGGGACGAAGTGTGGCCCTTGATCGTCGCGGCCGGGAAGGGGTCGAGGGCGCGCGAGTCGGGGCTGGACGTGCCGAAGCCCGTGGCGCCGGTGGCCGGCGTGCCGGCCGTACTCCGCGTGCTGCGTAACGTCATGGAGGGCTGCGGCGGCTCGGCGCGCGCGCCGGTCGTCGTCGTCTCGCCCGAGACCGAGCGGGCGGTGCGCGAGGCACTGGCGGGCGAGGAGGTGAGCTACGTCGTGCAGCGCGTGCCGCTGGGCACGGGCGACGCCGTCCTACAGGCGCGCGGGTTAATGAAGGATTTCGCCGGTCGCGCGCTGGTCGTCTGGGGCACGCAGCCCGTCGTCAGGCCGCGGACGGTCGCGCGCGTGCTCCGGCTCGCAGCGCTCTTCGACGAATACGACATGGTGCTGCCGACGACGCTTAAGGAGCGGCCTTACGCGCCAATCGAGCGCGACGAGCGGGGGCGCGTGCTCGCGTCGCGCGAGACGCACCTCGAGGGCGCGCCGCGCCCCGAGTTCGGCGAGACGAACAACGGCCTCTTCCTGCTCAGGAGCGGGGTGATGTTCGACGCGCTGGCGGAGTTGCGGCGACGCCACTGGCGCGAGTCCGAAGGGCGTTACGACCGGACGGGTGAGCTGGGCTTCCCGAACGAGATGATTAACTTCCTGGCCGGGCGGGAGACGGGCGTGCTGGGCTGCCCCTTCACCGACGCGCGCGAGGGGCAAGGCATTAAGACTCTGGACGACGTGGCGCTGTGCGAGCGCTTCATCTCCGAGCTCGACGCGGAAGTGTCCTGATCCCTGCGGCCGCCCCGCCGGGGGGCGTCACCTCGCCGCGCCCGGCGGCGTCACGCACTCGAACGAAGGAGAGGCCGGTCAGCATGGCAGTGTCCGAACAACCCGGCGCGGGGCGACGCCCGCCGATAAAACGCCTGCGGTGGTGGATCGGCGGCCTGCTCTTCGCCTCGACCGTCATCAACTACATCGACCGGCAGACGCTCTCGAACCTCGCCCCCTTCCTCAAGAGAGATTACGGCTGGACGAACACCGACTACGCCTACCTCGTCATCTCCTTCCGCATCGCCTACTCCGTCGGGCAGACGGTCTGTGGCCGCCTCGTCGACAAGCTGGGCACGCGGCGGGGTCTGACGCTCTCGGTCATCTGGTACTCCGTCGTCTCGATGCTCACGTCGCTGGCCGGCGGCTTCTACAGCTTCGCGGCCTTCCGCTTCCTGCTCGGCGTGGGCGAGTCGGCCAACTGGCCGGCGGCGACCAAGGCCGTCTCGGAGTGGTTCCCGAAGCGCGAGCGCGGGCTGGCCACGGCGCTCTTCGACAGCGGCTCTTCCATCGGCGCGGCCATCGCGCCCTACCTCGTCCTCGGCATCTATTTCAAGTGGGGCTGGCGGCCGGCCTTCATCGTGCCGGGCGTGCTGGGCTTCATCTGGCTGGCCGCGTGGCGCTGGCTCTACCACCGCCCCGAGGAGCACCCTCGCGTGTCCGCCGAGGAGCGCGAGATGATCCTGCGCGACAGGCGGGAGGACGAGCCCGAGGGCGGCGAGAGGGTGCGTCCGCGCTGGGGGCAACTCCTCCGACTCCCGCAGACCTGGGGCACCATCTCCGCGCGGACTCTGACCGACCCGGTCTGGTTCTTCGTCACCGACTGGTTCCCCATCTACCTCGTCGCCAAGGGCATCAGCCTCGAAGAAGGACTCTTCGCCTTCTGGATTCCGTTCATCGCCGCCGACCTCGGCAACTTCTTCGGCGGCTGGCTCTCCGGGCACCTCATCAAGCGCGGGTGGTCGGTGGGCGCGGCGCGCAAGGCGCTTGTCGTCTTCGGCGGGCTCGGCGTGACCGTCCTCATCCCGACCGTCTTCACGACGAACCTCCTCGCCATCGCCCTGCTCTTCGGCTTCGCCACCTTCTCCTACGCCTCGTTCACGACGATTGCGAACGTGCTGCCCTCCGACCTCTTCCACAGCGAGTCGGTGGCCTCGGTGAGCGGCCTGAGCGGGACGGGCGCGGGGATCGGCACGATCATCGCCTTCCTGCTCGTCGGCTACGTCTCGGACGCGCGGGCCGACACGGGCACGGCCGCCTTCGACCCGATCATCGTCGTCGCGGGGCTGATCCCGCTCGTCGGGATGGCGCTCGTCCTCCTGCTCGTCCGCAATACGCGCGCGACCGAGGAGGGGCTGGTGCGGCGCATCTAGGCGTTATGGACTACGCGGTAGGCATCGACCTCGGCGGGACGAACATCAAGGCGGCGGCCGTCGGCCCCGCGGGCGAAGTGCTGTCGCAGTCCGCAGCCGGGACGCGCGATGACGCCGGCGCCGCCTGGGCCGAGGGCGTGCGTGAGCTGATAGAGGCTCTGGAGGCGCGCGTCGGCGGCGCGGCCGCGTGCGTCGGCATCGCGTCGCCGGGCATGGTGGCGCGCGACGGCCGCTCGATGGCCTCGGTGAGCGGACACCTCGAATCGCTCCAGGACTTCGACTGGGTTGACTACCTCGGCGGCGGGAGGGCGTTGGCACTCATCAACGACGGGCAGGCGGCGCTGCTCGCCGAGGCGTGGAGTGGGGCGGCCGCGGGCGCGCGGGATGCGGTGATGCTGACGCTCGGCACCGGCGTCGGCGGCGCTGTGCTTACCGGCGGCCGGCTGCTGACGGGACACCTCGGCCGCGGCGGCCACATCGGGCACATCTGCCTGGACGTGGACGGCGAGCCCGACAGCCTCGGCGTCCCCGGCACGCTCGAAGAGGCGGTCGGCAACCGCACGCTCGCGAAACGCTCGCGCGGCCTCTTCAACTCGACCGAGGCGCTCGTCGCCGCGCACCTCGCGGGCGACGCGAACGCCACGCGCGTCTGGCTGAGGGCCGTCTACCAGCTCGCCTGCGCCGTCACTTCCATGATCAACGTGCTCGACCCCGAGGTCTTCGTCATCGGCGGCGGCATCGCGCAGGCGGGGGATGCCCTCTTCGACCCGCTCGAACGCCACCTCGGTTTGATGGAGTGGCGGCCCGGCGGCCGACGCGTGCGCGTCGTCCCGGCCGCGCTCGGCGGGGCGGCCGGCGCGCTCGGCGCCGCGCGCCACGCGATGCTGAGTCGGGACAGAACTCTGTGATTCCCCGTGCCGCCGGTCTGTTATAAATTATGGCCGGCGGGAGGAGACCACGGCCGGCATGCTGAGCTTGGTGAGACAGGCCAAAATCCTCGAGCTCATCGAGGAGCACGGGAAGGTCGAGGTTGGCGACCTCAGCCGCCGCCTCCGCGTCTCGGAGGTCACGATCCGCAAAGACCTCAAGGAGCTGCAAGCGCGGGGGCTTTTGCGCAGGGCGCACGGCGGCGCCGTGCGCGCCGAGACGGTCAGCGCCGACCCCTCGCTCCAGGTCAAGGCCGCGCTGCACGCCGAGGAGAAGCGGCGCATCGGGGCGGCCGCCGCCGCCCTCGTCGCCGACGGCGAATCAATCATCCTCGACTCGGGGACGACCACGCAGCAGGTGGCCCGGCACATCAAGGACAGGCATGGCCTGAAGGTCATCACCAACGCGCTCAACGTGGCGGCGGAGCTGACGGGCGCCGGCGAGGTCGAGGTGATATTACTCGGCGGGCTCCTGCGCCAGAACTCCGGCTCGCTCGTCGGCCAGTTCGCTGAGGAGATGCTCAAACGGCTATCGGTGGACAAGCTCTTCCTGGCAGTGGACGCCTTCGACCTGGAGTTCGGCCTGAGCACGCCGAACCTCGACGAGTCGCACGTCAACCAGGCGATGGTACGCGCGGCGCGCGAGACCATCCTCGTCGCCGATTCGAGCAAGTTCGGCAGGCGCAGCCTTTCGCGGATCGTGCCGCTCTCGGAAGTTGACCGGATCGTCACCGACCACGGACTGCCCGAGGCGGCGCGCGCGGGGCTGCGCGAGTTGGGCATCGAGTTGATACTCGCCTGAGCCCGGGCCCCTCGACCGTCTAGTGAATCCGCACGCGCTCGACGACCCGGCTGATGGCACCCTTCGGGCTCGGGGTGTCGGGCTTGAGGTTTTGTGCCAGTGAGTTGAAGAGACCGAAGAGCTGACCGAAGATCACGTCCAGCGGCGGCCGGTGCAGGTCGTCGAACGACTCCGCCAGCGCGAGCGAGAGGGAGTCGTCGAACTCGCCCGACGGTGGCGCGCCCGCGGGACACACGGCGATGATCCTGCCCGCGAGCCGCTTACCTTTTACCTCGCGCAGCAAGTCGAGCTCGTAAGCCCTGCGCCGCCGGTCGCCGGAGAGGAACCCGACGACCAGCGTCTCGCCGTCCACCGCCGAGAGGGGCCCGTGCCTGACCCCGAGGTACGACTCAGACCACGTGTAGACCCGCCCGGCCGTCAGCTCCAGAACCTTTAGCGCCGACTCGACCGCGACCGCGCGCAGCGCCCCCGTCCCCAGGAAGCAGAACTTCGTGAGCCGCTCGGCCGCAAGCCTCGCCGCCGCGTCTGCCGCCGCCCCCGTGAACCTCTCAGCGGCCCCGGCCAAATCTTCGACGACCCGCCCGTAAGACCCGAGGTCTCGGACGTGCGCGAGGCACTGGCCGGCGACCACCATGTTCGTGAAGGAGCTGGTCATGGCCAGCCCGCGGTCGTTGACCGCGTCGTCGAGGACGAGGCAGAAGACGTTCTCGCGGCCGCCGAAGTCGCGCGCCATCCTCCCCCCACCGTTGCAGGTGACTATCAGGTGCCGGACCGACGGGTGGCGTTCGAGCGCCGCCTCGATGACGGCGACGCCCTCGGAGCTGTCGCCCGAGCGCGAGAAGGAGACCCACAGGTACGGGCGGCCGGGGATGACGTGCTCGTCCATGTCCGTGAGCAGGTCGGTGCTCGGGACGGCCTGAACCTCGCAGCGCCACTCGCGCCGCAGGAGCGAGGTCAGCGCCCGCCCGATGTAGTCGGAGGTGCCGGCCCCCACCAGGTAGATTGTCGGCGCCGCGCCCCCCGACAGTCCCGCCCGCGCGAGGAAGTCTCTTACGCCGTCGGCGCCGCCGGAAAGTTTCTCGTAGGTGCGCCGCCATGTGTCGGGCTGCTGATAAATCTCGCGCGGGGTGTGAACCAGCCCCCGCCCAGTCTTCTCCTCTTCGGACCCGCGGACTTCCAGATGACTCTCGGCAGCGCCTCGGCCATCTTCGCCTGTGGGGTGGCGAAGCTCGGCCACGAGGTGACTTTCGTCAGCCGAGTCGGCCGCGACGACTTCGGCGACTTCTGCCTCGGGGCCCTGCGGAGCGCGGGCGTCCCGACGCGCCACGTCCTGCGCGACGCTTCGGCGAAGACCGGCATCACGCTCGCGCTCAGCACGCGCAGAGACCGCGCGCTCGTCACGTACCTCGGCGCCATCTCCTCGCTCAGGTACGAGGACGTGCGGATGTCGCTGCTCAAGGGTAAGAGCCACCTCCACCTGACCTCATACTTCTTGCAGGAGGGCTTGCGTCCCTCCTTCGCGCGCATCTTCCGGGAGGCGCGCTCGGCCGGGCTCACCACATCTTTCGACCCCAACTCCGACCCGACCAGCTCCTGGGGCGAAGACATCCTGGAGGTGCTCGCCCATACGGACATTCTCTTCCTTAACCGGGACGAGGCGCTGCAACTGACGCGCGCGCGCGACGCGCGGGGCGCGCTCAAGGCGCTCGGGGCGCGCGTCCCCTGCGCGGTCGTCAAGCTGGGGGCGAAGGGCGCGTTGGCGATTATGGGCGGCCGCGTCGCCTCCGCGCCGGGCTTCAAGGTCAACGCCTTTGACACGACCGGAGCCGGCGATACCTTCGCCGCCGGCTTCGTCTCGGCTCACCTGGAGGGGCTGAGCCTGGAAGAGTGCCTCCGGCGTGGCAACGCCTGCGGTGCGCTCTCGACGCTGAAGGCGGGCGGCACGGCCAACCAGCCCGACCGCGCGGCGCTGAAACGTTTCCTGCGCGGGCAGTCCGCGTAGCGGGCCGGGAGCCGCACGAGACCACCGAGCCAGTACAGATGACGAACCCGAGTCAACAGACAGCAACGACGCAGGGGGCGGGGCGGGCGCTGGTGCCGAGCCGCCAGCTCCTGGACGAGGCGCGCCGCGAGGGGCGCGCCATCGCCGCGCTCAACTTTTACAACGCCGAGACGCTGCGGGCGCACGTCAAAGCCGCGAACGAGTGTGGCGCCTCCGTCATCCTCCAGACCACCGAGTCCACCATCAAGTACCTCGGCATCCGTCTCGTCGTCGCGATGGCGCGGGCGGCGGCCGAGGAGTTGGAGCGCCCCGTCGCGCTTCACCTCGACCACGGCGCGAGCTACGAGCTGGCCGCGCGCTGCGTCGAGGCCGGCTACACCTCCGTCATGATTGACGGCTCGAAGCTCCCCTTCGACGAGAACGTCGGGGTGACGCGCCGCGTCGTCGAGCTGGCGCACGCCGCGGGCGTCTCGGTCGAGGGCGAGCTGGGGCACGTCGCGCACAACGAGGAGGGCGGCGACATCTCGCGCTTCTACACGCGCCCCGAGGACGCCCTGCGCTTCGTCGAGGCGACGGGCGTGGATGCGCTCGCCGTCGCCGTCGGCACCGCGCACGGCTTCTACAAGGGCGAGGTGCGGCTCGACTTCGGGCGGCTGGAGCAGATACGCGACGCCGTGGGCTACGCGGCGGCGCTCGTGCTGCACGGCGGCTCGGGCGTGCCCGACGAGCTGATGCGCCGCGCCGTCTCGTGCGGCATCCGGAAGATCAACTTCGGGACGGAGCTGAAGAACGCCTTCACGCTGGCCGTCAAGCGCTCGCTCTCCGCGAGCGACGAGATCGACCTGCGGAAGACCTTCGCGCCGGCAATCGAGGCCGTGCGTGAGGTCTCGTCCGCCAAGATCAGGATTTGTTCGCTGCTGTGACCAGCGCGGCGCGCGGCGCCCGCCCCAGAAACGGGCCGACACTCGAAACGGGCTGAAAGGATCGTCACATGAATTTTGGCGCACTCGACTGGTTCGTCGCGCTCTTCGTCACCGCCATCTGCTTCCTCCCGGCGCTCCTCTTCGGGAGGCGGGCCGGGAAGGACACCTCGGAGTTCTTCGCCTCGGGGCGTTCGGTGCCGTGGTGGCTCGCCGGCATCTCGATGGTGGCGACCACCTTCAGCAGCGACACGCCGAACCTCGTGACCGACATCGTCCGGCGGCAGGGCGTGGCGGGCAACTGGGTCTGGTGGGCGTTCGTGCTGACGGGCGTGGCGACGGTCTTCTTCTACGCGCGCCTCTGGCGGCGCTCGGGCGTGCTCACCGACCTCGAGTTCTACGAGATACGCTACTCGGGCCGGGCCGCCGGCGCCGTGCGCGGCTTCCGCGCCGTCTACCTCGGCCTCTTCTTCAACTGCCTGATCATGGCGACGGTCAACCTGGCCGCGTGCAAGATCGCGGCCATCATGTTCGGGCTCCCGCGCTGGCAGACGCTGCTGGCCGTCGGCATCCTCAACGTCGTCTTCGCCGCGCACTCCGGCCTGTGGGGCGTGCTGGTGATCGACCTGGTGCAGTTCTTCATCATGATGACGGCGGTGGTGGCGGCGGCCTACTTCGCCGTCTACATCCCGGAGGTCGGGGGCATCGGCGGGCTCGTCGAGAAGGTCTCGGCGATGAGCGGCCCGGGCGGGCTCCGGTACCTGGACGTGATGCCGGACTTCACGAACAACTGGGACGTGGCCGCGGCCGTCTTCGTCCTGCCCATCGCCGTGCAGTGGTGGTCGGTCTGGTACCCCGGAGCCGAGCCGGGCGGCGGCAGCTACATCGCGCAGCGCATGCTGGCCTCGAAGACGGAGAAGGACGCGCTCGGCGCGGTGCTCTTCTTTAACGTCGCGCACTACGTGCTGCGACCCTGGCCGTGGATTCTGGTCGCGCTCGCCTCGCTCGTCGTCTACCCGCAGCTCTCGGACATCCAGAAGGCGTTCCCCGACCTCGACCCGGCACTGCTCGGCCACGACATCGCCTACCCGGCGATGCTCAAATTCCTCCCGGCGGGCTTCGTCGGCCTCGTGGTCGGCGGGCTGGCGGCCGCCAACTCCTCGACCATCCTGACGCACCTCAACTGGGGCGCCTCCTACCTCGTCCACGACTTCTACCGCCGCTTCATGCGCACCGACGCCTCGGAGAAGCATTACGTCTTCGTGGGCCGCGTGGCGACCGTCCTGCTGTTCGTCGTCTCTTCGGCGCTCGTCTTCGTCCTCGACACGGCGAAGGACACCTTCGACCTCATCCTCCAGGTCGGGGCCGGCACGGGGCTGCTCTACCTGCTGCGCTGGTTCTGGTGGCGTATCAACGCGTGGAGCGAGGTGGTGGCGATGGTCAGTTCGTTCCTCATCTCGGTCGCCTTCCTGGTGCTGGATAAGCAGGGGGTCTACTCGGCCACCACGTCGCAGCGGCTGCTGATGACCGTCGGCTTCACGACCGTCTGCTGGTTGCTGGCCGCCTACCTCGCCCCGCAGACCGACCGCCGGACGCTGGTCGAGTTCTACCGCAAGGTTCACCCGTCAGGCCCCGGCTGGGGGGGTGTCAGGCGCGAGGCGGGTATCGAGAAGGGCGCCGTCGAGCGGGCCGACAACATCCCGATGGCGATGCTCGGCTGGGCCGCCGGGTGCGCGATGATCTGGTCTTCCCTCTTCACAGTCGGCCAGTTCATCTACGGCCGCTACGCCTACGGGTTGGCGCTGCTCGCCGTCTTCGTCGTGAGCGGTCTGATCCTGCTCCGCGTCGTCAATAGCCTCTGGTCGTCGGGCGGCGAGGTAACGGGCGAGGAGGGCGAGCCGACGGAAGAGGAGCACGGGGAGGGCGGCGCGCGGCAGGACTGAGCGGCCGGGGGGACTTGGCGGGCGGTTCACGGGGGCGGACAACGAGTTGAAGGACGAGCCGGAGGACAAGTTCATCGCGATGGTCAGCGCGACGGCGAAGACCGACCTCCGCCTCGTCGACTTCGCGCCGCGCGCATCACTCGCGGTTCCGGCTCACGACGTGCGGCGCGCGAAGTACCCGGCCATCGACTTCCACAACCACCTCGACGCGCAGGAGCCCCGGGAGGTGCTGCGCGTGTTGGACGCCTGCAACGTCGAGCGCTGCGTCAACATCACGATGCGCGTGGGCGACGAGGCCGTCGAGGTGTTGGAGCGCTTCCGCCGCGCCGCGCCCGACCGCTTCCACACGGTCGCGTGGATGGACTGGCGTGACTTGGGCGAGCCCGGCTTCTTCGCGCGCAGCGTCGAGCGGCTCGAACGCATCGTCGCGAAGGGGGCGCGCGGACTGAAGGTCTGGAAGGACCTGGGGCTCACCTTGCGCGACCCCGGCGGCTCGCTGCTGAGGGTGGACGACGAGCGGCTCGCCCCCCTCTTCGAGCGCGCGGGCGAGCTGGGCGTCTTCGTCATGTTCCACACCGCCGACCCGGACGCCTTCTTCCAACCCGTAGACCGCTTCAACGAGCGCTACGAGGAGCTGAGCGCGCACCCCGACTGGGGCTTCCACGGCTCGCACTTCACGAAGGCCGAGCTGATGGAGCAGCGCAACCGCGTCTTCGCGCGCCACCCGCGCACGCGTTTCGTCGGCGCGCACGTCGCCGAGCGCCCCGAGTGTCTGGCGGAGGTCAGCCGCTGGCTCGAGGAGCACCCGAACTTCTACGTGGACATCAGTGCGCGCGCCTCCGAGCTCGGCCGCCAGCCCTGCACGGCGCGCGAGTTCTTCATCGGCTACAGCGACCGCATCCTCTTCGGCACGGACCTCGTGCCCCGAGAGGAGATGTACCGGCTCTACTTCCGCTTTCTCGAAACGGCGGACGAGTATTTCGACTACCCCTCGCACGCGTCGCGGCAGGGGCGCTGGCAGATTTACGGCCTCCGCCTGCCCGACGAGGTGCTGCGCCGCGTCTACCGCGACAACGCGCTCAGGCTTTTGGACGGGTGAGGCGGGAGTCCCGGGCGCGCCGGGGCGTTCGGAAAGTGACAAGATGATTATCTGTGTGAGCGCCAACCCGGCCATCGACCGGCGCCTGCGTCTGGGCCAACTGCACGCCGGCGCGGTCAACCGCGCGACCTCCGTCTGCCCCCTGCCGGGCGGGAAGGCCGCGCACGTCGCGATGGCGGCCGCCGCGCTCGGCGAGCGTGTAACGTGGGTGGGTTTCCTCGGCGGCTCGACGGGCGAAGAGTGTGAGCGCGGGCTCGTCTCGCTCGGCATCCCCGTGGCGGTGGTGAAGACCGCCGTCGAGACGCGCATGAACACGGAGATCGTGGAGGCCGACGGCACGGTCACGGAGGTCCTGGAGCCGGGCGGCCACGTCAGCGAGGGTGAAGTCGAGCGCATGCTCTCGCTCTGCCGCGACCTCTTCACCGAGTACAGGGGGGCGGCGCAGGTCACCCTCTCGGGCAGCCTCCCGCCGGGCGCGCCCGTGGACTTCTACGCCCAGCTCGTCCGCCTCGCGCACGCGCAGGGCTGCCGCGTGCTGCTCGACACGAGCGGCGAGGCTCTGCGCGCGGCGCTCAGGGAGTCGCCCGACCTCGTCAAGCCGAACCGCGACGAGGCCGAGGCGCTGACGGGCGTGCCCGTGGACGGAGCGCGCTCGGCGGCGGAGGCGGCCCGGCTCCTCTTCGAGGCGGGCGCGCGCGGGGTCGCCATCTCGCTCGGCGCCGGGGGCATGTTCTGGCAGGCGACGCGCGACGCGTCGCCGCTCGTCGCCCGCCCGCCGCGCGTCGAGGCGCGCTCGGCCGTGGGGTGTGGCGACGCGTCGCTCGCAGGCTTCGCCGTTGCGCACCGGCGCGGGCTCTCGGGGCGGGAGTTGGTGAGATTCGCGGCCGCCTGTGGGACGGCAAACTGCCTGGCCGACGCCCCGGGCATGATCGACGCGCGCGAGGTCGAGAGGCTCGCGCCGAAAGCTTCGGTCGAATCGCTTGACGGGTGCGGATAGTTTCGGCAAAGGGGGCGGTGCGTGACGCTTCGGCTGGCACTCGTCGGGTGCGGGGAACATTCTGAGTCGAGCCACGCGGCGCCGCTCCGGCGCTACGCCGCCGCGCGGCCGGGCGAGATCGAGTTGGCCGCCGCCTGCGACCTCGACCGGGCGCGCGCCGAAAGGTTCTGCCGCGAGTTCGGCTTCGCGCGCGCCTACGCCAGCCTGGACGAGCTGCTCGCGGCCGAGCGGCTTGACGGCTGCGTCACCGTCATGCCCGTGAGTCGCATCGGCGAGGTGGCCGCGAAGGTGCTGGAGCGCGGCATCCCGTGCGTCATCGAGAAGCCGCTCGGCACGTCTTTGGGTGAGGTCGAGCGTCTGGCCGAAGTCGCGCGTCGGACGGGCACGCCGCACATGGTCTCGGTCAACCGCCGGTTCATGCCGTACCTCAACCGCGCCGCCCGTTGGGCGCGCGAGGCGGGCGGACTCCGTTACGTCAGGGCGACGATGGTGCGCCAACGGCGCGACGAGCCCGCCTTCATCTGGGAGACGGCGCTCCACGCGCTCGACGCCCTGCGCCACGTCGCGGGCGAGATTAAGGACTACCGCGCGACGCCGCATCGTCCGCACGGGCTTTCGGCCAACTGGTACCTCGTCTCCCTCGACTTCGAGGGTGGGGCGCGCGGACAGCTTGAGGTGCTCCCGACCGCGGGCGTCATCGAAGAGTCTTACGAGCTGTTCGGCGAGGGCTTCCGCGCGCGCGTCGTCGCGGGCTCCGGGCCGCAGCGCTCACTGCACTGCTGGCGCGGCGGCCGCCTCGAAGCGGAAGAGTTCGCCGACGAGACGGTGCCGGAAGACCTGCGCAGCGGCGCCTACGAGGAGGTCCTGGAGTTCGTCGGCGCTTTACAGTCCGGGAGGCGCCCAGCCCCGACCGTCGAAGACGTTCTCCCCTCGTCGCGGGTCTGCTTCCGCATCGCCGAGAAGTTATCGGGTGAAGGCCGGGGCTGAGCCCCCGGCACACGGCCGCCCCCGCGGGTCATAACAATTATGTTAGACGGCAAAGCAAACTTAATGAGAAAGCTCTTATCCGCAGCAATGTCCGCTCTCACGCTCGCCACGCTCGTCCCCGGCGTCCGCGCACGCCAGGCATCTCAGACCGGGGTCGGCGGGAGCAGCTTCCACAAGAACGACATCACCTACTCGGCCGAGGTCGCGACGCCGCACGTCCCCTGGGCGACACGGCTTCCGGGCGGCCCCGTCAAAGGTTTCTTCATCCCCTCGATCCAGTACGGCCGCGACATGGTCGAGCTGATGCAGCGCCTACAGCTCGCCCCGACGACCGTCTCCATCGACCGCAGCTGGGACATCAACTGCTGGGGCATCGGCGACTTCTACGGGCACGAGCACCGCGGCGACCGCGACGACTTCCGGACAGTCTACGGCTACGTGGAGAAGGACCTGACTGGCCCCGCACCGTTCGAGGTGCTGGTCATCCCCGGCCTCAACGGCTGGTCGCGCCTGACGCGCCCGGCGCGCGACGCCGTGCTGCGCCGCGTCCGCGACGGCGCCGGCCTCGTCCTGCTCCACCCCTTCCTCGGCGACGTGAAGGGGCACCCCTTCAAGGGCGACGAGGCGGAGCCAGACCCGCGCCTCTGGGAGTTGTCGCCCCTCGTCGGCGTCCCCGACGACACCGTCAACGAGCGCGGCTACCCGGAGGTCAACCAGGACGCCGTGACCAGGGGGCGTTGGGAGGCCGCGCGCCCGCACTTCATCACCGAGGGGCTGCCGCTCGAACTCCTCCCCGAAGGGCAGGCCGGCGGCTCTTTCTACAAGTACAAGGCCGCGGGCGACGTCATCATCAGGTCGGGCGAGCACCCCGTCGCCGCCGTCAAGACTTACGGCAGGGGGCGCGTCGTCGCCTTCGCCTACGTCGAGGAGGGCTTCACGCCGCAGAGCGTCAACCCCGTCGAGACAAAGACCTACTGGGACTACTGGGAGTACCAGTACTCCCTCCTCTCCCGCGCCGTCCTCTGGGCCGCGGGGCGCGACACGGGGCTCCGCCTCGACTCGCTCGCGGCCGAGGGCACAGACCGTCAGTCCGTCAAGCTCGCACTCACGTCCGACGCCGCGCGCCGCGTCGAGATTGAGGTGGGCGGCAAGAGCGAGTTCGGCCAGCGGCTCGGCTCGCGGAAGGTGACGAAGGAGCTGGCCGCCGGGCAGAACTCGTTCGAGGTCGCCACGGCCGCTCCCACAGGGGGAGCCGGCGGCAGGCAGATTTACGACGTCGTCGTGCGCGAGGCGCGTACCGGCGCGACGCTCAGCTGGGGCTCGGCCGTCCGCCACGCCCCGAAGCGCGCGATGGTGACGCTGGCGAAGCCGGCCGTGGACGTCTACAAGCGCGGCGAGACGCTGAGCGCGGTGGTGCGCGCGGCGGGGAATCTCGAAGGGCTGCGGATGCGCCTCAAGGTTTCGGACGATCTGGGCCGGCTGCTCGCGGTGCTCGAAGCGCCGGCGCGCGGCGAGCGGACGTTCTCCTACGCGCTCCGCGACTTCGTCGGCAAGCATGCGCTCGTCACCGCGGAACTGGCGGACGAGGCCGGCGCGGTCGTAGACCAGCTCCGCGCCAAACCCGTGCTCGTCGTGCAGGAGAAGCGGCGCGGGCGCGAGTACACCGCGCTCGTCGCGTTCGGCGGCACGAAGCACTACCTCCAGGAGGCGCAGATGCGGCAGGTGCGCGCCGCCGCCGCCGACACGGGCTTTACGTGGAGCGGGGGCGAGGTGGACAACGGGCTGAACGTCCCGCGCGGCACCTTCGGCGTCTACTGGTACGACCGCGGGCCCACCACGCCCGAGGCGATGGAGCGCGCCGTCGAAGACTACAAGCGCACCGGCGACTTCGACGCGCTCGGCTACCTGACGAAGAAGGAGCTGTACAAGCGCACCGGCGACACGAAATTCCTGCGCCGCACGCCCTCCTTCAACGACCGCGCCTTCATGGACGCGCTCGCCGGCATCACGCGCGCCACGGCCCGCAACAAGGCGCGCTATAACATGGACTACTACTTCGTGGGCGACGAGGGCTCGCTCACCTCCTACGGCGACCCCGTAGATTTCGACTGGAGCCCGCAGGCGCTGGCCGACTTCCGCGAGTGGCTCAAAGGCGAGTACAAGACGCTCGACGCGCTCAACCGCGTGTGGCGCTCCGACTTCCGTGACTGGGACGCGGTTCTGCCTTCGACCACCGAGCAGGCGCGCAAGTCCGGCAACTTCGCGCCGTGGGCCGACCACCGCACCTTCATGGAGGTGACTTTCGCGCGCGCCTACGCGCGGGTGCGCGAGGCGGTCGTCGAAGGCGACCCCGAGGCGCGCATCGCGCTGTCGGGCACGCAGGAGACCAACGCCTACAACGGCGCCGACTGGTATCGACTCGACCGGGTCATCGACGACTTCCTCTCGTACGAGGGCGGCAACCAGTGGGACATGCACCGCTCGTTCGCCAAGCCCGACTCGATGATCGGCTTCTGGACGGGGTACGGTTCGAGCGGCATCGGCGTGCAGAACGCCATCTGGAACGCGGCGGTCAACAACGTCCTCCACCCGAACGTCTTCTGGATGTACTCGTTCCTCGACCCGGACCTGACCCACTCGAACTCGGCGCGTGACATGGGGCAGGCTTTCAAGTCGCTCAGGTTCGAGGGCATCGGCAAGCTCCTGATGGAGTCCGAGCGGCTCGGGGATCGTGTAGCCATCCACTACTCGATGCCCTCCGTCCACGGCGCGAGCATCCTCGGCTACCACCGCAACTTCGACGGCGGCGCCGACAAAGCCCCCGAGAAGGCGGGGGCCAACTTCCCCGCCGACCGCGACGGCTGGGTGCGCGCCGTCAAAGACCTCGGGCTCCAGCCCGACTTCGTCGCCTCCGAGCAGATCGAAGGCGGCGCGCTCGCGGCGGGCAAGTACCGCGTCCTCATCCTCCCGCTCTCCGTGGCGCTCTCTGCCCGTGAGGCGAAGGCCGTCGAGGAGTTCGCGCGCTCGGGGGGCGTCGTCATTGCCGACGCGGCTGCGGGGCTGATGGACGAGCACTGCGCGTGGCAGCCGAAGGGCGTGCTGAACGAACTGTTCGGCATCAACGCGCCCGAGTCGAGCAAGCGCACGCTGGGTAGCGTCGCCGGCGCGGCCGAGGTGACGGCAGAGGGCGCCGGGTGGGGCTTGAAGCCCGACGAGGTGGCGGACTTGACGGCGGCCGAGTCGAACGTCAAGGCGGCGGGCGGGCAGGCGCTCGCGCGCGTCGGCGGCGCGGACGCGGTCGTCGCGCGCCAGGTGGGTCAGGGCTGGACGTTCTACCTCAACGCGCTCTTCGACCGCTACCCGAAGCTGCGCGGCGAGAAGTCGGGCGGCGCGGGCCAACGCGCGCTGCTCGCACGCCTGCTCGAACGCGCGGGCGTCCGTCCCGCCGTCGAGGTGCTCACGGCGGGCGGCAGGCGGCTGGCGCACTCGCAGGTCGTCCGCTACCGCTTCGGCGACTCGGAGGTTCTGGCGGTCGTCAAGGAGAACGTCGGCGTCGCGGGCGTCGTCGGGCAGGACGGCGTCACCGTCTACAGCGATGCCGGGCTGGGGCAGGTCGCGCGCCAGGAGATAACCGTCAAGCTTCCGCGCGCCTCCTACGTCACGGACGTGCGCACCGGCAAGCGCCTCGGCCGCACGGACGCGGTGCGCACGTCGCTCGTCGTCGGCGACGCGCTCGTGCTCGGGCTGAGCCCCGCGGAGAATGCGCTGACGCTCAGCGGCCCCCCGGCCGCGCGGCTCGGCGAGCACCCCGAGTTCGCCGTCGCCTCCGCGGGCGCGGGGCGGAGGCTCTTCCGCTGCCAGGTCTTTGCGCCCGACGGCTCGATGCTGCCGGCCTACTCGAAGAACGTTCTGGCGGAGGGCGGGCGGGCGACCTTCACGCTCCCCTCGGCGCGGGGATAGACTGGGGCCGGGTCGTCCTCTTCCATCTCGACGAGTACGTCGGCCTGCCCGAGTCGCACCCGGCGAGCTTCCGCAAGTACCTCCGCGAGCGCCTCGCCGGGCGCGTCCGCCCCGGCGCGTTCCACTTCATCGACGGCGAAGCGGCAGACCCGCGCGCGGAGTGCCGCCGCCTCGGCGAGTTGATCTCGCGCCGCGAAGTGGACGTGGCCTTCGTCGGCGTCGGCGAGAACGGCCACCTCGCCTTTAACGACCCGCCCGCCGACTTCGAGACCGACGAGCCTTACCTCGTCGTCGAGCTCGACGAGGCGTGCCGCCGGCAGCAGGTGGGCGAGGGCTGGTTCGCTTCGCCCGACGAGGTCCCGCGCCGGGCCATCTCGATGTTGATCAAACAGATTCTCAAGTCGCGCCGCGTCATCTGCGTCGTGCCCGACGCGCGGAAGGCGCTGGCCGTCAGAGACTGTCTGGAGTCCGAGGTGAGTCCGCTCCGCCCGGCCTCGGCGCTGCGGCGGCACGAAGGCGCGACCGTCTACCTCGACCGCGAGTCGGCGTCGCTCCTGGCGAACCACGCGGCGCGAAAGGGCTGAGAGTTTACTTACTCCGAAGGACGGGACGAATGAACGAGAGTGAACGCGTCATCCTGCTCGACCCGCACCCGCGCACCATCGACCTTATCTTCAGCCCGGAGGACAGGGCGCGGCTCGAACGGCTCGGGCGCGTGGTCTGGCACGACGGCTCGCCGGCCGCCGACGAGCACGTCGAACGGTACCTGCCCGAGACGGTCGCCGTCATCGGGCAGACGGCGCTGCCGCGCGGGCGTCTGGACAGGATGGCGCTCTCCTCGGCGCGGCGCATGCACGAGGCGGACGCCGCCGTCCGGCGCGGCGACGAGTCGCTCTACGGCGAGGCCGACAACCAGGACTCCTTCCTGCTCCGGGGCAAGACGCTCGGGCTGCTCGGCTGCGGGAACCTGGGTCGCGCCCTGCTGCCACTGCTCAGGGCCTTCTCGCACGACGTCATCGCGCACGACCCCTGGCTGCACCCGAGCGTCCTGCGCGAGATGGGGGTCGAGCCCGTGGGCTTCGACGAGCTGTTCGCGCGCTCGCGCGTCCTCTTCGTGCTCGCGGCCGTGACGACGGAGAACCAGGGCGCCATCGGGGCGCGCCAGTTCGACGCGATGCCGGCGGGCTCGGTCTTCGTCCTCGTCAGCCGCGCGGGCGTGGTGGACTTCGACGCGATGCTCGACGCGGCCGAAGGGGGCCGCGTCCGCGTCGCCGTGGACGTCTTCCCCGACGAGCCCATCCCTTCGGACGCCCGCGCGCGCCGCACGCCGAACACGCTGCTCTCGGCGCATCGCGCCGGCAACATCCCTGAAATCTGGCACGGCATGGGCAGGATGGTGGTGGACGACCTCGAATTGGTCTTACAGGGGCTGCCGCCTCAGCGCTGCACGCGCGCGACGCCTGAGACCGCGGCGCGCCTGCGCAGCAAGCCGATCTCTTAGATTCGAACAACAGACGGGGCGGCCACCGCCGCCGCCGCCGGGAAGGAGAGCGATGCGTTCCACTGTCCAGACGGTCGATTACATTGTGCTGGTCGGGTACCTATGCCTGATGGCGGGCGTCGGCGCCTACTTCATGCGCTACATGCGCGGCGGCAGCGACTTCCTCAAGGGGGGGAATCGCATCGAGTGGTGGGTGGCGGGGATGGCCTCGTTCATGTCCGGCTTCTCGGTCTGGACGTTCACGGGCGGCGCCGGCTTCGCTACCTCGTCTACGCCAAGCTCTGGCGGCGGTCGCGGGTGACGACGGTGGTCGAGTACATCCGCGAGCGGTTCGGCGAGGGGACGCACAAGACCTTCTCGTGGATGACGGGGCCGAGCCAGCTCATGTTCGCCTCGGTGCGCCTCTTCGCGCTCTCCTCCTTCATGTCGGTCGCGCTCGGCATCCCCGTGCCCTACCTCATCATCATCTGCGGCCTCGTCATCCTCGCCTACACGGTGCTGGGCGGCTACTGGGCGGTCTGCTTTACGGACATGTTCCAGTTCATGTTCCTCTTCCCCGTGGCCGTCGTCCTGATGATCCTCTCGCTCGCCGACGTGGGCGGGGTGAGCGGCTTCGTCGAGCGCGCGCCCGAGGGGTTCTTCGACGTGTTCGGCGGCGAGTACGGGTGGCTCTTCCTCGTCGCCTACACCATCTCGCAGATCACCGGCTACAACAACTTCGCCAACGCGCAGCGCTACTTCTGCGCGCCGACCGAGCGCGACGCGCGCAAGATCGCCGTCCTCTGCATGATCCTCTTCACCCTCGGCACGCTCGTCTTCTACACGCCGCCGCTCGTGGCACGCATCGTCCTGCCCGAGTTGGGGGTGACGCCCAACGGGCTTAACAAACCGGCCGAGGCCGCCTACATCGCGATGGGTCTCAGGGTGCTGCCCCCCGGCCTCATCGGCGTGCTGCTGGCGGCGATGCTCGCCTCCTCGATGGCCTCGCTCTCGGCGGCCAACCACGTCGTCACCGGCATCTTCGCCAAAGACCTCTACCAGGGCTACATGCGCCCCGACGCCGGCGAGCGGCACATGCTCTACGCGAGCCGCATCGCGTCGCTCCTCGTCGGCCTCTTCATGATCGGCGTGGCGCTCATCTTCTCGCAGGGCGCGAGCGGCATCTTCGCGCTCCTCTTCATCCTGGAGTCCATCTTCCAGATACCGCTCGGGCTGCCGCTGCTCTACGGCTTCCTCGTCCGGCGCGGGCCCTGGTGGACGGCGCTCTTCGCCTACGTGGTGGGCGCGGCCACGTCGCTCTTCATCAACGGCTACCTGAACCGCTACCTCGGCTGGGGCTTGAACGAGACCTACCTCATCGGCGTCCCCGCCGTCACGACGACCGTCGCGTTCTTCGTCCCCGTCATGCTCTACGAGCCGAAGGGCGAGTTCGCCGAGCGGGTGGCGGCCTTCTTCCGGAAGCTGGGGACGCCGATCGACCCGGCGAAGGAGTTGAGCGGCGTCGGCATGTCCGGGCGGAAGCAGCTCGCCGTCGTGGGGCGCGTCACCACGGGCATCGGCCTCGCCTGCTTCCTCATGCTGCTCGCCTCGGAGCCCGGCCGCGCGCGCACCATCGTCGCGCTCTACGCTACGGCGACGACGCTGGCGGGCCTGGGCTTCATCCTCGTCGGCCGCACGGGGCATGCGGCGGGCGCGGCGGCGCAGGACGACGCCGGCGCCTCGGGCTGACCCGAGGGCCGTGGCCCGCGCACGCGAATGTGATAAGTCACCCGAACCGATGATAGGGGCAGTCATCTTCGACATGGACGGGGTGCTCATCGACTCGGAGCCTTTCTGGCAGGAGTCCGAGATCGAGGCCTTCGGGCGGGCGGGGCTCGCGCTCACGCGCGAGCTGTGTCTCCAGACGATGGGGCTGAGGGTGGACGAGGTCGTCGAGTACTGGCGCCGCCGGCGCGACTTCGGCGAAACGCAGGCCGGCGCGCTGGAGGACTCGATCATCGGCGGGGTCGTGGAGAGAATCCTGTCGAAGGGCGTGGCCAAAGAGGGCGCCGCGGAGGCGCTTGCGTTCTTCAGGGGGCGGGGCGTGCGCGTCGCGCTCGCCTCTTCGTCGGCCTACCGGCTCATCAGCGCCGTCACCGAGCGGCTCGGCCTCGCCGAAGAGTTCGACTGCGTCTACTCGGCCGAGGAGGAGGAGTACGGCAAGCCGCACCCCGGCGTCTATCTGACCACCGCGCGGAAGCTCGGCGTCGCGCCGACGCAGTGCCTGGCCATCGAAGACTCCTTCAACGGCGTGCTCGCGGCCAAGGCGGCGCGGATGAAGTGCGTCGCCGTCCCCGAGCCGGGGCAGCGGCGAGACTCGCGCTTCTGTATCGCCGACACGGTGCTCGACTCGCTCGGGGGCGTCGGCATGGACGTGTGGCAGGCGCTCCAGGCCTGAACGTGGCGAAGGTCAGCTCGATATGAAGAAAGTTAACGTCGCTCTCATCGGCTACAAGTTCATGGGGCGCGCGCACAGCAACGCGTGGCGGCAGGCGACCAGCTTCTTCGACGTGCCGGTCGCGCCGGCGCTGAAGGTCATCTGCGGGCGAGACGAGGCCGGCGTCCGGGACGTGGCGGCGCGCTTCGGCTGGCAGGAGCACGCGACCGACTGGGAGGAGGTCGTGCGCCGCGACGACATCGACGTCGTAGACATCTGCACGCCGGGCGACACGCACCTGCCCATCGCGCTCGCCGCGGCCGAGGCCGGCAAGGTCATCCTCTGCGAGAAGCCGCTCGCCAACAACGTCGCCGACGCCGAGCGGATGCTGGAGGCGGTGCGCGCTGGCGGCTGCCTGCACATGCTCTGCCACAACTACCGGCGCGTCCCGGCGGTCGCGCTCGCCAAGCGGCTCATCGACGAGGGGCGCATCGGCGAGCCTCGACACTACCGCGGCACGTACCTTCAGGACTGGCTCGTCCGTCCCGACGTCCCGCGCGTCTGGCGGCTGGAGAAGGCTCGGGCCGGCTCGGGCGCGCTCGGCGACATCCTCTCGCACTCGGCCGACCTCGCGCGGTATCTGGTGGGCGAGATCACGGAGGTCTGCGGCATGCTCGAAACCTTCGTCACGGAGCGCCCTGCGCCGGAAGGCGGCCGTCTGCTCCCCGTGGAGGTTGACGACGCGGCGCTCACGCTCGTCCGCTTCGAGGGCGGGGCCGTCGGCTCCATCGAGGCGACGCGCTTCGCCACCGGGCGCCGGAACTACAACCGCTTCGAGATCAACGGCAGCCTCGGAAGCCTGTCCTTCAACATGGAGCGGATGAACGAACTGGAACTCTACACCGAGGAGGGGCCGGAGAGCGGCTTCAAAACTATCCTCGCGACCGACCCGTCGCACCCTTACATGGAAGGCTGGTGGCCGCCCGGCCACATCATCGGCTACGAACACACCTTCACGCACACCGTGCTCGACCTGCTGCGCGCCATCGCCGACGGGCGGCAGCCGAAGCCGGACTTCGAGGACGGCGTGCGGGCGCAGAAGATTTTGGACGCCGTCGAGCGCGCTTCGCTGTCGCGCGCGTGGGAGAGCGTCCAGGGCATCGGCGACGGCGGTTCAATATGAGCGGGCGACAGTTTCTAAACCTCGGCGGCGTCAGGAGCGCGGCCGACTTCCGGGACGCGCTGACCGGGCTGGGGGTCTCGCTCCCCTGCGACGATGAGGTCGTGGCGGGCGGCGACTCACCCCTCGCGCAGCCGTTGCGCGCCGGGGGGCTTTTCATCGGCAACAGGTTCGCCGTTCACCCGATGGAGGGCTGGGACGGCACGGCCGACGGCCGCCCGACGGAGCTGACGCGCCGGCGCTGGCGTAACTTCGGCGCGAGCGGGGCGAAACTCGTCTGGGGCTGCGAGGCGGTCGCGGTGAGGCACGACGCGCGGGCCAACCCCAACCAGCTCCTCTTCGGCCCACACGCCTTCGGCGACCTGGCTCGGCTGCGTGAACTGCTCGTCGAAGAGCACCGCGCCGCGGCCGGCTCCGACGAGGGGTTGCTCGTCGGGCTCCAGCTCACGCACTCGGGTCGCTACAGCCGCCCCGCCGGTCGCCCGGAGCCGCGCATCCTCTACCGACACCCCGTGCTGGACGCGCGCCTCGGCCTCCCGCCCGACTACCCCGTCATGACCGACGGCGAAGTCCGCGCCGTCGTCGAGGACTTCCACCGCGCGGCCCGCATGGCGCAACGGGCGGGCTTCGACTTCGTGGACGTCAAGCACTGCCACGGCTACCTCGGTCACGAGTTCCTGAGCGCGCACACGCGCGGGGGCGACTACGGCGGGTGCTTCGAGAACCGCACGCGGTTCCTGCGAGAGGTGGTCGAAGGCGTGCGGGCCGTCGCGCCGGGTTTGCAGGTCGGCGTACGCCTCTCGGCGTTCGACACAGTTCCGTTCCGCTCAGACCCCGCGGCCTCCGCGCCGGGGAGGCCCGGCCCCGGCGCGCCGGAGCCGTTCGACACACTCCTCCCGTACCGCTGGGGCTTCGGGCTCGACCCCTTGAACCCGCTGGCGGAAGACTTCGGCGAGACGGCGCGCTTCCTCTCCCTGTGTCGCGACCTCGGCGTCCGGCTCGTCAGCGTCTCGGCCGGCAGCCCCTACTACAACCCGCACGTCCAGCGCCCGGCCGCCTACCCGCCGTCGGACGGCTACCTACCCCCGGAAGACCCGCTCGTCGGCGTCGAGCGGCAGATGCGCGCGACGCGCGCGCTCAAAGAAATGTTCCCCGACCTCGTCCTCGTCGGCGCCGGGTACACGTACCTGCAACAGTTCCTCCCGAACGTGGCGCAGGCCGCGGCGCGCGAGGGCTGGGTGGACAGCGTCGGCCTCGGCCGCATGGTTCTCTCCTACCCACAGCTCCCGCTCGACGTGCTCGGCGGGCGCGGGCTGCGGCGGAAACTCGTCTGCCGCACCTTCAGCGACTGCACGACCGCGCCGCGCAACGGGCTGCCGTCGGGCTGCTACCCGCTCGACCCCTTCTATAAAGAGACGGACGCGGCCGCCCGCCTCAAACAGATCAAGCGCGGGAGAACAGAGTGAACATCGAAAGCCTGATCGCAAGGTTGCGCCCGCGCCGGCGCGTCGAAGGCATCGCCGCGGCGCTCCTCCCCTTCGAGGCGGACGGCCGGGTCGCGGTCGAAGCCTTCCAGAATAACCTCAGGGCGACGCACGTGGCCGGGCTCGTGAACGCCGTCAACATGGACACCGGCTACGTCCACCTCCTCGGCGAGGGTGAGAAGCTCGACGTGCTGCGCTGGACGGTGGAGGCGCTCGGGGCCGGCGTCCCCTTTGTCGCGGGCGCGTACATCGAGGGGCTCGACGGCGACGTGGCCTCACTCTACCGGCGGCAGATGGACTCAATAGCGGAGGCGGGCGGCACGCCCATCGTCTTCCAGACGGCGCGGCTGCACGTGTTGGGCGCGCGTGAGAAGGTTTCGGTCTACCGCGAGGTATGTAAGGGCCACCCCGAAGTACTCGGCTTCGAGTTGAGCCCGGTCTTCGCGCCCAGCGGCGAGGTCTTCGACGACGAGACGGTGCGCGGGCTGCTCGACATCCCGGAGCTGAAGGGAATTAAGCACTCGTCCCTCGACAGGCTGACGGAACTGCGCCGCCTCGCCCTGCGCGACCGCGCGCGCCCCGAGTTCCGCGTCTACACGGGGAACGACCTGGGCATCGACATGATCGAGTACGGCTCCGACTACCTGCTCGGCCTCGCGGCCTTCGCGCCCGAACGGTTCGCCGAGCGCGACCGGCTCTGGGAGGAGGGGGATGCCGACTACTACGCGCTCTCCGACGCGCTCCAGCATCTCGGGAATGTGGCCTTCCGCGCGCCCGTCCCCGCTTACAAACACTCGGCGGCGCTCTTCCTCCACCTCAGCGGTAAAATCCCTTCCCCACTCACGCATCCCGACTCACCGCAGAGACAGCCGTGGGAGTCCGATATCCTCCGCGACTGCGCGGCACGGCTGGACATCGAGGCCGTCTCCTGATTCAACGCCCGCCGGCATCGACGACCTCACGTTCCACGACCTGCGGCGCACGGGTGTTGTCAACTTATAGCTAATTGCGATTGGATGTGACCTGATAGCCGCAATGCGTGAACCAGCCGCGGCAATCTGATGCGGTGACGAGTGCGAGCGCCGCCGTCAACGCCCGCTCCAACTCCTCGCGCGTCCTGGCTTTCGCCGCGCGCATCGCCGTCTTGATCTTCGACCACATCAACTCTATCGGCGAGAAGTCCGGCGAGTACGGCGCCAGCCAGATGACTCGCGCCCCGCACTCCTCGGCCACCTCCTCAATGGGACTTCTTGATCACACTGGTAGGAGGAAGCTATGCAGAGATCACGTCTACTCACAGCTGTCGTCGCTCCCACCTCAGAAGGAACTCGCGCAACATCGCGAACATCGCCTCGAACGAATCGGCGCAGAAGAGCACCGGCTGGTAGTGAGTCGGGTCGTACCCCTGACGGGACGCGGCTTCCAGGTCGAGCGGGCGCAGTTTGGCTAACCGCATCACCTCAAGTTCGCCGGCCGAGGATAGCAGCCCCGTCCCGTACGCCTTGATCTCCCCTCCTTCACGTAGGACGCCGAATTCAACCGTGAACCAGTAGACCCGCGACAACCTCTCGAGGGAGTCGGGCGACGCCGTGCGCCTGACGGCCTCGCCCACCAGCCGGTTGAGTTCGGCGAAACGCTCGCTGGCCAGTGTCACGGCGTGGCCGAGCACCTCGTGCACCACGTCTGGCTCGGGCGTGTAGAAGGGGGCGGAGTGGTGGCGGATGTACTGGGTGGAAAGGAAGACGCCTTCAGCCAACGACTCCAAGAAGACGCGCGGCTCGACCAGCCCGGCCACCGGCTCCAGCCGGAATCCACTTAAAGACTCGACCTTCCCGGACACCTCCCGCAGCTGTGGTATGCGGTCGCGCGGCAGGCCGAGCCTCCTGACGCACTCCAGGTATTCGGCGCAGGCGTACCGCTCGTGTGCCGGTTCGAGTGCATCCCGGACCGACCGCCAGACGCGGTGCTCTTCCGGGGTGTAAGGGGCGTCCGGCAGGGGCTTGCCCGGTTTGTATTCCAGGGCCAGCCGGGCGATCCGGTTGCGCCGCGCGCGGTACGGCGCGTCGCGGAAGCCGGGGTGGTCGGGGTCGAGTTCGACGACGGCGTTCCGATCCATGATCGGATCGTGCACGTCGGCGATGACCATGCGCGCGTCGGTGTGGTCGAGTAAGAGTGACTGGTCGGCTTGCATGATTCAACAACTCCTTACAGCTAACGGCAAAAAAAGAACCGGCCACTTTCCTTCCGCTTACGAAAGGAAAGTGGCCGGTTACCGGGAATTTTGTCTCGCGTGCCGCTACACCGGCGCGCCCGGACAGTCCGCTACCACCCCGTCCCTCCGCGCGGAGAGCGAGTAGTACCGATAGTAGCGGTAGGTGCTGTTCGGTTGATTCATCATCGATCCAGGCGCCATATAGCGGATGCGCCAGCTCAAATTAAAACCTTAATTTCTTGCCTGCCAATTGTCAAATCCGCCTCGCATAATAGCGTTATGGCTATAGAGAAGCAGGGCGCTTGATTTAGAGTGCCAAGCTAGTCAAATGCACCAGCTAAACCGCTATTACAGGCGGTCTAGAATTTCGGAGCGTAAATCTCGTCAGTTCGTGCGTCACTCGCGTAAGTTAGCCGCCAAATAAGACTAAACCATACCTTGATCGGGCAGGTAGAGAAGTTCTCATCGAACGTATTACCACGACCCTCCCATAATTCCTGAGGACGCACATTCGACGACCGGAAAATTGCGTCTTAGGTTGGAAGTGGAATCGTTGTCACTTTCGACCGGAATATGGAGTTGTTCCTTTCCAGCTCGTCCGGTTGATGTGCGCGACCGCGTCATCGACCGTGTGGGAAAGATGGTGGCTATGATAAACGAGCCATGGACTGACGACGACATCCTGCGGGGCGACCAGGATGATCGTTTTACCTCGCTCCCAAGCATAGAGCACCTCCATGCTGGTCCCGACGCTGGGCTTGACGAAGTTAACCAAGAGGATGTCGGAGGCGTCGATGTCGGCCTTATCATTCTCGACCATGTCGGTCATGCCTTCCATCTCCCGACCACGGTAATCACGCAGCGCCACCGGGTCGCGGGTGGCGCACCGCAGGTGCTGCTTGGCATACTCGCGCCAGTCACGACACTCCTCGTCCGTGCATCCCAGCATCGCGCCGCTCAGATAAACAACCTTCTCTGACAAACTGGGTAATCCTCTTACCAAAGCCGGCCCGTCCCGCATCTTTACCCGCGAGAGCTTCTCTTTATGCCGAGGTCGAACACGTCCGGGCGGTGGTAGTGTCCCGAAACGTCGAGCGCCATCTTCTCTTTATCGATCTGCGACAAGTCGAGCTCTGCGGTTAAGATCGTCTCCTCGTCGAAAACAGGTCCGGCGACATATTGCCCGTCTGGGCCAATGATAGCGCTCCCGCCGCGCAGCAGCAGATCATCAGGTCTCCCGGCGAAATTCGCAGGCGTGTCGAGCTCGTGAGGCAAGTCACTCACACGCATGATCAGACCTGCCGCGAGCACGAAGCACCTCGCCTCGAACGCGTAGTGGCGGCTGGCGATCTGGTGCATCTCGTGCACGGCCGGCCAGACCGCCACATGGACGTGCTCGCCCGAGACGTGGAGTGCCTGCCTGGCGAGCGGCATCCAGTGCTCCCAGCAGACTAAAGCGCCGACCCGCCCCAGCGGCGTCTCCACGGCTTCGAGACCCGCAGCGTCGCCCTGCCCCCAGACGAGGCGCTCAGTGTAGGTCGGCACCAGTTTCCGGTGGTGGTTTAGGAGCCGCCCGTCCGCGCCGAACGTGAGCAGGCTGTTGTAGAGCGTGCCGTTGCCGGGTCCGTGCGCCACCCGCTCGTTGATGCCGATCACCAGAACCAGATTGTACTCGCGGGCCACCTCGCCGAGCCGCTCCGTTTCCCTGCCCGGCACAACCACACTGTTTCGGCGGAGCCGTGCGAAGACCCGCTTGGTCGGCTCGTGGTTCCAGAGGGCCGCGCCGGGACAATGGTCGAGCCAGGCGGGGTAGCCGGGCAGCCACGTCTCGCCTAAAGCGACGAGATTGGCGCCCGCCTCCGCAGCCTGCCCGATCAGCCCAACAGCTTTCGTGAGGCTTGCTTCGAGGTCCATGAACACCGGGCTGGCTTGGACGACGGCTACCTTGATCCTCTCAGTCATTCTCACCCCTTGCTAAAGCCCTCACGTCCCTCCCCGTTCCTTCTTCAATCGCTTTACCTTCCCTGCGCGCCTGCGCCCACGTGATGGGCAGGTGTTTTACTTCGCCGCTCCGTTCAGCCTTCACCAGATGATCGAGCGCTCCGAGGATGATCCGCCGCTGCAACTCTCTATGAAAAGGCACGCCGAAGTGGTGCCCCATCATGAACGGGACGAACACGGCGCGCGGCGGCTTACAGTGCTGCGTGACGTCCAGAGCGACAGTGACGGAGACGGTGGGTATTCCTCTTTGCTCTATTGCGCGCTGCACGAGCGCGACGGACTGATGTCATATCGGTCAAGCGGGGGCGAGGAGCGCGACATCGGCGCCGTCCGCGACGACGGCCTCCGCTATGCCCTCCGCGAGCGTGCGTTCCAACCTCTCCGGGTCCATGTTGTAGCCGATGAAGGAGAAGAAGTTCCTGGTCAGCCCGCCGATCACGCCTTCTGTTGCCAGCTCTCGCAACCGCTCGACGGGGAAGATCACGTTCAGGTCTTTCGTCGCGCCGTTCGTCGGATACTTGATCTGATGTATCTCCAAATCGGACGGGTTTGAGTCGGAGGGGACGCGGCGGAAGCTGTAATCTCCCACCGGATGCACGACGTCGAAGGGCATCGTGCCTACCGGCTGCACGCCCGCAGAGCTAACGAAGGTCAGGCGCGATTCGGATAGAGGCTTCCTCAAAGAGGCTAAGGGGACGAAGTCGCTCTTCGTGATCATCGAGCCGGGATACCGCTCGTTGACCGTCTCCCACAGCCCCGGGCGCAGTTGTTTGGTTTCGTCAGAGTGTGCCGTCATGAATCCATTCTCCTGAACGTTTGACGAAATAGAAGTGCAGATGGAAAAAAAGATGAGCTAGCGACGCCGCGTCCCTCTCTTCCAGGGTCTTCAGGATGAACTCGCGGTCGGTCTCCGGCACGTCGAGCAGCAGCTTGAGAGCTTCCGTCCACGCCTTGTCGATCTCCTTACGCCCGGCGGCTTCGTTGCCGTCACCGAGATGAAGCCGCACGTACCGGATCAGCTTCTCCGTGTCGTTGTTCGCCACCGCCTCTTTCAGATACTGAAGTGACATAAGGCGAGTTCCCCTCCTTGTAGTTCGTACAAGCTCAGTGAACTGCTGCTCGCAACATCTCTCCGAGATCAGGATGTATCTTTTGCCGTTTCACTACTGCAGTTATCACTACAGTGCACCAAGCACAACACGAATTTCTTTGAGTGCTGGTCGCTTTCTATAATCTGACTCGACCTTCGCCCACGTCACTCGCCCTCTTTTATCGATCACATAAACAGCTGGGTGCGGAATTCCCTCCACGTCCTTTCCTTTGTAAGCAGGATCGAGCAGTCCGTAGGCATCGATCGTTCGGTGACCTGGGTCGGACAGCAGTGGGAACGTGACTGCACCGCGCCCGTCAGATGCAATCTTTGCAGCGAGCTGCTCGCTTTCAGCCCGGTGGTCGATGCTGATGGCATAGAGGCGCACCTTTTCTTTCGGACCTAAGAGTGAGCGCAATTCGGCTAACTGCCGAGCACAATGGGGTCACCAGTAGCCTCGGTAGAAGACAAGCACTGTAGGCATTTTGCCGCGCGCTGATGACAGCGTTACCTTACGTCCCTGCTGATCCTCCAGCGTGAAGTCAGGAGCCATCTCGCCCACTTGGACGGGCGAGGTGCGCGTAGCAACCTCAGCCGTTTGAGCGCCCCCAGGCTGGGGCAGGACTGCGACTGCAAGGCCAATGATAATAAGAACCAGTGATCTGGTAATGTGTCGTTTCATGAGATCATCCTTAGTTCAATAAGCTGAAGAGCAACCGTACCAGCTATGGGTGCGATATTTAACTTCTTAGCTGGAATATCCATGAAGTGGATCACTCCTGAATTGATGGGGAGCGTGAGCCGTACAGCTTCTCCACCTCCGTAGCGCGAGGACCAAGCTTTGCCTGCCGGTCTGTTCGTGAAGGAGGCTCACTCCAAGACATCTCTCCCAAGAGCAGCTTCGGGATGTTAATGAACACATCCGTGCCGGCGCGCTTCGTCACCGCATCCAGCGGGATATAAGTGTCTGTCTTGAAGATCAGCCCGCTCGGCACGAGCAGGCAGCCCTCCGTCTCCTCCGTCGCTTCCATTATCCTCTCGACAGTGCCGATCTCTCCGTGATCCGAACCACGAACCGTGTCACCCACTCGCACGGCAATCTGCTCTGTGTCCGAAGAGTTCACAGCGGCTAAAAATTCATCGACCGTGATGACGGCGTTGGCAATCAGCGGGAAGTTGATGCGGATCGCCGCCTCGTACGCCGGGATGTTGTCCGCCCCGATGGCGTCGGAGAGAAAAGTCACGTCAAAGCCCTTCTCCATCGCGTGCCGACCCGTAGATTCGCAGCATAGATTGGCGGTCATCCCGGCGATAACCAGATGAGTGATTCTTCTCTGCCGGAGATGGATGGGCAAGTCTGTCTCGAACACGTCACAGCTCTTGTGCGGCAGCAGCACCGTGTCGCCTTCTTGGGGTTGTAAGTCGGGGTGGAAGTCTGTGCCCCAACTGCCCGCCAGGAACATCTTCTTCTCGAACATGTAACGGTTGATGCCGCTGCGACGGTGCAACCGCTCATCGGCGTAATCTTCTTCCGTGTAAGCCATAGGACCGAACAGGACGTGGATGCCGCGCTCGCGTGCGCCTCCGATGGCGCGTCTCAGGTGACCGATCACGTCGTTCATCTCGACTGTGGTCTTGGTCATCTCCCAATCAGCGCCTCCTTCAGAGAGGAAGTCGTTTACCGGGTCGATCACGAGTAGAGCCGTATAGTCTGGCGGGAATGAGTTTCCACTCTCTTCTTTCGGCAGGTAAGTAGCTACGCCTTTTCTATCACCACCCGGATTACCCGTGTTTCTCATGCTCATCGCCTCCTCCTTCCGCGCGTGAGTCGCAAAACCAAATCTCGCCTCGAGGTCCGTCTAATGCACCCTGCAGGCCGTACAGCGCTCCCGTGACGGCGCAGAAGATGAGATGACCGACCAGAAAGATCAGGAAAAAACTCCGGTCGCCGTTCGCACACAGCTTCAGCGGCGGCATGACGCTCCCCTTCATGGATCGGCTCAGCAGTTGTGTGAAGACGGGCGTCGTGCCGCCCACGACCCGGCGCGCCGCGCCGAGCAGCAGTCCATAGCGCCAATCCGCCCCGTTCCAGATCGCCTCGAATGGCTAAGCGTAAACGAACCCGATCAGCACGAATGACCGACTCTAATCGGCTTGCGAGTCGCCGCGCAATTCCTAAAGTAGAAAATAAATTGTAGCAATCAGGTCTATACCATGGATGTTGCAGATATATTTTGCAACATGTTGTCCTTTCCGTACTATAACTCTAAACACTCCTCTTCCCTGCCAACAGCAAAACCACTTCTAGAAAGTGACTCTAATAAAAACGAACGGGACATTACAGTTAAACTTTGACCTCCCCTGCCATGTGGAAACCTTAATGTTTCTCTGCATGTTATACTGATGAATGGGACAATACAGTTATAACGTCCTGCTCAACTACGCGGTAAGATAATGGGCGCCCTGATGAGGCGCCCATTTGCGTCTGCTGAGCTTGGTTGTAGGGGCGCTTTGCCGAGGTGCTCAGCCGCGATGCAATTATGCTTTGGTGCTACTACTTATTGTGGTCGGACGCGGATTGATGGGAAGTTGAAAAACGGGGCGTTATGGCCGGGAGTCATACGCCTATGTGGACACAACATCTTGGGGTCAGGCGCTCTTTACGGGCGTCTTTTTCATTATCACGCCGGTTAATGATCATTACGTTTAGATCTCCCTCACTTTTGATGATGTCGGTACAGGTCATCATCGCCCGCCGCTTAAAGTCCTTGACTGTGGTGCGCCGTCGGGCATAGAGTTCCGCGCCGTACCGACGCACATCAGGGGGGCGGTTCGGGCCGCCGCTTCAGCCTGCCCCCTGGCATCCCGATGAAAATCTTCCACGCAACCTACGCAAAGGAGCCCCCCATGAGACGCATACTCTTCGTCATCGCTTTGACGCTCGCAGCTTTCCCGCTCGCCGGCGGCCAGACGCCGGCCGGTGGCCAAGCCCAGTCCACACCAGCCGGCCAGCAGCCGGCCCGCCCGCAGGCCGGCCCCGAGGGGAGGCCCTTCGACGACGGCCCCGTGTGGCGCATCACCTACTTCAGGACCAAGCCCGGCAAAGGGGCTGACCACGTGAGGTGGTTGAGGGAATACAGGAGGCGCATCCTCGACGGGCAAAAAAGCCAAGGCCTGATCGTGGACTATAAATACTTCGTCAAGCCCACCACTGACGGCCCTAACGATTGGAACATCGCCGAGGCGGTTTTGTTTAAGAGCTACGGCGAACACCTGGACTTCGACGAAGCGAGAGCGGGCAGGATGAATGACGCCAGCCTCAAGGTTTTCGGGTCGGTCGAGAACCGGGCGAAGGTGTGGGCTGAACTACGCGACGCGAGCCGCGAGGTCGTGTCGAGCCAGGTCGTGCGGGAGGTGACGCTAAGGTCGATGGCCACGCCTGCGTCGGGGAGTCAATGAAACTTTCCGCACGTCGCTCACGGAAGTGAAGACAGTGACTGGAACGGAGTGGGCGTACCTACCTCGCGGCCGGTACGCCCGAGGAAGGCCCGAAAAGCGAACGAGGATGCCAGCCTTGGGGCGGCATCCTCGTCCTGTATGGCGCACTGTCCTCACCCAGCAAACCACGGGGCGGAAGGATTCACCGACCGCCCTGAGCGCCGTAGGTTATAGACGACGGGTGCCGGGGTATCAACGACCTCTTAAGCTTTTCTTGATTGACCTTATCCCTAGACATTGGACTTAGACGGGGTTGCCGAAATTGCGGCGCCGGGGAATCAAAGAGCCACCGCGGCGACCTCACCCCTGAGTGACCGCGGCGGCTCCTGGCCGGTCCGGGTGGCGGCCCAGATCGCGCTAAGCTTTGGAAATAGAGTGACCGGAAATAAATAATCCGTTGAAGGGTTATTGCTTGTCCGTCGTGTCGAACGGACGCTGAAGCGCGTCCTCGACTTCGAGCAAGCCCCCCTCCACGTTGGCCTGCCTGATGCGTTCACGATAACTGTTGACCGCCCCGCGGAATCCCGCCTTCCACGCCTCCGAATGCCCATCGGGAGGAGCCAGCGTGGAGTCGTCGGCGTAGAGCTTTTTGACCAGAGCGTCAACGCCCCACTCATCCAGCTTCTTTTTGAAGTGCGCCTTGGCCGCGCGCCCGCCGGCTCGTAACCCTCCCAGCCGTTCGGCCGACTGGCAGGTGTCTGCCCCCCAAGTGCTGCCGTCGGTAAACTCTACAAAATCCAGAGCCAACTCGACGGCGGGTTGCGTGTCGGAGGGCTGTGCGGGCCGCCACGTGCTCCTGCTGGCGGACTGGTTCGGCTGCAAAATCTTCCCGGGCTTCGCGGCCGAGTCGAGGAAGCAGCCGCCGCCCTCCTGCGTCTCGGCGCCGTGGGTGACGCGCACCGTGTAAGCGCGGACGGGCTTCACCCCGACGTTTGTCGCGGTGAAGAACACCTCGAACATCTGCTGGTCGGGGGTGGGCCCACTTCGTCTTGCCGGAGACGCTCAAGGGGGCGTCCGGGCTCTCGGGCACGTTCACGGCGGGGCTTTCCCGCTGCGCGTTGACGGTTGCGGGCGGCTTCGCGCCCTGTCCGGCCCCCCGGTGGTAGGCGGCCGCGGCGGCGCCCGTCAGGCACAGGGCTGTGGCGAGAAGGATTCGTCTCATGATCAACACCTCCGGTTAGCAGGCAGGTTGAAGCCGGTCGGCGGGGCGGGCGTCCGTGTCACGCGCCGACGGTCACGGAATGACCTCGAAGCTGATCGAGGGCGAATCCAACCACTCGCCCCCCAGAATGAAACGACGCCCGACCGTAAGCCTGTACGCGCCCGCCTGAAGCGGCTCGTACCAGTCGTCAAGCTTAACGGCTTCGGTCGCCGTGTCGCCGGGCCCGAGTTCGTAATACTTGACGGAACTGTATCCGCGTTGCGCGCTGGCGAGTCGGGCCTGTTTCTCAGCGTCCTGCCTGTAGGGCACCGGCTCGCCGCCTCTGGACAGCCGCGGACGGTTATGCTCGTACGGGCCCGCGGTGGGGAAAAGGACTTTTACATCCGAGCCGTTCGTGATCAGGAGTCGGAAATTCATGGTCCCCCCGACCTTGAACGGCGCCGTGAGCTTTTCGGGGCCCTCGCTATGCTCCGGGACCATCCTCGCGAGGTCTAACTTGGCGAAGTCCGGCCTGACCAGATACGGGAAGTGTTTCTCGGCCCACTCCCGCGTCCGGGCTTTATCCGTCTGGTCGTCGGCCGTCCTCCCGGCAGCGCCCGGGCCTGCGCCGGAGGCTGCCGCGACGAGCAGGACGGCGAGCAGGGCGACGGACGCCTTCGTCGTTGGCCCTCTCAAGGCCGTTCGGCGGCCCCCGCGGTTCTGGTTAATCCTCATGATGCCTCCGAGTTTGAGTCATCCGCACTCCTACCACGGCAGGGCGGGCGGGGGACGGAATCTGCTCCGGTACTCCGTCGCGTGAATAAAGGCCCTTAGCATCTCGCTGTACGCGCCGTCGCCCATGGTCGGACACTGGTTGTTCAAAGTGGTCACCCAGTGGTTGAAGCCGCCGGGATCATCCACCTCCGGGTCCTGAGCCCGAAGAAGGTATCTATAGTAACACTGCCTCACGAACTCCTTATTGTAGGAGAGTGTGCACCGGCTGGCCGTTGGCGAGTTGCGGGACGGAGTTGATGAACTGGTCCGAGTAAAAGAACGCCCTCGCGACGTCCACCCGCTTCCTGTCAATACATTCGAAGTCAAAGCCGCACTGGGTGATCTCCCCCCGCCAGTAATCGAGGCCGGCCAAGTCCGGCGTGTTGGGGTCGAGCGGGTCGCGGTTCAAAAAATCCGTGTAGTGTCGCCACACGAAATACTTGGAGGTGTCAATCAGGCTGTTGGACGGGGGCGGGCCGCCCGGGCACTGCAAGGAGGGGTCGCTGCCGCGGCGGACGCCGTGGGTCATGGGCAAGCAGGTCCCGGTCGAACACGCTCCTCGCCGGTCTTCTTCAACATCAACGGTAAGGACGTGGAGGTGCTGCCCGACCACATGTTAGTAGTGAAGAGTAAGAACAAGAAGCCGCGCACCATCCCGATGACGGCGCGCGTCCGCTCCGAACTCCTACAAGTCATTCAGGGTAGGACGGAGGGGCCGTTCTTTTCGAGCGCGCGGACGGGCGTCAACCTCGTCGAGATCAAGAAGGGGTTCAAGCGGGCGTGCGAGTTGGCCGGCATCCCGCACGGGCAGACCACGCCGGGCGGGCTGACATTCCACGACCTGCGGCACACGTTCGCCACCCGGCTGGCCGAGCGTGGAGTGGGGGAGACGGCGAGGATGGCGCTCTTAGGCCAGTCTAGTACGAAGATGGTCCGTCGATACAGTCACGCGACGCCGGAGGCGATGCGGGAGGCCGTATTAAGGCTGGAACAGAATGCGGGAGAGGTGCTGGAATTTCGGCGCAGGGCGGGCTAAAGGTCACCATCCGGTCGCCATCCGGCCTAAGGATAAAAGCCGGTGGCATCCCGGCTATTCGTAAATGATTGACAGCGTGAAGGTAAGTGATAGCGGGGGGGAGACTTGAACTCCCGACCTTGGGGTTATGAATCCCAGAAGAAGCCTTCCACCAAATCTCACGAAACGAAACGTAACTCGATTTAACTGACCCCGCCGCCGCCGAAGTGGGTTAAGTGGCGACAGGTGCAGTTACATGAGCGCGCCATCTGCGCGCCACCGGCATGAAAACTTTAGTCGAGGACGAGGAGTTGAAGCGCCTGCGCGCGATGGCCGAAGGCTCAAAGCCTTTCGAGCCCTCGGGCCTGTGGGACAAGCTCTCCGCGCTCGACTGGTCGGAGATCAAGAAGTTGCCGGCGCGCGAACGCCTCGGCGTGGGCTACTACACCGCGGCGCAGCCTCGTGTCGATGCGTAGAAGGACGCGGAGTCCTGAATCGATGATGCTCCGAGCGCCCAAAATGTCCACATCTGTCCACCGAAATTGAGGTTTGGAGGCTCAAAGATGGGTTTGGAAGCTCGAAAAGGCACGAAAAACCGCTACCTGTACCGCAAAGAGCGGCGCGGGAAGCGCGTCGTTTCAATCTACTGCGGTCGAGAAACGCGTCCGCCAGAGCCGCCCCCTCCCGAGCCTTGTGCTACATCTTGTGCTACGCCGCAAATAGTTGACCGCGCGCCAGATGCTGCGGTCGATACCTCCGCGGCGTGGGCGAGATTTTTAGGCAGGCCGGCGGCGCGGCGGAGGTATCGGAGCTGAAAGGCGGTTTTGTAATGGCCGATATTGGCCGGCACTTTTCCGGGTTTTTCCTACGAAATAGGTTTATGACTGACGAACTGCGATGCGAGTTACAGAGGCAGCGGTGGGCGGCGGTCGTTGCCTACGCCCTGATCTACGGCGGGGTCGCGTGCCGCAGCAACTACCGCGTCACCGAACGCTCATTGGGAAGGTGGAAGGCGAGGCTTGGGACTGACGCCGCCTTCCGCGAGCTGGTCGAACGCAAGCGTATGGAGTTTGATGCGGCGCGGGTCGCCCCTCACAGGGCGCCTACGCCGCCCGACGCCGCGTCAGATCTCGTTCGCACCGTCATGGCCTCGGTCTCGGCGGTCGCCTCGGCATGCGGCTTCCCGCCCGTCCAGTCCATCGCCCGGCTGCGCCAACTCCCTGGAGAGTCCGCGCCCGACCTAGTCTTGACGCACGCCGCGCCGGCGACGCACACCGCCTGTCTCGTCCTGCCCCGGGTCGACGAGGGGCAAATCGAACTTGAGCAGAGCGTCGCCGGCCGCATGCTCTTCCTCATCGAAAACACGCGCTTCGCGAGCCCCGATGATGAGCGGCTGGAGCAACTGGAGCGCGCGCGAATCCTCTGCCGGGTCGGCCCCGCCACCATGCGGCCAGTCGTCCTAGCTGACTACGACCCGTCTCCGATCTTCCGCCTCGCGCTCCGGCGCGTCGGCGCCAAGTGCTTCAACGTGGCCGCGTGCCTGCGCCCCCAAAACGTTTTAGTAGTCGAGGATCGCCGCGGTAAATCAAGCGATCAGCCACGAGCGCCTGCGCCTCGCCCAGGAGCGGGACGCCGGGGCCCGGCAGCGGGTGGAGGCACGGCTGCGGGCGCAGTACCAGGTAGGGGCCCGCCTCCGGTGGCGTGCCGCTTCATCCGGGCCGGCCCTCCCTTGCCCTCCGCAGCATGGCCTCCTCACAGCTGGGCGAAAGGCAACCAATGCTGAGGGGGACGTCTCCGCGGAGCGGGCGGGCGGCATCGCGCCGACGGTCAGGGAATGGTTCCCTGATCCGCTCCACCCGGGCCGGCAGGACGGGTGGGCGTCCTGCCCGAGCGACGGCTACGAGCGCGAGGTGCGGCGCCTCGTCGTGCGGTGGCGCAAGCGCAACGGGCGGAAGTGCTTCGCGGCCCTGCTCTCGACGCTGACGCCGCGGCAGGTCTTCGACCTCCTAGGCGAGTCGCCGAAGCACCTCCCTGACCGGCGGGCGGTGGCGCTCTCATACGCCTACCTGTACGACAAGCGGGGCGGCGCCATCAAGATCAAGGAGGATAAGCAGGGCTTCGGGCTGGCCCGAAGGAACAAGAAGAGGTACTACGCGCAGCAGATGGACGTGCTGCTCTCGGCGCTCGCCCATAATATGGTCGTCTAGTCGCGCGGGTGGCTCAGTGAAGTGTCAAAGATCAGGCGGCAGGGCGTGCTGCTGATGGTGAGAGACGTCTTCCACGTCTGCGGCTTCGTGGAGGTTGGGGCGAAGGGCGCGATCAGGCGCAGTTCTTGGGGCGTCCGCAGCCGCCGAGGAGGTATCGGCGCTGGTAGCGCTAGAGAGTCGAGCGGAACTGCGGCTGCGGGCTGTCGGGGCGCTCCACACTCACCCCGCGCGGGTCCGTTTCGTCACGCCCGTGGAGCGCGCCGCCCGCGTCGGTCGTCCTCCGGCTCACCCCGGAGGCGTCCTCGTGCTGGTAGTAGACCCTGCCCTGTGCTGCGTCATCCAGTCAATTTATGAGCTTGGGATTGAAACTAATTTTTGTGCGGAATTGCCGGGCGCACAAAAATTAACCCCTTAACCCCCATTTTTGTGCAAAGCCCGTCTCTCACATAACAAGCATTATCGAACGCCCCGCATCAACAGACTCTCCCCCCTTGCGCCCCGCTCCGCTCATGCGCTCGCCGCAGGCTCGCACCATTCGCTCCGCCCCCCGCTGGGGGCTGGCGCTCGTCTCGCATTGCTTGCGCTGTTCCTCTCATCGCTTGCAACGCGGTCGAGTTGAACGTCGGTTATTATTCTTCGCGCTGCTGGCCTTGATGATCTGCACGTCATTTGGATCAATGGTCGGCATGGCAGGGGGCGGAGATGCTCCGGACGGTACAAGATAGAGTTCTACCATTAGTTCCTCTTGATGCCCCCCGTCTATCGTTACAATGCGTCTGGCATCAGTACCGCGCACCTTAATCAGATACTCCTTTGCCCGTTCCGCGCGCGCCTTTGCTTCGCCGGCGCGTGCGCGCCTTCCGGCATAGACCATGATGTAGCCTTCAGCAGAGTCGTGACGACGCAGTTGCTCGGCGAAGCTATCGAGCCGCTTCTTTTCACTCTCGAAAGAGATGTTGGAGTAAGAGTCGAACTTGGTAGTATTAGCTAGGTCTTCACCTGAAGCGGGGCATCGCAGGTGAGCGTCTTTCGCTGCCGGGAAGTATTCAACAGCAGTTACCAGGCCACCAGCACTTGAATCAACATCATAGCTGACCCCTTCGTCTTCATTTATATAATGGACAATGTGCCGGACATGTCCATCCCTTTTCTTCTTATATTTGCTCTCATCCAACTTTAGCTCGGCGAAGAATAATTGATCCGGTGTCACCCGGATATTAGTGACAGTATCGCGCGGAACGTTCCATAGGCTAGGCTCGATCCCGCAAGGTCCTTCTGCATATGTTAAGGACACCCTTTCTCGCTTGATACGATAAAAGACAATGGAACCCCTATCTGTAGACGGCGGGCCTAGCAGGCGTTCCACATCTGCGCGGGTTGAGTGCAACGGTTCAATGCCGCGCCAATCCTTAGCTTCGGAGCGGACACCCCCAGCGCACAAAATAACCAAGAAAGGGATTATCGCTTTACCGCAGGTCTGGGAAGCAAGCATTTTTAAGTGCCGTACTCCAGTAGTTATGGTAATCAGTACCACTGCCGCCTCCTTTGTTTTTTGGAAGAGGGAGGGGTTTTCCTGTGTGATCATAAGCAACAATTCCTAGGGCTAGCACGTTCTCCGTAAGGTCATCGTCAATACCCCTCGTAAGTGTATGTATGAGTTCATGCAGAAGGGTGGCGGCATAGATTTGATTAGACCTTTTGAGCTGTTCAGGAGTGTAAAACTTTCTAGAAACATTCTCCTTACCAATGTAAACTTGGCGATAATTTACACCGGGATGCCCAAAAAATATACCAGCATCCTCAGACGTGGCTCTGTTGTTCAAATGCTTCAGCAAGTCACTCCCTGAATCGTAAGGCAAACCCCTATTAAAAGATACGAGCTTGTCTATGAATTCTTTACACTTCTTAGTGAGCATGCTCTCTAATTCTTGGCGTATTGGGGCAAGTTCTTCATCTGTGAGACGACGGTCCGCAGGATTCTGCGGCGACTGAGCCCTGATTTGCCAGTCGGAGTCCCGTGGGGTGCCACGCCCGCGCGGCCGCCTCGGCTGGCGCGGCTTGTCAGGCCCCGGCAGGAACCCCAGCGGCATCCCGGCGCCGCCCTGCCCGTTGAGCGCTTCGATGAGCGCCTCCGGGTCCAGCTCGAAGGCGAGCAGGTAGTAGGCCGAGTAGCCGGCCCCCACCCACAGCCCCGTGTCCCAGAACAGCCCCAGCTCCGGGTTGGTCTCGCGCGCCCCGGCGATGTGCGCCTCGAAGCTGCCCGTGAGCGCGC
>JAIVJI010000121.1 GCA_020200135.1 Acidobacteriota bacterium | reverse complement strand
GTACGGCACGCGCCGCCTCTTCCACGGGCTGACGCTCACCTTCCGCGAGTCGGAGGCGGGCGTCTTCGCCGCGCACTCCTACAAGTTCGACAAGCGGCTGAGCACCTTCATCGTCGAGTGCGACGAGGAGACGTGGGGGCGCGCGGGGCTCGAACGGATGCCGGACGCGGAGGCGCGCGGCTACCTCGCGCGCGTCTTCGGGCGCGACCTCGAAGGCCACGAGCTTCTGTCGAACAACTCGCGCTGGATAAACTTCTTGCTGGTGAGGAACCGGCGCTGGAGCCGCCGCAACGTCGTGCTGCTCGGCGACGCGCTGCACACGGCGCACTTCTCCATCGGCTCGGGGACGAAGCTCGCCATCGAAGACGCCATCGCGCTCTTCCGCCTGTTCGCCGAAGGCGCGGACGTTCCCCGCGCGCTCGCAGAGTTCGAGCGCACGCGCCGGCCCGTCATAGAGGAGTACCAGCAGGCGGCCGACGAGAGCCGCGTCTGGTTCGAGCGCGCGGGCGAGCACTACGCGCGGCTCGACCCGCTCCCCTTCGCCTACAGCCTGATGACGCGCAGCCGCCGCGTCGACCTGGAGAGTTTGCGGCGGCGCGACCCGGCCTTCGTGGCGGCCTACGAAGAGGCGGCCGCGCGCGCCCGACCAAACCGATGACGAAGACGACGCCGACTTACAAGGCCGTCAGCGCCTCGCTCCTCCTCGCCGCCACGTTCGCCGCGGGCGCGTGGGCGGGGCCGTCCCGCGCGGCGGGCGCGCGGCAGCGCGCCGAGGTTCGAGAGGCGCGTGTCCCGCGCGGGCCGCTGTGGGAGGTGACGGGGCGGCGCAGGGTCGCGCTGCTGGTCTCGAAGTCTCTGGTCGTGGACGCGCGCGAGCCGGCGCTCGCGGCGCTCGAAGACTACGGGCGCGCGCTCGCCGGCTCGCCGCCGCGGCTGCACGCGGCGGGCGCGCGCATCATCGCGGCCAGGCTCAACAAGTACATACGCAAGTCGCGGATGATGAGCGCGGCGGGAGACTACGCGGAGGCCGACCTCGTCATCGTTTACAAGGTGACGGGGCAGCGCCCGTCGGCCATCCCCACCGAGCCCTTCGTCTGGGGCAAGATGTACGTCATCGCGCTGGGCTCCGACCGCGTGGCGCGCGTCGTCTGGGAGTCCGAAGGCGACAACACGTCCGCCGAGGACGCCGCCGACGACTTTATCAAAGCCTTCCGCGCCGCGCGCGGCGAGAAGTAGTAAGAACAAGTAGTCAGTAGTCAGTAGTCAGTAGAAGTCCGAAGCGGCGCGACCGGCCCGAAGGCTGAGTCGCGCCGCCGCCTTTTTCCCTACCGGCTACTGACTACTGTCTACTTCTCTCCGTCCGTCCAACGCGGCGGCAGAAGCCGGCGGCGGCCGTCAGAGGAGAGCGCGACGCCGGGGTCTTTGAGTCCTTCGCGGTCCCAGAGCTTGCAGGTGACCTGCTTGTGCGACTGGTCGAGCGCCTCGCAGTAGTTGGTGTAGGTGCAGCGCCGCACGTCCGCGCCACGGCCGGCGCGAGCCTTGAGAAACCAGTCGGGGTCGGCGAGCGACTGGCGCGCGGCGCCGACGATGTCCGCGTCCCCACGCCGCAGAATCTCCTCGGCCAGCTCAAACGTCCCGACGCCGCCGGCGGCGACGACCGGCGTCTCAAGCCCCTCGGCGCGAACGGCGTCCCGCACCGCGCGCGAGAGCGACAGGTTGCGGCCGAAGGGGCCGAGCGCGTCGGACAGGACGGTCGGCATACACTCGTAGCCGCTCGGCCCCGTGTAGGGGTAGACGGCGTGGCCGACCTTCGGCTGCTTCGCGTCCTCGAACTTCCCGCCCTTCGAGACCGAGAGGAAGTCCAGCCCCGCGCGCGCGAACTCCGCCGCGTAGAAGGCCGCGTCCCCGACACGGCTCCCGCCCTCGATCACCTCGTCGCCGAGGAAGCGCACGCCGACCGTGTAGTCCGCGCCCACGCGCTCGCGCACCGCGCGGTAGACTTCGAGCGGGAGACGCGCGCGCGCCTCGGGCGAGCCGCCGTAGCCGTCGGCGCGGTCGTTGCGCCGGCTGAGGAACGAGGCCATCGTGTAGGCGTGCGCGTAGTGCAGCTCGACGCCGTCGAAGCCCGCCTCGCGCGCGCGCCGCGCGGCCTCGGCGAAGAGGCCGGGCAGCACACGCGGCAGCTCGCGGACGTGCGCGAGCTGCGTGTCGGTCACGCGCTCGCGGTAGCCGTAGCGCAGCGCCTCAAGCTCGCGCCCGTCGAGCACCCTTTCGACCACTTCGTCGGGCGCGTCACGCAGGAAGGCGCGCACGGCCGGCTCCCCGAGTGAGAGCCAGCCTTCGTCGCCGGTCAGCTCGGCGAGCGCGCGCCGGTGACGCTCGCCCACGTCGAGGAACCGCCCGAAGAACTTCGACTTCTCGGGGCGCCGCTTGACGGAGAGGAAGTCGATGACCTGTATGAAGAGGCGCGTGCGGCCCCGGCTCTCGCGGCGGACGGTCTCGACCAACTCGCGCAGGCCGGGCAGGAAGCGGTCGTGCCCGATGCGCAGCAGGGGCCCCGACGGCACGTCGCGGATGCCGGTCGCCTCGACGACGATGGCGCCGGGTCGCCCCGCCGCGAACCGGCCGTACCATTCGAGGTTCTCGCGCGTGACGAAGCCGTCCTCGGTCGCGCGCCACGGCACCATCGCCGGCACCCACGTCCGGCTCTCAAGCTCGACGCGGCCGACGCGCACGGGTTGGAAGAGTAGAGCGCGCGCGGCCTCCTCCCGTGTGGGCCAGCGCGTCTCGGGTATCGTGTGTCTGACGACGGGTTCGGGGTGCCACATAAGGGGTTCGAGCGTGCGAGTGTATTACACTCGGCGGCGACATGGCGATTCACGTCGGGACTTCGGGGTGGAGCTACGGGCACTGGGAGGGCGTGCTCTACCCGCCGGGGCTCATGCCGCGCGAGCGGCTGGGGCTTTACACGCGCGCCTTCGCGACGGTCGAGGTCAACAGCAGCTTCTACCGCTGGCCGCGGCGCGAGTCGTTCGCGCGCTGGCGCGACGCTTCGCCCGAGGGGTTCGTGTGGACTTTTAAGGCGCCGCGCGCGATGACGCACTCGGCGCGGCTCTACGCGCCCGAGCGGCGGCTACCGGAAGTCTGCGCGGGGCTCGAACGGCTCGGGCGCAAGCGCGGCGTGCTGCTCGTACAGCTCCCGCCCTCGCTCGAAGTAGATTTGCCGCGCCTCGGCTACTTCCTCTCCATCGTCCCCGCGGGCTTGCGCGTCGCGGTCGAGTTCCGGCACCCGAGCTGGCACCGCGAGGAGGTCTTCCGCCTGCTCGAAGAGCGCGGCGCGGCCTACTGCGTGACGAGCGGGGCGCGCCTGCCGTGCGTGCTGCGCGCGACCGCGCCTTTCGCCTACGCGCGTCTGCACGGCCCCGACCGCGAACACCTCTACGCCGGCTCTTACACGGACGAAGACCTGCGCTGGTGGGCGGCGCGGGTAAGGGAGTGGGCGCGGGCCGGGCGCGACGTCTACGCCTACTTCAACAACGACGGCGGCGGCAACGCCGTCCGCAACGCCGCGCGGCTGCGCGAACTGCTCGGCGTCTGAGTTCCGCCCGTTCCCTACTCGACCAGCACGCGGTCCGTGTGCCCGCGCCCGAAGGTCTCGGGCGCGTACCGGCCCGCGCCCTCCCTGCCGATGGTCAGCGGGACGGGCCCGGCCGTGGTGCGCGCCGCGAGCTCCGTTGAACTCATACTTCACAAACGCCCCTTCGACATTGACACGTAGACGACGAAGGCGGTTGACGTACCCGACCGCCTTCCACGCATAAGACACCGGCGCGGGCGGCGCGGCTCCAGTTTATATCTCCGCGCCGCGCGCGGCTTAGAAGGTCAGCTTGAGCGAGAGCTGGACGGCGCGCGAGCCGCCCGGCGCGTAGAGCGGGCCGAAGCCACCGGCCTGCGTCCCCCACTCGCCGAAGCCGCGCGCCGAGAGCGAGCGGCCGAAGTACGGGTGGAGCCACGGCGGCGTCGCCGCCCCCCGCGCGCCGAGCACGGCGAGCGTGCCGACGGGGTCGTCAAAGTTCGGGTGGTTGAGCAGGTTGAAAGCCTCCGCCCTCAGTTGCAGGTTGACCTCGTCGCTGAAGTTGAAACGGCGGCGGAGCGCCACGTCGAGCCGGTAGAACGGGAAGCCGCGCAGGGCGTTCCGCCCGAGTGTCCCCTGACGCGACGTGTCGTGCAGCGCGAACGCCGCCGGGTTAAGACGCCACCCGCCGGCCGCCTCGCGGTCCGCGACGTAGGGCGGCACGCCGCCGACAAGGTCGGGGCGCAGGAGCGCGAACCCGTGCGCGACGGGGAAGCCGTAGACGACGTTCAGGGGTCTCGCCGAGCGCGCGTTGAAGATGGAGTCGAGCGCCCAGTTGCGCGAGAGCGCGCCGGCCGCGCCGCGGCGGAAGGGCGCGGGCAGCTTGTAGGAGACGTAGCCGGCGAGCGTGTGCCGCACGTCGAAGTCCGAGGGCCCGCGCTCGGCGCGCGCGCCGTCGCCGCGCAGCAGTGCGCGCGCGGGCGTGTCCTCCGAGAAGTCGTCGAGCGACCGGGCCAGCGTGTACGAGGCGAGCGCTTCGAGCCCGCCGCGCGCGACGCGTGTGAACATCAGCCGCGCCGAGTGGTAGTCGGACGCGCCGCCGTTCGTCGTCAGACGCGCGAGCGAGAAGTCCGGCGAAGGGTCTACGAGCGTGCGCGTGAGCAGGAGCCTCCGCCCGGCCGCGCCGACGTAGGAGACCGTGAACTTCCGCGCGCCGCCGACCGCGCGCTCGACCGAGGCATGCCACCGCAGCGTGTACGGCAGCTTCAAACGCGGGTCGAAGCCCAAGAACGGCGCGCCCGTCGCAAGCGTCGGCGCGGCGCCGGGCGTGAACGGCACGTCGAAGGCCGCGCCGCCGACCTTGAACGGGTGCGAGTCGGCGAAGAGGTACCCGGCCTCCGCGCCGCCCGTGTCGTAGAAGAGGCCGAAGCCCGCGCGCGCCACCATCTCGCGCCCCGAAGCGTCCGACAGCTCGTAGGCCAGCCCGACGCGCGGCGCGAAGTTGAAGTAGGTCGTGCCCCACAACGGCGAGCCCGCGGGCGCGAGCGCGAGCCGCGCCGGGTCTTCCGCCTGCGTGAGGGCGAGCGGCCGCACACCGCCGCCCGCGTGCGGCGCGGGCGCCAGCTCCCAGCGCAGCCCGTAGGTCAGCGTCAGCTTCGACAGCACCCTCCACTCGTCCTGCGCATAGGCGGCGAAGTCGGTGAAGACAGCGCGCGAGTCTCCCGCGTGCGTGAACGCGGCGTCGCGCGCGACACTGCCGGCGAGCGCGCCCGCGACGCCCTCGAAGTAGAAGTCGCGCTCGGTCGCGCGCAGCCCCAGGACGGGCGCGAGCCTTCGGTAGTCGGCGCCGAGCTTGTACCTGTGTGTGCCCGTGACGAAGTCGAGCGAGCCGACGAGGTTGAGCTGGCGCTGGAGGTTGACCGACTCGTCGGCGCGCGCGAGCGAGGCGCCGCGGCCGCCGAGGTCGAACGTGAAGGAGCCGCCCGGAGTCGTCAGGAGCGAGCCCGCCGGCGTGGCCGCTGCGTCGGGGCCGGGGATGACGGCGCCGCCGAAGCCGTCGAGCAGCCGCGAGCCGCGCGCGCGGACGCGGCTGTAGTTGGCGCGCACCTCGGCCGCGGACGACGGCGAGGCGAGATAGCGGAGCGTGCCCGTCAGCGTCTGCGCGAGACTGCGCACGCGGCTCACGGTGTTGGGCGTCGTGCCGGCCGCGCCGCGCTCGTCGTCGGCCGAGCCGGCGGCGGCGTAACGCGCGTTGAAGCTCAGACTGTCGGTCGCCACGTGGTCGAGGCGCAGGACGAAGGAGTCGAGCCGCGCGGGCGTCGAGTAGGGGGCGGCGAACTCCGCGAAGCCGTCGGCCGAGCGCCCGCCCGTGGGGCGCGGGAACGCTTCGAGGAACGTGCGGACGGGCTCCGGCGCGGCGAGCCTCGCCGCGAGCGACGGCACCTCGGTTATCGAGAACGCGGGACGGCGCAGCCGCTGCCCCTCGTAGGAGACGAAGAAGAAGGTCTTGTCCTTGACGACGGGGCCGCCGAGCGTGCCGCCGAAGTCCGCGAAGCGGAGACCCGGCGCCGCGCCCGAGGCGTAACCGCCCCGGCCGCCGTGCGTGACGTCAACGTCGGCGCTCACGCCGTCAACCTGGAAGCTGTTCGAGCGCGCGCGCTGGCCGTTGAAGGAGACGCCGCCGGCCGAGCCCACGGGCGCGGCGCCCGGCACTACCGTGGCGAGCGAGAGGAAGCTCCGCCCGTTGAGCGGCAGCTCCGCGACGCTCGACTCGACGACCGTGCTCAGCGAGGAGGAAGTAGTCTCCACCGTCGAAGCCTGCGCCGTGACCGTGACGTACTCGGCGGACGCGCCGACCCCGTTCGCGTAGGGCGCGGGTTCGGGCGGCGCCTCGGCGGGCACGTCCACGCGGCGCGGCTCGCCGCCGTCGGTGACTATCCTCTCCTCGACCGCGACGAACGAGGTGAACTGTGTCATCAGCCTGAAGTCGAGCCCGAGCCGCGTGACCTCCTCGCGCAGCGGCGCGGTGGCCGCGTCGTCCGACTGCATGGCGCTCATGTCGCGCGCCGTCAGCTCGTCCACGCGGCGGCGCGCCCAGAGAGTAGCCAGCACGTCGTGGTGCGCCTCGGCGTCCGGGAGCGTGACCCGCACGTCGCGGACGAAGTCGCCGCCCGCCGTCTTGCCGCGCAGACGCACGCGCCCCGTCGCGCCGCGTTCGTAGCGGCCGACGATGACGACGGGCTTTGCGCCGAAGAGGTCGGGGACGGTCTTCGGGTAGGTGTCCGAGACGGCGAGCCCTTCCCACTCGACCGCGATGTCCGTGAGCAGCGGGTCGCGCACGCGCTCGTGTCGAGCGCGGCGCGGACGGCCTTCATCATCTCGGTGCCGCCGCCGCCGCCGCGCGAGTCGAGGAACTTCCGGGCCTTCGAGAGGTTCGCCGGCGTGGCCGGGACGGGGTCGCGGAAGAGGATGCTGGTGTCGCCCGAGAAGGTGATGAGGTTGAAGGTGTCGTGCGGGTTGAGCCCGCCGAGCGCCAGCTTCATCGTCTCCTTCGCCTTCTCCAGCGGGAAGCCCGACATCGAGCCCGAGGTGTCGAGCACGAAGACCAGCTCCTTCGGCACGGCCTGCGTGGGCGCGACGCGCTCGGGCGGCTGGAGGATGAGCGTGAAGAAGCGCCCGCGCGCGGAGGCGTGCGTGAGCAGCGCGTCCTCGACGCGCCCGCCCGCCACGTCGTACTTGAGGACGAAATCCCTGTCGGGGATGGCCGCCCCGCCCTTCAGGCGGACGACCGCCCCGGCGGCCCCGCGCCGCTCGACGTCTACCTCGTGCGTCGCGGACGCGACCGCTTCGAGCGGCACGCCCGCGTCCAAAGAGACTTCGATGGAGATGTCGTGACCGGCGCGCATCCCCTCGGGCGGTCGCGCGGGGTTGACGCGCCCCTCGCCGGCCGTGCCCGACGGGTTGTAGCGCTGGCCGACGACCATCGGGAAAGACCACTCGTAGGAGCCGGCCTCGTACCTGAGCGTCTCGACGTAGCTGATGGTGACCTTGACGGACTGACCCGGAAGGATGTTGGTGACCGACTGCGTGAAGACGTTCGGCCGCTCCTGTTCGAGCAGCGAGGCGACGTGGCCGCGCTCGCGCGCCTCCCTGTAGGCGGCCTGCGCCTGCTCGCGCCGCATGATGCGCGAGCGTATCACACGCCCGCCGACCAGCATCGTCATGTCGTCCACGGCCGCCGCCGCCGGCAGCGGGAAGACGTAGACGGCCTCTATCTTGTCGGCGAACGGGTTCTCGAACTCCTGCTCGACGGTGACGCGCGAGATGAAGCCGCTGACCTCCGCGCGGACGGCGGTGTGCCTGAGCGGGCACTCGCCCGCGGGCTTGCCCGAGGCGTCGAACGCGCGCAGCGCCCCTCGGGTGACCTTGTCGTCCGTCTGACGCGCGGCGCGCGCGGCGGCCCTCTCGGTCGCGGCGTCGAGCGTGAAGGCGAGGAGCGCGGAGACGAGCGCCAGCAGCGGCAGCGCCGGTCTGAGGAGAAGCCTGCGGTTCATGTTCCCTCCGTTCGGACACACCTCGGCCGGGCGCGGCCTCTTTGGGCGCGGCCGCGCGGTCGGGTCGGGTTGTAGGATAGAAGAGTCCTCAGAGACCCGCGGCCCCGCTTCGGTGGACTCCAACGCGGGCCGGGTCAGAGGCTATGTAACGCACCCCTTGTTTCCCCTATGGATGCGGTCTCGGAGGTAAAAGGTGGTCTGGGGTCGGACGTGTGTACGAACTTTTAGACTCGGCCGTCACTTGCGCGCTTCGAGCCTGAGCCCCGCGCCCAGCTCGAAGAGGCCGGGGACGGTGACGGGGAGGCGGCCCCCGATGGCGGTCTCGCCGAAGATGGCGCGCGCGGCCGCTCCTTGCGCGACCTCCTCGATGGCGTAGGCGACCATGTAGGCGGGCACGTCCTCGAACTGCCGGACGAGGTAAGGGCCGGCGAAGGCGATGACGAGCAGCGGCTTCTTCGTCGCGATGAGTTTGCGCACCAGCTCGGCCTGCGCCTCGGGGAGCGCCACCGTGCCCTTGCTCGCGGCGCGCTTGACGAAGGCCGCGACGACGACGCGCTCGGCCTTCTGAGCCTCGGCCAGCGCCGCCTCGTGCTCCGCGGCCCCGGAGCGCGGCCCGATGCGCAACACGCGCGCGCCCTTCGCGCGGCGTTGCACCTGCGGGATGAAGACGCGCCCCTCCTCCTCGTCCTCGTCGGCCGCGACGACGACGAAGAGCGTCGCGGCCGCGCGCGCCGCGTCGAGCGGCAGCACGTCGCCGCGGTTGCGGAGCAGGGTCATCGAAGCCTCGGCCGCGCGCTGCGCCTCGCGCACGTTCTCGGGGCGCTCGACGACGCGGTTGACCGCCGCCGGGTCGACGAAGCGCCGGCCGCTAAGCCCGAGCCTGTACTTGGCCGCGAGCAGGCGCCGCACCGACTGGTCGATTCTCTCCTCCGTGAGTTGGCCGCTCTTGACCGCCGCCTCCAGAGCGTCCACGGCCGCCTTCGGCTCGGGCGGGGTGAGCGCCACGTCGGCGCCCGCCTTGATGGCGCGCACGGCCGCCTCGCCGCCCGGGAAGCCGCGCGTGATGGCGCCCATCCCGAGCGAGTCGGTGACGACGATGCCGTCGTACTTCAGCTCGCCGCGGAGCAGCCCCGTAGTCATCCGAGGCGAGAGCGTCGAGGGCAGAGAGTCGCCCGCCACGTCGGGCAGCGCGACGTGCGCCGTCATCACCGCATCGACGCCCGCCGCGACGGCCGCGCGGAAGGGGACGAGCTCGACGCGCTCGAGCCGCGCGCGGTCCGCGCGGATGGCGGCCATCCCGATGTGCGTGTCCACCGCCGTGTCGCCGTGGCCGGGGAAGTGCTTGGCGGTCGAGAGCGCGCCGCCGTCGCGGATGCCCCTCACGGTCGCCGCGACGAACTCGGCCACGCGGCGCGGGTCTTCGCCGAAACTACGGATGTTGATGACGGGGTTGTCGGGGTTGTTGTTGATGTCGGCGACGGGGCCGTAGAGCCAGTTGACGCCGACGGCGCGCGCCTCCTCGGCGATGACCTTGCCCTGCCGGTACGCGGCCTCGGTGTCGCCGGTCGCGCCGAGCGCCATGTTGGTCGTGAACGGCGTCCCGTGCTTCATCTGCATCCGCAGCCCGCGCTCGTAGTCGGCCGAGACGAGCAGCGGCACGCGCGCGAGCCTTTGCAGCTCGTTCGTCAGCGCGGCCACCTCGTTCGGGCTCCCGCCGCGCACGAGGACGCCGCCGACGCCTTCGTCCGTGACCAGGCGGCGCAGCTCGGCGAACCGCTCGCCGTCGAAGTTCATGTACTCGCTCTGCGCCGCCACGACGACGAGCTGCGCGACGCGCTGCCGCGGGGAGAGCGAGCGCAGCGTCTCCTCGACCCACTTCGACGCGGCGGCGTCGCGCGTCTGCGCGCGGGTCGCGGGCGAGGCCGGCACGCCGGCGACGAGGACGAGGGCGGCGAGCGCGAGCCGCGCGACGCCGTGGGGTGTTTGCTTCATGCGCGTTTCCATTTCGGCCAATGATAATATCCTCCGCCGCAAGATGATACACGAAGACGAAAAGTTGGGGGGCACGCGCGCGCCCGCCGGGCCGCGGCCGGGCACGCGCCGTCTGGAGTGTCTGCTCTTCCTGTCGCTGTGGCTGGCGTACGGCGTCGCGGTCAACTCGGGCAACCTCGAAGCCTTCACGCTGCAACAGGCCGGGGTCGAGGCATACGTCGAGCGCGGGCACTTCTACCTCGAAGGCTCGCGCGTGCCGGCCTTTCAGATCAAGCCGGTCGTCGACGCGTTTCTCTTCGAGGGGCACGTCTACCCGGCGAAGCAGCCCGGTCAGTTCATGGCCGGCGCGCTCGCGTACCTGCCGCTCCGCGCGCTCGGCCTCACATACGCGGGCGACTACCTTCTGACGGCGGCGCTCGTCACCTTCCTCACGGCGTCGCTCGTGACGGCGGCCGCGTCGGTCGCGGTCTTCAGGACGGCGCGCGGGCTCTGCGCGGAAGGCGCGGGGCGCGCGGTCTTCTGGCCGCTTCTCGCCGCGCTCTCTTACGGGCTCGGCTCGACGGCCTTCGCGTACTCGGGCATCGCCTGGCACGACTCGCTGGCCGCCGGATACCTTGCGATGGCGCTCTGCCTGCTCGTCAGACTCTCACGCGGCGAGGCGGAGAGGCCGGCGGCGCTCGCGGCGGGCGCGGGCGCGCTGCTGGGTCTGACCGTGACGACCTCGATGCTTCCGTTCCCCGCGGCGTCGGTCGCGGCCGTCTACTTCCTCTCGCTGCGACGCCCGCGGCTGCTTCCCTTCTTCGTCGCGGGCGGGCTGGCGGGGCTGGCGCCGCTGCTCGTCTACAACGCGGTCTGCTTCGGGAACCCGCTGCTGCCGGCGAACGTGGCGGGCGGCTACGGCGACACCTTCTTCAAGCCCTCGTGGGAGAACTTCACGTCCAAGTCGGTCTTCTACGCGCGCATGTTGACGCTCTACGCGCCAATCTTCTGGGCGGCCTTAGCGGGGCTCGCGCTCTTCCCGCGTCGTCTGCGGCGCGAGCAGCTTGTACTCCTCGCGATGCTCGCCGCGCACGCGGCCTACGTCTTCAACATCGAGGCCGACGGGACGTGCCAGTGGGGGCCGCGCTACATGCTTCCGGCGATGCCGCTGGCCTGCCTCGGGCTCGCGGGGTTCGCACACCCGCGCGGCGCGGCGACGGGGAAGACGCTGGCGCTCGTCGTCTCGGCGTGCGCGCTCGCCTCCGCGCTTATCAACCTGGTCGGGGCGGCGCACGGCGCGATGCTCTGCTACTTCCCGCACTGGGCGGTCGGAAAGTATCTGGCCGAGATGTGGGCGGGCGGCGCGCGCACGCACCCGCTCGCGGCGTGGCTTCTGCTTCCGCTGTGCGCCTCGGCCGCGCTGCTCGCGCGCGAGCTGTTCGCGCGCCGCGCGCACGGGATGACGCCGCCGCCGCCGGGGTGGTAAAACTTAAGGCCGGAAACAGTCTCATGAAGCTCCTCGGGATAGACGTCGGCACGGGCGGCAGCCGCGCGCTCGTGATAGACGAAGCGGGACGTGTCACCGCCTCTGCGACCGTCGAGCACGCGCCGTTCGCCTCGCCGCACGCGGGCTGGGCCGAGCAGGACGCGCGCGACTGGTGGCGCGCGAGCGCGTCGGCGGTGCGCGAAGTGTTCGCGTCGGGGGGCGTGCGCGCCGAAGAGATAGCCTGCGTCGGGCTCACGGGTCAGATGCACGGCGCGGTGCTCCTGGATGAGAGTGACGAGCCGCTGCGCCCCTCCATCATCTGGTGCGACCTGCGCACGCACGAGCAGTGTCGCGCCATCACCGAGCGCGTCGGCGCGGAGCGCCTGATACGTCTCGTGATGAACCCGGCGCTCGAAGGCTTCACGCTCCCGAAGATGCTCTGGGTGCGCGAGCGCGAGCCGGAAGTGTGGGAGCGCGTGCGTTCCGTGCTTCTGCCCAAAGACTACGTGCGGCTTCGCCTGACGGGTGAGAAGGCGACCGACGTGGCCGACGCCTCCGGGACGCTCCTCTTCGACGTGGGGCGGCGCAGGTGGTCCGAAGAGATGCTCGACCTCGTCGGCTTAGACCGCGCGCTGCTGCCGCGCGCTTTCGAGTCGGCAGAGGTGGCGGGGCGCGTGTCGGCCGCGGGGGCGGAGGCGACGGGACTCGGAGAGGGCACGCCCGTCGTCGCGGGGGCGGGCGACCAGGCGGCGGGCGCGGTCGGGATGGGGCTCGTCCGGCCGGGCGCGATCAGCGCGACCATCGGCACCTCGGGCGTCGTCTTCGCCGCGACCGGCCGGCCGGCGCTCGACCCGAAGGGGCGCGTCCACACCTTCTGTCACGCCGTCCCGAGGGGCTGGCACGTGATGGGCGTGACGCAGGGCGCGGGGCTCTCCCTGCGCTGGTTCCGCGACCAGTTCGGCGCCGGGAAGGACGACGGGCGCGACCCTTACGAACGCTTAGCGGAAGAGGCGGCGGGCGTGCCGCCCGGCTCGGACGGCTTGCTGTGGGCGCCATACCTGATGGGCGAGCGCACGCCGCACCTCGACCCGCACGCGCGCGCCGCTCTCACGGGGCTGACGGCGAGCCACACGCGCGCGCACGTCGTCCGCGCGATACTCGAAGGCGTCGCCTTCTCTCTGCGCGACACGCTGACGGTCTTCGCGGAGATGAACGTCCCCGTCGAGACGATACGTCTCGGCGGCGGCGGCGCGCGCTCGCCCCTGTGGAGGCAGATACAGGCGGACGTGTACGGGCGCGCGGTCGAGGTGCTGGCGGCGGAGGAGGGCGCGGCCTACGGGGCGGCGCTCTTGGCAGGGGTCGGCGCGGGCGCTTGGGCCTCGGTCGACGAAGCCTGCGCGCGGTCGGTACGCGTCTCCGCGCGCGTCGAGACGGACGCGTCGGCCTCGGCGTTGTTAGACGGTCGCTACGCGGCCTACCGCGCTCTCTACCCGGCGCTGCGCGCCGTCGAGGGACGATAACTTAGGGCGGATAACTGTATAGACAAGGGAAGTGAGGTTTAGCGTTATGACACAAGACAAGTACGCGCCCCGGCGTGAGCACAAGTTCACGTTCGGGCTGTGGACGGTCGGCAACCGCGGCCGCGACCCGTTCGGCGACGCGGTGCGCCCCACGCTCGCGCCCAACGACGCCGCGCGGATGCTCGGCGAGGTCGGCGCCTGGGGGGTGAATTTCCACGACAACGACCTCGTCCCCATCGACGCCACCGCGGCGGGGCGCGACCGCATCGTGCGCG
>JAIVJI010000052.1:19902-23760 GCA_020200135.1 Acidobacteriota bacterium | reverse complement strand
ATTCGAGGTCGCTGCCCGAAATCCAGAGCGCGCCCGAGTCGAGTATCTCGCCGATGCGCGCCGCGTAGTCGTCGAGGCTCAGCTCTTCCCACGGGCGCTGGAGCCACAGCTCGTCGAAGTCCGTCCAGTGGAGCCCGGAACTGCGGTTCGAGTACTCGACGCCGACCAGTGTGGCGTCGGGGTAGCCCGCGCGCAGCGAGCGCGCGAGCCCGACGCCGGGCTGCGGGTTGGTCCCGCAGTAAAGTCCGCTGATGTAAATCTTCATGCTTCCCTCGGCGGCGGCGAAGAAACAAGGGGCCCGTGCCGCACGAATACCGGGCCAGGAGAAAGAACGACCGCCATGAGGCCATGCGCCTTCGCGTTACTCACGGCGGCCAAAGCTCATACGCACATTGGAGTGTATATTAAATTAACAACGCGCGGGCCGGGGTGTCTGTACAATAAAGTACGTTCCGAAGTCGCCGCCCGTACAGATGAGTACAGACCGCGCGACCGCGTGCTGCTAACGTAGCCGCCCTCTTAACAAATTCCGGAACAGGTAATTTTTATGACGCACGTGCTCGACCGGGTTGAAGCGCCGATTGTCTACCCGTCTTACAAGTCGCTCGACGAGTTCATCGACGTGGGGTGGCTGAAGTCTCTCGACGGCTACATCACCGAGAGGGTCAGGCGGCGGCTGGAGGCGCACGAGGATCACAAGTTCTACACCGGCCCCTTCAGGCTGAAGGAAGAGAGCCCCGACCGGCCCGGGACGAGGATGATCTACCTCTCGCGTTCGAGCCAACCCGACAGCTACTACGACCTCGACCGGCCGGAGCTGTGGGAGCCGACGCCGGAGGCCAAAGAGTTCGCGGAGCTGTCGGAGTTCATCCGCTCGCTCCCCTTCGCCTCGACGGGCCGGATGCTCATCATGTACGACGACGCGCCGCGGCCGGTGACGCCGCACAGGGATCACGACGTGGTCGAGGTCTGCCACGAGTTCGTCTGGTTCCGCACGAACCTCTCGAAGCCCTTCTACATGCTCGACCACCGCACGCGCGAGAAGCTCTACGTCTCGTCCCACTCGGCCTGGTTCGACACCGTCAACCAGTTCCACGGCTCGGACGCCTGCGACGGCCTCACCTTCAGCGTCCGCGTGGACGGCCGCTTCACCGACGAGTTCCGGAGCCTCATCCCGCGCCCGCGCGTCAACCCCGCCTCGGCCCCCTCGCTCTGGGCCTGCGCCGGAGCGGGCTTCAATTTCTGAAGAGGAGCGTAATCCCCCGAAAGATGTAAACCGAGACGCGCATGACGAAGGGGAGAGGCCGCCCCCACGGGCGGCCTCTCCCCTTCGTCGCGCGCTCGTCGCTCCGGTTCAGGAGACCGAGAAGTCGGCGGACTTCTGGTCCTTCTGCTCGCCGTTCTCGTTGAGCATGATGACCTCGACCTTGTACTTGCCCTTCGGCCAGCCGGAGGGCGGCGGGGAGAAGGTGTAGGTGGCCGTGCCGCTGCCCGGCAGGTCGACCGTCTTTTCGAGTCCCGGCACGGGGCCGCTCTCCTCGCCCTCGACCGCGGAGACGACCAGGCGCCCCTTGACCTTGACCGCGCCCGGCGCGTTTGAGACGGTCGCGACCGCGTAGACCGTGTCGGACGCGGCGAAGCTGCTCGTCTCGGAGCTGACCGCCTCGTCCTTGCCGAGCTTCAGGCCGCTGATGTTGGCCGTCGAGGCGCTGAAGTTGCAGGCCAGCCCGACGAATATCAGGAGCCCCAGCCCGAGCGCGAGGTCCCATCTTTTGTTGCGCATAAATACTCCTCTGTTTTTACAAACGAGTTAGGAAGAACTTTGACAGCCGCCGCCGCCCAACGGTGAGTGCGTTTGGGAGCGCGGGACATACTATCACTAACCCGCGGCTTGTAAAGCGCGCCGGCGCGCGGCCTTCTTGACCCGAGGGTGAAACTGGCATACTCTCCCGCCGCTCGCGTGCCCGGGGGTCGCCGTTTCACTTCTTCTCTGTCAAACCAATCCGCCTAATTCGCGGGGCGCACGCCGGCCCCCTTTGGAGGAGACTTCGGTATGAGCATCATTCACGCGCGCGCACGCCTGCCTCTGCTCGCGCTCGTTCTGTCGTTGGCGACGACCGCTTGCACGGGGCCTCCGGGGCCGCAGGGCCCGCCGGGCGGCGCGGGCGTCGGCCCGCCTTACGTCTGGGTGTGCACGCCCGCGCACTACCCGAACACGGGCAGCGTCACGGGCGCCGACCTCTACGTCTTCAACGGCGGCGCGGCCGCCGCCAACGTCGCCGTCAACATCCTGAACAGCGCGGGGGCCAACCTCGCCGGGCAGGCCATCCCGGGCACAAACCCCGCCGTCAACTACCCAGGGCAGGCGGGGAGTTCGACCGTCTCGGTCGCGCCGGCCAACACGCTGAACGTGACGTGGCAGACGCCGCAGGTCGGCGGCTTCCCCGCGCCCGACCCGGCCAGAATCTCCTGGAGCGTCAGGGTCACTTCCGACCAGCCCGTCGTCGTCGGCTCCAACTTCCAGTTCAGCGGGTTCCACCCGATTCCTTGCGGCGCACTGCCCAAATGAAAATTTCCGCGCACGCCTGATCTTCCGGTTCGCCCCTTCCCGCGTTAGGAGTTGAAGGGCGGTGGCCTCGAGTCCCGAGGCGGGGCCGCCGCCGCGTACGTTTTGCGATTCGTGGAAGGAGAGACCAGATGGGCGCATCAGCGTTTGAAACGACCGGGGCTTTGCCGGAGACCGTCACGCCGGACTACATCATGCAACTGGGTCTGGGCTTCTGGGCCTCGAAGACGCTTTTGAGCGCCGTCGAGCTGGGCCTCTTCACCGAGCTGGCGAAGGGACCCGCGCCGGCCGCCGCCCTGGGCGAGCGCCTGGGGCTGCACCCGCGCGGGACGCGCGACTTCCTCGACGCGCTCGTCTCCATGAGGCTGCTCGAACGCGACGACGCCGGGCGCTACCACAACGCGCCCGAGGCGGCGACGTTCTTAGACCGCGCGCGGCCGTCCTACATGGGGGGCATGTTGGAGATGGCGGGCGCGCGGCTCTACCCCTTCTGGGGCTCTCTGACCGAGGCGCTGCGGACGGGGCGGCCGCAGAACGAGGCCAAGAGCGGCGACGACTTCTTCGGCGCGCTCTACGCCGACCCGCAGAGGCTCGAAGGCTTTCTGAGCGCGATGTCGGGTCTGAGCCTCGGCGCGGCGCGCGCCATCGCGCGCCAGTTCCCGTGGGGCGTCTACAAGACCTTCGCCGACGTGGGCGGCGCGCAGGGCGGCCTGCCCGTCCAGGTAGCCCTCGCACACGCGCACCTGACGGGCGTCAACTTCGACCTGCCCGAAGTCCGACCCGTCTACGAGAAGTACGTGGCCGCGCACGGGCTCTCCGACAGGCTGAGCTTCCGGCCCGGCGACTTCTTCAAAGACCCGATGCCGCGCGCCGACGTGCTCGTGATGGGCCACATCCTCCACGACTGGGACCTGGAGCAGAAGCGCGTGCTGCTCAAGAAGGCTTACGAGGCGCTCCCCGAGGGCGGCGCGCTCGTCGTCTACGAGGCGCTCATCGACGACGAGCGGCGCGAGAACACGCTGGGGCTGCTGATGAGCCTCAACATGCTCATCGAGACGCCGGGCGGGTTCGACTACACCGGCGCGGACTGCCGGCGCTGGATGCGCGAGGCGGGCTTCCGCGAGACGCGCGTCGAGCACCTCGTCGGCCCGGACTCGATGGTCGTCGCCGTCAAGTAGCCGGTCTCGTAAGTCGTTCAAAGGGGCGCGCGCGCGGGGGCCGCGCCCCTTTTATTTAGCCCGCGCGCCCGGCCAAACGCGAACGGGCAACCCTCCCGCCCCCCAGGCCATCAA
>JAIVJI010000052.1:0-19854 GCA_020200135.1 Acidobacteriota bacterium | reverse complement strand
CGTCGAGTCCATCGAATTTGACTCCGCGGTCGCCGCCGAAACCTCCGGCCCCAGCGACGACGGCGCCTCCGCGCCCGAGACCGGCCGCGCGCAGCAGCCCCCGCCGCGCCAGTCCGAGCCGCGCACGCAGCCGCAGCCGACGAATCAGCGCCCGCCCACGCTCGGCAACGAGACGGGCGCGGCCTCTAACACGGGCAGCGCGGGTCGCGCGGGCAGCGGCTCGGCGCCGGCGGGCACTCAGGCGCCCGCGCGCGGCGGCGGCGAGTCGCCCTTCTTCCCCGTCCGCGTCCGCGTCAGCGCCGGCAGCGCCGCCAACGGCTGGACGGACTCGGGACTGATGGTCAGGAAGGGTCAGCGGCTGCGCATCAGCGCGACGGGGCGCGTTAGCCTGGGCGAGGGGCGGTTCTCGACGCCGACGGGTCTGCCGCGCGTCGTCGACACCGAGAAGCTGATGCGCAACGAGCCGACGGGCACCCTCATCGCCGTCATCGGCGACGACAACGACGACTTCATCGCCGTCGGCGCGAACCGCGAGTTCTACGCGCCGCGCGACGGCCGCCTCTTCCTCGGCGTCAACGAGGGCAAGCTCGAAGACAACACCGGCAGCTACGACGCGCTCATCGAGGTCGAGCCGGTGACGAGCGGCGGACGGTAGACGGGGGCGGCCGCGGGGCGCACCCGCGCGGATATTTCAGGGCCGGAGTCTTTTGCAGGGCGGGGCCGGGCGTAAAACCATTTGCCCGGCGGCGTCATCAAAAGACTCTGGCCTTTGGTTTATTTGACCGTGCCCGCGGGCGCGCCTTATATTCGGGGCCGCGCGAGCAGAGAAACCCTTTCAAATCCCCGGCCTTTCAACCAGAGGTTTTACCGATGAACACCCGCGTCACACGCCGCGCCGCCGCCCTCGCCCTCGCGCTCCTCGTCGCGTTCGGGCTCGTGGGGCCGCCCGCGCTCGCGCAGTCGAGGCGCACGCCGCCGCAGGCGCCGCAGAAGAAGAACACGCGCCCCGGCGAACAGGAGACGGCCGACCCGCAGAAGCAGGAGCCGCAGGAGCCCATCCCGCCCGACGTGCTCAAAGAGCAGGAGGTCGTTAAGGTCGCCACCAACATCGTCCAGGTCGAGGCCGTCGTCCACCACAAGAAGACCGGGCAGATCGTGATGAACCTCAAGAAGGAGAACTTCGCCATCTTCGAGGACGGCATCCAGCGCGACGTGACGAACTTCTCCACGCCCGAGGCGCCCATCACGGTCGCGGTCGTGCTGGAGTACAGCAAGCTCGGCCAGCGGCTCGGCTACTACGGCTCGGGCGGGATGGAGCCGGGGCAGTACGAGGTGCTGCGGCCCATGGCGATGTTCCTCCAGCAGTTCATCAAGCCGCCCGACGACTACGTCTCGGTCATCGCCTACGACATGCGGCCGACGCCGCTGACCGACTTCACCAACGACCCCGGCCGCATCGGGCAGGTCATCAACCTGCTGCTCAGGAACCAGCCGGCCTTCTCCGAGTCGAACCTCTTCGACGCGCTCAAGCTGACGCTCGCCGGGGGCAGGGCCGACTCGGTCGTGCTCGAAAACTCCGAGAAGCGGACGCAGGAGTACGCCGGGATGCAGGACATCCAGGGCCGCCGCAAGGCCGTCTTCCTCATCAGCAGCGGGCTCGACACCTTCTCGAAGATCAACTACGACCAGGCGCGCAAGATCGCGCAGAACGCCGGCGTGCCCATCTACATCATCGGCACCGGCGAGATGTTCATGAAGAGGTACGACCACATGCTCGGGGCGCAGGACGGCATCGCCGGCTCCATCGACCCCGGCCGGATGTCTATGCTCCAGGCGAAGAACACGCTGCGCACCCTCGCCGACGAGACCGGCGGCCACTACTACCCCATCACTTTCGAGGGCGAGATTCCGTCGGCGCTCCAGAGCATCAACGCGATGATGCGCAACCAGTACAGCCTCGCCTACTCGGCGGGCGACCGCCGCGACGGCAAGCGCCACAAGATAGTCGTCAAGGTGGACGTGGACGGCGACGGCAAGTACGACGACAAGGACTTCGTCGTCAAGGCGCGCCAGTACTACAACGCGCCTAAAAGCCAGTAGTCAGTAGTCAATAGTCAGTAGGACAACAAAGGCGGCGCGTCTCAGCCATCAGCTAGGACGCGCCGTCCGTTTCTTATCTACTGACTACTGACTACTGACTACTGTCTACTTCTTCCCTCACGCCCCGTAGAGCCGGACGCGGAACTCGTCGTTGACGGCGTGGAGTTCGGACTTGCGCCCCGAGAAGAGGCGCGACTCGCGCAGCAGCATCGGCAGGCCGCCCGTCGGGAGCCGCAGGCCGTAGGCGGGGCTTGAGAAGACCGACGCCGTCTGCGGGTTGAGGCGCTGCTGGATGCCGTAGCGTATGGCGCGCTGCAAGGCGGGCGCGAAGCCGGCGGTGCGGCGCGGGTTGGTGACCTCGACCGAGTGGTCGAAGACGTTGACGCGCGTCGTCACCCCGGCGAGCGCCAGGTCGCGGTGCGCGAGCGCGTTGGCGAGCGCTTCGAGCAAAGCCCCCCGGTGGTATCTGGCGCGCGGCGCGACGGGCGATTCGGCGACGACGGCGTCGGGGCGCGGGCGCGGCGGGCGCTTGTCCCAGAGGTCGCAGTAGCGCTCGACGAAGCGCTGCGCGGACTCGAAGAGCGTGTGGAGGTTCCCCGACAGTTCGACCGTCTCGACCTTCGGCGACTGCGTGGTGTCGCCCGCGTAGCGCGAGGCCAAGACGTTCGAGCGCGGGAGCAGCTCGGCGACGCGCTCGTCGCGGCCGAAGAGGAGGAGCCCGGCGACCGTGGGCGCCACGCGCTCGGCGCGCGCGCCGGCGGCGGCCGGCACCGCGAGCAGGAGGTCGCGCTCCAGCACCTCGGCCGTCGGGTAGGCCGCGGCCGCGCGCGGCGGCGTGTAAGCGTCCGGCTCGAACTCGCGGACGAAGCTCCAGAGGTGCGCCTCGTCCACGTCCTCGACCTCGGCGCCGAGCGCCGCGACGTTCTCGTAAGTGAGGGGGCGCGTCTCGTCCAGCAGCGCCGACAGCTCCTCGCGCGTGGCCTCGCGCTTCTCCGCGCCGACGCGCAGGAAGTAGCGGCCGTCGTTCGTGCGGTACGGGCGGCGCTTCCCCTCCACGTCGAGCGCGACGACGCGCACGCCGGAGTCGAACGAGATGATGTCGATGAAGGGGAAGAGCGAGGGGTAGATGTCCTCGCGGCAGATGCGGACCAGCTCGTCGCGGACGGCGTCGGCGTCGTCCACGCCCTCGACGCGGAGGTTGTCGTTGACGCCGAAGACGATGACGCCGCCGCCCGTGTTGGCGAGCGCGACGATGCCCTGCGCGATGCGCTCGGGGTTCGAGAGCTTGACCTTGAGTTCGAGGAAGGTGTCTTCGCCGCCGCGGACGAGCGTCATCAGCTCCGAGCGCGAGGTCTGCGGGGCGGGCGTGGTCAGGTAGTCCTGGAAAGAGCGCACCGAGGGGGGCTCGTGACGCTGGTGTCTGAATTTTCTGCGAGCCATTTGTGTAAGGGCGGGGCTCTCACTCGCCCGCCCGGACGCGCGCGCGGGCGGCGTCACTGGGATAAAGACAGTAGTCAGTAGTCAGTAGTCAGTAGAAAAACCTTTATTGCAAATCAGCCGAATATCAACGTCAACGTCCGCCGAGCGGAGCCTGCTGACTACTGACTACTCTGCAATGCCGCCCTCGCCGCCGTCGCGGCCGGTGACGGCTTCGAGTATCTCCAGCTCGCGCCGCCCGAGCTGTCGCCCCTGGAGCGGGAGCACGAGCGCGTAAAAGAGCGCGGAAACGATTGCGAACGCGGCGAGTATAACATACTTGACGGCGTGGCTCTCGGCGAAGTGCCCGGCCGCGACCGCGACGGCCGGCGGCACGAGCAGCACGAAGAAGACCGGCACCAGCAGGAGCCCCGCCACCCCCGAGCGGTTCATGCGCTTGCCGAACTGCACGCGCTTCGGAAACTGGAGCGAGAGCCAGTTGCCGACGGGCGAGAACAGCGCCGCCGTCGTCACGAAGGCGAGCACGGCGAAGAGGAGCGTGCGCGGCGTCAGGTCGCCGATGATGAGCCCGCCGACCAGCACCCCGGCCGCGACGAGCAGCAGCGCGACGAGCGTCAGCGCCGCGTTCTTCGCCAGCAGCACCGTCCGCCGGCTCACGGGCGAGAGCACGAGCGCGCGCATCCCCGAGCCGTCGTAGCCGAACAGGTTGGTCGTGAGCGGCGAGACGAGCATGAAGATGTAGACGACGCTGAAGACCGCGCCCGCCCCCTCCGCGTAGGGCGTGAGCGCCACGCTCCACGGCCCGCGCCGGCCGCCCATCCCGGCCGGCCCCAGCCTCAGCACCACCGTCAGCCCCACGGCCATCAACGCGATGACGCGGAGCTGCGCGTTCCTCAAGGCGTAGCGCACCTCCTTCTCGAAGAGCGCCGAGAACTGCGGCGACGCGAGCGGCAACTGCCAGCCCGCGTACGCCTCCCCGCGCGCCGCCGCCATCGCGGGCGCGGGCGCGCGCTTCTTCGCGCCGCGCCCGCCCATCCCGAGCGCGGTGCGTCGTGCGACGCGGTAGGCGAGCAGCAGGCAGACGGCCGTGTACGCCGCGAGCGTCAGGAGCGACACGGCGAGCGCGCCGCCGCCGCCGGGGAAGAGCCCGCGCGCCAGCCCGTAGGCGGCCGCGCCCGGCGGCGTCCAGCGCGCGAACCCGAGCCGCTCCGAGTGGCGTTCGAGCAGGGGCATCAACTGCCCCATCAGGATGCCCATCATCCCGGCCGCCGCGCCGAGCAGCGCGAGCACAGTCTCGCCGCGCGTCCGCCGCGCCTTCATCAGCGCGCCGACGCCCACCGACAGCAGCTTCGAGAGCGAGAGCCCGAACGCGACCGCGAGACACGAGACGGCGAGCCCCGCCAACGGCCTCCCCGCCCCGAGCCCCGCGCCCGCGCCCAAAGCCACCAGCGACGGCGCGACGAAGAGGAAGGTGAGACTCGTCAGGTCGCTCAGAAAGTCGAAGGCGAAGAGCTTGCCGAGCGAGACCGGGTAGAGCAGCATCCGCGTCGGCTCGAACCGGCTGCCGCCGCCGAGCGCGAGCGGCATCATCGCCCAGACGATGAAGGCGAGCGTGAAGAGGAAGAGCAGGACGACGTAGGCGGCCGCCGGCGCGCGCCCCCCGACCGGCGACCGTCCCGCCGCGCCCGCCGAGAGGAAGTAGGCGCCCGCGCCCACCGCCAACGACAACGCCAGCGAGAGCGCGAGCCCCGCCAGCAAACCCAACAGCGCCGCCAGCCTCCCCGCCACGGCCCTGCGCGAACGCAGAGAGTTACGCAGCAGCGTCCACTTCAACCACACCAGCGCGAAGAGTTGCGACATAAGTCTGCCCGGCCCGACCCGCCCGGCGTTATCTTCTACACCGTCTCGGAGAGCGTGAGCGACCCAGGCGTGCGCGCGGCCGCGCGGCGCATGGGGCTCGAGCGCGCGCGCCACTGGCGGCGCACGCACCGCCGCCTCCCCGACGACTCGGACGCGCACGCCGTCATCGACTACGCCTTCGGCGGCGACGCCGCCGACGGCCTCGGGCTCAAAGACCCGCAGCTCAAGCTACAGGTGCGACGCGCCGCCGCGCGTTTCGGCGCGCGCGACTTCCTGCTCTTCGACCCGCGCTCGGAGCCGCCGCCGCGTGACGTTCCGGCCGAGTGTGAGTTTGACCGCGCGTGGAGCCCGCGCGGCGCGAGCGTCTGCCGCCGCTGCAGCCGCGCCCTGAAGATGCGCACGCCGCAGGACGTGTGGTACGACGCGCTGATTACGGCCTACGTCGGCGAGCGCTACGGCGTCAACTTCGGCGCCACCTACGCGGAGGTGCTCGGCTGGCTCCCCTCCCTGCGCCCGCACCGCGGCCCCGGAGCGCCCGAGTTCTACGACACGGTCTACGCCGTCACGCACGTCGTCTACACGCTCAACGACTACGGGCAGCGGCGCATCCCGCCGGGCCTGCTGCCCGAAGAGTTCGCGTTCCTCAAAGGGAGCCTGCGCGCGGCCGTCGCGGCCAAAGACGCAGACATGCTCGGCGAGTTCATGGACTCCCTGCGCGCCTTCGGCCTCGGCGACCGCGACGCGGAGATAAGAGAAGGGATGGAGTATCTGCTCGCGCACCAGAACCCGGACGGGAGTTGGGGCGACCCCGCGGAGAAAGACATCTACCTGCGCTACCACCCGACGTGGAACGCGGTCGCGGCGCTCAGCAACTACGCCTGGCGCGTCGCCGCGCCCGAGGCGCGGAGGCTGCGCCTGCTGCGCGGGCTTAAGTGATGACGGCGCGGCCGCGAAGGATTAAAATCCGCGTCGCGGCACATCAGGACGGAGGAGACGACGGATGACGGACTCGCTCGCGGAACATTATCTGGAGGACGCCGTAAAGGTCTTCCGCACGCAGAAGAAGCTCGCCGACGGCGCGGCGGCGCAGGTCAGCGACGAGGAGTTCTTCCGCGCCATCGACCCGGAGTCGAACAGCGTCGCCCTCATCATGAAGCACATGGCCGGCAACATGCTCTCGCGCTGGACGGACTTCCTGACGACCGACGGCGAGAAGGCCGAGCGCCGCCGCGACTCCGAATTCGTCGTCGAGGGCGAAGACCGCGCCGCCGTCCTCGAACGCTGGGAGGCGGGCTGGCAGACGCTCTTCGACACGCTCGCGTCGCTCAAGGGCGTTGACCCCCTGCGCACCGTCACCATCCGCGGCGAGCCGCACACCGTCGTCGCGGCCGTCAACCGCCAGCTCTCGCACTACGGACAGCACACCGGCCAGATAATCTTCCTCTCGAAGCACCTCCGCTCGTCCGCGTGGAAGACGCTCAGCATCCCGCGCGGAGAGTCCGAGACTTTTAACGAGAAGATGGGCGGGGGGCGGAGTTAGGTGTCGGACGCGGAGGCAGAGCGGGCCGCCCGCGCCTACGTCGGGATGGGCTCGAACCTGGGAGACCGCGCGGGCAGCCTCCTCGCCGGCGTGCGCGGGATGCTCGCGGCGGGACTCCGCGTCGCGCGGCTCTCCTCCGTCTACGAGACCGAGCCGGTCGGCGTCGAAGACACACAGCCCGCCTTCCTCAACATGGTCGCCGAACTCTCCGCGCCGCTCCCGCCGCCCGCGGAGCTGCTCCGCCTCCTGCTCTCGGTCGAGCGCGACGCCGGCCGGCGCCGCACGCGCCCGCTCGCGCCGCGCACGCTCGACCTCGACCTCCTGCTCTACGGCGACAGGCGGCTGGAGACGGACGCGCTCACGCTCCCGCACCCGCGCCTCCACCAGCGCCGCTTCGTCCTCGCCCCGCTGGCCGAACTCGTCCCCGACTCGCCTCACCCCACGCTCGGCAAGACCTTCGCCGAACTCCTCGCCGCCGTCGGCGACGACTCACGCGTCGAACTCTGGAAGGCGAATCGGTAAGCTGACGCAGGGCCGACGCCCGGGCTTTACTCTGCCCGCCCGCGACGCGGGCTCCAACCGCCTGCCGCCCTCCGCCTACTTCTTTCCCCTTGCCCCCCCGCGCGGGGCTGCTATAATTTGGCGCTCTCGAATTTGCCGACCTGAGTAGCGCGAGCGTACACTATCGCCAACATGCGCCGCCGAACACTTCTGCTGGCCGCCGGGTTGTTAGCTTACTTCATCGGAGCGACCGTCCGCGTCTACCTCCGCCCCGACGCCGGGTCGTGCAGCGACCGCGAGACGGGTTGCCGCATCCTGGTCGTCGTCCAGCACCCGCGCGCGGCGCTCCGCAACCCGCTCCTCGCAGTCAAATACCTCGTCGCCGCCAGACGTTCCTAGCCGACCCGGAAAGCCCAGAGGGAACAACCGCATCATGGTCTATCTCAAACAGCAGCGCCCCGAGAAGGTCACCGTGCCCGCCGTCCGCGCGAGCAAGGAGCGCGGCGAGAAGCTGGTCTGCCTGACCGCCTACGACTACCCGACCGCGCGCATCGTGGACGAGGCCGGCACCGACATCATCCTCGTCGGCGATAGCCTGGGCAACGTCGTGCTCGGCTACGACTCGACCGTGCCGGTGACGCTCGAAGAGATGCTCCACCACACGCGCGCCGTCCGGCGCGGCGTCGAGCGCGCGCTGCTGGTCGCCGACATGCCCTACGGCACCTACCACACCGGGGCGGACGACGCCGTCCGCGCCGCGCTCCGGCTGGTGAAGGAGGGCGGCGCCGAGGCCGTCAAGCTCGAAGGCGGCCGGGGACGCGCCGAGGTCATCCGCCGGCTCGTCGCCGAGGAGATTCCCGTGATGGGGCACGTCGGGCTGACCCCGCAGTCGCTGAACAAGCTCGGCGGCTACCGCCTCCAGGCGAAGACGGCCGACGCGGCGTGCGCGCTCGTCGAGGACGCGCTGATGCTTCAGGAGGCGGGCGTCTTCGCCGTCGTCCTCGAAGTCGTCCCGCACGAGATAGCGCGCGAGGTGACGGCGGCGCTCCGCGTCCCGACCGTCGGCATCGGGGCGGGCCCCGACTGCGACGCGCAGATTCTCGTCACGCACGACCTGCTCGGGCTCTCCTTCAGCAAGACCAGCCCGCGCTTCGTCCGCCAGTACGCTTCCTTGCGCGACGCGATGGGCGAGGCCATCCAGGCTTACGCCGACGACGTGCGCTCCGGCGCCTTCCCTTCCGAACAGGAGTCCTACCCGCTCCCCGCCGACGCCGCCGCCGAACTCGGCCTCAAGCGCGAGGCGGACGACAAGGAGAGCCAAAAGCCGTAAACCGTAAACCGTAAGCCGTGACGAGAAAGAACTGCTTTCCCTCTCGTCACGGTTTACGGTTTACGGTTTACGGTCTGCCGACCCATGGAAATCATCAACCGCCGACAGCGGATGGCAAGTGTCGCGCGCAAGCTCAGGCGCGAGGAGGACAAGACCATCGGGCTGGTGCCGACGATGGGGGCGCTCCACGACGGACACCTCTCACTCGTGCGCGAGGCGCGCCGGATGTGCGACGTCGTCATCGTCTCGGTCTTCGTCAACCCGACGCAGTTCGGCGCGGGCGAGGACTTCGAGCGCTACCCGCGCGACCTGACCGGCGACACCACCAAGCTCGCCGACTACAACGTCGATTACATCTTCGCCCCGCCGGTCGAGGAGGTCTACCCCAAGGGCTTCGCCACCTACATCACCGTCGAGGGGCTCTCGGAGACGATGGAGGGGGCGGCGCGCCCCGGCCACTTCCGCGGCGTCGCCACCATCCTGACCGTCCTCTTCAACACCGTCCGCCCCGACTTCGCCTTCTTCGGCCAGAAGGACGCGCAGCAGACGCTCGTCGTCAAGCGGCTGGTGCGCGACCTCGCCTTCGACCTCGAAGTCGTCGTCCTCCCGACGGTGCGCGAGCAGTCGGGGCTCGCGCTCTCTTCGCGCAACGCCTACCTCACCGACGAGCAGCACAGGGCGGCGGCCGTGCTCTACCGCGCGCTGGCGCAGGCGCGCGAGGTCTACATGGAGGGCGAGCGCAACGCGCGCCGCCTCGCCGAGGCCGTCCGCGCGCAGGTGGACGCCGAGCCGCTGGCGCGGCTCGAATACGTGGGCGTGGTGGACGCCGAGTCGATGGAGAAGTACGACCGCATCCCCGAGGAGCGCCCCGTCCTCATCGCGCTCGCCGCGCAGGTCGGCCGCACGCGCCTCATCGACAACATCATCATCCAGCCCGCGCGCCAGAAGGCGCGCACCACCTCAGAGCCGTGAACGGTGAATCGTAAACCGTAAACGGCCGGAGCCTGTTTTAACTATTCACGCTTTACCGCTCACCATTCACGCCCTCGTCACGGTTCAAGGCCTTGCCGGGCTTGCGGTCGCGGGGCTTTGTTGTATAATCTGCCGCCGTGGCCCAGAGGCAGGACGAGACGAACCCCGACGCCGTCAGTCTGACCCTCGCCGTTTGAGCGCGCGCAGAGTCACAGCCGGCTTTCAAGCAGACGCTTTACCCGCCTGCGGTAAAAACCTTGAAATATTACAGTCGTAGCCCGGCCCGCACGCCCCGCGCGCGGCGCGTGCGCGGGGCGCCTTGCAAACTCCGCGCGTGAGCCGCGCCGCACCCTTTTCACGCGTTATCTATCGGCACCGGGAAGTCCGCCGCCGTCCCCGTCCACAGCGCCCGACGCCTCCGACAACGAAGCGAGGAGTTCGGGCCGCCCCGGACGCCGGCCCGTTCGCAGAGACCGTCCAGAGTTAGACCCTGAAGGAGACACCCAATGGAACGCATCGTTCTCAAGCACCTCAGCGGCTCGAAGGCCAACCAGGTTGAAGAGTTCCCGCTCAACCACGTCAAGGAGCTCGTCCTCGGGCGTGACCCGTCGTCCACGGTCAAGTACGACCCCGACCGCGACGACCTCGTCGGGCGCCAGCACGCCAAGATCACGCAGGACCCCAACGACCCCTCGCAGTTCATCGTCGCCGACCTGAACAGCCGCAACGGGACGTTTGTGAACAGGCAGCGCCTGACGGGCGCGACCCGCATCAACCCGGGCGACGTCGTCCAGCTGGGGCCGGGCGGCCCCGAGTTCGTCTTCGAGGTCGAGCCGCGCCCCGCCGGCTCCACCAAGGCCACGCGCGTCGCCTCCACGGGGCCGATGGCGCCGACCATGCCGGGCGCGCCCGCCACGCGCGTCCCCGGAGCGCCGCACCAGCAGCAGTCCGCGTTCCCGCAGACCGCGCCCGCGCCCACTTCCGGCGGCGTCGGCAAGGCCACGGTCGAGCGCATCGTCTCGCAGAACGTCCAGCAGGCCAAGAAGAGCCAGGGGCGCACCTTCATGGCCGTCGGCGCGGCCGTCATCGTGCTCATCGTCGTCGTCATCGGCGGCGTCGGCGGCTTCCTGCTCTGGCGCACCAGGTCGCAGTCGGCCGCCGAGATCGGCACGCTCAAGAAGGGGCTCGACGAGGCGAAGGAGGCCAAGGCGACCGAGGCGGCCGCCGCGCCGATGAAGGCCTCCGACATCGCCACCAACTACGGCAAGGCCGTCGTCAAGATCGACGCCTCCTGGAGGCTCGTCTCGCAGCTGGGCAGCGGGCTGGTCTACCACCAGTACATCGACTACAACGGGCGCCCCGCCGCGCTCTACGTCAAGGTCGGCAACTACCCCGACGGCCGCCCCATCATCGAGCCCTTCCTGACCTACAACTCGAACAACCGGAACGTCGGCATCGGGGGCCGCCACACCGGCTCGGGCTTCGCGGTCTCCTCCGACGGCTTTATCCTGACGAACCGCCACGTCGCCGCCGCCTGGGAGTCCGCCTACCAGTTCCCGCCGTCGGCCGACAACGGCATCCTCGTCACGCAGACCCCCGACGGCAAGCTGACGCCGTTGGCGCCGGTGCCGACGGCGCCGGCCGACTGGATTCCGTCGCAGTCGAAGCAGGACGGCATCTCCTACGACGGCCGCAACGACCACCTCGACGTCCCCGAGACCAAGGGCATCGAGATTCCCGACCCGACCGTCACGGTCGGCAACATCGGCCGCATCTACCGCAGCTCGGAGGGGACGTCGGGCGCCGACAAGACGACCGTCAGCGTCATCGGCGACTCGTACCAGCTCCAGATCAACACGACCGGCTCGGGCAACTCGGGCGGCCCCGTCTTCGACGACCGCGGCCGCGTCATCGCCATCTTCTACGCCGGCCTCTCCGACGGCCGCGCCGCGGTCACCTTCGCCGTGCCCATCCGCTACGGGCGCGAGCTGATGGGCAAGTAGTTGGGGAAGTAGACAGTAGTCAGTAGACAGTAGATAGTAGGCCCCGCTCTGCGGAAGTCGCCTGCTAAAGGATGGCCCGCCGGCCGGGCCGGTCTTCCTACTGACTACTGTCTACTGTCTACTGTCTACTGTTTTATGTCCCGAGCATTCGACACCAACCAGACGGTCGGCGAGTACCGCGTCGTGGACTTCCTCGGCGCGGGCGGGATGGGCGAGGTCTACCGCGCGATGCACCAGAAGATCGGGCGCGTCGCGGCGGTCAAGGTCCTGACGCAGGCCACGCAGTCGAGCGGCTTCGTCGAGCGCTTCTTCAACGAGGCGCGCATCCAGGCCAGCCTCCAGCACCCGAACGTCGCCACCCTCTACGACTTCTGCGAGGTCGGCGGCCAGCCCTGCATCATCATGGAGTACGTCGACGGCCAGACGATCTCCGAGCGCATCGCCGCCTACGGCGCGGCGCTCCCGCTGGCCGAGACCGTCTACGTCTTCGAGCGCGTCTGCGAGGCCATCGAGTACATCCACCGCAACGGAGTCATCCACCGCGACATCAAGTCGAACAACATCAAGATCAGCTCGACGGGGCAGGTCAAGCTCCTCGACTTCGGCATCGCCAAGGGGCAGGACTCGCGGCAGCTCACGCAGGCCGGCTCGGTCATCGGCACGCTCCAGTACCTCGCGCCCGAGCTCATCCGCGGCGGCACGGCCGACGCGCGCGGCGACATCTGGGCCTTGGGCGTCCTGCTCTACGAGATGGTGACGGGGCGGACGCCCTTCGACGCCGAGACCATCGGCGACCTCTGCGACAGCATCGACCGCGTCGAGTACGCCCCGGCCGCGCAGCTCAACCCCGGCGTGCCGCGCGAGGTGACGGCCATCATCTCGCGCTGCCTGCGCAAGAACCCCGCCGAGCGCTACGGGTCGGCCGCCGAGCTGCTCGCCGACGCGCGCCGCCTCGCGGGCGTCGTCTCCAAGCCCGGCGTCAGCGCCTCCGTGAGCGAGGCCGCGAGCGAGTACGCCGAGGAGAGGACCCCGGCGCCGTCGAAGCTGCCGCTGCTCATCGGCGCGGCGGCGGCGGCCGTCGTGCTCGCCGTCGTCGGCGTCGTCGCGCTCGCCTTCCTCGGCTCGTCCGGGGGCGGCGAGGCCGCGAACGCCGACGCCGTGGCGAACACGACGAACACGGCGCGCGGCCTCAATCCCGGGCCCGCGCCGGCCGCGGGCCGCGACGCCTCGGAGCGCAGCGTCGAGATCACGGTCTCGGACGGCAAGGCCGACGTCTACCGCGGCGCGGAGAAGATCGGCACGACGCCCTACTCTGTGCGCGGCCGGCTCGGCGACCGGGTCCGCCTGACGCTCCGGCGCGACGGCTACGCCGACGAGCCCGTGGACTTCGTCGTCGGCGAGAAGAAGGCTTTCATGTACACGCTGGCGAAGAAGTGAGCCGCGCGGCCGCGGCGGGCCCGGCCGCCGCCGCGGGAGTCGTATTTTACGGGAATCATCTTTCAAGGAAGGGGTTGTGCATGTTCGGTAAAAAGAGGGCGGCCGAAACGAAGAAGGGGGTCGGGCAGGACGGCGGGCAGCCGCCGCGGCCGGCGCCGGCCTTCGAGCTGGCCGCCAGCGTGCAATCCGACGTCGGCCCTCTACTACGAGTCGCCCGAGGAGCCGGGCCTCGCCCTGCGCCGCGCCGTCGAGGAGGCCAACCGCCGCATCCACGACGCGGCGGCCGCCGACGAGTCGAAGCACGGCATGGGCACGACCTGCACGGCGCTCGCGCTCTGCGGCGCGACCGGATACGCCGCGCACGTCGGCGACAGCCGGCTCTACATGCTGCGCGCGGGGCAGCTCTACCAGCTCTCCGAGGACCACTCGGCCGTCAACGAGATGGTCAAGCTCGGCATCATCACCAAGGAGCAGGCGCGCACGCACGAGGACAAGAACGTCATCCTGCGCGCGCTCGGCACCAGCCCGGAGGTCGAGGCCTCGACGGTCGAGCCCTTCGAGGCGCGCGTCGGCGACCGCTTCCTGCTCTGCTCGGACGGGCTCCACGACCTCGTCCTTGAAGACGAGATCGCGTCGCTCCTCGGCGAGGCGGAGGACATCCACGCCGCGGGCGAGCGCCTCATCGCGATGGCGAAGGGGCGCGGCGGGCACGACAACATCACGGTGGGCATCATCGCAATCATGCCCGAGGGGACGGCGGCCGCCGAGGCCGGAGACGCGCCCACGACGCGCGAGGTGGAGGCATTATGATCGGACAGGTTTTCGGAAATTATAAGGTCACGCAGAAGCTCGGCGAGGGCGGGATGGGCGAGGTCTTCCGCGGGGTGGACATGATGCTGGAGCGCGAGGTGGCCATCAAGTTCCTCCGCCCGGAGCTGGCCAGCCAGGCGCAGGTCGTCGAGCGCTTCCGCTCGGAGGCCGTCACGCTCGCCAAGCTCCAGCACCCGAACATCGCGACGCTCTACAGCTTCATGCGGCAGGGCGACAGCTTCATCATGGTGCTGGAGTTCGTGCGCGGCAACACGCTCGACCACGTCATCCAGCAGCGCGGCGCCATCCCCGTGGATCAGGCCCTCCCCATCTTCTGCCAGATGCTCGACGGCATCCAGGAGGCGCACTCCGAGGGCATCATCCACCGCGACATCAAGCCCGCCAACATGATGCTCACCGAGAGGGGCACGCTCAAGGTGCTCGACTTCGGCATCGCGCGCATCCTCGGCACCGCGCGCATGACCCGGCAGGGCAACATCATCGGCACCATCGAGTACATGTCGCCCGAGCAGGTGCGCGGCTTCGAGACCGACGCGCGCTCCGACATCTACTCGCTGGGGATGCTCCTCTACGAGATGCTCACCGCCCGCTGCCCGTTCGACATCCAGAACGAGTTCGAGCTGATGAAGGCGCAGATCGAGCAGTACCCCGTGCCGCCGCGCCAGCTCAACCCGGCCATCCCCGAGGTGGTCGAGCAGGCCATCTGGCGCTCGATCCACAAGGACCCGGCGCAGCGCTTCCAGAGCGCCTCGGAGTTCCGCGCGTTCCTCCTGAACGCCGGCTTCGCCGCGACGGGCCGCCTCGAGCCGCTGGCGGTCGGCGACCCCGCGGCCTACGGCACGCGCCCCGTGACGCAGCCGCCTTCGAGCTACCCGCCATCGCCGTTCGCGACGACGCCGTTGCAGCCCGGCCTCCACACGCAGTCGCAAGCCCCGGCGGCGCCCTCGCAGCCCGGCGTCGCGGCGCCCTCGAACCCCGGGCTCCCGCCGCAGGGCGCGACCGCGCCCTCGCAGCCCGGCCTACAGTCGGCGCCGACGCAAATCTCGAACCCCGGCGTCTCGGCGCCCGACCCGATGGCCGCGACGCTCATCGACATGCCGGCCGGCGCGACCGCGTCGGGCGGGGCGAAGGAGACGCGCATCGGCCCCGCGCCGGCCCCGCAGGCCAACGCCGCCGCCGCCGGCGCCAAGGAGACGCGCATCGGCGCGTCGCCCGCCGCGCACGGCCCGCGGCCGCCGCAAGGGCCGCAGGGGTTCATGCCGCCGCAGGCGCAGCCGAAGCCGGCCGGGAGCAAGAAGTGGATTTACATCGCGGGCGCGGGCGTCGCGGCGCTCGTCGTGCTCGGCGTCGTCGTCGTCGCCGGCGCCTTCTTCGCCTTCTCGGGCTCAAAGAAGGCGGCGGAGCCGGTCAAGCCCGCCGCGCTCGCCGAAGAGCCGGCCAAGCCCGCGCCGCAGCCGACCGCCGAGCAGGCGCCGCAGACCTCGCCCGCGGACGCCGCCGCGAGTCAGCCGGCAACAGGCCAGCCCGCGACCGGCGGGACGACCGACGCGACGCTCGCGAAGCCGTCGGGCACCGCGCTCGCGCCCATCGACCAGCCGTCCGGCGGCACCGCCTCCACCGGCTCGACTTCGCAGGGCGCGGCTCGCACCGCCGCCGCGCAGCCCAAGCCGGCGCAGCCCAAGCCGAAGCAGTCCGACGCCTCGGCCGACGCCGCACGCAGGAAGCGCGAGGCCGCGCTCCGCGCGCTCGACCAGTAGGGCCGGGGGGAAGGGTGAAGGACGGGGGATGAAGTTCAGACGACATTCCTTTCATCCTTCACCCTTTTTCCATTATCCTTCCTCGGCCACACGAACAAGCAAGAGGGTGACGATGATACTCAGAGCAGAGCAGAAGGGGGGCGGGCGGCTCGCCGCGTTGACGCTCGTCGCGTTCGCGGCGCTCGTCCTCTTCCCCGCCCCGTCGCGCGCGCAGGCCAAGCGGCCCATCACGCGCGACGGGCTCGTCAAGGCCGTGCGCATCAACGGCCTCTCCACAGCCGAGCTTATCCAGCAGGTTCAGTCGCGCGGCGTCTCGTTCGAGATGACGGCGGACGCCGAGGCCGAGCTGCGCGCGGCCGGCGCGCGCCCCGAGGTCGTCGAGGCCGCGCGCGCGAACTACCGCCCGGCGGCGGCCGCGCCCGCGACCGTCCCCGCCTCCGGCCGCGGACGCCCGAACGTCCCCGCCGGCGCGCCGCTCTCGAAGAATGAGGTCGTGACGATGCTCCAGGCCGGGACGCCCCCGGCGCGGGTCGAGCAGTTCGTCGAGAAGCGCGGCGTCAGCTTCCAGTCGAACGCGCAGGTGGCGCGCGAGATCAAGGCCGCCGGCGGCACCAACTCGCTCGTCGGCGCCGTCGCGGCCTCGTACACCGCGCCGGGGCGCGCGCGCACGCCGCCGCCCGCGTCGCCGAGACCCGCGCCCGCCGTCGCGAAGGGACCGGACTACGACGACCTGACCGACCAGGCGACCGCCGCCTACGACGCGCGCAACGCCGCGCGCGCCACGCAGCTCCTGACGCAGGCCATCCAGATGGACCCGGCGCAGCCGCGCGCCTACCAGCTCCTCGGCTTCACGCAGCTCTACCTCCAGAACAACATCACGGAGGCCGAGAGGAACATGCGCAAGGCGATAGAGCTGGGCGGCTCGGCCTCGTTCCGCGTCTTCCACGACCACGCCAACGGCTCCTTCAACCAGACCTGCGCGGGGACGCTCTTCGTCACCAAAAGCAACGTCACCTTCAAGGCCGACGACGGGCGCGACACCTTCGAGGCCGAGGACTCGAACGTCAAGGAGATAAAGCTCAACAGCCTCGCGGGCGGCGCCTTCGGGGTGCTGCTCGGCGGCAAGGACCTCGGCGCGTTCCACATCAAGCCCAGGCAGAAGATAAACGGCCGCGACAACTTCAACTTCGCCCCGCAGACGAAGAAGAAGAATGAGTCCGAGCTCATCATCGCGCTCGTCAAGTCGTACGGCGGGGTTCAGGGGTAGCCGAGCGCTCGCAAGCGAAAGAGGTATTCGCCATGAAGAAGATTTTGAGAGGCAGCAGAGTTTCGTTCGTCGCGGTCGCGGCCGCCTGCGCGGCGCTCCTGTTCGCGGGCGCGGCCTCGACACAGACGAAGAAGCCCATCACGAAGCAGGGGCTTTTGAACGCCGTCAAGATCAACGGCCTGTCCACGAGCGAGCTGGTGCAGCAGATAAATCGGCGCGGCGTGGACTTCGAGATGACGGCTTCGGACGAGTCGGACCTGCAATCGGTCGGCGCGCGCCCCGAGATCATCGCGGCGGCGCGCTCGAACTACCGCCCGGTCGTCGTGGCCGCGGCGCCGCCGCGCACGAACACGGCGCCGCCGCGCGTGAACACGGCGGCGCCGGCCGCGGGCGTCCCCGACGGCCCGCCGCTCTCGAAGGCCGAGATAGTCACCATGCTCCAGGGCGGCATCGCGGCCGCGCGCGTCGAGCAGTTCGTCGAGAAGCGCGGCGTCAGCTTCCAGGTCACGCCCGAGGTCGCGCGCGAGATAACGGCCGCCGGCGGCAACCGCTCGCTCGTCGGCGCCATCACCGAGAAGTCGACGACCGAGACGGCCTCGTCCGCCGCCGGCCCGCGCGACGACTCGCCCTTCGGCCCGTCGGGCAGCACGGCCGCCGCCGCGGGCGCGCCCGACTACGACGACCTCATCGACCGCGCCACGTCGGCCGTCTCGGTGCAGGACTTCCCCGGGGCCATCCGCTTCGCGCAGCAGGCCGCGCAGCTCGACCCGAAGCAGCCGACCGCCTTCTCCATCCTCGGCACCGTCGCGCTCTACTACAGCCAGAACGTCTCGACCGCCGAGCAGGCGATGCGCGCCGCCATCGAGCGCGGCGGGGCGGCCGCCTTCCACGTCTACCACGACCACGACGGCAACTTTAACACCTACTGCGAGGGCTCCTTCTTCGTGACCAAGACGGGGGTGAGCTTCAAGGCCAACGACGGCCGCGACACCTTCGACGCCGAGGACTCGAACATCAAGGAGGCGAAGACCAACGCCTGGGTCGGCGCGGCGCTGGGCGCCTTCCACGTCAAGCCGGTGCAGAAGATCAACGGCCGCGACAACTTCAACTTCGCGCCCAACACGCGGAGCAAGGCCGAGTCGCAGCTCATCATCCGGCTCATCTCCGGCTACTGACCTTTGAAAGCGATGAAGACAAACACGACCCGCGCGGCGGCCGGCATGCTCCTGCTGGCCGCCTTCCTCTTCACGGCGCCCGCGCCCGCCTTCGCGCAGAGGTCTACCGAGGCCGACAAGCAGGCGCAGCGTGGCGCGGAGTTCCTGGGCAAGAAGGACTGGCGGCGCGCCGCCGAGAGCTACCAGCGCGCCCTGCGCGCCGACGCGCGCCACGTCGAGGCCAACTACGGCATCGGCGTCGCCTACCTGAACCTCAAGCAGACGAACGAGGCGCTCGCGGCCTTCGCGAACGTCATCGCCGCGCAGCCCAACCCGCGTGTGCGCGAGGCGCTCATCAACGTCGCCTCCATCCGGCTCGCGCTCGGCAACTACCAGGAGGCCGCAGTCGCGCTCGAACAGGCCGGCGCGCTCGGCGACCTCGGCCCGGCGGGCCACTATTTCCTCGGCAAGGCGTACCTCCAGCTCGGGGGCGAGGACGCGAAGGCGCTCGCCTCGCTGCGCCGCGCAATCCCCGAGCCGCAGTTCGCGCTGGACGCCAACTACTCCGTCGGCTTCCTGCTGCTCAGGCAGAACAAGGCGCGCGAGGCGGTCGCGCCGCTCGAGCAGGCCGTGCGCCTGGACGCGCGGCACGCGCCCTCGCAGATGCTTTTGGGGCACGCGTACCTCGCGGCCGACCGCGCCGCGGACGGGCTCTCCGCCCTGCGCGCGTCGGCCGCGCTCGCCCCCAACCAGTTCTTCACGCAGCTCGGGCTCGGCTACGCGCACCTCCAGCTCTACAACAACGAGGAGTCGGTCGCCGCCTTCACGGCCGCGTCCCGCCTCCAGCCGCAGTCGCCCGAGGCGCTCGCGGGGCTCGCGAGCGTCTACACGCGCATGACCCGCTACCGCGAGGCCGAGGACGCGCTGGCGCGCGCCGCCGCGCTGAAGCCCGACGGCGTCGAGGCGCTCATGAGCCTCTGCGTGCTCCACTACTCGCGCGGGCAGTACGCGAAGCTGGTCGAGACGGCGCAGCAGGCCGCGCGCGTCGCGCCGCAGAACGCCTCCGTCCAGACGATGCTCGGCGCGGCGCTCGCCACCACGGGCGACATGCAGGGCGGCCTGCGCGCGACGCGCGAGGCGCTGCGCCTTGAGCCGGACAACTACTGGCCGCACCACGTCCTCGGCTTCATCCTCGTCCGCGAGGACAAGCCGAAGGAGGCGCTCGCCGAGGCGCAGGCGGCCGCGCGCATCAGGCCGAACGACACGGGCACGCAGAACCTGCTCGCCTACGTCCTCAACCAGTTGGGTCAGCACGACGAGGCTTTACGCGCCGCGCAGGCCGCCTTGCAGCACAAGCACGAGCCGGCGGACGAGGGCTGGGCCTACTACAACATCGCGACCGCGCAGGAGAAGCTCGGGCGCGCGGAGGAGGCGCGCGCCTCCTACGCGTCCTCGATCCGCGCCTACAACCAGCCCGGCCGCACGCTCGACCCGGACGACCTCTACCTGATGGGCAACGCCTACCTCCGGCTCGAACAGGACGCGCCGGCCGTCAAGGCGTTCCAGCAGGCCATCAAAGTCCGCCCCAACTTCGCGCAGGCGCGCTACAACCTCGGCGTCGCCCACTTCGCCACGGGCAACCGCAAGGGCGCGCAGGACGAGTAC
>JAIVJI010000006.1 GCA_020200135.1 Acidobacteriota bacterium | reverse complement strand
TTGCGCGCTCCGCGTGCTTGCGACATGGCATCGCGGCCGAACAACCGCATGCACCCGACCGCGGACACGGCGGCTCTCAAGTTCCTAAATGGAGCCGCGCGGCGGGTGATGCCGGCGTTAGATGGCTGCCGCTTTGTAAGCTATGAAAATTCTTCTCCTCATCTTCGGCGTGCTCAGTTGCTCGGCAGCGGTAGCACAGCAACCGCCGCTGGAGCCGGTTAAGTTGAGTGACTTTGCTAATGCCAAGCCGGGGCGTTGTGAGTATAGGACGGCCATTCTCGATGGCATCCACCAGAAAACGCCCGCCGATGAGACTATTACAGTTATCGCCCGGCTCGGCGATGGAGAAACGAGGACGAATCTTAGCTGGCGGCGGCTGCACAACGTCCGCGTTTATTGGACGCAGTACCTTTATAAAGAGCACAGGCGTAAACCGGAGACGATTATTCTTGCCGAAGGCGAGAGGGTTAAGGGTCTGGGGCATCTTGAGTTCTATGTGGGAGGTAAATTGGTCGAGGTGATGAAAGTCGCCCGCACCGCAGATTTGTCCATCGGGTCTTGCTACCCGCCCGACGACAGTTACATACGGAACAGAATTTTTAATCCATGCTGGCTAGAGAGCAATAGGAATTTCTACCCTTGCCGTGACAAGCGCATGCCGGGGAGGAACTGGCGATAGTTGAATGGCTACGATGACGAGCCATCTAACAACGGCATGCACCCGACGCCCCTTCACGGCCCCTCTCATGCAGCTTGCGCAGGGGCGCGGGTGATGCCGGGCGTTAGATGTTGCCAAGAGTATCAATGCGGTCGTGTAAGAATGAGTATGATTAAGATGGCTACAGTTGAAGATGCAATCTCTATCGCCGCGCAGGCTCACAAAGGGCAGAAAGACAAGGCGGGTGCCTCTTACCTGCTGCACCCTTTAAGAATGATGATGCGGATGACCTCCGAGGCCGCGATGATGGCCGCGGTGTTGCACGACGTGGTCGAGGACACGGACTGGACACTTGAGCGGTTGCGCGAGGAAGGTTTCTCCGATGAGGTGTTGGAGGCTGTGGATTGCCTGACGCATAGGGAGGGCGAGAGCTATCAGGAGTTCGTAGAGCGTGTCCGGGCGAACCCGATAGCGAGGCAGGTTAAAATCGCAGACCTAGAAGACAACATGAATATTCGGCGGATAAGCCAGCTCGGTGCGAAAGATTTAGAGCGGCTGGAGAAATACCATAGGGCGTGGTGCGTGCTGACGAGCGCAGCCAACATCTAACAACGGCATGCACCCGACCGCCGACACGCTGCTTGTCATCAACCTCCATCTTGCGGGGCGGCGGGTGAGATACTGTGTTCACAGTCAAGCTGTTTTTTGTTTCTGCGCCCACTCCGGGTCGAAGGGCCTCCCCGTCTTGAGCACGCCGTAGGCGAGATGCACGAGCTTGCGCATCGCCGCACCGATCACAGCCATCTTGCTCTTGCCCCTTTGGCGTAAGCCCTCGGCCCACTGCTGAAAGAACGGACTGCACCGCAGCGCAGTGATGGCCGGGAAGTAGAGCGCCTTGCGCAGGCGTGAGTTGCCGATCTTTGACAGCCTGACCCTGCCCCTGACGGAACTGCCCGACTGCCGCTCTCTCGGCACCAGCCCGGCAAAGGCCGCGACCTGCCGGGCGCTTCGGTACTGCTTGATGTCCGGTCGAGCAGCTCGCGCTGACGCCTCAGGCCAGGGTGGCGGTCGATGTGCTCAGCGATCAACGCCTCAGTCCTCCGGATCTGAGAGGTGAGGTAGGCGATCGACTCCTCTAGGGATGAGCGGACGGCCACGACCGTCACGCCCGACGAGAGACGGTTCTCCTCCATCGTCCGCATCTCGACGAGTGAGTCCAGCCGGCGCACAAGCGCTTGCAGCTCACGCAGTTCGGGGGCGGGCGGGCGCCAGGCCGGCGGCCTGCGCTCCGCGCACAAGCCGGCGATCAGCTCGGCGTCCACCCGGTCGTTCTTGGTGCGCGACAGTCGGCTCTGCGCGTAGGCTTTGACGGCGGCCGGGTTGACAACGCTGACGGTGTGCCCCTCCCCATGGAGGTAAGCGGCCAGCGCCTCGTAGTAGGTGCCGGTGGCCTCCATGCAGGCATGCGCCGTGCCGGCACCCAGCTTCGCGAGCCATCCGGAGAGCTGGGCGAAGCCCGCGGGCGAGTTGGCAAAGGAGGTGTGGCGGAGCTTGCCTGACTCGCGGATGAGGCAGGCGTTGAACTTCGATTTAGAGACGTCGAGTCCGAGGGGCAGAAGGTCTGTCATGGCCTGGCTCCTGATGATGCGGCGCCCGGCCAGCCTTGCGATGCGGGCTCAGCTCGGTGTGAGCAGCCACGAGATACTGTCCGGCCTGATGGACGCGCTCTGGTGGGAGGCGCCGGGGGCTTGATCTCACCCTCTGGCTCTGGTGGCCTGATGCCTGGCACAGCCTCACCGGCGCCCCGTGTGCGGCTAGAGCTTGTCGCTTTAGTCCGCTTGAGTCAACATACAATGCCTGGCGTTAGGCGCACCGAAATATCGCACAACTCTTAGCTAAGGAGGACTAAACCACTATGCACTGAAAGTGCATAGGTTGCCGTGGGACTGAAAGTCCCACCTCATTCGAGGATGAACGGGTCACTTTCCCCGTTCGACGGGTGCCGATGATGCTCAAGGTACTCCTGCACCACCTCGTCGCTGACGTTGCCCGTGCTCCACGCGCCGTACCCGATGGCCCAGAAGTGGCGCCCCCAGTATCGCTTCCGCAGCTCCGGGTACTCTTCTTGCAGCCGGCGGCTCGACCGCCCTTTGAGCCGCTTGACGAGGTCGGAGAGCGACGTGCGGGGCGGGTACTCGATGTGCATGTGGATGTGGTCTTTACTTACCACCCCCTTGAGGATGCGCACGTCCTCGGCGTCGCAGATTTGCATGAGCAAATCCCGGCACCGCACCTTGATGTCGCCCTGAAGCACCGGGTAGCGGTACTTCGTCACCCAGACGAGGCGCGCCGTCAGCCGCGTCAGCGTGTGCCCGCCGTGCCTGTTCTCCCGCATCGGGCGCGACTTCTACCACGGCGGGAGGTGTGTAGCAACTGAAAGTCTTGCACCGAAGGTGCATAGTTTTGCACTAGCGCGTCTGGGACAACTAAAGCACAAGCCAGATGAACCAGTGCTTCAAAGTTCTTAGCCTTGCGCTCATAACGAGCAACCAGCCGACGGAAGTTTTGCAGCCACGAGTTGGTGCGCTCGATGATCCAGCGGCGCTTGTAACGTCTGAGTTTGCGCCCATCCTGATGCGTTGCCACCCGGTTGTTCTTCCGCTTCGGAATGATCGGCTCGATCTCGCGCTTCATAAGGAGCGCTCGCGCCGGGTTGCTGTCGTAGCCGCGGTCTGCAATCAACCGCTCAGGCTGGTGCGGACGGCGTCCGGCCCCGCGTCGCCTCGTGACCTTCACGGCGTCGAGCGTGCGTTCGAGGAGTTTAACCTCCGAGGGGGAAGCCGCCTCCACGCATATTCCGAGCGGAGTACCCTTGCCATCTGCCAATACCATAAGCTTCGTCCCCTTGCCGCGTTTGGTCTTGCCCACACAGTCGCCCCCTTTTTAGCGGTGACGAACATACCGTCAACAAAGCACTCGTTCCAGCGAATCCGTCGGGCGTCGTTGAGTTGGTCAAGAAAAGCGCGCCATAAGTTCAAGAGTACTCGGCTGTCAGCCCACTCTGAGAGGCGACGATGGACGGCCGACTTGGAGCCGTATCGCTCAGGCAACTCGCTCCATGGAGCACCCGTCCAGAGAATCCAGAGTATTCCTTCAAAACATTGGCGGTCGCTCAAGGGCGGACGACCGCCGCGCTCGTCCGGTTTGCATTTGGGAAGTTGGGCTTCGATCAACTTCCATTGTTTATCTGTTACCGCTCGCCAAGCCATAGAGAACCTCCATGACTTGGTAAGCTATCGAATCCAAACTACTTGTCAACCCGTTTAGGGATGACTTCTAGTTGTGCGTTAATATTGCAACCAGCTCATGGATAAGAGTTCTTACAAAGAAGCACCTTGAGCGGACTCGATTCCGGTGTGAACTTTTCGTGAGTCTGATCGTTATTGGTGGAGGTCGGCGATGCCCGCCGTTAGTAATCACCCGGTCAGAAAGAGAAGAAGACTTAATGAGACGCGAAAGAAACATCCCTCGCTTCGCACTACTCTGCGCGTGCCTGCTCGCCTTGAGCGTGGCGGCGCGCGCGCAGGACCTGCTCCCGAAGTTCGATGAGTACGCGCAGGCGGCCGCCAAGGCCGAAAACTTCAGCGGCGCGATTCTCGTCGCGCGCGACGGCAAGGTTTTAGTGAGCAAAGGCTACGGCCTCGCGGACGTCGAGAACGACGTGCCGAACACGCCCGAGACCAGGTTCCGCCTTGCCTCGATCACCAAGCAGTTCACGGCCGCCGCGGTCCTGCTCTTGCAGGAGCGCGGCAAGCTCTCCGTGCAGGACTCGGTCTGCAAGTACGTCGCGCCGTGCCCCGAGGCGTGGCAGCCCGTCACCATCCACCACCTGCTCTCGCACACGGGGGGCGTGCCGAACTTGACCAACTTCAACGCCTTCCCCGACTACCTCCGGACGAAGCGCGACCCGACGACGGTCGAGGCCCTCATCGGACGCTTCCGCGACCGCCCGCTCGACTTCAAGCCCGGCGAGAAGTGGACGTACAGCAACTCCGGTTACATCCTGCTCGGCCACGTCGTCGAGAAGGTCTCGGGCAGGTCTTACGAGAACTTCCTGCGCGAAAACATCTTCGAGCCGCTGAAGATGACGAGCACCGGCTACGACCACGCGGACGCGATCGTCAAGCGGCGCGCGCGCGGCTACGCGCCTCACCGCGACGGGGGCGTCGTCAACGCCTCCTACATCGACATGAGCATCCCCTTCGCGGCGGGCGGGCTCTACTCGACGGTCGGCGACCTCTTCCTCTGGGACCAGGCGCTCTACGGCGAGAAGCTCCTGAAGAAGTCGTCGCTCGACGCCATGTTCACCGCCGTGCGGGACGACTACGGCTACGGCTACCGCGTCAACAAACTCTTCAACCGCCGGCACGTCACCCACGGCGGCGGCATCGAGGGCTTCTCGACCAGCATCAACCGCTTCCCCGACGACCGCGTGACCGTCATCGTGCTGAGCAACAACGAGGCCGGGCGCTCGGGCCGCGTCGCGCAGGACCTGGCCGCCATCGCGTTCGGCGAGAGGTACGAGCTGCCGGTCGAGCGCGTCGCCGTCAAGGTCGATCCGAAGGTTTACGACGCCTACGTCGGCGAGTACGAGCTGGAACCCGGCTTCGTCCTCACCATCACGCGCGAGGGCGACCGCCTGATGATGCAGGCCACGGGGCAGGGTAAGGCCGAAGCCTTCCCGGCCTCCGAGACCAACTTCTTCTTCAAGGTTGTCCGCGCCGACATCACCTTCTTCAAGGACGCCGGCGGGCGCGTCACGCACCTCGTCCTCAACCAGGGCGGGCGGCAGATGAACGCGAAGAAGGTCAAGTAGTTCGGGTCGGAGCCCAGAGGTCGGTGAAGGAAAGGGCGCTCCCTACGGCGCCCGACCTTTGGCCGTACGCTTGTGTTCGTCGGTTCGGTTGCAGACCGCCGCCTCCGACAGAACCAACAAGAGTGACGGGCAGCCCTCTGGCTGCCCGTCGTCGTTTGCGTCAACGTCGAGCCACCGTTTCTGTCGGCGGAGGTTCGGACGTGGCTCGCCCTGCGTGCAGACCGCGGCGTCGCCTGACGACGGCGGGGACTTCACGTCTCCGCCCTCGGCTCGCCAAAAGGTGCGGGCGTACATTCCGGGGAACATGCGTCCAAAAAGTTGCGTTATCCGAATGACGGCCTGCATATCAAGTTATTGAAGCCGGCCCGAGGGCCCGCTCATCTCTCATCCAGAACTCGCGTGGTTTCGAGGTTGTTTGCGCGGCAGCCCGGCTCCGGCGCTGGAGCCCTGCGCATTCGTCGGCGGCAACGAAGTTGGAGTCGTTCGCCCCCCCCATGTCTGAAGGAGAAGAGAATGAAGTCACGGTTACGAATTATCATCGCGGCGCTCTGTCTATGTTTCCTGGGCGCGTCGCTTCCGGGCTCCGCCGACACGGCCGCTTCCGATTCCGACTGGCCTCAGTGGCGAGGCCCCGCGCGTGACGGGACCTCACGCGAGCGCGGCCTCCTCAAACAGTGGCCGGCCGGGGGGCCGAAACTGCTCTGGCAGGTGAACGACATCGGGGACGGCTATTCGACGCCGGTGGTCGTCGGGTCGCGCATCTACCTGATGAGTAACCGCGGCATGGACAACGAGTTCGTGCAGGCGCTTTCGACCAGGGACGGGAAGCCCGTCTGGACGACGCGCGTCGGCAACGTGGGCAACCCGAATCAGAACCCGCCATACGCGAAGGCGCGTTCGACCCCGACCGTGGACGGGGACTTCCTCTACGCGCTCGGGTCGGACGGCGACCTCGCCTGTCTCGAAGCTAAGAGCGGCAGGATTCGCTGGCAGAAGAACGTCCGCAAGGAGTTCGGCGGCCGGCCGGGCGATTGGGCTTACGCGGAGTCTCCGCTGGTCGACGGCGACCTCGTCGTCGTCACCCCCGGCGGCGCGGAGGCCACGATGGCGGCGCTCAACAAGAAGTCCGGCGCGGTCGTCTGGAAGTCGGCGGTACCGGGCGGCGACCCTGCGGGTTACGCGTCGGCCATCGCCGTCGAAGGCGGAGGCCGCAGGCAATACGTGCAGCTCTTGCCGAAGGGACTCGTCGGCGTCGACGCGAAGACGGGGCAGTTCCTCTGGCGCTACAAGGACGCGGCCAAGGGCCCGGCTCAGTACTTCACGCCGGTCGGGCGCGAGGGTTACGTCTACTGCGGCGCGCTCGGCGTCGGCGGCGCGCTCGTCCGTCTCAGGCAGGACGGCGCCGGAGTCGCCGCCGAACAGGTCTACTTCACACGCGGGCTCCCGAACGGCATCGGCGGGGCGGTGCTCGTCGGCGACACCATCTACGGGACGGAGGCGGGCGCGAAGCTGGTCGCGGCCGAGTTCACGACCGGGAAGGTGAAGTGGCAGGCCGAGAGCCTCGGCTGGGCCTCCGTGGCCTACGCCGACGGGCTTCTATTTCTTCACGGCGTGAACGGGGATTTCGTGTTGGCGGAGGCGACCCCCGAGGGCTACCGCGAAAAGGGACGGTTCACCCCGCCGAGCCAGCCGAAGAAAAAACAGGTGGGACAGTTTCCCGAGATGGCGTTCGCCTACCCGGTGATCGCCAGCGGGAGGCTTTACATACGCGACCTCGGGACGCTGTGGGCCTACGACATCAAGGCCGGCCGCTGAGTCGCTGACGCCGTCCGTCGTCAGACGCCAAACGTCTCCGGGCGGTGTCCGACGTGTCCCCCCCCTCCTTCGAGCGGCGGCTCGCTGGCGCTTGCGCCGTCAGCGAGCCGTCGCTAATGTCGTACGGCAGACCGCCGCTTCCGTGCAGGCGGCGCGCACAAAAAGTCAGTCGTTGGCCCCGGAGGTTGTTATGAGAAGATTGACTCTCGTCTTGACGGCGTGTCTCACCGTGCTTGCGCTGACCGCCACCGCGCTGTCCGTACAGGGCACGCGCAAGACTGAAGACCACACGGAGTGGGTCGAGAAAATCCTCCGTGAGATGGAGCAGATCAAGGCCGGCTCGACCCGCGCCGAGTTTAATAAAGTCTTCCTCAGGGAAGGCGGCCTGTCCACCGGCCTTCAGGGCACGTTCGCCCACCGCGAATGTCCTTACGTCAAGGTGACGGTACGTTTCTCGGCCGTCGGGCGACCCGCGAGGGACGCCGACGGCAGGGTCACTCTGGAAGAGTCCGACGCCGACGTGGTCGCGGAAATATCCCGGCCGTACCTCGACTGGGCCGTAGTAGATTAAGCGGCTGGGACTGACTGCCCGTTTCCGTGGCGGCGTCAGTCAGTAAGCGTGGGAGAAGAAGTGCTCAACGACAGAGAGATGTTGGACATCCACGTCCGTGCCTTGTTCACGCACGACGGACGGTCGCGTCTCCTGTCCGTCAACGAGCCCTGGGGCGGCGGCCCTGCACCTCGCCTGTTTCTCGGCCGGACGCGGGAAGGCAACCTCTGGCGGTTCCGGGCCGACCTCCCCACGTCCCTGATCGACGAATTAGAGGCGCTGTGCGCGGACGAGCCGGCGGGCGCGGTGTCGGAAAATCCACCCCGCCACGTCGAGGGGTACGTGCGGCTGCTCGAAGGCCACGCGCCCGTGCGCGGACGCGTGGCGGGGCCGGCCTTCCACTTCACCGAATACCCCGAGCCTTCGAGGCCGGTGCTGACCGTTACCGAGGCGAACGCCGGACTGTTACGCGGGGGCTTTGAGGAGTTTGTCGAAGAGCTGGCGTCCGCCCAGCCCTTCGTCGCGCTGGCGGAGGGCGGCCGTGTCGTGTCGGTCTGCCGCAGCGTCCGCGTCACTGACGCGGCGCACGAGGCGGGCGTCGAGACGCTGCCCGATTTTCGCGGGCGCGGCTACGCGAAAGACGTTGTGGCCGGGTGGGCGCGTCTCGTCCGGACTCTGGACGCGGTGCCGTTGTACAGCACTTCGTGGGAGAATAACGCCTCGCGTGCGCTGGCGGGCAAGCTGCGGCTCTCGCAGTACGGCTCTGATTTTCAAGTCATATGAACGCCGTCACGCTCGACGGCCCGCGCGTGACGCGACTCAAAACCTGATTCGGGGGTGAGTTGGTGTTGCTTAAAGAAAGTCTCACACGTTGCCTTTTCGCGAGGGCACTGCCGGCGCTCTTCCTCTTATTCTCTTTTCAAACCTCCGCCTGGGCACAGGAGGGTGGGGGGCGTGGCGTCGGCGTCGGCACTGGCACCGGCCGGTCTCCCGCCGACGTGTTGCTGGCTAATCATCTCCTGTCGGCGGCCGACGAGCGGGAGCAGCGGCGGCGTCTCGAAGAGCACAAGCACGGCCTCACGCCCGGCCTCGTGGACGAACTCCTCGCCGGGGAGACGGAGCTTGAGGCGCATGGCCAATACCCGAAGATGTACCGTCTCTACGACCTCGCGCACAACGTCGCGGCGCGTATCGGGTACAAGGAAGGGACGGCGCGCTCCCTGAGAGGGCTGGGGCAACATCATTTCACGCGGGGCGAGTACGCGAAGGCGCTCGAATACGCGGCCCGGATGCGGAAGCTCTACGAAGAACTGGGCGACAAGAGGACGGCCAAAGAGCTTCAAGCCCTCATCAAGTCACTCAAACTCTGAACGCGCGTCCGCCGGCGCCGGGCGCCGGGCCGCCGTGAAGGTATGGCACTCTCGACCAGAGCCCTCTTCGGGAAGCGCGCACTGTATCAACTCCCCGCGAGCGACTACGTGGACTGGGCCGTGGAGATGTTGGCGCAGGGGTCCGACTCTTACTCCCTGCGCATCCTCGCCGGGCTCGGGCCTTCGACCAGCAGCTTCGAGGCCGAGGGCTACTTCCTCCGCTCCGCACGCGAGCTCGGTCTCCGAATCCCCGACTCCGCCGGGGCCGTGCGCGCCTACGCCTGCGAGATAGCTCGGGAGCTGGTCGAAGGGCGTCTGGACGCACGCGAAGCGGTGCGCGCCCTCTACCGAATCTGCCTCGGCACCGAGTACGAACGCGAATACATCATCTGGCTCCGGCTCGACGACGCGCTCGACAGCCTCCTCTCGGGCGGGTACGCATACACATACGAGTCCGCCACCCTGGAGAACTTCGAGGAGGTGGCGAGGCAGGAGGCGGGGAAGTTCGTCGCCGAGATGTGCGGCGGCGACGCGACCTGAAGACGGGGCTCAACGCTTCCTGTTCTGCCTGATGTACTCCTCGAACTTCTCGCGGTTGGGGTGGTTCGGGTTCTTTTCGAGGAACTGTTTCAGCTCGGCGGCGGCCTCGGCCTTCCTGCCGGCGGCGCTGAGGAGCGCCGCCAAACGCAGGTGGGCCTCCGCCTTGCCCTTCGGGTCGAGCCGCAGCGCCTCCCTGAAGTGCGTGGCCGACTCGTCGTACTTCCCCGTCTGGAGGTAGGCTTCGGCGAGCAGGAAGTGGGCGTCGGCCGAGTCCGGGTACTTCTCGACTGCGGGCTTGAGGACTTCGGCCGCCCTGCCGAAGTCCTTGCCGAGCGCGTAGAGGCGGCCGAGGTTGACGGCCGCCCCGAGCAGGTCGGGTCTCAGCGCCAGCGCGCGCTTGTAGCTGTGCTCCGACTCCGCGGCGTTGCCGAGCGAGTTGTGCGCCGAGCCGAGGTAGGCCCAGGCGATGTGGTCGCGCTCGTCCGCCGCGACGACTTGCTGCAGGAGCGGGACGGCGTCCTTGTACTTCTTCTTCTTGTAGGCGGCCTCGGCCCGGCCGAAGATTTCGCCGGTGGCTCCGCCGCGCTCGTAGAACTCGGCGGTCGAGACCGCGCCCGGTTTCGCCGTGCCGCTGCCCCCGCCGACCCATTCGAGCATGATGTCCTGCCGGGCCTCGACCTTGCGCGGAGAGAGCACCGGCCGCGGAAGGAGTGAAGATTCTTCCGCGCTAATCTTCTGGGCTTTCGGGCACGAGGACTTTGAGCGCGGCGGGGCGCGTCCTGAAGAGGAGCGGCGTCTCGAGCACGACGACCTCGCCGTCGAGCGCCAAGGGGAGGCGCCTGCGCCGCGTCTCGACCAGGGCCTCGCCCGCGCACAGGACTTCGAGCCGCCGCTCGCCGCGCAGGCGCCGCAGGAGCGCCTGCAGCGCCAGGCGGAGCAACCCCGCGCGGCCGCCGGTGCGCGCGACGTAGATGGCCATCTCGCCGCGTTTGACGCAGCGGCGGCCGGGCAGGTCGAACTCTTCGATCTGGTACCTGTTCCCGCCGACGAAGACGAGCGGCGTGCGCTCGGCGAGTTCCCCGCCCTCCGCGGTCGTGATGCGGACGCTCAGGAACGGGTTACCCCCGAAGAGTGCGCGCAGGACGGCGGCGTAGGCCACAAGCTGGCGGCGACCCCAGCGCCGGTACTCCTGCTCGCGCTGGCGTATGAGGCTCGGGTAGAGCCCCAGGCTGGAGTTGTTGATGAAGATGCGGCCGTTGACCTCGCACACGTCGACGTCGGCGGCGTGACCGCGCGCGACGTTGCCGACGGCGCCGGCGAGGTCGAGCGGGATGCCGAGGTTTTTGGCGAAGTAGTTGAACGTGCCGACTGGCAGGACGCCGAGCCGCTTGTCCGTGCCGAGCAGCGCCGAGGCCACCGCGTTGACAGTGCCGTCGCCGCCGGCCGCGACCACCGTACGGCTTTCGCCCTCGCCCGCGCGGCGCGCGAGCGCGGCCAGACGCGCCCCGCCCTTCGCGAGCAGGACTTCGGCCTCGACACCCTGCGAGCTGAACTCACGCGCGATGAGGCGGCGGAACTCCTCCGCGCGGCTTCCGCCCGACGCGGCGTTGACGATGACCGTGACTCCCCCTTGCATCGGGCTACTTTAACCTCCGACCCGAAATGTTTGCGAACGCGCGCGCGGGTCTGTTCTATAATGCGCGGCGTTCTTCCCAGCTTCGACCCCGAACAGCTCACGCACGCCGCGCGGCAGCTCTCGAAACACCGCGGCCCCGTCCACCGCCTCTACGGCTCTTACGAGCAGTTGCAAGTCCCGCTCGCGGAGGCGCGCGCGCTGCTCGGCATCGAGGGGATGAGCGCGGAGGCCGCGCGCAACTTCCGCGACAAGTCGCGCATGAAAGAGGTGCTGCGCGAGGCGGGCGTCCCCTGCGCGCGCCACAGGCTCGTCCGCGGCGAGGCCGAGGGGTGGGGCTTCGCCGAAGAGGTCGGCTTCCCCGTCGTCGTCAAGCCGCCCGCCGGCGCGGGCGCCGAGGGAACTTTCCGCGCCGACGGCGCCGAGACGCTCGGCGAGGCTCTGAGGGCCTCGGCGCCTTGCGACGAGCGGCCCGTGCTGATGGAGGAGTTCGTCACCGGCGACGAGCACTCGCTCGAAACCATCTCGGTCGGCGGTCGCGCCCTCTGGCACTCGCTCACGCACTACTACCCGACGCCGCTCGAAGTCGTTCGCAACCCGTGGATTCAGTGGCGCGTCGTGCTCCCGCGCGAGGTGGACGACGCGCGCTACGACGACATCCGCGACGCCGGCTCGCGCGCGCTCGAAGCGCTGGGGATGTGGACGGGGCTGACGCACCTCGAATGGTTCAGGCGCGCCGACGGGAGCGTCGCCGTCTCGGAGGTCGGCGCCCGCCCGCCCGGCGCGCAGATAACGACGCTCGTCTCGCGCGCGCACGACTTCGACTTCCTCCACGCCTGGGCGCGCGTGATGGTCTACGGCGAGTTCGAGCCGCCCGAACGGCGCTACGCGGCCGGCGCGGCGTTCCTGCGCGGACAGGGGAGCGGGCGCGTGAAGGCCGTCCACGGGCTCGACGAGGCCGAGCGGGAGTTCGGACACCTCGTGACCGACGCGAAGATTCCGCAGGTGGGGCAGGAGCCTTCGCGCAGCTACGAGGGCGAGGGCTACCTCATCGTGCGCCACCCCGAGACCGAGGTCGTCAAAGAGGCGCTGCTCCGCCTCGTCAGCCTCGTCCACGTCGAGCTGGGCTGAGGGCTGAGCGGGAAAGCTCGACACGTAGACGAGCAGACACGGGGGCGCGGCTTGAAGTCTTATAGCTTCAAGCCGCGCCCCCGTGTCTGCGTGGTCAGTTCCCTTCCGCGCCTAGCGGAGCGGCGAGACGGAGACGGTCTTGGTCGGCCGAGGTCGCCGAAGTCGCACCGCCGCCGCCCGCCACGGGCACGTTCGCGATGACGCGCGCCGTGAAGGTGAAGAGCACCGTGTTCGGGTTGTTGAACCTCAAGCCCCGCGTCGCGGTCTCCTCGTTCGGCTGGAAGTCCGCGCCGACGAGCTGCGAGTAGTCGTAAGCCGCGACCCTCGTCACGCCGTCGCCGCCGTTGTCGGCGTTGGCGACGCGCACGCTGTTGTTCTTCGACTCGACCGAGACGATTTCGAGCCTGGTCGTCGGGTAGAAGACCGTCGCCGACTCGTTCTTGAGCGCGGTCGTCAGGTCGGTCACGCCCGCGCCGAAGACGATGGTCTTGTTGACGGGCGAGATGGAGCCGCTGGCGTCCGTCTCGACGCGGCGCGCGACCGTGACCGCCTCGGCGTTGCTCGGGTCGGTGACGTACTTCCCGACCAGCCCGGCCGTGATGGCGCGGACGCGGAAGCTGTGCGTCCCGTCGGCGAGGCCCGCGATGTCCACGCCGGAGCTGTCGCCCCCGCCCGTGCCGTAGACGGAGTAGTTCACGCCGTCGGTCGACGCCTCGATCTCGTAGGCCTCGACGCTCCCCTGCGGCGCCCACGCGAGCGACACGTTGCCGTCGAAGTCGAAGCGCTCGGCGCCGAGCGTGAAGTCGGAGGCGAAGGGCCGGACGACCGGCGCGGCGCCGCCCTTGAGCTTGGTGCTCTCGACGGTGAAATCGGTCGGCCCGTTGGCCCAGCCGTAGACGCGGTACGTGTAGGTGCCGGGAATCGTCGTGTCGGCCGAGATGTGCTCGGGGCCGCTGCTGTTGCCCGACGAGTCGATCTCGTTGCCGTTCGGGTCGGGGAGCTGGAAGTCGAGGTCGGGGATGCCGACGCCGGCCACGTCCGCGTATTCCCACCTGAGCGTCGCATCGAGCTTCAGCGTCGCCGCGTCAACCGGGACTTCCACGTCAACGTAGGTCGCGCCCTCGGCGACGTAGACTTCGTTGTCGCGCTGGACGCCCGCGTCGCCGGCCGTCACGGTGCCCGTGAAGGTCTCGGTCTCGGAGCCGGAGATTTCGCTCGACGACAGGCTCTGCGTGGCCTTGAGGTACAACGGCATCCGCAGGCGGTCGCCGGAGCCGGCGCGCTGCGCGATGACGTACCACTGGAGCTGCCTGGTCGCCGTGTCGCGCGCGACGTCGCCGAATCCTTGAGCACGTCGACCGACCAGTTGGCGTTGGCGGCGGCCGGGTGCGTCGTCGCCGCGGCCGAGATGACGTGGCGGCCGGCGGCCGGCGAGCCGACGGTTCCCTCGCCCGGGCCTTCGTTGCCGGCCGAGGCGACGACCGTGGTGCCGAGCAGCGAGGCGTTCGAGGCCGCGACCGCGGTCGCGTCGTCGGGGCCTCCCGCGCCGCCTAAGGAAAGGTTGATGACGTGCGCGACCGACTTCGGCTGCATCGCCACCGAGAAGGGCGAGACCGCGTCCTCGATGCCGAGGATGGTCGAGGAGCTGACGCAGTTGCCGGTGCCGGTGCAGACCTTGTAGCCCATCAGCTTCGCCTGCGGGGCGACGCCGTGGACGCGCAGGTCGTCGGCGGTGCCGGGCAGGCCGTCAGCGCCGGGCGCCATCGCGAGGTAGCCGGCGGTGTTCGACGAGGCGGCCGAGCCGTGGCCGAAGTCGTCAACCAGCCCGCCCGAGAACGACATGTAGTAGACGACCTTCTGGTTGGTGTTGACGGCCGCGACCGGCGGCGCGGTGCCGAGGCGCGGCGGGATCGGGTCGCCGCCGAACATCGGGTGCTGCCACTCGATGCCGGTGTCGAGCACGGCGACGTAGATGCCCTGCCCCTCTTAGCCCTCGCGCTGCTGGTCGAACTGGGTCAGCTCGGGCACCTGCCCGTAGACGGCGGGCGCGTTGATGTACTTAAAGAGCGATGCATTGATAGCTAAACCCTCAGATGCCTAATCCAGCACCGGCAAAGAAGGACTGGATGACTGAGGGCTTCTCCCGCAGCCGCTTGACTGCGAGGCTAAGTTCGGCAGACAGATGATCCAAGTCTCTGCAACACAGGTTCCTCAACTCCACGTGCTTGAGGTGTTGCCAGACGCCCTCGTCCGGGTTCAGTTCGGGCGCGTAAGCCGGCAGCCTTTCGAGGTGGACGAACTGCGCCCCGCCTTTGGCCAAGAATGCCTTGATCTGCTTGCTGCGGTGGATGGGCGAGCCGTCCCACGCCGCCAGCAGTCGGCCGCCCACCATCCGCCGCACGTGCCCGAGGAAGGCGATGCATTCGGCGCTCCGAAGCGGGCGGCGGCGCGTCAGCGTGTACAACTGGCCCCGCGGCGTCACGCCGCTCATCACCGAGAGGTGGGCGCGCGTCAGGTGCGGGCGCAGCACCGGGGTCACGCCGCAGGGCGCGTAAGTGCGCACCACCCCGGGCAGCAGGTAAAAGCCCGACTCATCGATAAAGACCGACGTGCGCCGCTCGCGCCGGGCTTTTTTTTCAACTCCGGCCACGTCTCCTCGCGCCACTCGGCAATCGCCGCCTCGTCGCGCTGGGCGGCGCGCTCGGCAGGCTTCTGCGGCGTCCAGCGCAGGGCTTTGAGCAATCGCGAGACGTGGTCTTTGTGGTACGTGACCCCGAACTCTCGCCGGATGACCTCGGCGGCGCGTGCGCACGTCCACACCTCGCCGCGGAAGCCGTATGCCTCGGCTCCGTGGGACAAGAACTCCGGGAGCAGCCCTAGCTGCTCCGGCCTGAGCTTCGGCGCGGCGCCGAGGTGCGGGCGGGCGCGCAACGCCTCCTCCCCTTCTTTAGCGGCACGCGTCATCCACTGGCTGACCGCGCCTTTGGTCACGGCGAGGGCTTCGGCGATCTCGTGGTGCGTCCAGCCGTCGCGCTTGAAGTCGAGGGCGCGCCACCGGCGCCGCTCTTTCCAGTCAGGGGTGCGGGCGTTCTTCGCTGCCATGGCCGCACTCTTATCACGCGACGATAGGTTTAGCTATCAATGCAGCGATCTTTAAGTCTTCACCCATGGCATCAAACGCCGCGGTTCAGGCAGATGACGGGCGGCGTGTCGCGCGTCGGGTTCATGCCGCCGTGAGGTGCGACGTGATCAGAAGGCGATCTCCTTTAGCTTAATAATCCCCAAGACGATTAACGCGCCTAAAACGGAAGCGATTATCGAGCAGGTGATCCAGGCGACGGCGTCGCTCCCCGCCCCGGACGGAATCGTCACTTTCCCGTCTTCACTTTTCAGGGATTCGGGAAACCCCAGCTCCCTGAGCTGGCGTGTCACCTCATCGGGGTACTCCGACAGGGCGGCCAGTCTGGCCCCACGGGGGAAGAAGCGGAAGAGATCATGCGGCTTGTTCTTCGCATACTTCCGGAGGAAGATGACGACGGCTTGCTCGTACTCGGGTTTCCTTACGCCTGACAAAAAAAAGAACTTGCCGGCCTCAGGCAGGTCACCCATCCGCAGCAGAACAATGCCGAGCTTTTCAAACAACTCGACGTCATAGCCGGCGTTCGGGAGTGAGCCTTGCAGTATTTCTTTCGCACGCCAGAGGTGGCCCTCGGCCAACTCCCGGTCTGCCTTCTCTAATGTACGCATCGGTGACATTCATTAAGACGCAAGCACCTTACGCCGGGCATCACCCGCCGCCCCGAGCCTTTGCTGAAAGATGAGAAGCGGCGTGTCGGCGGTCGTGTGCATGCCGTCGTCAGGCGGCCCGTCGCGCACCTAGCGACTATCCGGCATGCCCACCCGCGCCAACTCCTCCGCCGGTACGCCCTGGTGATACCGGCTTGCCAGTTCGTCGGGGTCGAAGTCGTAGCCGAAGGGCGGCCTGCCTATCTCCGCCATCTCTTCGCCCCTGACGAAAGCGCTGCACTCCTCTTTGGTGGGGAAATTGTCCACGCTCAATTCCACCTCGTTGCCGTCCGGGTCATGGTAATGAAACTCGCCCGCAGCAAGCTGCGGGGTATCAGAAGAGGTTGAGCTGTTCCTCGTAAAGTCGCTCGTAATGCGACTCCGCCCCTTGATTCTGGATGTACTGCTTAATCACGCTTTCGTTGCCGTGCTTGCCTACTGTGCTGATGAAGTAGCCATCCGTCCAGAACTCACCGCCCCACAGCTTCTTCTTGACTTCGGGGCACGCGCGCAGGATTTCTCGGGCCGTGATGCTCTTGATGATTTGCACGACCCTTTGCGGGCTGTACGTCGGGACGGATTGCACCAGGAAATGCACGTGGTCTTTGTCCGTGCCGATCTCAAGGAACGCGATCTCGTAACGCTTGCTGATTTCTAAACACGTCTCCTTGAGCTTCTGATCCACCGTCTCGCTGAAGACCACCCGCCGATACTTCGCCGGGCAGACGATGTGGTACATCAGTACCGAGACGTTGTGGCTCTTATGGATGAACTTGCTCACGCACGCAGTTTAGCGCAGCAAGCTGCGGGGTATTAGACCCCGAGAGAATAAAGCTCCGGGTGAAGACGCTTGAGCTTCTCATGCGAAAGCCTGATTCCGCCCGGGTGAGAGGCCCGCGTGTTGTCATCCAGTGTTTTCGTCCGCATAGGTGAAGTAAAGCCACCTAACGCCCGGCATCAGCGGCGCGCACGAGACGTTGAGAATAAGAGGCACGCTGGGGGCGCGTCCGCCGCATGCCGTTGTTATGCGTCTTCAACGCGGCAAGCGCCAGAACTCTGATGTAAAGCCAAGTTCGGAGAATAACGCCTCTGCCTCGTCGATGGTTCGCCTCCTCCATTCCGGCTCACGACGGTCAGGACTGTACCAAGCCTGCGCCAAACGATTGCACCTGTCGAGGGGGATAATCTCACCGCGCGGCAGATTCCAGTCCTTACACCATTTCTCTACATGCTCCTCTGACCAGAAGAGCAGCATCGTCTTTCAATTGAAAACTATGTCATCCCACCAGTGAGCCGCGGGGATGGCGAAATGCGCGGTACCACGCGCCTGCCCAAGCGAGCCATTCGTAACATTCAAATTCATCGCCGTGCTACAACAGCCGCACGAGGCCTCTATAGCGGCGTCCTGCTTCAGCATCGCAGGAATGCCCATCGCATCCCAGATGCAATTCCCGTAGTAGGAGCGACCGCCAGCTTTAACGAGGAAAGGCGTGGGCACGGCGGAGAAAGGGTTCGCCATCAGGATCTCGCCGCCGCCCTTCCGCAGGACAATGATGTGTCCCTCGGCGAGACGCTGAAAGGAATCCCTGACCTCATCCGGCGAGTGCGAGAGAACGGACGATGTTTCTGCTATGGTCGGAGGCAGTCCTTCGCGCATGACAAACTCATAGATGTGGCCGCGGACCACTTTATCGAGAGCGATCTTTTCTTGTTCAGCATCCATAGTCTATGACCTCCGACAACACCTGACGCATAACGCCCGGCATCACCCGCCGCCACGCATCTCCGCCGAAGCATGAGAGTTCTCGTGTCGGCGGTCGGGTGCATGCCGTTGTTAGGCTCGCCCCGCCTCACTTTGCCGGCTGCACGAGGCCATTAATCACGATATGGCCGTCGTTGATTACCATTACAGCGTTACGGAGCGCTCTCACGTCTTTAAGCGGGTCTCGTTCGACCACGATCATGTCCGCTTCAAGCCCCGGCCTGATGGCGCCGGTGCGCCCCCCGATCCCGAGGCAACCGGCCGCAGCCGACGTGGCCGCCTTGACCGCTTCCATGGGCGGCAGACCGGCGCCGACCAACTCCGCAATTTCATCCGCCAGAACGCGGGCGCTGCTCGCGTCGTAGCGCATGTCGCTGCCCGCCGCCACCCTGACTCCCATCTTCCAGGCTAACGCCGCCGTCTCCCGCACGCGGGGTAGCAGTTCTTCGGCGCGCGCCGCCAACTTCGGGTCGTCGTACTCACCACCCGGGTCCATCATGTCGCGCCAGAAGGTAACCGTCGGCACCAGACAGATGCCCCTCTTCCGCATCAACGCCAGCGTCCCGCCGCTGAGAAGGGTTCCGTGCTCGATTGTGCGAGCCCCGGCGAGGACTGCCGCGCGTGCCCCCTCGTCGCTATGCGCATGGGCTGCTACGGGAAGGTTGGCTCTTCTCGCTTCGGCCACGGCTGCGGCCAGCTCCTCGTCGTTGAGCACGCGCCTGAGAGGGTCTGTCTCCAACAGCCCTGCCCGCTCCGTCGCCATCACCTTGACCACGTCGGCCCCGCGCCCGGCTATCACGCGCACAGCCTGGCGCACGTCCTCCGGGCCATGAATACCACCCGCCATCCGGCTGAGCTGCGGGGCGTCGAGAAAGAACTCTTGGGCGAGGCGGCGGCGCACATGATAGCCCGCCGCGACCACGTCCGGCAGGTCGGACGCGCCGGCCCGGTGACGCTGGCGGATGTCTATGTCAGCAAAGCGGGGCACGCCGAGCGAGCGGGCCGTCGTCACGCCGGAGCGGAGCGCCGCCCACGCGCTGTCGAGGTCGCGTAGGTGAACATGCGCATCGATAAGTCCCGGCAGCAGCCAGCGCCCGCCCAGGTCGATGACCTTTGCCCCGGCGGGGACACGAACAGAGGCACGAGAGATGCTCTGAATACGGCCGGCGCGCACCACCACAGTCATGTCACGCAGAGGCCGTGCCGAAATCCCGTCGATGAGGCTGGCACGTCTGAGCACCAACACCTCGGCTGTCGATTGTGACGCAGCCGGCGTGGAGAGTACGACGAGCGTTACAGCCAACAAGGCCAAAAGAATTGTGATTACCCTCATCTCAAACCCCCGGTTCCGAGCTATAACCTAGCCGTCAAGCCCCCTCGGAAAACTGCGCCCTGCGAGCAAGCCTAACGCCCGGCGTCACCCGCCCGCCGGCCCCGCTGCTGGAAAATGAGAGCATTCGTGTCGCGGGTCGGGTGCATGCCGTTGTTCGGCGGCTTGTAAATGAAACCGCACAGCGCCCGCGGACCGCCCCGACGGGAATCATGAGAGTGTCGGCAGCGGTTACGTTTCACAAACGTCCGACAAACTCGTCAGGTGCGAACGCCATGCACAACTGTCGTAATCGGCTTGCGCGATTCGCAAATCTTCGTCGGTTTCGAAGAAATCAACCGCGCCGCTCGTGATCTCATAAAACGCGCCGACGACGGCAATTTTATTGCTCGCTATTGCCGCCTGAATTGCCGGTTGTTTCTTGATGTTAAAAACCTGCTGGCGCACGTTGGCGACGACGGCTTCGCGCAGCTTGGCTTTCTCGTCGCGGATTTTCGCAATCTTCGACACCGAGGGCACGATCTCATTGAGCAGAGCCTGAATGCTCGGCGTCTCCCGCGCGCGTTCTTCGGCGGGCAGCAAAGCGGCTTTGACCGCGCCGCAGCCTTCGTGTCCGAGGACGATGACGATGTGTGTTTTCAGGTGGTTGACGGCATACTCGATGCTGCCCGTCGTTCCCATCTCGACGACATTCCCGGCGACGCGGGTAATAAACAAAGTTCCCAGGCCCTGGTCGAAAACGATCTCCGTCGGGACACGACTGTCGGAACAGGCCAGGATGACGGCGAACGGCGTTTGCCCCAAAATCTGTGCGCGACGTTCGGCGGCGGAAGTTTCCGGGCGTCGCGCCTGACCACCGAAAAATCGGGCGTTCCCCGCTTTTAAAGCGCGGAGTGCTTCCTGCGGCGTGCGTGCAATCGGGTCGCGCAGTTGCGCGATCTCTTCCATCGTCGCGCCGCGCTTGACGGCGTCGGCAATTTTCTGGTCTTCCAAAATATTGTCCGTCTGCGGTTGCGTCGGCGTCGGCGTCGGCGTTTGCCCTTTCGCCGCCAAGCCGCCGAGCATCAAACCGCTGAAAGCCAATAAAGATTTACATACACCTCTTCGATTAATTTTGTTTTCGCTCATTCGTTTATCCCCTTTTCTATCATTCCACACGCATCACGTTCTCGTAACCTCTGCTTNNNAAACCGCCGAGAGCCAGTAAAGATTTACACACACCTCTTCGATTAACCTTGTTCTCTCTCATTCGTTTCTCCTCCTTTTCCGTCATGCCACACGCCTCACGTTCTCGTGATCTTTGATTATACGGAAGCCGCCGAACGCCCGGCATCACCCGCGCCCCTGTTCAACCTCCATGAGAGAGTCCGTGGCGGGGCGTCGGGTGCATGCCGTTGTTAGATGGCGTGCATCTCTAGAGCAGCTTCTTGAACTCTTCAACACTCAAGCCAGCATCACGCGCGATGCCACCCATCGTAAACGCATTCACCGGGTTATGACGCGGAATCGTGAGGATGCGGACGCCATCCGACATAACGATATGCTTTCCCTGCCGGACAATACGGAAGCCTGCTTTCTCCAACGCCCCGACCGCCTCAAGGTGATTGACTCCGGGAATCTTTGGCACGGCTAAACAGCCACCTCGATTTCACGGACATCTTCGCCTTCCACCAACTCATCGACCGCGGCAAGGTACTCCCGGATGGCATCTTGGATATTTTCAAGCGCCTCTTCCTCCGTATCCCCTTGCGACCAGCAGCCGGGCAATCCGGGACATGACACGCTGTAACCTTCTTCCGACTTCTGCAAACGAACTTTGTAATTCATGCGCCTCGAACCCTCCGGCTCAAATTATACCTTCGGATAGATTCAACAGCCATCTAACGCCCGGCATCACCCGCCCCCCCGAGAGATTGCCGAAGATGAGAACTGTCGTGTCGGCGGTCGGGTGCATGCCGTTGTTGGGCTGCGCTGCCGCAGGACAAAGTCACTGCCAAAATATCAACAGTGAAACACCGCCGAGTACCAATGCTGTAATAGCCACGAGGATAACGCAAACAGTTATTGCCGGGTGGCGAAGCGCGGCAGCTACAAAGGGCGCGTGCGCCATCTTCCGCGTGTAATAACTGTTATAAGCGCCGGCGGCGAACAGAAGCAGCGACACGAAGCCGCATACGACCGTAAGGATTAGATTCTCCGGGTCATCGGAGGCCAGTGTCAGCCCGACCCCCAGCAGCGCGACCAAAGCGAAGATTACTCCGAGCACGGTGAGGAGAGTCGCCGCCTGCTTCACTTCTTCCTTTGTTTCCGGGCTGCGGATAGGCGCGCCATAAAATGACATGATTGTCAGACCCCCTCCAAATTGTACTGCCGTTACTAACCTTGCTAAAGGGCATCAACAAGCAGCCCAACGCCCGGCATCACCCGCCCGCCAGCCCCTTTGCAGGAACATGAGAAGATTCGTGTCGCGGGTCGGGTACATGCCGTTGTTAGATGCCGCCGTTACCGGAACTATGCTCTTGTACATACCGCTCCCATTTTTCGACTGCTTGGAGCGTTGGTAAATCTGTCACCGTCATGTCATCGCCAGCAACGAACCGCAAAAACTTAGCAATCACTCTACACTGAGCGTCAGTGAAATTATATTTGCTGGCGATTGACGCTGGTTCGGATTTCCGTAGCGACCTCTGCGGTTCATGCAACAGGTGGAACTCGCACGAATGAAGAATACCATTTGGATCATCTTCAGCATGCCTCAAGCCGTACACCATGAATGCCGGGAGGTAATAACGAAACCCTTTCGCATCCAGAAAGGCTAGAGCTGAACAACACGCCCAAATATCTTCATCAGGCACATCTTGCCATCGCTGTTCGGTGTCGAGCCGTCGCGCCGCCCGGCACTCTTCATCAGACTTCCAATCATCAATAGCTTCGGCTTCATGCAGCGTTGTGCCGTCCTCGCGGGGAGCGCCGTCGAACGCTGCCGTAATTTCAGCAATCAACTCGTCACGTTGGCTCTCGAAGTTTGTTTCGTTACTCATGGCATCTAACTACTATTGTGCCGAAAGGTTCGGTCAAACTCCGTAATAGCGCGGGAAAAGCCGAATCGTTCGGCAAAACTACGCAATAGGGCTGTAAAAGCCGAATGATACGGTCAAACTACGTAAGGGGGCGGCAAAAGCCGAAACGCTTGCCTTCCGGGCCGCCCAGGAGTGTGTATCATGCCGCCGCCCGCCGGTGATTTCAATAGTCTTCTATCCGGTGCGCCGTCCCCGCCGTCTTCAACATGCCGAGGCTGCGGCGCTGCTCGTGTGGCTCTACGTGACGTCGATGAACGTCACGGCGTCGCGCTATGGGTGGGGGCGGCAACAAACGTTGCCGCCCCCGCCGCGCCGTCTATCCTGAACCGTGTCGGGTGTCCGGCGGTTGATTCATCCCGCGTTTAGGTCTCGGGTGGTTTGTCGCGTTTGCGTGTGAGGCCGGACTTGCGGTCGCTCTTGCGTGTGTAACCGAAGGCTTCGTAGAGGGCGCTGTCGGGCCCCTCGGTCGGGTCGGCGAGGACGCCGGCGACGGCCAGTTGTATCCTGGCGGCCGAGGCGCCGTCGGCGGCGTCGCGGTCGGCTATCGCCTTGGCGAGCTGGTCGTTGAGGTCGTCTATCCGCGCGCGCGTCTCGCGCGAGGGCGCGGTCGCCGCCTCGAACTGCGCGAGCGTCATCCCGCCGAACGTCTTCCCGTGCGCGAGCGTGCGCCACGCGTTCGACATCCTCTCGAGCTTCTCCGCCGTGGTCTTCGGACTGTTAGGCATGTAAGGGTTCCTTCCTGTGCGCCGCGTGCGCACGTTCGGATGGTTGTGTGTGGTCGTGCTTGTGAGGCACGGTCGGCTTTGCGACTTGCGCGCGCGGGACTTGAGACGGCACGCCTGTGCCACCTCCCGCCCTTCGCCCGCTCACGGAACGCGTATGTGCCGGGGAAATCTACGACTTCCCTTCCGGCGCGCGAGGAATCCGCGTCCCGTGCCCCCTATTTATCACCCCAGACCCGAATACTCAAAACAAATAATACGCCACTCGGATTAAGTACCGCGTTACCGGGTCCGGGTGCCGCGTCGCCCCGACGTAGTACCTCGGTACTTGAGCTTAGGAGCGGGGCGGCGGCCTCAAGTGACGCGTCACTGAAACCGCGTGTCGAGTCACGCGGGCTCAGTACCGGAATGCCGAACCCGCGTACGGCGAGACGAAGCCGGAGTATTAAGGTACTCCGGCTTCGCTTTGCATCTTCTGTTTATGTTCGACTACGCGCGGGCGGCGGGCGGGAGCCTGACGGTGAAGGTCGCGCCGCGTCCCTCGCCGGGGCTTGAGGCGGTGATCGTGCCGCCGTGCAGATCGACGAGGTGGCGCGCGATGGCGAGCCCCAGGCCGAGCCCGCCGTGCAGGCGCGTACACGTGCCGTCGGCCTGGCGGAAGCGGTCGAAGACGTAGGGCAGGAACTCTGCGCTGACGCCGCAGCCGTCGTCGCACACGAGCAGCTCGACGGACTCGCCGGCGCGCCTCAGACGCACGCAGACCTCGCCCCCCACCTCCGTGAACTTGATGGCGTTCGACAGCAGGTTCCAGACCACCTGCTGGAGGCGGCCCGCGTCGCCCGAGACGCGCCGCGCCGCGGGGTCGAGCGTCACTTCGAGCCGGATGCCCTTGGACTCGGCCGCGAGCTGGACGGAGTCGATGGCGGCGTTGACGACCGTCGCCAGGTCGACCGGCGCGATGTTCAGCCGGAGCTTGCCCGTCACGATGCGCGAGACGTCGAGGATGTCGTCGACGAGCTGCGCCTGCGCCCTCGCGTTGCGCTCGATGGTCTCCAGCCCGCGCACCACCGTCGCCTCGTCGAGCCCCGTCTGGCCGAGCATGTGCGACCACCCGATGATGGCCGTCAGCGGGGTGCGCAGCTCGTGCGAGACCGTGGCGAGAAACTCGTCCTTCAGCCGGTTGGCCTCCTCGGCCTGGGCGCGCGCCTCGCGCTCGCGGACGAGCAGGCGCTGCCGCTCGTCGGCCTCCCTTTCGAGGTCTTCCTTGAGCCGGCGCAGCGCGGCCTCGGCCTCCCTGTGCTCGGCGACCTCGGCCGCGAGCAGCGCGGCCTTGCGTTGCAGCTCGACGATGGCGAGCAGGCGCTCGTCCGCCCCGGCGTGCGCCGTGTAGCTCTCGGCCGGGATGACGCGCGAGTGCGAGGAGCAGACGTGTCCGAGCGGGCCGGCGTGCGACTCGCCGCCGAAGCAGCTCATCGGGTAGGCGCAGAAGAGCAGGAAGGGGCGCGACTGTTGCAGCTCGTTCCAGAGCGCTTCGAGCCGGAGCGCGGCGTCTGCACGCCCCTCGGCCCAGAGCAGCGCGACCATCTCGCCGAAGACGCGCACGCGCCGGCCCGCGGCCGACACGCGCCCGACCAGCCCGCCGACGACCTCCCCGAAGCGCGCCGGCTCCGGCACGTCGCCGGCCATGAACCCGGAGAGCGTCTCGGCCGCGTCGAGCATGACGAGCCGGCCGCTCAGGCGCTCCGCCTCGGGGTCGAGGCCGCGCGCGCAGAGACGCGCGTCGAGCGCCTCGTGCCGCGCCGACTTCGAGACGACGAGGCAGGAGTCGCCCTCGTCGAGCCCGGCGGCGAGAAAATCCGCCAGCGTGTCCAGAAGGAACTCGTCCGACTCGTAGAACTGCACGAGGTGTTCGCCGCCGCCGCCACACGCCCCGGCCCAGCCGAAGCGCGGCGCGAGCTCGTCCACGGATGCACGCAGCGCGCCGCCCCCCGCGGCGCCGTGCGCTGACTCACCGTTTCTCAATGCCTGAACCAAAGGTGTCTCCTGTCGGAGTGCGCAATCTAGTGCTCGTCGCAAAGGGGTGCGGCGCTCCGGGGGTGCCGGTCAACTTCGCGAGAGAGGGGGTTGGAAAAAGCCCGGGCGCATTCTAACCGGCCCGCGCCGCGAAAGCCAGAGTTTTCCGGCCGGCGTGCGCGCGCCGTGACGACTTAGCGGCCGCCGAGCGACGGCACGTCGAGCATGTCGTGGCGCGTGATGATGCCCGTGATCCGGCCGAACTCTTCGACGAGGACGGCCGGGTTCCGGCGCAGCATCCGCGTGACCTCGGCCGAGGTGGCGTCGACGTCGACGACGGGGAAGGCCGGCTCCATCAACTGGCTCACGGGAGCCGTGAGCAGGTCGCGGTCGCCGAGGACTTTCGCGAGCAGGCGGTTCTCGCGCACCGAGCCGACCGACTGACCCTCCTCGATGACCGGCATCTGCGTGACGCCGTGCTTGTCCATCAGCGCGAGCGCCTCGGCGACCGTCTCGGCCGGCGCGACCGAGAGCACGCGCGGGCGCTCGCCCGCCGCCTTCGTCGAGCTGATGAGCCCGGCGTTCATGCGCTGCGGCTCGAGCAGGCGCTTCTCCTTCAGCCACTCGTCCGAGTGGTGCTTGGTCAGGTAGTGCTCGCCCGTGTCGCAGACGATGAAGACGACGACGCCCGACTCGTCCAGGCCGCGCGCGACCTTCAGCGCGGCGGCGAGGTTCGTCCCCGTCGAGCCGCCGCAGAAGATGCCCTCCTCCCGGCCCAGCTGGCGCGACAGCTCGAACGACTCGCGGTCGGTGACGTTGATGATCTCGTCCACGTAACGCATGTGGACGTTCTCGGGGACGATCTCCTGCCCGATGCCCTCGACGAGGTACGGCGTCACCTCGTGCGTGCGCCCCGTCTCCTTGTAGGTCTTGAAGACCGAGCCGTAAGGGTCTGCGCCGACGACGCGCACGTGCGGGTTCTTCTCCTTCAGGTACCGCCCGGTGCCCGAGATGGTGCCGCCCGTCCCGAGCCCCGAGACGAAGTGCGTGATGCGCCCCTCGGTCTGCTCCCAAAGCTCGGGCCCCGTGGTGCGGTAGTGCGCCTCCGGGTTGTTGGGGTTCGAGTACTGGTCCGGGTAGAAGCTGTTCGGCGTCTCGCGCGCGATGCGGCGCGCGGTCTCGACGTAGTGTTCGGGCGTGCCCGGCTTGGCCGTCGCCGGCACGACGACCACGTCGGCGCCGAGCGCCTTCAGGTAACGAACCTTCTCGACCGAAGCCTTCTCGGTCATGACGAAGATGCAGCGGTAGCCGCGCACCGCGGCCGCGAGCGCGAGCCCGATGCCGGTGTTGCCCGAGGTGGCCTCGATGACCGTGCCGCCGGGCTTCAAAGCGCCGTCGCGCTCGGCGGCGTCGATCATCGAGACGCCGATGCGGTCCTTGACCGAGTAGCCGGGGTTGAGGCTCTCCATCTTCGCCAGCACGGTCGCCTTGAAGCCCTCGGTCAGGCGGTTGAGCCTGACGAGCGGCGTGCGGCCGATGAGGTGGAGGACGTTCTCGTAGTAGTTCATAAATTCTCCGACGCGTACGATTGCAGAGCAGGATAAAGACTTTCACACTTATACAACGGAACTCGGCCCGGCCGCCAACCCGCCGCCACGTCCGACGCCGTACGCTGCCGCGCCGTCAAACACTTACCCGCCCGCCCAAAGTTTTCCAACGTACAGACGCGCGACGCGCGAGCCTTTATAATCCCTTCACGTCAACAAGGGGGAAAAGGTCGGGGGGCGCGGTGCGCTGAGCAAGCACACCGCGCCCCCCGGTTTTGTTCTCACCCGACACGCCTTCCGACGGAGTCTGGCCCCCCGCCTCAGCGTTTGGGGGCGTCGTAGGCGCGGAGCGCCGGGACGCTGTGGAACTCGCCGGTCTCGACGACGTAGCCGGTGAGGTTGCCGCCGTAGACGCAGCCGGTGTCGAGGCCGATGGCGCGCGGGCCGCGGCGCGGCGCGGGCGCGGGCCAGTGGCCGAAGAGCGCGGTCTTCTCGCCGTCGTAGACCTCGTACCACGGCGTGCCCTCGCGGCTCTCGCGGTCGGGGCCGAGCGTGCGCAGCGCGGTCAGGTCGTCGAGCGACTGTGCGGCGAGCGGGACGCCGGGGCGGAGGCCCGCGTGGACGACGACGTGCGAGCCGAGGTCGATGTAGGCCGGGAGACTTTCGAAGTAGGCCGCGAAAGCGTCGCGCCCCTCCTTGAGCTGCTTGGCGCACTTGCGCTGCGCCGGCTTCAGCTCCTTCTTCCTGCGCGCGCCCGTCCAGTATTCCAAAAGCGCGCGGTCGTGGTTGCCGATGACCGAGTAGTAGCGCGCGTCGCGCATGAAGAGTTCGAGCACCTCGCGGCTCTTCTCGCCCTTCGAGACGAGGTCGCCCACGCAGACCACGCGGTCGGACGCGCCTAAGCGTGCGCCCGCGACGAGCGCCAACAGCTCGTCGTAACACCCGTGCAAATCGCCGACGACCAAAGTGCGCGACACCCTTCTCCCCTCACCTCGACGCTGTCTTTGGGTTCTTCTTTTTCGATTACAACACGCCGGGCGCGCGCGCCACAAACGGCCCGGCGTTTGCCCCGCGCCGCATCTGTGGTAAAAGACTGCGGCGCCCCGGCGGGCGCTTCTCTTATGCTGAGCATCGACGGCTCATACGGCGAGGGCGGCGGGCAGATCATCCGCACGTCCCTGGCGCTCTCGCTCATCACGGGCAAGCCGTTCCGCGTCTACAACGTCAGGGCGCGGCGCGACAAGCCGGGACTCCAGCGCCAGCACCTGACGGCCGTCACCGCCGCCGCCGCCATCGGGACGGCGACGGCCGAGGGCGCGCACGTCGGCTCCAAAGAGTTCTCCTTCGAGCCCGGCGCCATCCAGCCCGGCGAGTACAAGTTCACCATCGGGACGGCGGGCAGCACGATGCTCGTCCTCCAGGCCGTGCTCCCGCCGCTGATGCTCGCCGACGCGCCGAGCCTCCTGCTCTTCGAGGGCGGCACGCACAACGTCAAGGCGCCGCCCTTCGAGTTCATACGCAAGACCTTCCTCCCGCTCATCAACAAGACGGGGCCGACCGTGACGGTCGAGCTTCAGCGCTACGGCTTCTACCCACCGGGGGGCGGCCGCTTCAACGTCTACGTCGAGCCCGCGCAGGAGCTGCGGCGCCTCGACCTCGTCGAGCGCGGCGCGGTGCTCTCGCGGCGTGCGCGCGCGCTGTGCGTCAACCTGCCGGCGCACGTCGGCGAGAGGGAGCTGGCGGTCGTGAGCGAGCAGATGGGACTGGTGCCCGACCAGCTCGACCTCGAGGTCTCCGACAACGCCATCAGCGCCGGCAACGTCTTCACCATCGACGTCGAGAGCGAGCACCTGACCGAAGTCTTCACCGGCGTCGGCGAGCGCGGCGTGCGCGCCGAAAGCATCGCCGCTCGCGTCGTCAAAGAGGCGCAAAGCTACCTCGCCTCGGGCGCGCCCGTCGGCGAGCACCTCGCCGACCAGCTCCTCATCCCCATGGCCCTGGCCGGCGGCGGCGCTTTCACCACCGCCACGCCCACCCCGCACACCACGACCAACATCGAGGTCGTCAAAAAATTCCTCCCCGTCGACATCACGACCACGCAACTGACCGAGGACGTGTGGAAGGTCGAAGTCTTCAGTTAAGACGGCGGGACGGCTTCCCTTTCAACTCCCCTTCAACTTCCCTCCCGCGTCAGCTCGTCGGCCATCAGCGCGACCGCCGCCGGGTCGAGGCTCCTTTTAAAAACAATCGTGTGGGGCGGGACGTTCGTCATGGGTTCGCGCGTGCCGCGCAGCTCGTCCCAGGCGGCGAGGATGAAGTCGCGGCGGCCGGCGTGGTCGAACTCCGACAGGCGCTCCCGCAGGTGCTCGGGCGTCCAGAAGCCGAGGACTTCGAGGAAGACGCGCGCGCCCGTCTCCGAGTGGCGCAGCACGAAGTCGGGGATGAAGGCGGAGTCGCCGAGGTCTATCACCTCGCTGCTCGGCTCAAGCTCCCAGCCGGTCGCGGCGCGCGCCCAGGCGGCGGCGAGCCTGTCCGTGACCGGGTTCCGGTAGGCGGTGATTTCCGGGTAGTGCGAGCGCAGTTGCGTCTGTTCGCTCGTCAGCTCGAAGAAGACGACGCGGTGCTGCCGGCCCTGAATCTCGGCGCGCATGCGCCAGCCCCTGCACAGCAGGAGCGCCGGCAGGAAGACCGCCATCTGGATGCCGTACTTCTGCGACCGCTGGAAGATGGAGGCCGGGCCGTCGAGGCGCACCTCGTAGCCCTCGCGCGAGTTGCCGCGCACGGTGTGAATCAGCCGGTAGGCTTTGATCGAGCCGAACAGCTCGCGGAACCCTTCGGGCGGCTGGGTCCCAAGCCACAGGCGCATCTCGACCGAGCGGTAGAGCAGCGCCTGCGCCTGCGCGACGTTGTAGAGGTCTAAAAGCTCCGCGGGCGTGATGGGCTCGAAGAGCGCGAGCCGCTGGTTCTCGGGCAGGTCTGCGTAGAGCGCGTCCGCGAGCGCCTCGGGCTCGCACGAGAGTTCGCGCGCGGCCTCCGCGACGAGTTCGGCGCGCGCCCCTTCCGTAGCGACGGGGTGGCGCGCCCGCGCCTTGAGGAAGAGCGCGCGGCGTATCTCCGAGGGCTCGGCCGGCGCCGAGGTCTCGAACTCGCAGCGGTCGGTCAGGAGCTTTATCAGCCCGCGCAAGGTGCGGTAGTCGGTACCCGTCCCCACGTACTCCTGCAAGGACTCTTCGAGCGCGGCGCGCGCACGCCCGGCGTGCGCCTCGAAGACCGCGACGAGGTCTTCGGCCGCGCGCAGGTACTCCTCGTCTTCGGCGTCGATGTAGCGCGGCCGAATCTGGTCGCCGCGCTGCCAGCTCATCGCGAGGTCTGCGGTCAACATAGGGATTTTAGATTTTTGATTTTAGATTTTTGATTTGCGATTTAGGCGATGCGTCCTTCAAATCGCAAATCAAAAATCTAAAATCAAAAATTCCTCTGGAACTGCTCGCCCGCGCCGCGCCGCCGGCTGATGTGCTCCTCGGTCGTGTCCTGCGTGACGACCTCGTAGAGCGTCGCCTCCTTGCCCGGCAGCTTTCTTAAAATCCGCCCGAGGCGCTGGACGTGCTCGCGCGTCGAGCCCGAGCCGGAGAGGACGACGGCGACAGAGGCGTCTGGGATGTTGACGCCCTCGTTCAAGACCTTCGACGTGGCGAGCGCGAGCACCTCGCCCTTGTTGAAGGCTTCGAGCCAACGGCGCCGCTCCTTCACCCCGGTCTCGTGCGTGATGGCCGGGACGAGGAAGCGGCGCGAGATGCGGTAGACCATCTCGTTCTCGGCCGTGAAGACCAGCACCTTGTCGCGCCGGTGTCTTTGAAGTAGCTCGCCCAAGACCCGCAGCTTCGAGTCCGTCCCCAGCGCGATGCGCTTCGACTCGCGGTAGGCCAGCATCGCGCGCCGCCCCTCCTGCGAGCGCGCCGAGGCGGCGACGAACATCTGCCAGCCGCGCAAACTGCTCAGGCCGATGCCCTTCTGTTTGAGGAAGGCGCGGAAGACTTCGCGCTCGCGCTCGTAGGCGGCGCGCTCCTCGGCCGACAGCTCGACGCGCAGCCGCACGACCGTGTAGTCCGAAAGGTACTCGCCCGCCATCTCGTGCGTCTCGCGCCGGAAGACGAAGGGGCCGACGAGGCGTTCGAGCAGCACCTCCTCGCCGTCGGCCCTGTCCGGCGTCGCGGACAGGCCCAGCCGGAAGGGCGCGATGCACATCTCCGCGGCGATGCGGTGGACGCCCGACGGCAGGTGGTGGCACTCGTCGAAGATGACGAGGCCGAAGCGGTTGCCGAGCCGCTCCATGAAGCGGAAGGCAGAGGCGTAGGTCGTCACCGTGAGCGCGCCGACTTCAAAGTAGCCGCCGCCGATAAGCCCGACCTCGGCGCTGAAGCACGAGAGCAGCAGGTCGTACCACTGATTCATCAAGTCGAGCGTCGGCACGACGACCAGCGACGAGCGCTTCACCTGCTCAATCGCCATCTGCGCGACGAGGCTCTTGCCCGCGCCGGTCGGGAGCACGACGACGCCGCAGTGGTTGGCCCGCTTCCACTCTTCGATTGCCTCCAACTGGTAGGGGCGCGGCTCGACGAGGAACTTGGTCGGAAAGTCGAAGCGGTGGTAGGCGCGCGCGTGGTCTTCGTAAGGCGTCTTCTCGCGCACCAGCTCCCTGACGACCCGCCGGTACTCCCAAGCGGGCGCGCGCCAGCGCATCACGCGCGCGTCCCAGCGGAAAGGCTCCGGCACGCGCGAGTCGGCACCCGCGCCGTCGAGCAGCAGCGTGCCCGCGTCGAACCGGAGGACGAGCGTCGTTGTGTTCATCTCGGAGGGATTTGAGAACAGAACCGCGAGCGGTAGCGAGCGGGTGCGTGCTGCGAAGTGCGGCCCGCGCAAAGTAACCACGACCCGCTCGCTACCGCTCGCGGTTCTGTTAATCTCAGGCGGCGCGCTTCGAGAGCATCCCTTGCAGCAGCGCGAGCACCTCGCGCCGGTCGGCCCCGCTCAACTGGTCGATGCCGTCCGCGCCGTACTTCTTCCGGAGCCAGCCGGCCAACTGCTCCTCGGTCTTCCCCAGCGCCCGGCACGCGACGCGTATCTCGTCTTCGAGCCCCGGCCCGGCCGCCGCCTCGCGCGCGACCGCTACCAGCGCCCGCCCCGTCTCGTCCGACCCGCTAAACCCTTCGCCCATGTTCGCAATCCTCGTCGGGAGACTGAAAGGGAACGCGGAAGCCGGAGCAGTGGACGATGAACTGTAAGACAGGAAGCCTTTCCTTCGTCGAGAGTGGATGAAGGCGAGCCTTCAGTTCATCGTTCAGCGTTCCAACTTCCGCGTTTTTTAGAACGATATCTTGTCAAAATCTATTGCCCTTGCTCGAATTCTCGGCCGGGGATAAGTATTGTAAATTCCACGGTACGTGTAGACCACAAACGTTCGGATTTTTCAAAGGGACGATGTGGTCAACGACCATGCCTTCGGGACACTTCTCGTAAATCCGCTTCAGGTCTGTTCGGCCTACCCACTTTGGGCAAGCACGTCTTCGGCACGCCCGGCGTTCGGCGGTGTAGGCGTTCTTGCGATCCGTGTGAACGCGATTCCATTTCTTCGCATATACACTTTTGGCCGCACGCCGCCCGGGCCGCTTTTCTCGTTCGCGCTCGTACCCCTGATAGTACGACCTGTTGTTGTGGTAGTTTCGAGCTACGTCAGACTTTGTACAAGACTTACACTTGCCTAGATGCCCGTCCGACGTTTCTGGATGACGATAAAAGTTGTCGAGCGGCTGAGTGATTCCACACTTGAAGCAGCTCTTTTCCATGCAAGAATCACTCAGCCGTAACAGCTACTTATCAAAAAGGAATTTCGTCATCCTCTATCTCGCCATCGCCGCCGCCGGCGGGGGGACGGCCACCACCGCCGCCACGCGCAGCGCTGCCGCCGCCCGAAGGCGCGCCGCCCGACGACTGCTGCGGACGCACGGGGATGCCTTCGACGCCGCCACCGCCGCCGCCCGGCCCGTCAATGAACTGCACCTCGGAGGCGTTGACTTCGAGCGACTGGCGCGGCTTGCCCTCGCGGTCGGTCCACTCCTCGACGTGGAGGCGGCCTTCGACGTAGACCTTGCGCCCCTTCGTCAGGTAACGCGAGACGTTCTCGGCCTGCTTGCCCCAGGCCGACACGCGGAACCACGTGGTGATGTCCTGCTGCTCGCCCGCCTTGTCCCGGCGACGCTCGTTCGTCGCCACCGAGAACTTGCAGACCGCCGTGCCCTGTGGGGTGTAGCTGAGTTCGGGGTCGCGCCCGAGGTTACCGATAAGGATGATCTTGTTGTAGGACATTTATCTCGCTCCGTTCGCCTTCTCACGCCGCCTCGCACACGCGCCCGGCGGCGTTTCGGATATGGCACATCGTATCACACGTAACAGCGGCCGTGTAAAGCACGTTGCGCCGTGGTTCTGGCCGGCCTGCGGGCGGCCGGCCGCTCTCGTCTCGGGTGGCCGCGCGTCCCAGCCGGCGCGGCGGCCCAGTTGATTTACTACTCGCGGCGCTCGACGTCAACGCTCAGGAAGTCGTGCGCCAGTTCCGCCTCGGCGAAGACGGCGCGCGCCTCGCGCAGGAGGTCTTCCGGCGCGGTCTGGTTGCCGGGGAAGTAGCGCGGGCTGAAGTGCGTCAGGACGAGTCTGCGCGCGCCGGCCTCCTTCGCCACGCGCGCGGCCATCGACGCGGTCGAGTGCGTGCTGCGCACCGCGAGCCCCTCTTCGGCCTCGGCGAAGGTCGCCTCGTGGATGAGGAGGTCGGCGCCGCGTGAAAGCTCGACGGCCGAGCGGCAGTAGATGGTGTCCGTACAATAGACGACGCTCCGCCCCTTCAAGGTCGGGCCGCAGAAGTCCGCGCCGTCGAACTCGCGGCCGTCGGGGAGCGCGACGCGCTCGGCGCGCTTGAGGCGGCCGTAGAGCGGCCCCGGCGGGATGCCCAGCCCCAACGCCCGCTGCACGTCGAAGTGGCCGGGGCGGTCGCGCTCGTCCACGCGGTAGCCGTAGGCCGGCAGGCGGTGCTTGAGCGGCGCGCAGGTGACGGCGAAGCCTTCGTCCTCGAAGACGGCGCCCTCGGAGACTTCACAGACTTCGAGCGGGTAGGAGGTGTGGAGCTGCGTCCGGCGGCTCACCTCGCGCACGTACTCCGAGATGCCGCGCGGGCCGTAGACCGAGACGCCGCGCGCGCCGCCGGCCATGCCGAGCGTCGCCAGCAGCCCCATCAGCCCGTAGACGTGGTCGCCGTGCATGTGCGTGATGAAGACGCGCGTGACCTGGCTCAGGTTGAGGTCGCTGCGCAGCAACTGGTGCTGCGTCCCCTCGCCGCAGTCGAAGAGCCAGACCTCGCCGCGCTGCGGCAGCCTCAGCGCCACGCACGAGACGTTGCGCGCGCGCGTCGGCACCCCCGCGCTCGTTCCGAGAAAAGTGATCCGCAAAGCTCTCCCGCCTTAACCTTTCCTGCTCACGTACTCGTTGCCCCTGACCCAGAAGCGCCACGGCCGGAGCGCGTCCTCGCCCGCGTAGTCGACGCCGATGCGCGCGCCCGAGGCGACCTCGTCCGGTTTGTACACGACGCGCGTCTCTTCGAGCCAGACGCGCCGCCCCGCGGTCAGGTCTTCGCCGTCGAAAGTCAAATCAATTCCGAGCGCGCGGCAGAGCTTGCCGGGACCGCTTGTCAGCTCGCGCTCTTTCGAGACGGGCCGCCGCTCTCTCATCGACTCGATTCCCTCTTCGGGCTCGACGGCGCGGACGAGCACGGCGTGCGGCCGCCCCGCGGGGCCCGTGACGACGTTGAACTGGTGGTGCATCCCGTAGACGAAGAAGACGTAGGCGGTGCCGCCGGCGGCGTACATCGTCTCGGTGCGGCGCGTGCGCCTCCCGCCGAACGAGTGCGCCGCGCGGTCTTCCGCCCCGAGGTACGCCTCCACCTCGACGACGCGGCCCGAGACGCGCCCGCCGCCCTCGGCCGGCACGACCAGGCGCTTGCCCAGCAGCTCGCGCGCGACCGCCAGCGTGTCCGCGCGAGTGTAGAAGTCTCGCCCGAGCCTGACTGATGCGATGGGGCGGCGCAAGGGCACTTTACTCGAACTGCCTGCGGAACTCTTCAAACTGGCGGCGCATCTCGGCCAGCTCGCCGCCCAGCCGCTCGACCTCGGCTTCGAGCCGCGCGACGCGCTCGCCTTCGCCCGCGCGCGGGCCGGACGCGGCGCGCGGCGCGGCTGGGGCCGAGGCCTCGCCCTCCGCCCCCTCTTCGACCGCGGGCCGGCCCGAGAGCAGGTGCGCGTAGCGCGCCTCCTTGCGCCCCGCCTGCCGTGGGAGCTTGGTGACGAGCGGCTCGTCCCTGCGCGCCAAACCTTCGAGCGTCTCCTCGACCTCGCGCAGGTCTGCGAACTCGTGGAGGCGGCCGGTGCGCCCGCGCACCTCGCCCACGGTCTGCGGCCCGCGCAGCATCAGCACGCAGAGCGCGGCCAGCTCGGGCGGCGTGAGCCCCAGCACTTCGCGCGCCATGTGCTTGTACTTCGGGACGCGGCTGTCCGCGCCGTAGAAGATGTAGACCAGATTCCTCGCGCGCAGGGACTCGACCGCGTCGGCCACCTCGCGCTCGCCGTACTGCACGACGGGGTCGCGGTTGGAGAGCTGGTTGCACGCGTGAACCAGCGCGTTCAAAGTCAGAGGGTAGTAGTCCGGCGTCGTCACCTGCTTCTCGATGAGCGAGCCGACGACGCGCACCTCCCTCTCGTCCAAAAGTGTCTCCACGGTCCGAGCCTTCTCGGGGCGCCCGGCGGCCCCGCGTTACGGCGTCCTAGACTCCAACGTGCGCGCGCGCGCCCCGCCCGCGCGCGTCCCAGAATTTCATTGACACGGTCTCACGGTCAAGTGTATAAGCCTCGGCGCCGCCGCGCCGACGCGAACACACTTCCCGGACCCATTCCCGTAGAACCCTCTCACTAGACGCGCCCGCCCGGTGCGCGAGGTACGAAGATGGCACCACAGACAAGCGACATCGTGCAAGAGGCCACCGAGATTCTGCGCGGGAAGAGCCGGACGCCGGAGGAGATTCTCGACCTCGCCAAGCGCCTCAAGGCTGTCAAGCAGTTCGGCTACGCGCGCCGCATCCTCGCGCGCGCGCGCCGCAGCCCGGCGCTCGGCGAAGCGCCCGGGCTGCGGCTGCGGATTTACCAGCACTCGGCGCTCTGCACCTACAAAGACCCGGACCTGCCCGTGGACACGCGGCTCGACCGCGCGCTCGAAATCCTGCGCGAGATCGAAGACCTCTCGCGGACGCGCGACCAGGAGACGCTGGGACTCGTCGGCTCCATCTACAAGCGCAAGTGGGAGGTCGACAGCCAGAAGCAGCAGCTCGAGCGCGCACTCTTCTACTACCTGCGCGGCTACGCCGAAGGGCCCGAGAACGACCAGGGCTACACGGGCGTCAACGCCGCGTACGTCCTCGACCTGCTCGCGCACCAGGAGGACGAGGAGGCCGCCCGCGCGAAGGTCCCGGCCGGCGCCCCCGAGCGCGAGCGCACGGGGCAGCGCCGCGAGGAGGCCGCGCGCATCCGCCAGCACGTCGCGGACGAGGTCGCGCCCCTGCTCGAACGCCCCGGCACGGACTGGCTCCAGGGCCAGTGGTGGTTCTACAGCACCGTGGCCGAAGCCCACTTCGGGCTCGGCGCGCGCGACGAGGCGCACTACGAGACCGCGGTCGAGTACCTGAAGCGCGGGCGCAGGGCCGTCCCCGACGTGGCGGAGTGGGAGTTCGAGTCGACGGCGCGGCAGCTCGCCTCGCTCGCGCGGCTCCAGGCGCCCGCGCGCGCCACGGCCGGCGACCTCGAAGCGACGCCCGCGTGGCGCGCGCTCGTCAAGTTTCTCGGGCGGACGGCGCCGGTGCGCAGCGCCTTCTACGGCAAGATCGGGATCGGCCTTTCGGGCGGCGGCTACCGCGCCTCGCTCTTCCACGTCGGCGTGCTCGCGCGGCTCGCCGAGCTGGACGTGCTGCGCCACGTCGAAGTCCTCTCGTGCGTCTCGGGCGGCTCCGTCATCGGCGCGCACTACTACCTCGAAGTCCGCAAGCTGCTCCAGGAGAAGCCGGACGAGGAGGTCACGCGCGAGGATTACGTCGAGCTGGTCAGGCGAGTCGAGCGCGACTTCCTGAAGGGCGTGCAGCGCAACGTGCGCATGCGCGTCGCCGCCGAGCCCTGGACGAACCTGAAGATGATCTTCGGCTCGGACAAGGCGCCGCTCAGGTGGATTTTCGGCCCGGCCTACTCGCGCACGATGCGCGCCGGCGAGCTGTTCGAGTCGGAGATTTTCAGCCGCGTCGCCGACGGCGGCGAACGCGCGCCGCGCTACCTCAACGACCTCCACGTCCGCCCGAAGGGTGAGGGGGCGGACTTCCGCCCCAAGTTCCACAACTGGCGGCGCGAGGCCAAGGCGCCCATCCTCATCCTCAACGCGACGACGCTCAACACGGGGCACTCCTGGCACTTCACCGCCTCGTACATGGGGGAGCCGCCCGCCGGCATCGACAGCAAGATCGACGGCAACGACCGCCTGCGCCGCCTCTACTACGAGGAGGCGCCCGAGCGCTGGCGGAAGGTGCGGCTGGGCCACGCCGTCGCCGCCTCGGCCTGCGTCCCCGGACTCTTCGAGCCCATCGCGCTCGACGGCCTCTACCCCGAGCGCGTCGTCCGGCTGGTGGACGGCGGCGTCTGCGACAACCAGGGCGTGGCCGGGCTGCTGGAGCAGGACTGCGACGTCATCCTCATCAGCGACGGCAGCGGCCAGATGGAGTCTCTGCGCGACCCGAGCCGCGGGCTGTTGGGGGTGCCGCTTCGCTCCTCGACCATCCTCCAGTCGCGCGTGCGCCAGTCGCAGTACCAGGACCTCACCGCCCGCCGCCGCTCGCACCTGCTGCGCGGCTTCATGTTCGTCCACCTCAAGGAGGACCTCGACGTCGACCCGGTGGACTGGATCGACTGCCTTGACCCCTCGGACGCGGACGACGACGACTCGCGCCCGGCATCGCGGCGCGGCGCGCTCACGAGCTACGGCATCTCGAAGGACATCCAGCAGAGCCTCGCCGCCGTGCGCACCGACCTCGACTCGTTCTCCGACGTCGAGGCGCACGCGCTGATGACGAGCGCCTACCGCATGACCGAGCAAGCCTTCGCCGGGGGGAAGTGCGTCGAGGGCTTCGCCGCGCCCGAGCGCGCCGTGGGCTGGGACTTCCTCGCGGTCGAGGGCGGGATGAAGGGCGTCGGCGCGCAGTACAAGTACGTCAAGCGCCTGCTCGACGTCAGCGGCTCGCTGGCCTTCAAAATCTGGAAGCTGAAGAAGGGGCTGAAGTACCTCGCCTACGCGCTGGCCGCGCTCACCTTCGTCGCGGGGGTGTGGGCGGCGTGGACGTTCAGCGACAGCGTCATCCTCAAGGCCATCACGGTCGGGGCCGTCTCGATGTTCGTCGTCGGCTTCGCGCTGTCGGCGCTGGGGACGGCGCTCATCGGCAAGCGGCTGATGCGCGTCGTGCGCCTGCGCGAGACGCTCGTCCGCGCCGGCATCTGGCTCTTCGTCGGCGTCGTCGGCTCGCTCGTCGCGTGGCTCCACCTGCACCTGTTCGACCCGATGTTCCTGCGCGAGGGCAGCGCCGAGAACTACCGCCGCCGCTTCGGCCGCGACCCCGCCCCCGCGCGGGACGACACGCGCGCGCCGCGCGACGCCGCGCCCGGGCCGACCGCCGCGCCCGAGCCCGGCGCCGCGCCCGCGGCCGCCGAAGTCGTCGGCGCGAGGATAGAGCCGCTGCCGCGCACGGCGGCCGAGCCCCACGGCAACGGCCACGCCGCCGACCCGAAGGCCGCACCCGCCCCCGACGGCATCGGCATCCGAGACCCCGAGGAGCGCCAGAACTGACGCACGCCGGGAACGACACGCGGTCCCGGCCGTAAAGGGTAGGCCGGAGGCGCTAACCGTCGCGCTTCAATTTCCGCGCTGACGCCAGTTCGGCGTCGAGGGTTTCGAGGGCGTCGAGGATCGTCTCGGCGGCGTGGAGGAAGAAGTCAGACGTGAGCGCGGAGAAGTCGTCGGTGGGCTTGTGGTAGTCCCCGTGGTCTTCGACGCCGAAGTAGACGAAGGGGACGCCGGCGCGGTGGAAGGCGAACTGGTCTGACTGGCTCGTCCAGTCGTCTTTCCCCTGCTCGGGGCGGTCGTGGCCGAGCAGGAGCTTGACCGGGGCGCGCGCGGCGACGCGTTCGAGCACGGGGCGCAGCGCGGGCGTGTGGTGTGTGCCGGCGGCGTAAAGCTCGCCGCGCTCGCTGCGGCCGACCATGTCGAGGTTGACGTTGAGCGACAGCGCCCGCTTCTCCGCCTTGAGCCGTCTGACGAGGGCGCGCGCGCCGAGCAGTCCCAGCTCCTCGGCGTCGAGAGCGGCGAAGATAATAGAGTTCTCGGGGCGTCGCTCGCCGCGCTCGACGCCGAAGCGCGCGGCCAGTTGGAGCAGCACCGCGACGCCCGAGGCGTTGTCGTCAGCGCCGTTGTAGATGACGCCGTCGCGCACGCCGAGGTGGTCGTAGTGCGCCGTGACGACGATGAAGCGCTCGGGGTGCGTGCGCCCCTGCACGTACCCGACGAGGTTGACGCCGCTGCGCCCCGCGCCCTTGCCTTCCCCGCCCACCGGCAACCTGAACTCCTGCTCGAAGGATGCGCCGAGCGGCTTGAGCCCCGCGTCCGCGAAGCGCCGCGCGACGTAGGCGCGCGCCATCGCGCCGCCCTGCGTCCCCGTCCGGCGCCCCTCCATCGCGTCCGCCGACAGCACGCGCACGTCTTCCAGCAGCCGCGCCGCATCGACCGTCTTCGGCGCGGGCGGCGCGGGCGTCTGCACGGCCTCCGCCGGCTTCGGCGTCTGCGAGGGCACCGCCGCCCCGCACGAGGTTAAAAGGATGAGCGCGAGCAGAAGACCCTTCATGCTTTGAGTCTGCCTCATCCCGGCCCCGTTCTTCAAATCGAGTCTGTCGGCCGCCGGGTCAGGCCGGGAGCCAGTCGGCGCTGAGCCGCTCGATGGCAAGCTCCTTGTGCTTGGCCTCGACCTCGATCCAGGGGACGCGGCGGTACGCGGCGGGCATCGACTCGATGAGGTCGCTGTGGTGCCGGTCGCGGAAGGAGGTGCGGCCGTTCGAGATGTGGACGAGCTGCCACTCGGGCCGCGGCCACGTCCCGCGCGCCGCCTCGACCATCTCGGCGACGCTCGGGTGGTCGTAAGAGTCGAGACCCTCGTGGACGACGTGGTGGTGCGCGTCGAAGACCATCGGCACGCCCGCGCGGCGGCACACGTCGAGAATCTCCCCGGCCGAGTAGATGTACTCGTCGTTCTCGAAGGCGATGCGCGCACGCACCGCTTCGGGCAGCAGACCTATCTGCTCGACGAGGCGGTCGGCCCGCGCGCCCTTCCCGCCGTGAATCTCGATGAGCGCCCAAGCGCTGCGCGGCAGTCCGAGCAGGTCCATGACGCGCGCGTGCGATTCGAGAATCTCGATGCTGTTGGCGACCGTCTGCGGCGAGTCGGAGCTGAGCACGACGAACTGGTCGGGGTGCAGGACGAGCCGGATGCCCAACTCCGCCGCGCGGGCGCCCGTCCGCTCCAGCTCACCCTTGAACTCTTCGAGCACGTCCGCGCCCGCCTCGTCGTCGGCGAAGGGGAAGAGCGCGGAGGTCATGCGGTAGAGGCCGAGGCCGCGCGCCGCGCAGAAGTCGAGCGCCCGGTTCAGCCGCGCGAGGTTGGCCGCGTAGAGGTCGCGCAGCATCCTCTTCTGCTCCTCCGACGGGAATTGGAGGAGGCGCTTGCGCGTGACGGTCCTGTAACGCACCTCGTCCGAGTGCGTGATGCAGACGAGCCCGAGGCGCGGGGTCGTTCTCTTCTCTGTTTTTGGTGTCATCGGACTCCTGTACGTCTCGCCGTTTGCGCCCGGATTGTATGGGCCGGCTCTGTCCGCGCCGTGTCGAAAAGTTAAAATTTATCCCCGAAACGTTCTCCGCCCCGTCCTCATTTCGCGTGCGTGAAGAAAAGGGGTATCATTGGCGGTTCGCCCCACCTCCCGGGAGTTCACAGTGGGCGGGCGGCTGCTATTTCCGAACATGAGCCAAGAAGCCATCATCGTGCGCGGGGCGCGCGTCAACAACCTGAAGAACGTCTCGTTCCACATCCCCGTCGAGAAGCTGACGGTCGTCACCGGCGTCTCGGGCTCGGGCAAATCGAGCCTCGCCTTCGACACCATCTACGCCGAGGGGCAGCGCCGCTACGTCGAGAGCCTTTCGGCCTACGCGCGCCAGTTCCTCGAACGGATGGACAAGCCGGACGTGGACGAAGTGCTCGGCATCCCGCCGGCCATCGCCATCCGCCAGAAGAACTCGACGCGCAACCCGCGCTCGACCGTCGGGACGCAGACCGAGGTTTACGACTACCTGCGGCTGCTCTACGCGCGCGTCGGCATCACATACTGCCGCGTCTGCGGCCGCGAGGTGCGCAAGGACTCGCCCGAGTCCGCCGCGCAGGAGGTTCTGGGGGCTCTGCCCGAGGGCGCGCGCTTCTACGTCCTCTTCCCCGCCGAGGCGGGGCTGCGCGTCGAGGAGAACGTTCAGGCCAAGTCCGCCTCCAAGACGAAGAAGAAGACGCCCAAACAACCCGCCCCGTCCGCGCTCGACCGGCGGACGGTGACGGCGCACGTGATGAGCCTCATGCAGCGCGGCTTCACACGCCTCCTCGTAGGCGGCGAGACCCTGGAGCTGCGCTCGCCCGACGACTACGCGCGCCCCGACTTCGAGAGCGTCTACGTCCTCGTCGACCGCCTCGTCGCGCGCGCCGACGTGCGCGAGCGCCTGGTCGATTCGTTCGAGACCTGCTTCATCGAGGGGCACGGCGCCGCGCTCGTCCAGAGCGTCGGCGGCGACCCGCGCGCCTTCAAGTTCAACGAGCGCTTCGAGTGCAAGTACGACGGCACCCTCTACGCGCAGCCCGAGCCGCGCCTGTTCAGCTTCAACAACCCGTACGGCGCGTGCCCCACCTGCCAGGGCTTCGGCAACACCATCGGGCTCGACACCGAGCTCGTCATCCCCAACCCCGCGCTCTCGCTCGCCGACGGGGCGATAGAGCCGTGGACGAAGCCGCAGTACGACTGGGCGCGCACGGAGCTGCGCCGCTTCTGCAAGCAGGAGAAGATTCCGCTCGACGTCGCGTTTCAGGAGTTGACCAAACAGCAGCAGCGCGCGGTCGTCGAAGGTAAGAACGGCTTCAGCGGCGTGCGCGGCTTCTTCGAGTGGCTGGAGACGAAGAAGTACAAGCTGCACGTCCGCGTCTTCCTCGCCAAGTACCGCGGCTACACGCTCTGCCCCGACTGCGGCGGCGGGCGTCTGCGTCAGGAGGCGCGCGACGTGCTCGTCGGCGGACGGACGCTCCCGGAAGTCTGCTCGCTCTCCATCAAGGACGCGGCGGTCTTCTTCGACTCGCTCGAACTCTCCCCCGAACAGTCGGCCATCGCCGACAAGGTCCTGTTCGAGGTCAGGCGGCGTCTGAAGTTCCTCGTGGACGTGGGGCTCGACTACCTGACGCTCGACCGGCTGGCCTCGACACTCTCGGGCGGCGAGGCGCAGCGCATACAGCTCGCCACCAACCTCGGCTCGTCGCTCGTCGGCGCGCTCTACGTTCTGGACGAGCCTTCGATAGGCTTGCACCCGCGCGACTCCGAGCGGCTCATCAAGCTGCTGCACAACCTGCGCGACATCGGCAACACCGTCCTCGTCGTCGAGCACGACGAGGAGATGATGCGCGCCGCCGACCACATCCTCGACATCGGCCCGGCGGCCGGCGAGCTGGGCGGCAAGGTCATCTACGAGGGCGACTTCGAGGGGCTGCTCAAATCCGGCGCGACGCTGACGGGCAAGTACCTGCGCGGCGAGGCCGAGATCAAGGAGCCGAAGCAGCGCCGCCCGGCGAAGAAGAAGAGGCTCGCCGTGCGCGGCGCGTCCGAGCACAACCTGAAGGACGTTGACGTCGACATCCCGCTGGAGATGTTCGCCTGCGTCACGGGCGTCTCGGGCTCGGGCAAGTCGACGCTCGTCCACGACGTCGTCTACGCCGGTCTGAAGAAGCAGCGCGGCGAGTGGCAGGGGCAGGTCGGCAGTTTCCGAGAGCTCGCGGGCGGGCAGCACGTTGACGACGTGGTCCTGGTTGACCAGTCGCCCATCGGGCGGACGCCGCGCTCGAACCCGGTCACGTACATCAAGGTCTACGACGCCGTCCGCGAGGTCTTCTCGCAGACGCGCGACGCGCAGGGGAAGGGCTTCGACCCTTCGCACTTCTCCTTCAACGTCCCCGGCGGGCGCTGCGACGTGTGCGAGGGCGACGGCACGGTGACGGTCGAGATGCAGTTCCTGGCGGACGTTGAGCTGGTCTGCGAGGAGTGTAAGGGGACGAGGTTTAAGCCGCAGGTTCTGGACGTGCGCTACCGCGGGAAGAACATCAACGACGTGCTCAACATGACCGTCCGCGAGGCGATGAACTTCTTCCGCGACACGGCGCGCATCGCCAACCGCCTGCGCGTGCTCGACGACGTCGGCTTAGGCTACCTGCGTCTCGGACAGTCGGCGACGACGCTGTCGGGCGGCGAGGCGCAGCGCGTCAAGCTCGCCTCTTACCTCTCCAAGCGCACGGGCGCCAAGACGCTCTACATCTTCGACGAGCCGACGACGGGCCTCCACTTCGAGGACATCAACAAGCTGCTCGCGGCCTTCCGCACGCTGGTCGAGGCGGGCGGCTCGCTCCTCGTCATCGAGCACAACCTCGACGTGATAAAGACCGCCGACCACCTCATCGACCTCGGCCCCGAGGGCGGCGACGCCGGCGGCCGCCTCGTCGCCACCGGCACGCCCGAAGAGGTCATGCGCGTCCCCGAGTCGCACACCGGCCGCTTCCTCGCCGCACACCTCGCGCGCTCGAACGGCCACCGCAAAACCGCGGACTAACCCCGGAACTTAACGACGGGGGCGCGCGCCTCCCCGCCCGCGCTCCCGTCGAAGCGGCACGGGCTGACGGCTAAACCTTGCGCGCCGCCGCGACGTATTGCTGTCTGCACCGCGGTTGCTGTCGCTCTACCCAACGCGCGCGTCCAAAATCCTGTCCGAAGGGGGAAATAATTGTATGAGGAGAAGACTGAGTCTCGCGCTCTGCGCCTGCATCGTTCTCGCGTCCGCCCCGGCGGCGCTCGCGCAGAAGGCCGCGCCGGCCAAAGCCGGAACCGCCGGCTCTTACCGCAAAGCTTACGAAACGGTCGAGGCGGGGTTGAGGGCGCTCGGCAGCGTCGAAGCCCTGCGCGCGGCCGAGGACGTGTGGGTCAAGGCGGGCGGCTCGACGTGGGCGCGCAACCAGAGTCTGAAGGTCAATCAGCCCTGGGACCAGATGACGCGCGACGAGACGCTCTTCGCCGACCTGCGCCGCGGGCGCTTCATCTTCGAGAACCGCGACCCGTTGCCGGGCGGCCCAGCCGCTCACCCCGGCGAACCTCCCCGCCATCATTCTCAACTACGTGCGCCGCCTCCCGCACCTCTACGTCGCCCACGCGCTCGAACAGCGCGCGCCGACGCTGCGCTACGCGGGCGAAGAGAGCTTCGACGGCCGCCCGCACCGCGTCGTCTCCTTCGCCGCCGCCAACGGCGCGACCGCCAACCTCTTCTTCGACGCGAAGACGAACCTGCTCTCGAAGTACGAGCAGATGGTGTCGGACCCCGTGGACGGCGACGTGGTGCAGGAGACCATCTTCCGCGGCTACCGCGCGGTCGAAGGCGTGATGGTCCCGGCGGGGCGGCAGACGCGCCGGGGCGGCGACCTCGTCGAGGACGTGAAGTACACCGAGGTTCGCTTCAACACGAAGCCGGCCGACGCCGCCTTCGCCAAACCAGAGGGCTTTGAGGAGCAGCCCTTCCCCGCCCCGCCCGTCCCCATCCGCGAGACCAAACTCGCCGAGGGCGTCTACCTCTTCGAGAGCGGGGCCAACGCGCTCGTCGTCGAGTTCGACACCTACGTCGTCGTCGTCGAGCCCTACAACGGCGGCCGCGGGCCCAAGCCGACCCTCAACAAGGCGCGCGAGATGTTCCCCTCGAAGCCCGTCAAGTACGTCGTCGTCACGCACCACCACGACGACCACTCGGGCGGGCTGCGCAGCTACATCGCGGGCGGCGTCACCGTCGTCACCACGCCCGCCAACCGGAAGTACTTCGAGCGGATGGCTTCGAGCAACTTCACGCTCGCGCCCGACGACCAGACGCGCGCGCCGCGCCCCGCACAGTTCGAGTTCGTCCGCGACCGCAAGCGCGTCTTCGCCGACGGCAAACAGACGCTCGAAGTCATAGACATCGGCCCCAGCCCCCACGCCGAAGAGATGCTCGTCGCCTACCTCCCCAAGGAGAAGCTCATCTTCCAGGGCGACCTCGTCAACCTCCCCAACTCGGGCCGCTACCTCCCCTCGACCGTCAACGACACGACCGTCCACTTCTTCGACTGGGTCACGAAACAGGGGCTCGACGTCTCGCGCGTCGCCGCCGTCCACGGCCCCGCCACCACCTGGGAAGACCTCCGCGCGGCGGTTGAGAAGAAGCGCGCCGGGCGTTAATCTCAGGGCATGAGTCTGAAAGAACGCATCACGGGCGACATGACGGCGGCGATGAAGGCCAGGGACGCGGCGCGGCTCTCGACGCTGCGGATGGTGAAGGCGTCGGTGCAGAACCGGGAGATAGAGAAGGGCGGCGAGCTGTCGGACGAGGAGATGACCAGGGCGCTCCAGTCACTCGTCAAGCAGCGCCGGGACTCGGTCGAGCAGTACGAGAAGGCCGGGCGCGCGGAGCTGGCCGAGAAGGAGCGCGCCGAGATAGTCGTCATCGAGGGGTATCTGCCCCGTGCCGCGTCGGCCGAGGAGATCGAGCGCGCGGTCGCCGAGGCGTTTGCCGAGACCGGCGCGTCCTCGATGAAGGAGATGGGCGCCGTGATGAAGGCCGCGCAGGCGCGGCTCGCCGGCCGCAACGCCGACGGCCGCGCGGTGAGCGAGGCGGTCAAGCGTAAGCTCCAGTGAGCCGCGCCCGCGCGGGCGGCCGAGCGGTTAAAAAGCCCCCGCGGCGCGCGCGAGAAATAGCCCGAAAAACGCCCACCGCCCGCCGCTTACCGCCCGCTCTCTGGTTGCTTGCCACGTGTCCCATGTTCCCGTATAATCCGCCTCTTGCTCGGAGCGCGGCGGCGTTGCCTGGTGGGTTTTGGCCCACTTTTTCTTTTGGGCTAAGGGATTTTTGAACGGGGGTTGCGGGGCGTTGGGCGGAGAGGTTTCAGTCGAGTCGCGCGTGCGCGAGATCACGCGCCGTGTGGCCGAGGAGCACGGCCTCGAACTCGTCCACGTCGAATTCGCCGGGGGGCCGCGCTCGCCCGTCGTCCGCATCTTCATCGACAAGCCGGGCGGCGTCACGCACGCCGACTGCTCCGGGGTGAGCACGCACGTCGGCACCGTGCTCGACGTGGAGGACTTCATCCCGGGTACCTACACCCTGGAGGTCTCCTCGCCGGGTCTGGAGCGCGGGCTCTACGTGCTGGGCGACTACGAGCGCTTCGCGGGGAAGATGGCGAAGATGAAGACGCGCGGCGCCGTCGCGGGACAGCGCAACTTCCGCGGGCGCATCGCGGGCGTCGAGGGCGAGGACGTTCTGTTCGACGACAAGACTTCGGGGCGCGTCCGCGTCCACTTCTCCGAGATCGCCAAGGCGAATCTGGAGATAGACGTTGAGGAGGAGTTCCGGCTCGCGGAGGAACGAGAGCGCGCCGCGAAAAGTGGCGGCGGCGCGAACGACAACTGAATAACAACTGAATAGCCGGTGACGCCGCCGCGCGCGAAACTAAAGCGAGGGCGGGGCGGCCGGAGCCGAAGACGAAAAAGTTTATGAGCGCATCCATCGGTCAGAGCATTGAAGCGGTCTGCAAGGAACACGGCATAGAGCGCGACCTCGTCATCGAGGCCGTGAAGGAGGCCGTGAAGGCAGCCGCGCGCAAGCAGTTCAAGTCGGGCGAGGAGATTCAGGTCGAGTGGACGCCCGAGACGGGACTCGAAATCTTCGCCTCGAAGGTCGTCGTCGAGGAAGTCGAGAACCCCGGCCGCGAGCTTTCGCTCGACGAGGCGAAGGAGCTGGCGGGCGACGAGGTCGAGGTGGGCGACGAGCTGCAACTGCCGATGCCGATGGAAGACATGGGACGCATCGCCGCGCAGACCGCCAAGCAGATTCTCTTCCAGAAGGTGCGCGACGCCGTCCGCAACAACGTCTACGAGCAGTACATCGACAAGGTCGGCGACCTCGTCAACGGCTACGTCAAGCGCTTCGAGCGCGGCGACATCATCGTCGACCTCGGCACGGTCGAGTCGGTGCTGGGGCGCGGCGGGCAGTCGCGCGGCGAGCAGTGGAACCAGGGCGAGAGGATTCGCGTCGTCATCGACGACGTGTCGAAGGAGTCGAAGGGGCCGCAGGTCGTCGTCTCGCGCACGAGCCCCGAACTCCTCAAGCGCCTCTTCGAGATGGAGGTGCCCGAGATTTACGACGGCACTGTCGTCATCAAGTCGGCGGTCAGGGAGCCGGGCGAGCGCGCCAAGATAGCGGTCGCCTCGACCGAGCGCGACGTGGACCCCGTGGGCGCCTGCGTCGGCATGAAGGGCTCGCGCGTCCAGGCCATCATCCGCGAGCTGCGCGGCGAGAAGATAGACATCATCGAGTGGTCGGACGAGCCTTCGGTCTTCGCCGCGAACGCCTTGTCGCCCGCCAAGGTCAACCAGGTGCGCATCACCGACATCGAGCACCGCCAGATGGAGGTCATCGTCAACGAAGACCAGCTCTCTCTGGCCATCGGCAAGCGCGGGCAGAACGTCCGGCTCGCCACCAAGCTCGTCGGCTGGAACATTGATATTCGCAGCGAGGAAGAGATCAAGAAGGAAGTCGCCGCGCAGATGGGCGCGATGATCGCCTCGGGCGAGGCCGTCCCGCTCGAGCGCCTGCAGGGCATGAACCCGACGCTGGTCGCGACGCTCGCCGACCGCGGCGTCGGCGACATCGAGGCGCTCGCCACCGCGACCGTCGACGACATCGCCGAGTTCCTCGACGTGAGTATCGACCAGGCCGAGGCGCTCATCAGCGCCGCGGCGGCGGTCGTCGAGAGTGCGCGCGTCGCGGCCGAGAGTGAGGGCGAAGAAGGCGCGGCCGCAGAAGGCGAAGGCGCCGAGGGCGGCGAAGAGTCGGCCGCGCCCGCGGAGGCTTCCGCCGGCGGCGGGCCGGCGGCCGGAGGCGCGGACGAACCCGACGGCGGCGCGGCCGAAGAGGGCCAAGAGGGTCAGGCGGTCGAGCAGCACGCGGCTTCGGTCGAGGCCGACCCCGACGCGGACGCCCGCGAGGTCGAGCCTTCCGAGGCGATGATCGCCGAGGGCTACGACGAGGCGGTGCGCACGCGCCCGCCGTTCCTCGCCGAAGACCTCTCGCCCGACAACATCCTCGCGAAGGAGTCGGCCGACCCCGTCGCCATGACCGAGGTCGAGCAGATGTCCGCCGACGAGCTTATCTTGCAGGGGGCGGGTCGCGACCTGCGCCCCGACACCATCACGCCCGCGCCCGACATCTTCTCGACCGAGGCCGCCGTCATCCAGAGCACCGGCTCCTTCGTCGAGGAGGAGCGACCCTCGACGCTCGACGCCGAAGGGCGGGGCGTCCCCGGCGGGACGGTGCAGATGTCCGACGAGGAGTACGAGGACTCGCCCATCTCGCCGCGCGGCGGCTTCGCTTCGGAAGCCGCCGCGCCCGAGGTGACGAGTTCTTCGGAGCCGGCCGCCCCGTCCGGGGGCGAGCCCGCCCCGGTTGAAACAGTTGCTGACGACGAGGCCGAAGATGCTTCTGGCAACGTCGAATAGCCGTAGTGATGCGGCCGCGCGCCGACCCTTAGTGGAGGCGCGCGACTGCTGCCCGCCTTAATCCCCTTCTCCGGCCCTGAGCGCCGCGCGCTCGAACCGGGAAGAGGTCAGGGGGCGTTACTTGACACTTAACCCGTGAAGCGCGCGACGCCGTTTTACCAGTAGCGTCGAAGAAGGAGTGCATGTCAGCAGCCCACACTTCAAAAATCAGGATTTACGACCTCGCCAAAGAGCTGAAGATGGAGTCGAAGCGCCTCATCGAGGAGGTGCGCCGCGAGGGCGTTGACGTCTCGGTCCCTTCCAACACCATCTCCAAAGAGCTGGCCGAGAAGATCCGCAACAAGTACTTCCCCAAGAAAGAGCCGGCCGTCCAGCGCTCGATCCGCGTCGTCAAGAAGGCCCGGCCCGCCGAGGGCGAGGCGGCGCACGCGCCCGAGCCGGCGGAAGCGCCCGTGCCCGAGGTCTACGCCGACGCGGCCGCGCCCGAGGGGGAAGTTCACGACGCGCCCGCCGAGCACGCCGCCGACGGCGAAGCGGGCGGGGCCGTGCGCCCGCTCACCCCGCGCATCATGCGCCCGCGGCCGCCCGCCTCGCGCGCCGAGCACCCCGCCGTGGCCGCCGGCACGGCCACCGCGCCCGACGACGGCGCCCCGGCGTACGCGCCCGAGCCCCAGTTTGAAACGGAAGCGCCGGCAGAGGCCGAGCCACACGTCCCGACACAGGAGGCCGCACCGGCGGCGTTAGAACCCGACTTGATCGAAACCACACAAACGCAACAGCCCGCCGCGGCGGCCGCACCGGCCCCCGGCAGGCAGGTCAGGACCTTGCGCCTGACCGACGCCGCGCTCAAGGCCGGCGTCCAGCCCGGACAGCGCGTCGACGTACCCGTCGCCCCGGCCGCGCCGGCCCAAGCGCCGCGCGACCGCGCCGGCCGCGTCGGGCGCGACGCGCGCGGCGGACGCGGCGGACGCGGCCACGAGGCCGACGCCTCACTCCACGGCACGCCCGGCGAGACCGCCACGCCGCAGACCACATACATCCCGCCGGCCGACGCACGCCGCCCCGGCGGCAGGAGCGGCCGCGGCGGGCGTCCCGTTCCCGGCGGGCGACCCGGCGACCGCGGGCGCGGGCGCGGCTTCGAGCGCGACTTCGCCGCCGCGCCCAAGGCGCTCCGGCTCGAAGACCGCATCGCGCAGTCCCTGAACCCGGCGTCGGCGGCCGCCGCGGGCGACCTCAAGCAGGTGCGGCTCGTCGAGGGCGCGACCGTCAAGGAGTTCGCCGAGAAGACCGGCATCCGCCCGAAGGACATTCAGGCGCTGCTGCTCCAGCGCGGCGTCTTCGCCACGCTCAACCAGACGCTCGACAACGAGATGGCCAAGGAGTTGGGGCGCCGCTTCGGCTTCGACGTGCAGTTCCTCGGCTTCGAGGAGATGATCGCCGACACCGAGCTGGAGCAGCTCATCGAGTCCGACGCCGACGACACGGAGGAGGCGCGCGCGCCCGTCGTCACCGTCATGGGTCATGTCGACCACGGCAAGACCTCGCTGCTCGACGCCATCCGCACGGCCAACGTCGCCAGCGGCGAGGCCGGCGGCATCACGCAGCACATCGGCGCCTACAGCGTCCAGGTGGCGAGCGCCGACGCCCCCGACCAGACGCGCCGCGTCGTCTTCCTCGACACGCCCGGCCACGAGGCGTTCACGCTGATGCGCGCGCGCGGCGCGAAGGCGACCGACGTGGTCGTGCTCGTCGTCGCGGCCGACGACGGCGTCATGCCGCAGACCATCGAGGCCATCGAGCACGCGCGCGCCGCGAAGGTGCCCATCGTCGTCGCCATCAACAAGATCGACAAGCCCGACGCCAACCCCGACCGCGTCAGGCAGGAGCTGGCCGTGCAGGGGCTCCAGCCCATCGAGTGGGGCGGCGAGAACACGACCGAGATGGTGCCCGTCTCCGCCAAGAAGCGCGAGAACCTCGACACGCTGCTGGAGACCATCCTGCTCACGGCCGACATCCTGAACCTGAAGGCGAGCCGGACGCGACTGGCCTCGGGCGTCGTGCTCGAAGCCAAGCTCGACCGCGGGCGCGGCGCCGTCGCGACGGTGCTCGTCCAGCAGGGGACGCTCCGCGTCGGCGACCCGTTCATCGTGGGTCAGATCTTCGGCAAGGTGCGCGCGATGTACGACGACCGCGGCCAGCACATCGACGAGGCCGGCCCCGCCACGCCCGTCGAGGTGCTCGGCCTCCAGGGCGTGCCGCAGGCCGGCGAGACCTTCCAGGTCGTCTCCGACATCATCAAGGCGCAGCAGACCTCGCACCACCGCCAGATGGTCGCGCGCCAGCAGACGCTCGCGCAGACGACCAAGCGCGGCATCGAGGCGCTCGGCGAGGCGCAGGTCAAGGAGCTGCTGACCGTCGTCAAGGCCGACGTGCAGGGCTCGGTGGAGGTCCTGAAGTCCACGCTCACCAAGCTCTCGACCGACACCGTCAAGGTGAGGGTCGTGCGCTCGGGCGTCGGCGCCATCACCGAGTCTGACGTCCTGCTCGCCGCCGCGTCGCAGACCGAGGCCGCCGGCCGCGCCGTCGTCATCATCGGCTTCAACGTGCGGCCGGAAGTCCGCGCGGCGGAGCTGGCGCGGCAGGAGCACGTCGACATCCGGCTCCACTCGATCATCTACAAGGTCGAGGAGGAGATACGCGCCGCGATGATCGGCATGCTCGACAAGATCGAGACCGAGAAGATTCTGGGCAAGGCGCTCGTGCTCACGACCTTCCGCGTGCCGAAGGCCGGCGTCGTCGCGGGCTGCCGCGTCGTCGACGGCGTCATCCGCCGCAGGCTAGAGGTTAGAGGCTAGAGGCTAGTTAAAAGCTGGCCCCGTCTAGCCTCTAGCCTCTAACCTCTAGCCTCTGTTTTTATGAGACGGCCGGAGCAGCTAGCGGAAGTGATACGCGAGGAGGTCAGCCAGATCGTCGGCTTCGAGCTGGAAGACCCCCGCGTCGAGACGGTGACGGTGACGGACGTGCGCGTCACGGAGAATTTGCGCGACGCGACCGTCTACTTCACGGCCGAGGGGACGGACGTCGAGAAGGCCGCGGCGCTGAAGGCGCTGCACAAGGCCGCCCCATACGTCCGCCGCCAGTTGGGCGTCGCGCTCAACCTCAAGTACACGCCCGAGCTGCACTTCGTCCGCGACACGGTCGAGGAGGCCGCCGCGCGCGTCGAGGCGCTGCTCACCGAGATCAAGCAGGAAGAACAGTCCCGGCCCTCCCCCTCCCCGGACGAAGAAGGGGCCGGCGAAGAAGAGGAGAAAGGCACGTGAACCGTGAGCCGTGAACCGTGACAAGAGGGAGGCGGTCTCTCCCTGGTCACGGTTCACGGCTCACGGTTCACGCGTTTGATTTGAAATGCTCAGTCAAGTGGTTGAACTGATCGAGTCGAAGCGCCGCTTCGCGATCACGTCGCACATCCGCCCCGACGGCGACAGCCTCGGCTCGTCGCTCGGCCTCTACTGGCTGCTGCGCGCCCTCGACAAGGAGGTCGAGGTCATCATGCGCGACCCCGTCCCGCACGCCTACCTGAAACTCCCCGGTTCGGAGGCCGTGCGCGTCACGCCCCGCGTCGACCGCCCCTACGACGCGGTCTTCGTCATCGAGTGCTCGGACATCACGCGCCCCGGACTCGGCGACCTCGAGCGCCAGTTCGTCGTCAACATCGACCACCACTCGACGACCGCGCTCTTCGGCGACATCAACTGGATCGACTCGACCGCCTCGGCCGTCGGCGAGATGATCTACAACCTCTGCAAGGCGCTCGGCGTCCGCGTCACCCGCGAGATAGCCGAGTGCGTCTACACCGCGCTCATCACCGACACGGGCAGCTTCCACTACTCGAACACGAGCGAGCGCACCTTCAAGGTCGCGTCGGAGCTCGTCCGCGCGGGCGTCAAGCCGGCCAAGGTCTCGCAGGCGGTCTTCGCCAACTACCCGTGGAGCAAGATCGAGCTGCTCGGCGAGGTGCTCGGCACCGTCAAGCGCGACTCTTCGGGGCGCGTCGCGTGGCTGGTGCAGACGCTGGAGATGCAGGAGCGCGCCGCCGCCTCGGACGAGGACGGCGACGGCTTCGTCAACTACCCGATGAGCTGCGGCGACGTCGAGGCGTGCGCCTTCTTCAAGGAGACCGCGCCGGGGCTCTACCGCGTCTCCTTGCGCTCGAAGTGCGACGTCAACGTCGCGCGCATCGCCGAGCGCTTCGGCGGCGGCGGCCACCGCAACGCGGCCGGCTGCACCTTCCAGGGCGCCTGGGAGGAGGCCGAGCGCGACGTGGTCGGCCAGCTCGTCTACGCGGTCGAGCACCGCGGCGAGAACGGGACGGGCGCGCTCCAGGTACCCAACCAGCAGGAGATCGTCCCCGCGCCCGAAGGCCGCAAGGCCGAGCGCGACGCGCGCCCGTAGGGCGGAGCTGTCAGATGTCGGCGAAGACGAGAGGCTTTAACCGGCATCTGACGTCTGGATTTCGGCGCGGGGCGCGTCTGTGCTAACCTTCGCGGCTGAAAGCCCCCGAACGCAGCGCACGCCGCGAGGAAGCGGCCGAAGCTAGAAGGCATGTCTTGGTTTCGTAAAAAGAACCAGCGAATCGAGCCCGTCCCCGCCGAGGAGCGGCGCGTCAAGACCGAGGGCGTCTTCGAGAAGTGCCCCGGCTGCGACGCCGCGCTCTACCGCGCCGAACTCGAAGCCTCGCAGAACGTCTGCGCCCACTGCGGCCACCACTTCCGCATCGGCGCGCGCCAGCGCCTCGCGCTCCTCTACGACGAGGGCATCTACGAGGAGCTTGACGCCGAAATCATCTCCACCGACCCGCTCGACTTCGTAGACACCAAGCCCTACCGCGAGCGCCTCGAACAGGCGCGCCGCAAGACCGGGCTGCCCGAGGCGGTCATCAACGCGCGCGGGCGCCTCGGCGGCCACCCCGTGCTCATCGCGGCGATGGACTTCCAGTTCCTCGGCGGCTCGATGGGCTGCGCCGTGGGCGAGAAGATCACGCGGCTCGTCGAGCGCGCCGTGGAGGAGCGCGCGGCCGTCGTCATCGTCAGCCAGTCGGGCGGCGCGCGGATGCAGGAGGGCACGTTCAGCCTGATGCAGATGGCGAAGATATCCGCCGCGCTCGCGCTGCTCTCGGAGGCGCGGCTCCCGTTCGTCTCGGTGATGACCGACCCGACGACCGGCGGCGTGACCGCCAGCTTCGCCATGCTCGGCGACCTCAACATCGCCGAGCCCAAGGCGCTCATCGGCTTCGCCGGCCCGCGCGTCATCGAGCAGACCATCCGCCAGAAGCTCCCCGAGAACTTCCAGACCGCCGAGTTCCTGCTGGAGCACGGGATGCTCGACGCCGTCATCGACCGCCGCCACATGCGCGACTGGATCAAGAGCGCGCTCGACTTCACGTACAACCCCGAGGGACGCCTCAAGCCCTTCAAGGCCGAGCTGCCCAACGGCAACGGCGCCGTCCCGCTCGCCCCGCAGCCCGCCGAAGACCCCGCCCGGAAGCCCGAAGTGAAGACCGACGTCAAGGGCTGAGCCGCGCTTTGAGCCGCGTGCCTCGGGACCTTAAACTCCGCGTGTGAACTT
>JAIVJI010000059.1 GCA_020200135.1 Acidobacteriota bacterium | reverse complement strand
CGCCCCGCAAGATTATCCTTCTGATAGACTGAGACTATTGGCAGCTTCACCACGAAAGTCGTCCCTTGTCCTTCACCCGTACTGTCAGCCTCGACCGTACCGCCGTGCAACTCCACCAGGTGGCGTACTATTGCCAACCCCAGGCCGAGCCCACCGTGCTGGCGTGTCGTCTTCTGATCGGCCTGACGGAACCGCTCGAAAACGTGAGGCAGGAACTCCGGCTCTATGCCGATTCCCGTATCGCTGACCGCGATCTCGATGTGCGAGTTGATGCGTTCAAGCCTGACCTGCACCTTCCCGCCTTTGGGGGTGAACTTGATGGCGTTGGAGAGCAGATTCCAGACTACCTGTTGCAGCCGCGCCGGGTCGCCCGCAACAGACACCACCCCGGTGTCCATCACCTTCTGGATGCGTACATCTTTTGCTTCAGCCGCCGGACGCAGTGCCTCGATGGCCGGTTCGATAAAAGAGCCGGGTTCGACCTGCCTGACATCCAGGCGCAGCTTGCCCGTAATGATCCTTGAAACGTCGAGCAGGTCGTCAATCAATTGCGACTGTGCGCGCGCATTACGCTCGATGGTCTCAAGCGCACCGGCCCCACTTTTTTGATCAAGTTGTCCCGCGCGCAGCAGGTGCGCCCAGCCGAGGATGGCGGTGAGCGGGGTACGCAGCTCGTGCGAGACTGTGGCGAGAAATTCGTCCTTCAGGCGGTTTGCTTCCCTCAACTCTTCCGACGTGCGCCGCTGCTCGTCCACGTCCGTGTTCGTCCCGAACCAGCGCACGATGCGCCCTTGAGAATCGCGCAGCGGATTGACGCGGGTCAGGAACCAGCGGAACACCCCGCCGGCGCCTTTGAGCGGGAGGATCGTGCACGGACTGCCAGCCCCATCCCTCCATCTGCTCGGGGGTTGTCCCCGTGTACTCATACCAGCGCTCGTTGTACCAGAAGACGTGCCCGTCCGGCTCTGCCATCCACACCAGCTGCGGGACGGTGTCGGCCAGTATGCGGAGCTGTCGCTCGCTCTCCCTGAGCGCCTCCTGGGCCCGCTCGCGCTCCGTGATGTCACGGACAATGCCCGTGAAATGGCGCTTGCCCTTGGTGAAGAATTCACTGAAAGAGATTTCGAGCGGCACCTCATGCCCGTCTTTATGCAGGCCCGGCAGTTCGACAGCTTCCCATCCGATGTGCCTCTGTCCGGTCTCCACAAATCGCTTGACGCCGGCCTGATGGAGGTGACGCAGGTACTCGGGCATCAGCATCGTGAGCGGTTGTCCGCCCAGTTCTTCCCATGTGTGGCCGAAGATTTTCTGCGTCGAACGGTTCGCGAAGAGAATGGTGCTCCCCTCGTCGATGGTAATGATGGCGTCGGGCGCGGTCTCGGCTACCGCGCGAAATTGCTCTTCGTTAGCCCGCAGCGCCTGTTCGGCCGTCTTGCGGTCGGTGATGTCGAGCGACAGGTACAACACCGACCCGGCCCTGCCGCCTCCGCCCGGCAATGCCGTCCACGTGACCAGGAGGTGCCGCCGCCCGGTTTGGAGTTCTACCTCGATTTCGTCTGTCACGCTGGCGCCGGTTGTGTACACCTTATCGAGGATAGGTCCTACCACTCTGTCGGCTTCGGGTAGGACTTCCGCGTGCGGGCGCCCGATTAACTGCTCTTCGGAGAGGCCAGTGAGTTCGCACGTCACCCGGTTAACGAGCGCGAACCTGTGGTCGGGTCCCTCCATCAACCCGATGGCTATGGGCGCACCTTCCAGCACGAGGCGTGTTAAGTCCCCCTGTCGCTCCGCATCCGCCCGTGTCATCTGTTCGCGTGCAAGTAACTCTTCAAGCTGTCTTTTAGATTTCTGCAATTCCTCTTCAGCGCGCTTACGTTCGGTGATGTCGCGCGTGAAGCAGCGCGTGTGGACGAATTTGTCGTCCTCCCACATCACGTTCGAGTTAATGAGCACGTGCCGGACAGAGCCGTCCTTGCACTTCAGGCGCGCTTCATAATCGTGCAGCGTCTCTTTGTTCGTCAGCCTGCACAGGATGTCATTGATCACGTCGCTGTCGGCATGAAACTCTGTGATGCTGCGCCCGATATACTCTTCGCGGGTGTAGCCGAGCAGGTCGAGTTCCGCCTGATTAGCCCAGAGGATAGTGCCGTCGGCGCCGACCCAGTGCAGGCCCATAGAGGCATTCTCAATAAAGTCGGCCAGTTCACGTTCGCGCCGGCGCAACTCTTCCAGAGTATTTAACTCCTCAAGAGAACCCTCGGGAATCACATCATTAGTAGCCATAAGGATTATTTGACCCTTGGTTCAATACAGGGGAGATAGGGCGGGGGACTCTACCAAACTTCTCATAAATGGGGGAATTCATTATACGAGGTAATACAGAGATGTACATGTTAAATGTGAGAACATAGAAGAGGGAGTATTCTGGGGCGATGCGGTAATAG
>JAIVJI010000051.1 GCA_020200135.1 Acidobacteriota bacterium | reverse complement strand
TTGGACGAACAGGCACTTAACGATTTCCTGGCGGCGATGGATGGGGTTTCTAACGTCCTCTATAAGATTGACGTGCGCCGTCGTAAGCGAGAATTGCAGACTCAACCGATTAGAGTTTAATTTGTGGCCGGGGGTTAGGGTGAAATCTGTTAGAAGTGACTTCGAAGTATTGCTGATCGCTATTATCCGCCGTTACCTTCCCCAGCCTTCTGATTTTCTAGCACGCTTAACGCTTCTCCGATGTTTAACTCAAAGCAATTGGTACCCCTGCAATAAATATTACAGGGGTGGATACATACCCCTGCAATGCCTATTGCAGGGGTATGTATCCACCCCCACACCCTCTTTATCAAAGCAATGGGAATTTACACAAATGAGGCGACGACCGGGGCGGGTGATGTGTGGGTTAGAGGCTTTGAGCAGCCCAGGGGGATTTCGTCTGATGTGATATTGGCAGTTGAAGGCACGAACACCCCTGTTGGAATTATTGCAGGGGTATCACCCGTCCCGTTCCACACCGATGTGATAACGCCTCTCGGCTCTGGAAGCAGGCGGGCGCGGCTCCATGTAAAGTCTAAAAATGGTGCCCTTCTGGGTTGAGGTGTTGAAGACTTCAGGGCGCTCGATAAACCCGAGGAGTTCTAACTGACCGACAACGTTGTAGCACTGACGCTCCTTGAGCCCAGCGGCCTCGGCCAGTTTAGGCATGGAAGTAAAACATTCGGTCTGTCCCAACTCGTAAGTCATCTCAAAGAGTGCGCGGCAGACACCCATCTGCCCGGATCGAAGAATCGGTGACCAGCGCCTCGAAAACTCCGCGAAGTTGATTATCGGTGTCTCGACACCGGCGACCTCCTCACCGGCCGTCGACACCCCTGCACCCTTCATTACAGGGGTGTCGACGAATTCGCTTTTTGAAAGTTTTTGCACCCCTGCAATCTTCTTTACAGGGGTATCCCGCCTAGATTGTGGCGCTCTCGGTTCAAGCGCGGCCTCTTGTGCCTTGGCCTCCTTGAGCAACTCCCGGAGAGGGTTCTCCTCGACGGGACGCGGTGCGCGCTCGGGCAGGCGGAATTTGCTCTTCCCTGCCTCGCGTTTCGCCGGTTTTACCTTTGGCTCCGCCATCAGGCGCGCGTCTCCTCACCGGCCAGTTTGAGCTTGCCCTTATTCTTCCGCGCCCCGAGACGCTTGAGTATCTCGTCCGTCAACTCCGAGTAGAGCAACGCCCCACGCGAGTTGGGGGCGTATAGCTGCACGGGCTGGTGGAAGGCTGGTGACTCCTCCAGTTTCACGTTGCGGTGGATAATCGTCTCGAAGACCCTCGCGCCATACCGCTCTTTCAGGCTCCGGTAGGACTCGGCCGAGACGGCGGTGCGCCCGTCGAACATCGTACAGACCATCCCGAGCAGAATCAGTTCCGGGTTCGTGCTCCTGACCTCTTCAAACGTGCTCATCAGGTCGTCGAGGCCGTCCTGAGCCAGCGGGGACGCGGCCACCGGCACGACCATGTGCGACGAGGCGAGCAGCGGGGTGGTCAGGATCTGGCCGAGAGTCGGAGGAGTATCGATGATCACGAAGTCATAGGTCGAGGCGAGCGGGGCGAGCTTCGAGCGGAGGCGGTTGATGGCTATCGCCGGCTCTTTCTCGAACCTCGCGAAACGCAGTTTCGACGGGACTATGTCCAGGTGATCCATCTCCGTCGTCACGATGGCCGCCTCGAGCGGGAGTTTTTCGCGCTGCTCGGACTCGATGAGCACGTCGGCGATGGACGTGCCGATCTGGTCCGGCGCCAGGAAGTGCGAAGTGACGTTGGCCTGTGGGTCGCCGTCGACGAGCAGGGTCTCGTAGCCCCGCATAGCGAACTCCGCGGCGACGGAGGCCGCCGTGGTGCTTTTGCCGACGCCGCCTTTCTGATTGGCGATGGAGATCGTGATCATCTTTACGCGGCTTTCCTCCCGGCCGTGCTCAGCTCGATGAGCTTCAGAAGCTTCAGCACGGGGGGCGAAGGCTTCAACTCGTCGCGCTCGTAGCGTGCGATCGTGTTCGGCGTCAGGCCGACCTCTTCCGCCAGCCTGGCTTGCGTGTATCCCAAGCTTTTACGTAACTCCTTGATCTGTTCGCCGGTCATTTATGATTAATCCTTTCACTCGGGCGCTGAATATTACTATACGAGGCGTCTATACGTCACGAATATTTTTCATACGGGGGAGAAGAACATTTGACACCCCTGCAATCCTCATTGCAGCCCCTGTAAGAATCATTGCAGGGGTATAGATCGACACTCCTGCAATCTTGATTGCGACCCCTGTAATCTACGTTGCAGGGGTATAGGTTTTTGACACCCCTGCAATCCTCATTGCAGCCCCTGTAAGAATCATTGCAGCCCCTGCAACCGATATTGCAGGGGAATTTACACGAAGGCAAAAATGATGTAGGAATTAGCGCGCCGAAAAAAATGAGGGGACACTCTAAAGCATCCCCTCGACCCTACGACCGAAGCGCGACTGTTTGGCGACCGAAACGCTTCGGGATTGTTGAAACTCGCTTGGCAGCGAGGCGGGATTTGTGTACCCCGATTTCGGTTCACAGTTTACACCGCCACTCGCAACTGTCAAGCCCCATTCCGCGAGAGGGAATTGAGATGTCAGCCGTACAGGCGGTCACGGCCGCGAAATTTCTACGCAAGACGGCACTCCGCGACACGGAGGCCAACACAAATTTCAGGATGCTCGACGACGACGTCGCCGAGGCGATCACTTCCGCGGCTGCCGACGAGGTCACACCGCTGATGAGTAAAGTCTACACACGGCTCATCCTGACGCCGGCCGAGTGGCGCGAGGGCGAGCGCGTTTTGCGCTTCGCGGGACAGGAGAGGGAGGGGAAGTGGGTCACGGCCTGGGAGCAGCTCCGCCGCCACCTGCGCGTTTCGAGCGAGACGGCCAACAAGGCTCTACGCTGGATGCACTGCCAGGGAATCATCGGCTACTACTCCGGCAAGAATGGGGTCGGCATACGCATCTTCCTCAACCGCGCCGCCAACTCCGTCACACAGAGGAGGGAGGCTAAGACCCAAAAAATTTTGTCCCTCGCCCCTGCTTCGGGTGGCCTACGTCGTACTTCGCCAGTCGAAACGCCCTTTAATGACAGCTTCGCTGTATCAGAAGTTTTAGACTCAGATGTTAATCCGCGCGCGCCGAAAAACGGCGCGGGACACCAACTGTTGTTTGAAAAACGTCTCGAACAGCTATCGGGACCGTCCGCGCCCCCTACTCCCGAGTCGAGACCGGACGAAAAACCATCTTCGCTCAAGGCACCCGGCGTGGAGGTTCCCGTCGAGCGGATCGTCTCGCGCCTCAGGGACGAAATTGGGCCGGCGCTTCAACGCATGGCTCGCCAGGCGGCCGCGGGCGAGCACGAACGCACGCGCGAGTGGCTGGAGAGCAAGGGACTCCCGAAAGCGGCCCGCGTCGCGCAGCGCGAGACCTACGAGGCACTGCGCCGGCAAGGGCTCCTCAAAGAGGCGCCAAGGAGCTCGCACGCCGAGGTTGGGCGAGGCGCATTTGTTCCTTCCGCCCCGCGCCCTCTCCCGGAGGGCGAAATCCTCGAACTCGCGGAGGCCTGCGTGGCGCTGTTCGAGGTGAGGGGGCAGCCCGTCGAGCTGACACTCTCTGAGATGAACGTCGCGTCCGGGGGATTCCTTCTGCCTGAAGACGCGTCCCGCGTACTTGAGAAAGTCGAATTCCTTTTGGCCACCAGTCGCAGCCGGGAAGGAAGGGAAGGGTTTTAAGTGAGCAGAAGTGCACCGCCCACTCGCTTTTTAGAAGTCGCGAGACTCAAAGGGCTTGGGCGCGGTCTGACTGCTCCCTCTGCTTCGGCACGGAGTTAGAAGTCCTGCGTGGAAGAGGGGCACACAGATGCGTATACTGCGAGAGTGATTTCCGCGTAGACTCTACGCCGCAGCTGTGAGGGGGTATTCTTTCAATCAGAGGTGAGACTGGGATAGATAAGCGTCCGATAACGTCCGGAGGTGTTTTTTGGTATTGGATGGGTCACTTATTTTGGTGTTGGTTTTATTTTTTTTGGATATTGGTTATTGGGAGTCAAAATTTAGGTTTATGGATTAACTTATCAGACGCGACTATAATGCCAAGAGCGCCGAGAGTTATCGCATTTGCTGGTTGGATAGATATATGAAAGTTTACCCGTCTTTAGTTTTAGGGCGAATTATTGCTATTACACGGATTTTGAGAACTTGGGGGCGTGGGCTGTGGGTTCCTTTGGGAATCCTGATTGGCGGTGTTGTAGCTCAAAATCTTGCCGGGTTAGCTCCGTGGTCAATCGAACTTGCTTATTCACGTACGTTTTACCCGCAACTCCTCTCAGTATTGTCATTATTCAGCAGTTGGTTTAGCCAGGCTGTCGGCGAAATTTCAATCTGCTTTGTAAGCTTCTGTGTGCTTGGTTTTATTGGGCGAGGCTTTTTCCTGATCGTGAAGAGAAAGGGAGAAAGGGCGGGTCTGTTTAAGGTGTCGACTATTTATGCCGTTTGGCTCTCGGCAATTTTATTGTGGTCATTTTTATTAACCTTCGGATTAAACTATCAGCGCCCCCTTCTCTTCGAGCTACTAGGTTATGAACAGAGGAAGGCTGAGACGCCCGAGCTTGAGGCTTTGGGAGAGGACATCATCCGAGGCGTAAACGAGAGCTATCTTGAGGCACACGCGGGTGGCAGAGCGGCGCCCGGCAATATAGAGACTGTAGCCCTCCTCAAAGAAGGCTACGACACTTCGCCTGAACTCGCGTTGCTGCCACGGGGTAATTTTACTCCGCCAAAGCCAGTTTACTTTTCGGACTTCCTGACGCGACTCGGTATCAGCGGCTTCTACTTCCCCTATACGGGCGAGCCCCACTACAACGCGGACGCGCCAGATTTTCAAATTGTCTTCTCGATGGCGCACGAGATGGCACACCAGCGCGGAGTCGCGCGAGAGTCCGAAGCAAATTTCGTCGCCTATCTCGTCTGCGTAAACTCCCGCGACCCTTTCGTGCGCTATTCGGGTTACCGCAACGGTCTAGGCGTGCTATCGGAGTTACACAGGCGCGAGCCCGAGAAGGCGAGGAGACTGGCGGGGCAACTCGGCGCGGGTTACAGGGAGGACTCGCGGCGCGCCGCGCAATTCTGGGCCAAGTCCGCGGGCGCTGCCGGCGCGCTCAGCCAACGCATTAATGACCTGTATCTGCGCGCCAACCGAGTCAAATCGGGCGTCGCTGATTACAGGGGGGTGACCGCCCTCATCATCGGCCACTACTTGCGTAAGGCTCCACGCGTACAAAGTCCGCCCGTGCGGTAAGATACGCGCGCGGGCGGACTCCATGTAATTTATCAAAAGCCATACTAACGCTCCCGCCTCAGCAAGCGGTCCAGACTCCACTGCCCGCCGCCTGCGACCGCGAAGAGCAGGAACACGAAACAGTAGAGCGCGGCCAGCTCGCCCCTGTTCTGGAGCGGCCAGAATCCGCCCGACAAACCCTGCTTCTGGAAGGCCGTCCACGCGTGCATCTGAAAGTAGGCCACGGCCATCGTCCCCGAGAGGATGAATGCCACCGGCCGCGTGAACAGTCCCAGCAGAAGCAGCAGCCCGCCGAAGAACTCGATCCCGCCGCCGACCCACATCTGGCTGAACGGTGCCGGCGATGGCGAGCCCGGCGGCGCCAGGAAGCCGAAGAGTTTCTGCGCACCGTGCGCGAGGAACATGAATGCGGAGACGATCCGCAGGATGCTCAAGACGCGCGGAGTCCAGCCCGCGTAAGATGAATTCAGATTCGCCATCTTTCTCTCCTCATTAAAATCAAACAAGTTCAATCGCCCGAGCCGAAGCTGTAGGCGGCCATGCTCAGGCTGCCAACCGTCCAACCCCTGTGCTGCACACGCCCGACCGAAATCCCTTCGCCGTTTGAGCCCGCCCCCAGCGCCACGAAAAGTGGGAGGAGGTGCTCGTCGGTCGGGTGTGCGAGCCGCGCGTGTGGAGCGAGGCGCCGGTAATTTAACAGCTCGTCCAGCTCACCCTCGGTTATCTTTCGGAAGAGCCATTCGTCGAACTCCCTCGCCCAAACGGGCGGCGCGCCGCCGGGGGCGAGCATCGAGAGGTTGTGCGTCACGCTCCCGGTCGCGAGCACAAGGACGCACTCCTTGCGCAGCGGCGCCAGTGCGCGTCCCAATCGGAGGTGGTATGCCGGGTCTAGTCGCGTTTGAATTGAAAGCTGCGTGACGGGGATGTCGGCCCCCGGGTACAACAATCTGAGCGGCACCCACGCTCCGTGATCCAGCCCGCGCTCGGCCGAGACTGAACAGCCGATCCCGTCGCCGCCGAGCAGCTCGACGACACGCCCGGCGAGCGAGGGCGCGCCCGGCGCGTGGTAATTGATGCGGTAAAGCTCCTCGGGGAATCCCCGTAGGAAGGCGGTCGTGTCGTTCTCCTCGACGGCGAGGGTCGGCGCCCCGTGCGAGACGAAGACGGCGGGTAAGTTTGGCAAAGCCGCCTTCGACTCCAGCTCGGTCTGTGAACTCATAACAGGGATTATAGTCGTCATAACGACTGTTGTCAAAAGCATCTAGTGACGGGTGAGCCTGTGGGCTTGAGCCGTGTCAAACCTCTCGCCCGGCCGTGGACGTGGCCGCCGTCCCGCCCTACATCCAGGTGGGTCGGCGCTGCTCGAACTGTTTGATGAAAGAGTCGTGCTTGAGTGTGAGGCCGATGTCGTCGAGACCTTCGAGGAGGCACCGGCGGCGGAACTCGTCGAGCTTGAAAGCGGCGGAGAAGCCGTGAACGTCGCGCACCTCACTCCGCTCCAAATCGACGGTCAGGCGGTAGTTGTCCACCTCGCGCGCGCGCCTCATTAGCTCCTCGACTTCCCCCTCCGAGAGCGAGACGGGCAGCACGCCGTTCTTTGTGCAGTTATTTTGGAAGATGTCCGCGAAGGTCGGCGCGATGACGGCGCGGAAGCCGCAGTCGAGCAGCGCCCAGGGCGCGTGCTCGCGCGAGGAGCCGCAGCCGAAGTTGCGCCCCGCGAGCAGGATTGAAGCACCCGCGTAGCGAGGCTCATTCAGGACGAAGGTCGGGTCGGGTGAACCGTCCGGCGCGTAGCGCCAGTCGAAGAAGAGGAACTGGCCGAATCCGGTGCGCTCGACGCGTTTGAGGAATTGCTTCGGGATGATCTGGTCGGTGTCGACGTTGGGGAGGTCGAGCGGAGCCGCGACGCCGGTGTGTACTCGAAAGGGAAGCATGGTCAGTTGTATTTCCAGGAGCGTACGTCCGTAAAGTGTCCCGCGACGGCGGCCGCTGCCGCCATGGCCGGGCTGACCAGGTGCGTGCGCCCGCCCTTGCCCTGCCGCCCTTCAAAATTTCTGTTGCTGGTCGATGCGCACCTCTCGCCCGGCGCGAGCGTGTCCGGGTTCATGCCCAGACACATCGAGCAGCCCGCCTCGCGCCACTCGAACCCGGCCTCGCGGAAGACTTCGTCGAGCCCCTCAGCTTCGGCGGCAAGCTTTACCGCTTGCGAGCCGGGCACGACCATCGCCCGCACGCGGCGGTTCACCTTGTGGCCTCGGACGACGCCGGCCGCCGCGCGCAGGTCTTCGAGACGCGCGTTGGTACATGACCCGATGAAGACGCGGTCAACCGGAACGTCCTCGATGCGCGTCCCTGGGGCGAGCGCCATGTATTCGAGCGCGCGCGCGGCCGAGCGGCGGTCGCTCTCGTTGCGCGCTCCGTCGGGGTCGGGCACGCGCCCCGTGACCGGCACGACCTGACCGGGGCTCGTGCCCCAGGTGACGAAGGGCGCGAGCCCGGCGGCGTCGAACTCGAGGATAGTGTCAAACTCAGCCCCCTCGTCGCCCTTGAGACCCTGCCAGTATTCGAGCGCCTGGTTCCAGGCATCGCCGCGCGGGGCGAAGCGTCTGCCTTCGAGGTATGAACGTGGCCGGTCGCGCCGTCCGTCCCGATCTGTCCTATCAATCCCAGCGCCAAATCCTTCGCCGTTACGCCCTCCGACAACCGACCCGAAATCTTAACGAGCATCGTGCGCGGCTTCGACTGCGGCAGGCACTGAGTGGCGAGGACGTGCTCGACCTCGCTGGTGCCGATGCCGAAGGAGAGCGCGCCGAAGGCGCCGTGCGTGCTGGTGTGGCTGTCGCCGCAGACGATGGTCATCCCCGGCCGCGTCAGACCCAGCTCGGGCCCGATGACGTGGACGATGCCCTGCTCGGGCGTGCCTACGTCGAAAAGGGTGACGCCGAACTCCCGGCAGTTGTGCCGGAGCGTCTCCATCTGTTTCGCGGCGACGGGGTCGGCGACGGGAAGTCTGCGGTCAGTGGTCGGGACGTTGTGGTCTACGGTGGCGACGGTCAGGTCGGGTCTGCGGACCTTGCGTCCGGCGGCGCGCAGACCGTCAAAAGCCTGCGGCGAGGTGACCTCGTGTACGAGGTGCAGGTCGATATAGAGCAGCGCCGGCTCGCCCGCCGCCGCGCGGACGACGTGCGCGTCCCAGAGCTTCTCGAAAAGTGTACGTGACATAAAAGCCGGATGTCAGATGTCGGATGCCGGACGCCGGTAGAAGACAGTGACTGGCATCCAGCATCCGACATCTAACGTCTGTTCTTCAAACTGCGTGATAGGCGTGGCGCATGTCCGCCAGTTCTGCGACCGACTCGGCGACGAGCGTGCCCATCTCGCCCGTCCCGACTATACACCGTCCCTCGAGCCCCTGTATGTCGGCGGTGCGGTAGCCGCGTTCGAGCACGGCGCGGATTGACGCCTCGACATCCTGAGCCTCGCGCTCGAGCCGCGCCGTGTGTCTGAGGAGGAGAGCGGCCGAGGCGATGGCCCCGAGCGGGTTGGCGACTCCGTCGCCGGCGATGTCGGGCGCAGAGCCGTGGACGGGCTCGTACATGTCCACCCGGCCGCCGACGCTTGCCGAGGCGAGCATGCCGAGCGAGCCCGCGATGACCGCGGCCTCGTCCGAGAGGATGTCCCCGAAAAGATTCTCGGTCAACAGCACGTCGAAGCGGCGCGGGTTCTGCATCAGGTGCATCGCGCACGAATCGACGTAGGCGTGCTCAAGCGTCACGCCCGGGTAGTCGCGCGCGACGCGCGTGACGACTTCGCGCCAGAGCCTCGAAGTCTCCAGCACGTTCGCCTTGTCCACCGAAGTCACCTTCCGCCGACGCCCCTCGGCCGCTTCGAACGCGACGCGCGCGACGCGCTCGACCTCAACCTCGGTGTAACGCATCGTGTTAAAGGCTTCGCGCGGCTCGCCCTCACGACTCGTCCCGCGCGGCTCGCCGAAGTAGAGCCCGCCGAGCAGCTCGCGGACGATGAGCAGGTCAGCGCCGGCGACGACTTCCGTCTTGAGGGGCGACGAGTCGGCGGTCGCCTCGTGGCAGACGACGGGGCGCAGGTTCGCGAAAGCTCCGCAGGCGCTCCGCAGCGTGAGCAGACCGGCCTCGGGCCTGAGGCCGCCCGCGAGCCCGTCGAACTCGGGCGCGCCGACCGCACCGAGGAGCACGGCGTCGCCGGCGAGACAGGCGTCGAGCGTCGGGGCGGGGAGCGGGCTCCCGGTGCGCGCGATTGCCGCTCCGCCGAAGAGTTGTTCGTCGAATGAAAAGTCGTGGCCGTAGACTTCGGCAACGGTACGCAGCACGCGAACGGCTTCGCGCGTCACCTCGGGTCCGACGCCGTCCCCCGGCAGGACAGTTATCTTTAACTTCATAAACCTTTCCGTCTTCACGAAAATCGACCACCGGCCCGGGCTTTTAATACAGGCCCCGGGCAGATGGCCGAACCTCTCGGTAAAAAAGCTTACCCCCCGACTGCCTCAGCGTAATTCAGCTCCACCGCGCCGCCTTCCTGGCGCAACTCGCGCTGCTGCCGCGCGGGCAGGAGCGAAAGAAGGTCCTGGTCGTAGATGTTCTTCTTGCGGTCGGCGAGCTTTGTGAAGTCGCGGTACGCGTCCTCAAGCCCCTGCGCGTCGAGCGTGAACCCCAACTCCTCGAAGCGTCGCGAGAGCGCGTGCCGTCCCGAGTGCTTGCCCAGGACTATGCTGTTGGCGTGTACGCCGACAGACTCGGGGGTCATTATCTCGTAGCAGAGCGGGTTCGAGAGCACTCCGTGCTGGTGTATGCCGGCCTCGTGCGCAAAGGCGTTGCGGCCGACGACCGCTTTGTTCGGCTGGACGCCGAAGCCGATGACCTCGGAGAGCAGCTGGCTCGTCGGGTAGATGGCCTCCGTCCGCACGCCGCACGCGTAGGGCAGGCGGTCGGAGCGCACGCGCAAAGCCATCACAACCTCTTCGAGCGCGGCGTTGCCGGCGCGCTCGCCGATGCCGTTGACCGTACACTCGATCTGCCGCGCGCCCGCGTCGAGCGCCGCCAGACTGTTCGCCACCGCCAGCCCGAGGTCGTTGTGGCAGTGGACGCTGATGGTCACTTCGCGCGAGCCCACGACGCGCTCGCGCACGGCCGAGACTAACTCGCGGAACTCGGTCGGCGTCGTGTACCCCACCGTGTCGGGGACGTTCAGCGTGCTCGCCCCCTCCTCGACTGCCGCCGCGAAGACTTCGCAGAGGTAAGAGAGCTCGCTGCGCGTCGCGTCCTCGGCCGAGAACTCCACGTCCTCCGTAAACGAGCGCGCGAGCCTGACGGCCGCGCGCGTCATCTTCAGAACCTCGGCGCGCGACTTCTTCAGCTTGTGTTCGAGGTGTATGTCCGAGGTCGCGACGAAGGTGTGCAGGCGCGGGCGCGCGGCGCCGCCCACGGCCTCCCACGCGCGCAGGATGTCCTGCTCGGTCGTGCGGCAGAGCGCGGCCACCGTCGCCTCGCGGCACTCGGCAGCGACCGCTTTGACCGCCGCGAAGTCGCCGTCAGAGGCGATGGGGAAGCCGGCCTCGATGACGTCCACGCCCAGCGCCTCGAGCGCGCGCGCGAGCCGAATCTTCTCGGCCAGGTTCATCGAACAGCCCGGCGACTGCTCGCCGTCGCGTAACGTCGTGTCGAAGATTTTTATCCGTTCAAGGTGGGTCATAAGCAATCGTCTCAAGGAGGACGAATACTAAGAGAGGCGCCTGGTAAAACTCAAAGTCATAATTTTTATGGGCGGATAAATGTCGCAAATACAGTCTGGCGCCGGGAAATCTTCGGCTCGCTATTACTATGAATTTGCTCGCATCTTCGTCCGCCCCGACAGAACGCCTGAAGCGTCAGTGGCATCAAAGAGCAGCTTAAAAATTAACTTCTCGGTCGGGTCAATTAATTTAATTGGTAAGACCCTTGAACAACTATTCTTGTGATTGGTTACAAATGAACTTGACAAAAAATCCGGTTTCATAGAAAATCTGCATCGCTTTCATGTTTCGCTTTCTCTAGTTTCGATAGCTGCAAGCTACGCCAGAGTTTCCCAAAGTGGTTAATTGGTAAAACCATCGGACCTTACTCAGTTACCCCGAACGGACTCGGAGTTATCAGCGGAAAGCACAGTCACGAAGCCCTGTCTGTTTGAGTGTGAGACCCGCGACCGCCCCGGCCTGTCCGGCCGTGGGAGATGCCAGAACCCGACCCGAACGATTGCGAATCATTGTCTGCGCGCCGCGAACCGGAACTCCTTTTCGGCGAACGGCAAAGTCTAACCCCTTGTGAGAACGCACAGTCGCGTTGCCGTTCAACCGCTAGACATCTGGAAAAGGAAAAAGAGTAATGAGTAAGTACGCATTCAGCCGAGGCTTCGCCGCCGTGCTGCTGCTCCTGCTGGCGTTCGTCGCCGCGGGCGCGCAGGAGTCCCGGGGTTCGCTGGCCGGCACCGTGACCGACCCGAACGGGGCCGCGCTCCCGGGCGCGACGGTGGAGATCAGAAATGTTGAGACGAACGTCGCCAACACCGTCACCACCAACGAGGAGGGCAACTTTAACTTCCCGCTCCTCAACCCCGGAAAATACACGCTGACCATCACCGCCTCGGGCTTCGCCAACACCACGCGCGAGAACATCGAGATTCGCGTGGCCGACAAGCTGACGCTCGACGTGCCTTTGTCCGTGACGGGCGTGGGCGAGACGGTGACGACCATCGCCACCGCGCCCGTTCTCGAAACCGGCTCGGTCAGCACGGGCACGACCATCAGCAACCAGCAGATCGCCGAGCTGCCGCTGGCCGAGGGCACCGCGTACCAGCTCGCGACCCTCGCCCCGGGCGTAGCCTACGTCGGCAACCCCCAGTTCGTCGGCCCGACCTCGAACGGCAACCTCGCCGCCTTCCGCACCAACGGCGCCACCGGCTCGAACCAGATCACGCTCGACGGCTCGCCCAACTACGCCTTCGACGGCGGCGTCGGCTTCTCGCCCCCTTCGGACGCCGTGCAGGAGTTCAAGGTCCAGACCAGCCAGTTCGACGCGCAGCAGGGCTACTCGGCCGGCGCGACCGTCAACGTCGCCGTCAAGAGCGGCACCAACGACCTCCACGGCTCGGGCTGGTACTTCAACCGCGACCGCAGCCGCACCGCGAACAACTTCTTCGCGAACCGCGCCGGGCAGGAGCGCCCCGAGCGCACGTACCACCGCTTCGGCGGCGTCCTCGGCGGCCCCGTCCGGCTCCCCGGCATCTACAACGGCCGCGACCGCACATTCTTCTTCGCCTCCTACGAGCGCCTGAAGGACAACATCGCCGAGCCGCAGCTCTTCACCGTGCCGACGGCGCGGATGCGCACCGGCGACTTCTCCGAGCTGATCACCGATCGCACCAACATCGCTTCGACGAGCAACACGGTCATCTTCAACCCGTTCGACGTGACGGTGAACAACACGACGGGCGTCGTCACGCGCCGCTCGTTCGGCTGCCCGACCTCGGGCGCGGTGACCGCCGCGTTCCCGAACTGCAACGTCATCCCGACGAACCTGCTCAACCCCGTGGCGCTGGCCGCGCTCGGCTACTACCCGCTGCCCAACACGACCGGCACCGGCACGGGCGGCCTCCAGAACAACTTCTTCTCGAACCAGAACCGCGTGCAGAACTACCGCGCGTGGCTCATGCGCTTCGACCACCGCCTCAGCGACCGCCAGAGTCTCTTCGGGAAGTACTACCACAGCTTTAACCCTGAGGACCGGCAGGACGCCTTCGGCGTCGTCAACGACTTCCCCATCACGTCCGGCTTCGAGGACCGCACCAACGACGGCGGCAGCATCGACTACACCAACACGGTGACGAACAGCTCGGTCTTCACCGTCCGCCTGAGCTTCAACCGCTTCGAGCAGGTGCGCCGCCCGGCGGCCTCGTTCGACCCGGCTTCGCTCGGCTTCGCGGCGGCGACGGTCGACGCCTTCCGCGGCTACCAGTACATCCCGCGCTTCATCATCACCAACCTGGACGCGGCGCGTAACACCCGCTCCACGCTCGGCGCGCAGCGATCCGACTGGAACGAGGGGCGCACGCGCCCCTTCATGATGGGCGCCATCCAGCCGACGATGACGCAGCTCTTCGGCAACCACACGGCGCGCTACGGCTACGACCTCCGCATCACGCGCGAGAACTTCGTCAGCAACAACTACCAGGGCGGTCAGTACACCTTCGACGGCCAGTACACCGCGCCCGCGTCGAACTCGAACGCCGCCACGCGCGGCGCCTACGGGCGCGACTTGTCGCAGTTCATCCTCGGACTGCCCTCGTCGAGCTCGATTGACAACCCGGCGGCCTACTCCGTCCAGTCGCTCTACCACGGCTTCTTCATCCAGGACGACTGGCGCGCGACGCAGAAGCTGACGCTCAACATGGGCTTCCGCTACGAGCTGGAGATGGGGCTCACAGAGCGCTACAACCGCATCCTGCGCGGCTTCGACTTCGCGACGCCGACCTCGGTCGACGCCGCCGCCCGCGCCGCCTACACGACGACCTACAACGCACAGTCGGCCGCGGCGCGCGCCCTCCTGCTCCCGCCGGACCAGTTCCGCGTCAGGGGCGGCTACACCTTCGCCGACGAGAACAACCGCGAGGTCTGGGAGGCCGACAAGACCAACTGGCAGCCGCGCGTCGGCGCCGCCTACCAGCTCAACGAGAAGACGGTGCTGCGCGCCGGCTTCGGCATCTTCATGGCGCCCTTCCAGATCGAGACGCCTCAGCAGGTCGGATTCGCCGCCGCGACGCAGACGCTCGTCACGACCAACAGCGGCGCGACCTTTACCGGAAACCTGACCAACCCGTTCCCCGGCGGCTCGGCCAGCCTGCTGCCCACTCCGGGCGCGAGCCTCGGCCTGCTGACGGGTCTCGGCGGCGCGATCGGCGCCTCGGACGCGCCGATCATTCCGGTCGAGCGCAGGAACGCGAAGTTCGCGCGCATGATCGTCGGCTTCCAGCGCGAGCTGCCCGGCCAGTTCGTCGTCGAGGGCAACTTCGTCTCCTCGTGGGGCTACGACCAGGCGGTCAACCGCAACATCAACTTCGTCCCGCGCCAGTTCCTCGGGACCGACGACGCGAGCGCGAACCTGGCCAACACCAACCTGTCGGCCACCATCACCAACCCGTTCCGCAACCTCCTGCCCGGCACGGGCAGCGTGCTCAACACAACCGCGAACATCACGCGCGCGTCGACGCTGCTGCCGTTCCCGCAGTTCGGCAACGTCTTCGTCCAGGAGTACAACGGAACCAACCGCTACAACGCGCTCCAGCTCCAGGCGAACAAGCGCTTCTCGCGCGACTTCTCGCTGACGATGACCTACACCTTCTCGCGCCTGACCGAGCGGATCAGCTACCTGAACCCCTCGGACACCGAGCTCGAGGACCGCATCTCCATCGCCGACCGCCCGCACCGCGTCACCTTCGCCGAAACGTGGGTGCTGCCCGTCGGCCGCGGCCGGACGTTCGGCAAGGACATGAACCGCGTGCTC
>JAIVJI010000050.1 GCA_020200135.1 Acidobacteriota bacterium | reverse complement strand
AGCTGGCGCGCGTGCTGCGGACGCGCGAGCGCGGCGGCGCGCCCTGCCGCGAGGTGCGCTCGCTCGCCGCCGGGAAGCTGGCCGAGGTCGAGGCGCGGCTCACCGAGCTGGTTGAGCTGCGCGGCGAGCTGCGCTCCATCCTCGCCGAGTGGGACTCGCGGCTGACCGGGGCGACCGAAGGGGCGCGCGCCGGTCTGCTCGAATCGCTGGCCGGACGCGCGGGGCGTCGCGGCGGCAAGGGGCCCGGCGGGGCACCCCGCGTGCGCGCGTCCAAGCGCGCGGAGAGGCGAAAAGAGGATGACGAAGAAGACTAGCCTGACGTTCTGCGCCGCCGCGCTCCTCGCGGCCGGCTCACTCGCGGCGCTGGCCCGCGCGCAGAAGCGCGCGGAGGCCCCCGCCGGCGCTCGACACGCGCAACACGATGCGAAGCACGGCGACGCGAAGCACGGCGGCGCGAAGCACGATGCCGCGCGGCACGACGCCGACGGGCACGCGGGCTGCCCCCTCATGAACGACGGCAAGGCGGGCGTGAAGGCCGCCGGGCCGGGCGAGGGCGGCAAGTCGGACGCGAAGCACGGCGGCGGGCACGACTCGCACCTCGCGGAGGTCAACGCTCGCGGCGCGCGCGCGATGGGCTTCTCGCAGACGGAAACCGAGCACCACTTCCTGCTGACGCGCGACGGCGGCGTGATACAGGTCGAGACTAAGACGGCGGCCGACGCCGCGAACCGCGAACGCGTCAGGCAACACCTCGCGCACGTCTCGCGTATGTTCGCGGCCGGCGACTTCGACACGCCGATGCTCGTCCACGCGCGGACGCCGCCCGGCGCGGACCGCATGTCGCGCCTGAAAGCCGACATCACCTACGCCTTCGAGGAGACCGGGCGCGGCGGCCGCGTCCGCATCCGCGCGCGCACCCCCGAGGCGCTCGCCGCCGTCCACGAGTTCCTGCGCTTCCAGATAGAGGACCACCAGACCGGCGACCCGACCAAAGTTAAGTAGCCCTCGCGCTGCCACTCTCGGCGCGCGCTTGCTATCATCGCGCGGATGTCGGGGCAGACGGGCGAGAGCTTCCGCCTGATGTTGGTGGCGGGCGAGGAGTCGGGCGACGCGCATGCGGCTTCGCTCGTCGAGGCGCTGCGCGAGCGAGCGCCCGCCGCGCGGTTCGAGCTGTTCGGCTCGACCGGCGCGCGGATGCGCGAGGCCGGCGTCGAGTCGGTCGTGCGCGAGGACGACCTCGCCATCACGGGCCTGGCGGAGGTGGCGCTCGCGCTGCCGCGCTTCTGGGCCGCCTACCGCGCGCTCCGGCGCTCGGCGGTCGAGCGCCGCCCCGACGCCGTCGTGCTCGTGGACTGGCCCGACTTCAACCTCCCGCTCGCGCGCGCTCTGCGCCGGCGGGGCCTGCGCGTCATCTACTACATCAGCCCGCAGCTCTGGGCCTGGCGCTCGCACCGCGTCCGGCAGGTGCGGCGCGACGTAGACCTGCTGCTCGCCATCCTCCCCTTCGAGCGGGAGTGGTACGCGGCGCGCGGCGTCTCACACGTCGAGTTCGTCGGCCACCCGTTTGCGGGCGCGGCCGCGCCGCGCGAGACGCGCGGGGAGTTCTGCGCGCGCCACCGCTTAGACCCCGCGCGCCCGGTCGTCGCGCTCCTGCCGGGCAGCCGCCGCAAGGAGTTCGAGCGCATCCTACCCGTCATGCTCGACGCCGCCGCGCGCCTCTCCTGGGGCGAGAGGCCGGACGCGCAGTTCGTCGTCGCGCTCGCCTCGCGCCGCTCGCCCGAGGAGGTCGAAGCCCTGACCAGATACAGATGTATCGGCTCGGGGATGCCGCACGTGCTGCGCGTCGCGCACGACGAGGCGCGCGAGGCGCTCGCGGCCTCGGACGCCGCCGCCGTGTGCAGCGGCACGGCGACGCTTGAGGCGGCGATGGTGGGCACGCCGCTCGTCGTCGTCTACAAGGTCTCCGCGCTCAACTGGCACACGCTCGGCCGCCTCATCGAGGTCGAGCACTACGGCCTCGTCAACCTCATCGCGGGCGAGCGCGTCGCGCCCGAGCTGATGCAGGGCGACTTCACCGGCGAGTCTCTCGCGCGCGAGCTGCTCACCCTGCTCGAACCCGCGCACAACGCGCGCGTGCGCGAGCGCCTGCGCGCGGCGACGGCGCGGCTCGGCGCGGGCGGCGCCTCGCTCCGCGCGGCCGACGCCGTGCTCAACGCCTTGAGAGGCTGGAAGAATTCTTGAGGGTCGGCCGGGAGGGCTACTTGCCTTCTTCGTCGAGCCGCGCCAGCAGCTCTTTCACCTGCCGCTTCAGCTCCTGTATCTCGTCGCGCATGCGCGGGAGCCGCCCCCAGAGCGCGTTCAGGCGCTTGTACTCTTCGAGCGGCTGGATGGGCGTGCCCCACCAGACGCCGGGGCGCACGATCTTGCCGGGCAGCACGCCGGCCTGCGAGCCGATGACCGCGCCCGAGAGGACGCGCGCGTGGTCGCCGAAGCCGACCTGCCCCCCGATGATGGCGTCCGACTCGATGACGGTGCTGCCCGAGATGCCGGTCTGCGCGGCGATGACGACGCGCTCGCCTATCCAGACGTTGTGGCCGACCTGCACGAGGTTGTCTATCTTCGAGCCGCGCCCGACGCGCGTCTCGCCGAGCGCCCCGCGGTCGATGCAGGAGTTCGCGCCCACCTCCACGTCGTCCTCGATGACCACGGTGCCCACCTGCGGGAACTTGTGGTAGACGCCTTCGGGGTCGCGCACGTAACCGAACCCGTCGGCGCCGACCACGACGCCCGCGTGCAGCACGACGCGGTCGCCCAACTGGACGCCCTCGTAGAGCACCACGTTCGGCCGCAGCACGCAGTCGCGCCCCACGCGGACGCCGCGCCCGACCACGCAGTTCGAGTGAACCTGCGTCCCGTCGCCCAGCTCCGCGCCCTCGCCCACCGACGCGCCCGCCCCGACGTAGACTCCCTCGCCCAGGCGCGCGCCCTCCGCGACGGCCGCCGCCGGGTGAACGTGCCCGGGAAGTTTTTGCGGCGGGCTGAGCGCGCGCGCGGCGAGCGCGAAGGCGAGCTTGGGCCGCGCCGCCTCGACGACGCCGCCCCCCGAGCCTTCGAGCTTCGACGCCGAGCCCTCCGGCGCGATGACGCACGAGGCGCGGCACGCGCGTGCCGCCCCGAAAAACTTCTCGTCCTCGACGAACGCCACGTCGCCGTCGCCCGCCGCCTCCAGAGACGCCACGCCCCAGACGCGCGCCTCAGCCTCGCCCGCGGCGCGCCCGCCGACCAGCGCCGCCAACTCCGCGACGGTCATGCCCTGTTCACGTTCGCTCATAGATGAAGGGGAAGAGTCCCGCCCTTTGACGCCAAGTCTTAAAAGTTTCAGCGCGAGACTTCGAAGAGCAGCTCGCGCTCGGTCGAGACCGCGGTCTCGCGCTCCTCGCGCGTGAAGCCGCGGCGCGCGGCGCGTATGAAGCGCGCGAGGTGCCGGACGTGCTCGTCGCCCGACTCCTCCAGCGCCGAGAGCGCCGAGGCGAGCGGCAGCCGCGCGCGGAACAGGACCTGGTAGGCGCGCTTGAGGGCGGCGCGCGACTCGGGCGCGAAGCCGCCGCGCCGCAGCCCGATGGCGTTCAAGCCCCGCACGCGCGGCGGGTTGCCGTCGGTCGTGAAGAACGGCAGCACGTCCTGCACGATCTTCGACTTCCCCCCCACCATCGCGTAGCGCCCGAACCGGACGAACTGGTGCGCGCCGACGTTCGAGGAGAAGAAGACGTGGTCTTCGACCTGGATGTGCCCGGCGAGCGCCGCGCCGTTGGCGAGCGTGTTGTCGTCGCCCAACGTGCAGTTGTGCGCGACGTGGACGCCGACCATCAGGAAGTTGCGGCTTCCCACGACCGTAGCCTCGCCCTCGCCGCTCGCGCGGTGGATGGTGACGTACTCGCGTATCAGGTTGTCGTCGCCGACGACCAGCCGGCTCGGCTCGCCACGGAACTTCACGTCCTGCGGCTCGCCGCCCAGGGTCGCGTGCTCGTAGACGCGGTTGCGCTCGCCCAAAGTCGTGAACCGCTTGACGACGGCGTGCGCGCCTATCTCGCAGCCGCTTCGGATGACGACCTCGCCCTCGACGACGGCGTACGGCCCGACGCGCACGTCCGGGGCTAGCTCCGCGCGCGGGCTGACGACTGCCGTGGGGTGTATTTCCATAAGAGTTAAAAGCGCGGGATTGAAGTAAAGACTGGCGAGCGATGGTACGGGCACAGCCCGACAAAAGGCAAGAGGCGGAGGGCGGAAGCCGGCTAACGTCTTGTGTTTGCACACAGATGCCTTTATTATGTCACGGACTTTCGGGACGGCCGGTCGTCGTGTGTTCGCCGTGGTGTCGCGCCCGTGTCACTTAATAACCGTTTATCCGCGCGCCCCCCGTCCGCGCGCCGCCCTCGATTAAGGAGAGAAGAGTCTTGTTCAGCGATAATTTCCGCCGCGGCGAGTCCGAGAAGAGCCGCTTCAGCGGCGTGAAGCGGTCGAAGCTGGTTTCGAGCCTGTCGGACGTGGCGTGGAAGGCCTTCCAGTCCGTCAACCGGCGGGTGCCCGAGGGCGAGGCCGTGCGCCCGACGTGGGCGCCGGGGCCGCTCCTCAAGTCCTACGAGCGCACCGCGCCCCCGCTCGGCTTCCCGCGCGAGACCGACTCCTTGTGCCCGCGCTGCGTCAAGGAGGTGCGCGAGGGCGTCATCTCGGGCGAGACGCCGCTCGAAACCCTCATGCACACGCACCCCGGCGAGATCAAGGCGCAGATTTTCGAGGAGGGCGGCAAGGTCTACATGACCAAGACCTGCCCCAAGCACGGCGAGTTCCGAGACCTGATGGCGACCGACGCGCGCTTTCTGGAGCGCATCGAGTCGCTCTTCTTCGGCCGCGACTTCCGCTCGGCCGAGGACGCGCACGTCCACAAGCACGGGACCTCCGACATCAAGTTCGGCCGCGGCGCGGTGCTGACCGTGGACCTGACGAACCGCTGCAACATGATGTGCGACCCGTGCTTCATGGACGCCAACCAGGTCGGCTACGTCCACGAGCCGACGTTCGAGGACACCAAGGCCATCCTCGACCGCGCCGTCTCCTTCAAGCCGCGCCGCCAGATCATCATCCTCTTCTCGGGCGGCGAGCCGACGCTTTCGCCCTACTTCCTCGACGCCGTCGCCTACGCCAGGAAGGTAGGCTTCTACCGCATCCTGGCCGCCACCAACGGCATCCGCTACGCCGAGGACATCGAATTCTGTAAGGCGGCGAAGGAGGCCGGGCAGCACGGCGTCTACCTCCAGTTCGACGGCGTCTCGGAGGAGAAGAACAAGCACCGCGGCGTCGGCAACCTCTTCGACGTCAAGCTGCGCGCCATCGAGAACCTCGCCTCGGTCGGCATCAAGGTGACGCTCGTCACGACCATCGTCAACACCGTCAACGACGACGCCATCGGCCAGATCGTCGAGTTCGCCGCCAAGAATATCGACAAGGTGCAGACCATCGCCTTCCAGCCCGTCTCCTTCACGGGGCGCGACGAGGACGTGCCCGACCACATCCGCGAGCGGCAGCGCTACACGCTCTCCGGGATGGCCGGCGACCTCGAGCGGCAGCTCGGCGGCCGGGTGAAGGCTTTGCGCGACTGGTTCCCGCTCTCGTCGTACTCGGCGTTCACGTCCGTGATGGACATGCTGCAGGGCGCGGACGCGCCGTGGGGCTGGTCTTCGTGTAACTGCCACCCGAACTGCGGCATCTTCACGCTCGCGGTCGTCAACCGCCACACCGGCGAGTTCAAGTCGCTCTTCGACTTCTTCGACTACGAGCAGTTCATGAAGGACGTGGCGGTCATCACCGACACCGCGCGCGGCAAGAAGCTGACGATGGCGCAGCTCGCGATGGCCATCATGCGCAACTTCCGGCCCGAGCGCGCGCCCGAGGGCTTCCCCGTCTCGCAGATCATCAACCTGTTCAAGCCCTCCTCGACCAGCTCGAACTCCGACCGCAACGACCGCATGAAGCAGAAGTCGGACGACGCGGCCGACACGTGGCGCGTCCTCTGCGTCGAGGGCATGTGGTTCCAGGATTTATTTAACTACGACTTCCGCCGCACCGAGATGTGCGTCATCCCCTACGGCACGCAGGAGGGCGAGATATCCTTCTGCGCCTACAACACGGGCGTCGGCTGGCGGCAGATCATCGAGAACATGCACAAGACGGCGAACCTCGCCGAGTGGTACAAGGAGCACGGCCGCCACCCCGTCTACGCCAAGGGCAAGCCCGTCCCCGGCATCCAGAAGGCGCGCTCTCTGAGCCTGCCCATCGTCCAGGCCATCCTCGCCCAGGACGAAGACGCCGGCGCGCGCGCCGCCTCCGTCACGCCCTACCTCGTCGAAGAGGAAGAGGTCACGGCCGTCTGAAGACTTTTTCCCGCGCCGCCCCTAACACGCCGAGGGGGCGGCGCGGCCGCACCGCCGAACGGCCAGCCCGACCTGCCGTACCCCTCGCCCGACCTTTTTCGGCGCCGGCCGCACCCGTCACCCGACACTCGGAAGAACTGACCGTGACGCCTCGCGTCTAGTGTCTCGCCTTCAACCCCTGAACTGACGAAAGGAACGTCCCCCCATGAGAAAGACCGCTCTTCCCCTCATCGCCCTGTTGCTGCTGAACCTGTCGGCAGGCCCCTTGTCAGCGATCCAAGGCACGGCGGCCGCGCAGTCCCAAGAGACGGCAAACAACCCACAGGGGTCCGAAGCATACCTCTCATGGAGCGCGGGGCAGGCCATGGAGGTGGGGAAATCTTGGCGCGCCAACGGGCGTGTTGGCGGAGCCTTCGACTTGCGGGTCATCCACACCGAGCACTCCTACAACTATAAGTTGCGGGCGACGCTGATGAGCCCGGAGGCGATACGCGCCGCCGCCCGGCTCGAACAACTTCGCCTGCGCCTGACCGGCGAACAGACGCGCGCGCTCGTCGCCGAGGCCGACGTGCCGGGCCGAATCGTCGCGATGGTGGAACTGGACGCGCGGGAAGGGTCCGGCGTCATCCCCCTCGACTGGCGCGCCGCCCTTCGGCCTAAAGGCGCGGGTAATGGCGCGGCACAGGAAGTAGTCGGCGTGAACACCCCGAAGCTGCGCAACGTCAAGG
>JAIVJI010000073.1 GCA_020200135.1 Acidobacteriota bacterium | reverse complement strand
GGCTCGTTCTTCTACGGCTCGCTGCTCGGGGTCTTCGTCCTCGCCGTGGGCGTGAGGCGCGCGCGCGCGCGGGGCGCGTTCTGGGGGCTGCTGGCGGGGATGCTTTCGGTCTGGGTCGCCAGCCACTACACGGACATCGCCTTCCTCTGGTTCAACCTCATCGGCTGCGCCGTCGTCGTCGCCGTCGGCTACCTCCTGAGCCTGACCGACCGCCGCACCCCCGCGCACGGCGCCGAGACTTTATAAAATTTTCGGGGGCCGAGATTTCAAATTTGAAATCTCGGCCCCCGAAAGTCTCCGCGGTTATTGTTCTCTGTCAGCCGGGCGGCGCTTCAGCAGTCCTTCTTGATGATGCTGCGCCGCCGCCGCTCGGGCGGGGTGCGCTTGTGCATCAGCTTCTTGTGACGCGCCGTGAGCATGTGCGAGAGCGACTGGTGCTTGAGCCCCAGCCTCCGCGCGGCGCGCGAGACGCTGCCCGCCTCCTTCTCCAAAGCCTGCTCGATGAGCCGCGCCTCCAGCTCGTGCACCGCGCCGTAGAAGCTGAAGTTCTTGTCGTCGAGCCGCATCCCCGCCAGCCGCTCGACGACCACCGCCGCGCAGGCCCTCAGCCGCGCGATGTCCTCCGCGTCCTGCGTGTCCTTCAGAAGCTCGTCGGCGCAGCGGTAGACCTCTGCGGCCTCCGACGCCGACAGCCGCCACGTCGCGCCGTGCTCCTCGACGAGCGTCAGCGCGGCCATCCCCGCCTGCGTGCTGGCCCCGGCGTCGCGCGCCAGGCGCATCGCCTCGCGCAGGATGTTGGCCGAGCCCTCGCCGCTCCCCAGCCGCGCCCAGATGAGCCCCCGCAACGTCAGGGCGTCGGCCAGCAGCGCCGCCTCGCCGCCCTGCTCAAGCGTCCTGATGACGCCCGCCATGACGCGGTCGGCCTCGCGGTACTTCTTCTCGGCCAGCAGCACGCGCGCGCGCGTCTCGTCCACCTGCGCCAGCGTCCCCGGGTCTTTCAGCTTGGTGAGGATGAGCTGCGCGCGGTCGAGCTGCTCGTGCGCGTCGCGGTAGCGGCCGAGCTTGTAGAGCAGGAAGGCGAGGTTGTTTAAGTTAGTGCCGCAGTACCTTTCGTGCTTCGCCTGCTCGTAGTGGAAGATGGCCGCGGTGTACTCCATGATCGCGCTGTCGAAGAACTCGGCGCGCCGCTCGGCCGTGCCGAGCCTCCTGAAGATGAGCCCCTTCTGCCCGTGCCAGCGCCCCTTGAGCGCGTCGCCCGCCAGCCCGAAGAGCGGCTCGGCCTCCTTGAGCAGGTCGAGCGCCTCGTAATACTTGTTCTCGCTGACATCGACGAGGGTGCGTCTAATTAGAATTTTCGCCTTCAGCTCGACGTCGGCGTCCGTCAGGGGCTTCATCGCCTCGGTCATCATCAGGCGCGCCTCGTCGAACGCGCCCAGGCGCCAGTAGCAGATGCCCAGCTCGTACTGCGCCTCCGAAACTTTCGATGCCACCCCCTGAGAGCGGAACGTCTCCAGCGCCTGGTAGAGCAAGTCTTTCGCGCGCTCCTGCGCGCCGGGGATGTGCCGGGCGCTGCCGAGCCAGCCGGTCAAAGTGCCGCATTGGAGCACGACTTCGGCCTCGGTCGTGGCCTCCAAATGCCCGGTCTCCGGCCTCTCGCCGACGCCACGCCACAGGCCGCCGAGCGCCTCGCCGGCCGCCTCGAACTGACCCTTAAAGATAAAGTCCGCGGCCTGCCGGCAGCGCCCGAGGGCGCGTTCGTCGGCGGTTACCGATGGGCCATCTAGTTGCTTCAGGTATTCTTCTGCTAAAGTCATGTGAGGTCAGCCTTTCTTCGCCCCTGCAAAACTCTTGCATGGGTATCAATGCCGCCAAGACTTTAAGAATACGTGCGGCGAATGTTGCGGTCAACCCTCATAAAACGAAAGGTGTAAGGAGATGTTTAAGATAATTCGTGCTTCCGTGCTTATTTTACTGCTGGCCTGCTCGGCTCAGGCTGGCGAAATTCAGAACGGATCACCCCAGCCGACGCCCCCGCCCCCGCCGCCCACCGAACTCGCCCAGGAGGAGACGATGACGGGAGAGGCGGAAGGCGACTCGACCTATGACTTGGCGGACACTCTCACCGAGGCCGCGTTGTCAGTTCTCGACAACGTGCTGGCGCTGCTCTAAATAAACGCGCTAGTCCAATCCGACTAAGGCTGCCTGAAATGGCGGTTCAGGGTTAGTGTGCCTTGAGCGAGCCGAGAGGAGGGGGCGAAGCCCACATGCGGAGATTAGCGCGAGACGGGGTTTGAATGCAATAGTTTTGGCATGGGAATTTTCTCCGGCCTGTGGCCCGCCCGCGCGCCGCTCAGAACTTCTTCGAGGCGGCGTCGCTCCAGGCCGCGACGACCGCCGGGGCTTCGAGCGTGCCGGTGTTCTCCAGCCTCAGCTTCCAGGTGCCGGCGTTGACGTCTTGCTCGACGAAGATGGTGCGGAAGAAGCCGCGCGATTCGGGCGAGCCGGCGAGGTTCTTGCCTCGCGGTGCGCCGCGTTCGTCGGCGAGCGTGGCCGAGACCTGCGCGCCGGCCATGAAGGTGACGCCGAAGCTCGCCGCCCCCGCGACGGGAATCTCGATCTCTACCGTCTGCTTCGGCGCGAGCTTCACCTCTCTGGCGAACGACGGGCGGAAGTTCTCTTCGCCGGCGGCGAACGCGGCCCCGACGCGCGCGCCGTAAGAGGCTTTGAGGAACGCGGGCGCGGAGGCGCCGCCGTCGCGTTGGTTGAGCTGGCCGGGGAACTGCCGCAGCCCCGCCGCTTCGGGCCGCTCGGGGTTGTGGTCGCCCTTCGGGCCGACGGCGAGGCGAGGCTTGACGAAGTTTGAGAAGTCGGCCGCCCCGGTCAGGTCGGTGTGGACGTTCTTCGAGAGCGCGTTGTCTTTGATCTTCCAGACGGCGGACTCGACGGGGACGACGCCGTCATTCCAGGCGACGGTCTTGCACATGACGGGCAGGGGATTCCCCGCCAGCACGGAGAACTTCACACCCTTGCGGCTCGTCGTCACGCTGTTGAACTCGGCGACGACTGAGGGCTTGAGCTGGCGCATGGCCTCGACGTTCTTGCCCAGCACCTCGAAGGTCGTGTTCATCACGTCGGCGCAGGGGCTACCCAGGTTGGGCGTGCCGAGCATGACGAGGTGCGTGACCTGCGGGCGGCCGTCCGGCGAGGGCGGCATGAAGTTGTGTATGTAGTGGCGCGTGATGAGGCCGCCCATCGAGTGCGCGACCACGTCGACGTGCCAGGCGTTGCGCTCCTCCTGCGCGTAGCGGATGTACTTGCCCACCTGCTGCGAGTTCTCGAAGATGCCGTTGGTGGGCCCCGCCGAGAGGAACTCGCCGCCCGTGTTCATCAGGCCCTTCTCGGCCCGCTCGCCGACGGGGAAAGCCTTCCAGTCGTAGCTGTGCGAGGTCGTCAGGATGTTCTGCCACGCCTCCCACGCGCGCCAGTTGCTCCAGAGCCCGTGAACGAGGACGACGGGCTTGGGCGCTACTTTCAAGTTCTTCGTCAGCTCGTCGGTCTTCTGTCCACTCTCCTCAAGCTCGGCCTTGATGCGCTGGACGAGGCGGGGGCGCCCGTCGTCGAACCACGCATAACCCGAAGAGTCCCAGACCGTCTCGACTTCGCGCTCCTCGCCGGGTTCGAGCCGGACGGAGACGACGCTGTCGGCGAGCGGCGCGTCGGCGCGCGCGCCGTCCCACTTGTCGCCCTTGTAGGTCTCCTTGAAGCGCACGTCGGCGTACTTCGTCTCGCCCGAGGCGTTGAGGACCTTCGCCTTGACACGGACGAGGTTGCCGTCGACCGTCCCCGTCTGCTCGGCTATCTCCCGCCAGTCGTCAAAATTCGGGTAGCGCGGGTGCTCGAACTTCAGGTCGATGAGCCGCAGCGGCGCGCCGCACTTTTGCAGGCTCCACGTGAGCGTCTCGGTCACGTTCTGCCACGTGTGCGTGAAGCCGCCGCTCAGGCGGTTCGGGTCCGCGGGGTTGACGCGGTGCGTGCCGTCGCTCGTCAGAGAGTTGCCGTCGATGCTCGTCTCCGTCGGCGGCACCGTCAGCGTCTTGCCCTCCTTCGGGACGCACTGGCCGCCGTAGGTGCTCTTCTGCTCCCCGGTCGTCTTGCCCTTGATCTGCGGCACGCCGACGCTGACGGTGTAGGTGCCGTCGGCGTTGACTCCGACGTGTGCGTTGGCTTCGAGGCCGCCGGCGTTGCCGGACGTTTCGGTCTTCGAGGTGCTGGTGCCGGTCATCACCTGCCAGGACTTGCCGCGGTCGCAGGAGTTGCGTTCGCGCGCGGTGACGGTCTCGTTCGAGGTCATCGTGTGGCCGACGGTGGCGCGGGCGACGCTCGAACCGTTGCGCTCGGGGCTTTCGAGGACGGAGACCGTGGCGCGGTAGTCGTACTTCATCTCCCAGTTCGTCGTGTCCTCGCCGCGCCCGGAGACGCGGGGCACGGTCTTGTTGTTGGTGTTGGTCTGGGCGCGCGTGTAGGTGACGACGCCCGTCCACGCGCCCGTGCAGGCCGCCGCCTTCTTCGGCGCGGAGGCCGTGGCGGTCTGCGCCGCCGTCTTCGCGGGCGCGCGCCTCGTCTGCGCCCCGGCGGGCACCAGCCCCGAAGCGAGGCCGAGGAGGAGGACGGCGGAACAGAGTTGTCTTAGCTTGCGGGTCAGAGCGGCGCGTGCATTCATTCCGGGTCGTTACCTTTGACTGAAGGGTGGGCCGGAACTCCGGCCTTCAGACGTTAACGCGCAAAACGCGCCCCGCGCGTATCAGTAAAATGTGAAGTTATGCGGCGGGAGCCCGCCCGTCTCCGGTGGTTAATCCTTAGCGGCCGAAGCGCCGGCGGTACTCGGCCGAGTCGAGGAAGGCCCTGACCATCTCGGCCGCGACGTAGTCGCCGCCGCCGACGGCCGCCGCGAGGAGTCGGCCGTCGGCCGAGAGCGCGATGGACTTCACGTCGTGGCTCACGCCGAACTCGCGCACGAGCGCGCCGTCCGAGACACGGCACATGAGAATCGTGCTGCGGGTCAGGCCGGGAATCCACGTCCCGCTGCCGACGACGTACTGCCCGTCGGGCGTGAACTTGACGCACTTCATCGAGCCGAGCCAGTACGCGCCGAAGGTGCGCAGCAGTTGGCCGCCGGCGTAGCGCCAGACTTAGACCTCGGAGTAATCGGCCGTGGCGAGCAACCGCCCGTCGGGCGAGAGCGCGGCCTTGCCCGACCCGCCCGCGTGACAGCGCGAGCCCGGCGGCGGCCGCCAGCGCGGCGAAGACAACGAGGACGAGAGTCTTGCGCGAGAGTCCGTGCGCGCGCGACGGGCCGCGACGTTGACGGTGCTGCATGAGAGTGCGCCTCCATCCGGCGGCCGGCCGAAAACGGGGGCGAGCAAGACTTCTGGATGCGTCGCGGGGGTCGGTCGGGGCGTGTGCCGTCGCGCGGGAAGTCTCGAACGGACGCACTCGCGCCGGGGCTTTCTCCGGGCTCCGAGGAGGGCCGTGACGTTTTTGTCGGGGGGCGTATGATAACGCCAGACGCCCGCGCGTTCGAAGCGATTGTTGACGGACGGCCGCGGATTTTCTCGGGGGCGGCGGTTTGTTATAATCGGCGCGTCTTTGCAAAGGTCTTGCCTCTCGCAGGGCGGCGGCGCCGCCGCCCTTTCAGAAAGCATCCGCTTCATTTCGAGAATCATCCGGTAAGCGCTCGGTGTTTTTTCGTGGGCGGCCGCCGGCGCGCAAGTCTGCCGACCAGCGCGGCCGCCTTTTTTAGAGAAGCTCCCCCGTGACCCCTGAACGCTGGAAACAGGTAGAGGGCGTTTTCGACGCCGCGATGGACCTCGCGCCCGAGGAGCGCGACGCGTACCTCGCGCGGGCCTGCGCCGGCGACGCGGAGCTGCGCCGTCAGGTCGAGATGCTCATCCGCTCGGACGAGCAGGCCGGCGCGTTCATCGAGGAGCCGGCGGTCGCGGGCGTCGTCGGCGACTCCGCGCGGAGCGCCGTCGCCGGGGCCTTCGACGCGGCGGCGTTCGACGCCGGCATGTACGGCGAGGCCGCGCCCTTCATCGGCCGGCGCGTCGGCTCGTACCGCATCGTGAGGGAGCTGGGGCGCGGCGGGATGGGCGCGGTCTACCTCGCGGTGCGCGCCGACGACGAGTTCCAGAAGCGCGTCGCCATCAAGCTCGTCAAGCGCGGGATGGACACCGACTTCATCCTCCGGCGCTTCCGGCAGGAGCGGCAAATCCTCGCCTCGCTCGACCACACCTACATCGCGCGGCTGATGGACGGCGGGACGACCGACGACGGGCTGCCGTACTTCGTCATGGAGTACATCGAGGGGCTGCCCGTCAACCAGTTCTGCGACGCGCACAAGCTCTCGACGCCCGAGCGCCTCCGCCTCTTCCTCAAGGTCTGCGCGGCGGTCGCCTACGCGCACCACAACCTCGTCATCCACCGCGACCTCAAGCCGTCTAACGTGCTGGTCACGGCCGACGGCGCGCCCAAGCTCTTAGACTTCGGCATCGCCAAGCTCCTCAACCCCGAGATGGGCGGGCGCGCGCTCGACCCGACGACGCTGGCGCTACGTCTGATGACGCCCGAGTACGCCTCGCCGGAGCAGGTGCGCGGCGAGACGGTGACGATGGTGAGCGACGTTTACTCTTTAGGCGTCCTGCTCTACGACCTGCTCACCGGCCACCGCCCGTACAACCTGCGCAACCGCTCGCCCGAGGAGATGGCGCGCGTCATCTGCGAGCAGGAGCCCGAGCGCCCGAGCGTCGCCGTCAACCTCATCGAGGTCATCCCCGCCGCGGGGCGCGACCCCGTCGAGATAACGCCCGACTCGGTCAGCCGCGTGCGCGACGGCTCGCTCGAAAAACTCCGCCGCCAGCTCTCAGGGAGCATCGACAACATCGTCCTCAAGGCGCTGCGGAAGGAGCAGCAGCGGCGCTACCAGTCGGTTGACGAGTTCGCGCGCGACATCGAGCACTACCTCGAAGGCCGCCCCGTCGGCGCGCCCTCCTACTTCCCCGCGACGGCCGAGACGCGCATCGGCGACGCCGAGCCGGCGGCGCCCGCGGGCAAGTCCATCGCCGTCCTCCCCTTCAAGACCCTGAGCCACGAGGAGAACCGCGACGAATTCCTCGGCATGGGGATGGCCGACGCCATCATCACCAAGCTCTCGAACGTCGGCGGCGTCGTCGTCCGCCCGACCAGCTCGGTCATCAAGTACTTCGACGGCGAGCAGAGCGCCGCGCTCGCCGGCCACGAATTGGACGTGGCCTACGTCCTCGACGGACGCATCCAGCGCGTAGGCCAACGCGTCCGCGTCACCGTCCAGCTCGTCCGCACGCGCGACGCCGCGCCGCTCTGGGCCGGGAAGTTCGACGAGCAGTTCACCGACTTCTTCGCCGTCGAAGACTCGGTCTCCGAGAAGGTGGCGCAGGCGCTCCTGCCGCACCTGATGGGCGACGAGGCGGCCCGCGACGCCCGTGACAATAGTGACGGGCGTGCGAGGTCGGACGGCGCCGCCGCGCCCGCGCGCGACCCGGGCGTCTCGACCGGCGACCCGCTCAAAAGCCGCACGACGGTGCCGACGCAGGGGCAGCCGTCGCAGGCCATACACGTCACGCCGACGACGACGGGGCCGCGGCTCACCGAAGACGAGGAGGCGCACCAGCTCTACGTCGCCGGGCGCTACTTCGCCACGCGCCGCACGGCCGAGGGCCTGCGGCAGGCGGTCGAGCGGCTGGAGCGCGCCGTCAAGCGCGACCCGCGCTTCGCGATGGCGTGGTCGGAGCTGGCCGACTGCTACGCGCTGATGAACTGGTACGTCGAGCCGCCGCCCGAGGGCGCGTGGGAGCGCGCGGTGGCGGCCGCCCTGCGCGCGGTCGAGGCCGACGACGCGCTCGCCGAGGCGCACGCCTCGCTCGGCTTCGTCAAGCTCTACTACGAGCGCGACTGGGAGGGCGCGGAGCGCGAGCTGGGCCGCGCCGTCCAACTCAAGCCCGAGAGCGCGGTCGCGCGCCGGTGGCACGCGTTCAACCTGTCGGCGCGCGGCCGGCACGACGAGGCGGTCGCGGAGATTCGTCGCGCGGAGGAGGTCTCGCCGCGCTCGCCCGTGGTGGCGACCGGCGTCGCCAACGTCCTGTTCCTCGCCGGCCGCTTCGACGACGCGATAGGGCAGTGCCGGCGCGCGCTCGAACTCGACCCCGGCTCGATGTCCACGCACATCGTGCTGCGCTGGTGCCACGAGATGCAGGGCGCGTGCGACGACGCGCTCGCGGTCTACGAGCAGGAGCGCGCGTTCGCGGGCGACACGCCGACGACGCGCGCCAAGTACGCGCACGTCCTCGCCTCGTGCGGCGACGCGGCCGAGGCGCGCGCGACGCTCGCGGAGCTGACTGGGAAGGGCGAGGCGCGCGGGGCCCTGGCCTACGAGGTGGCGGTCGTCTACTCGCTCCTGGGCGAGCGCGACGAGGCGTTCGAGTGGTTGGAGCGCGCGGCCGAAGAGCACGCGGTCGGTCTCGCCTTCGTCCGCGTCGACCCGCGGCTGCGCGCCCTGGGGGACGACCCGCGCTTCGACGCGTTGCTGCGGCGCATCGGCTCGTGGGAGGCGCCGCACCTGACCGACGCCGGCGCGCGCGCGACTCACACGACGCCTTCCGCGCGGGCGGCGTCGAAGGATGTGACGGCCGTCGCGCCGCAGGTTGACGAGAGCGCCGCCCGCGCGAATGTGAGTGCCGGCGCGGTCGCGGCGAGCCCGCGTGTCGAGGCGGCCGCCGCCGTCACGCCTTCGGCCGCGAGTGTGACGGCGTCCACGCGTCGCGGGCGGCGGGTGTGGCTCGCGGCGTCGGTCGCGCTGGCCGCGCTGCTGGTGGCCGGGCTGTGCTTCTGGCACTTCGGCCTGCTTCAGCGGCGGGGCGTGGCGGGCGACGCGTTCCAGAGGGCTTCGGCGGCGAAGATAACGTCCTCGGGGAACGTGAGGCGCGCGGCGCTCTCGCCCGACGGGAAGATTGTGGCCTACGTCATCGACGAGGCCGGCAAGCAGGGCCTGTGGGTGCGGCAGGTCGCCGTCTCGAACAGCGTGCGGCTGGTGCCGCCCTCGGACGCCTACTACCGCAACCTGACCTTCTCGCGCGACGGCACATACATCTACTACACCGTGGCGTCGAAGGAGGGCGGCGGCTTCGACCTTTATCAGGTGCCGTGGCTCGGCGGCTCGGTCAAGCTCATCAGGCGCGGCGTCGGCGGCTCGGTCGGCGTCTCGCACGACGGCCGGCGTCTCGCCTACTTCGTCGCCGACGCGTCAAAGGGGCGCGAGACGATGTACGTCGCGGGCGAGGACGGCACGGGCGAGCGCGCCGTCGCCGCGCGCGACTACCCCGAGCACTTCTCGGCCGCGGCCGCGCCCGCCTTCTCGCCCGACGGCGAGCGCCTCGCCTTCGTCGTCGAGACCGCGGACGCCAACGGATTCTTTCTGAAGGCGCTGGAGGTCGGGCTGGAGGGGGGCGGCGAGCGGCAGCTCTCGCCGGGCAAGCGCTGGAGCGACGTGGGGCAGTTGCGTTGGCTCGCGGACGGCTCGGGGCTGCTGCTCTCGGCGATGGACGAGACCATCTCGATGCGCCAGCTCTGGCGGGTGGGCTACCCCGGCGGCGAGGCCGTCCGCCTGACCAACGACCTCACCGACTACGGCGACCTCAGCCTCTCGGACGACGCGCTCTCGCTCGCCTCCGTGCAGAGCCAGACGCTGACGACCATCTTTCTCGCGCAGGCCGGCGACTACGAGCGGCGGGCGCAGATAACGTCGGGCGCCGGTCGCTACGTCGACCTGTCGTGGACGCCGGACGGGCGCGTGCTCTTCGCCTCCGACGCGTCGGGCAACGCCGACATCTGGGAGATGGCCGCGGACGGCAGCGGGCAGGTGCAGCTGACGGCCGGGGCGGGGCGCAACTACGCGCCGGTCTCTTCGCCCGACGGGCGCTACGTGCTCTTCCACTCGAACCGCTCGGGCGCGTGGCAAATCTGGCGGATGGACAGGGACGGCAGCAACCCCGTGCGGCTGACGGCCGGCGACGAGAACAGCAACTGGCCGCAGGTGACGCGCGACGGGCGCTGGGTCGTCTACGAGCACGCGGGCGAGGGGTCGCAGACGAGCCTCTGGCGCGTGCCCATCGGGGGCGGGGAGCCCGAGCGCCTGACGCGGAACCTCTCGATGCGCCCGTCGGTCTCGCCCGACGGGCGGCACGTCGCCTACTGGCACAAGGAGGAGCGCCCGGGCGCGCCGTGGGGCATCGCCGTCATCCCCGCGGCGGGCGGCGGGCCCGCGCGCGTCTTAGAAGTGCCGCAGAACGAGGCCAACGGGATGTCCTCCATCCACTGGACGACCGACGCGCGCGCCTTCGTCTACACGGACTACCGCGACGGCGTGACCAACCTCCGCCGGCAGCCGCTCGAAGGCGGCGAGGCGCGGCAGATCACGAACTACACGCGCGAAATCTTCTACTCCTTCGACCTCTCGCGCGAGGGCCGCCTCCTGCTCGCCAACGGCCTCACGACCAGCGACGTCGTCATCCTCCGCGACTCGCGCTGAAGACCGGCCCGGCTACTGCTGCCGTATGTAGAGCGCCTGCATCGTCGGGATGGCGGGCGCGCTCAGGACGAGCTGCCCCTGCGCGTTCGTCGCCGCCGTCGTCGAGCCGTACTTCCCGCCCGCGTATGTCCTCCAGATGTCCACACTGTAAATGCCGGGGTTGAGCCCCGAGACGGTGACGGTCGTCGCGGTCGAAGACCCGACGCGGTTGTGGACGAGCAGCACGATGGCCTGCGTCCTGTTCAGACACGCGTAGGTGTTGACGGCCTGCGCGGCGTCCGAGACCTCGGAGGCCGGCGCGTGGTGGTTGTCCATGAAGCCGGCCCAGTTGACCCCCGAGGTGAAGTCGCGGAGCGACTTCAGGATGGCGAGGTGGCTGGCCCTGATGCCGCCGTAGGTGTAACGGTCGGTCCAGACCATCCCCGCGCCGCTGGTGCCGACGGCGATGCCCCCCCACGCCAGAGCGTTGACCAGGTCGTCCGAGTTCGCCTGCCGCGCCACGCCCCACTCGCTCAGCACGAGCGGCTTGCCGAAGTTCATGTACCCGCCGTCGCGCACGACGGCCGTCTCCCGCACCTTCGCCGCGCCGCCCGTCCCCGAGATGGCGCCGTAGAAGTGTATGTCGGCCGCCGAGACCTCGGGGAGTTTGACGACGTCGGGGTTGCCCGCGCCCGAGCCGGTGAACGAGACGGTGAAGGGGTGGTACGGGTCGACGGACTTGATGAACGCGCCGACGTCGCGCGCGAAGTCCTGCTGCGCGGCCGAGCTGGTGTTGAGGATGTCGATCTCGTTGAACGTCCACAGGAAGAAGCTCGGGCGCGAGCCCCAGCGGTTGTACATGTACTGAATCTTGCTCTTGATTAGCGCGCGCGCGTTCGGGCTGGTGACGACCTCGGCCGGGGTGCCGACGGGGCCGCCGTTGGCGGAGTTGTAGGCGTGCGAGGCCCAGTTGTTCTTGATGTTCCAGGTGTCCCAGGGGCAGATTTCCACGTAGACGCCGTAGAGGTCGCAGGCGTCGAAAAGCTCGTCGAGCCGGGCGGCCTGCGCGGGGCGGTAGACGCCCGCGGGGTATTCGAGCCAGAACTCGCCCGAGGCGTTCTGGTCGCCCTGCTCGGCCCAGACGCGGATGACGTTGGAGCCGTTCTGCGCCATGCGCTGGACGTACTGCGCGATCGTCAGGCCGTCGTTGGCCGGGTCGGACGTGTTCCAAACGTCGTAGCGGTTAAAGCCGACGGTGATGAAGGGCGCGCCGTCCTTGAGCCAGTAGTGCTTGTTGGTCGAGACCGTGAAGGTGCTCGGCGCCGCCAGCGCGGCGGGCGCGCACGCGAAGGCGAGCAGCGCGAGCAGCGACAGCGCGAGGGGCGCGGGCGGCCGGACGCCGCGCTTCGAGGTGGTGGGCATACGTGTCCTTTCAAGCTTCGGTGCGGGTCCAAATCGGGGAGGCTGGTCGGGGCGAGGCGAACGGTAGCAACTCGCGGCCGGGCGCGTCAATAGAACGCCCGGCTCACGGCTTCGCGGTCGCGTCCGCGTAGGCGGCGGCGAGGCCCGCGCCCGTGACGTAGCTGTCGAAGATGTCGCGGCGCACGCGCGAGTCGCCGGCGAATGCCCGGCGGAACTCTTCGAGGTTGACGCCCCTCCTCACCTGCTCAAGCGTCTCGCCGCGCGCGACGAACTCGACGCCGGGGAAGGCTTCGCGGTAGGCGACGCTCCCCATCAAGTGGTCGTCGTGCCAGTGCGTGTTGACGACGTAGCGGACGGGCTTGCCCGTCAGTTTGCGCAGCGCCGCTATCTCCTCGCGCGCGGTGCCCGGCGTGAGCGTGGTGTCGACGACGACCACGTCGTCGTCGTTGATGATGAAGACGCTGTTGCCGTTGACCGTGAGCCCCGGCGGCTCGGTGCGCGTCGCGGCGTAGACGCCCTCGGCCAGTTTGACCAGCTCGAAACCGCCGGCCGCCTGCGCGTGTGCGGCGCGCGGAGCGGCGGCGGCGAGCGCGAGGGCGGCGAGAATCAACACCGCGAACGTGACAGGCTTGGAAAGGTGCGTGCTCGTCGCAGGCATCTGCTTTGGCTCCTTCGGTGTGCGTGGCGTTCGGGCGTCCGGGGTCGCGTGTGTGCTTACGCACGGCGGCCGCGTCAGGTTCAAACGGCGTTATGACGCGGGGCGGGGTCGGCGCTACAATGGCGGCGGCTCTTCCCCCCCAAACTTATCAGCCCGGATTTCAGACGAATCGGCCCGGAGGTTTCGGTATGAGACTGTCCCACACGGCGAGGCGGCGCGCGGGCGCGGCCGCCCTCATGCTCTCTTTAACGCTTTCCTTCAACGTCGTCTCGCTCGCGCAGACCGGCGGGCGCCGCGCGCCGGCGGCCGGGAGGCCGACCGTCGCCGGGGCGAACGAGTTCGTCAAACAGGCCGAGCAGAGGCTCGCGCGCCTCAACCTCAAGGTGAGCCGGGCGAGCTGGGTGCAGGAGAACTTCATCACCGAGGACACGGAGCTGCTCGCCGCCGAGGCCAACGAGGAGCTGACCGCCGCCGTCACCGAGCTGGCGCTCGCCGCGACGCGGTTCGACCGCTTGAGCCTCCCGCACGACACGCGGCGGAAGCTGATGCTGCTCAAGCTGGCGCTCGTCGCGCCCGCGCCGTCGAACCCCACGGAGCGCGAGGAGCTGACGAAGATCACGGCGTCGCTGGCGAGCGACTACGGGAAGGGGAAGTACTGCCCCGAGGGTGAGAAGGGAAAGTGCCTGACGCTCAGTGAGCTTGAGCCCATCATGGCCGAGAGCCGCGACCCCGAGGAGCTGAAGCGCGCGTGGCTCGGGTGGCACTCCATCTCGCCGCCGTTCAAGGCGAAGTACGCGCGCTTCGTCGAACTCTCCAACAAGGGCGCGCGCGAGATGGGCTTCAGAGACACGGGCGCGCTCTGGCGCTCGAACTACGACATGAGCCCGGAGGAGTTCGCCGCCGAGATGGAGCGGCTCTGGCTCCAGGTCAAGCCGCTCTACGACTCGCTCTACACCTACACCCGCTGGAAGCTCTCGGAGAAGTACGGCCGTGCGCTCGTCCGCGAGGACGCGCCCATCCCGGCGCACCTGCTCGGCAACATGTGGAGCCAGACGTGGGGCAACATCTACCCCGTCCTCAAGCCCGAGCGGAGCGACCCCGGCTTCGACCTGACGAAGATACTGGTCGGGCGCAAGACGACGCCGCAGCAGATGGTGCGCTACGGCGAGGGCTTCTTCACGTCGCTCGGGCTCGACCCCTTGCCGCAGACCTTCTGGGAGCGCTCGCTCTTCACAAAGCCGCAGGACAGGGAGGTCGTCTGCCACGCGAGCGCGTGGGACGTGGACGCGCAGCGGGACGTGCGGCTCAAGATGTGCATCAAGATCAACGCGGAGGACTTCGCCGTCGTCCACCACGAGCTGGGGCACAACTACTACCAGATGGCCTACGCGCCGCAGCCCAACCTTTACCAGAACAGCGCCAACGACGGCTTCCACGAGGCGGTCGGCGACGCCGTCGCGCTCTCGGTCACGCCCGAGTACCTCAAGCGCATCGGGCTCATCGAGCGCGTCCCGGACGAGAGCGCCGACACGGGGCTGCTCCTTCGCCTGGCGCTCGACAAGGTCGCCTTCCTGCCGTTCGGCTACCTCGTCGACCAGTGGCGCTGGAAGGTCTTCTCGGGCGAGGTGAAGCCGACGGACTACAACCGCGCGTGGTGGGAGCTGCGCACGAAGTACCAGGGCATCGCGCCGCCCGCGCCGCGCTCCGAGTCGGACTTCGACGCGGGCGCGAAGTACCACGTCCCGGCCAACACGCCGTACGCGCGCTACTTCCTCGCGGCCATCCTCCAGTTCCAGTTCCACCGCGCGCTCTGCCGCGAGGCGGGCTTTACGGGGCCGCTCAACCGCTGCTCGATCTACGGCAACAAGGCGGCGGGCGCCAAGCTCAGGCAGATGCTCGCGATGGGGCAGAGCCGGCCGTGGCCCGAGGCGCTGAAGGCGCTGACGGGCGAGGAGAGGATGGACGCCACGGCCATCATCGACTACTTCGCCCCGCTCAAGCGCTGGCTCGACGAGCAGAACGCGCGCCACGCCCGCCAGACCGACGCAGCGCGAACCGCCGCGAAGTAATCAATTACCGAGACGAGGAGTCCCCCGGGAATTTCATGTTTGAAATTCCCGGGGGACTCCTCGTCTGCGGCGACTGACTTACTGCCCGCGGTATTGCGCGTGCATGCCCTCCATGCGCGCCGTCTGTCCGGCGGTGAACAGGAACATGCAGGGGTCGTCGGTGTAGTCCATGAAGTTGAAGACCGGGTCTTCGCCGGGGTACCGGCTGCGCGTGCAGGAGTCGCGGCCGACGGGGCAGCCGAAGGCCGGGCCCGCCTCGGCCGCGGTGTCGTCAACGTAGTCGTTGTCGGGCGTGCAGCCGTTCTGGAACGTGTGGTAGAGCCCGAGCCAGTGGCCGACCTCGTGCGTAGCCGTGTCGCCCTCGTTATAGGGGTAGAGCGAGCCGCCGGGCAGCGAGTCGTAGTAGACGACCACGCCGTCCTGCGACGGCTGCGACGAATAGCTCGAAGGGAACGTCGCCCAGCCGAGGTAGCCGCCGCCGTCCGTCGTGTAGACGTTCAGCGCCTCCGGTCCGCCCTTGCGGAGTGCCGCCTTGGCCTGCCGCTCCTGTATGGACTGGATGCCCATCGAGAACCAGTCGGGGTTCGTCGTGCGGTCTACGCCGGCCAGCTCGAAGCGGAAGGGCGTGGCCGCCCCGCCGGTCGCGCCCGAGAACGAGTCGTTGAGGACTCTGACCTGCGCGCGGAGCATGTGGTCCGGCACGTCGCCGTTATCAATCCCCGCCCCCCTGTTGATGACGTGGAAGTAGACGGGGATGGTGACCGAGCCGGCAGACTTTTTGCCGCCCTTCGACTGCTGGAACTTCTGGAAGGCCGTCTCCACCTCGGCCATCCGCGCGGGGTCGGGCGCGGCCGTCCCGCAGCTCCGCCCCGACGCGGCCGGCGGGGCCGCCGCCGAGACGCGTTTGAAGACTCGGGCCGGCGCGGCCGCGAGCAGCGAGAGTGCCGCGAGCAAGACGAGCGGCAAGACTTTTCTCATGTGCTAACGCTCCTGTCTGTTGGAAGGTCTGAAGCCATGGAAGTCCGGGAGACTTCCGGCGGGTCGGCCGCGCTCAACGGTCGGGGAACGGATTGTCCTGCGCACGCGCCCCGCAGTCAACCTGAAATTCCTAGTCGCGCGCGCCAAGCCCCCTGACGATGCCTTCGAGCCGCGCGCGCGGGGCGCGCAGGAACGTGAGGACGACCTCCGGGTCGAACTGCGTGCCGGCGCAGCGCTCCAGCTCCGCGGCCGCGTCCTCGTACCCGGCCGCCGGGCGGTACGGCCGCTCGCTGGTCATCGCGTCGAAGGCGTCCGCCACCGCGACGACGCGCGCGTTAAAGTCTATCTCCTCGCCGCTCAAGCCCGCCGGGTACCCCCGGCCGTCCCAGCGCTCGTGGTGCTCGGCCACGACGCGGCGCACGCCCTCCGAGGCGTCGACGCCGCGCATCATGCGCGCGCCGTCGGCGGGGTGTTGCTTGACGGCCTCCCACTCCTCCGCGGTCAGCGCCCCGGCCTTGTGCAGCACTTCGCCGGGGATGAAAATTTTACCCAGGTCGTGGACGACCGCGCCCAGGCAGAGGTCGCGCAGCCGCCCCGCCGCCTCGACGCCGCAGGCGCGACCGATGAGCAGGCTCAGGCGGACGGTGCGCAGCGAGTGCCTGTAGGTGTAGGCGTCGTGCGAGCGCAGCGACGCGAGGAGGGATTTGACGGTGGACGCTTCGTCGCGCAGGATGGCGCCCCCCCGGCTCGGCAATGGTCTGGCGTTTATAACGCTCATGACTTCCCCCAGTGCTGTCGCGTTGGCCGCGCGGGGGAAAGTCGCGGACAGGCGCGCAGTTAAACCCGTGAGGCTACGGGCAAGAGGCTGGGGCTTGTCGGGTGTCTTAGATAAAGTATTAAAGCGTACGAACTCCCAGTTCGTGACGCGCCCTCTCGGGGAGAAAGGGAAGGGGCCGGGAAGTTTAACGCTTCCCGGCCCCTTACGCACGTTTTTTTCGCGCGAGTCGTCGTCTACCTGCCCGCGCCCTTGTAATAGTTCGGGTAGGCGGGCTTGCGGTGGACGGGGCGCGGGTTTCTGGCGAGCGCCTGCATGACCACCTCGACGGCCTTCTCGAGCTGCGCGTCGTGACCCTGCCGCCAGGCCCTCGGGTCGAGCTCGACCTCGATGTCGGGCGCGACGCCGACGTTCTCGACCTCCCACCCGCCCTCGGGGCTGTAGAAGGCGACGCGCGGCGCGGTGACCTGGCCGCCGTCGATGAGCACGGGGTAGTCGTAGACGCCGACGAGCCCGCCCCACGTCCGCTTGCCGACGAGCGGCCCGATCTTCTCGCGCTTGAAGTACCACGGCAGGGCGTCCCCGCCCGAGCCGGCGTACTCGTCGATGATCATCACCTTCGGGCCGAAGATGGCGCCGACCGGCGTCGAGAAGTCCGCGCCCTCGCGCGTCGCCCAGTAGTTCATCAGCGGGCGGCGCAAGTAGTCGATGAAGTAGTCGGCCGCGGTGCCGCCGCCGTTGAAGCGCTCGTCGATGACGGCCGCGTCCTTGTCGATCTGCGCGAAGAAGTAGCGGTTGAAGTTGGTGTAGCCCGCGCCCGAGGTGTTCGGCAGGTAGACGTAGGCGACGCGCCCGCCGCTCAGCTCGGAGACCTTGCGGCGGCTGTAGATGTTGTCCGTCGAGCGCAGCTCGCGGCCGTTGACCGCGAGCAGGTACTCGCCCTCACGCACGTTGACGCCGGGCTGCGTGAGCGGCGCGCGCGCCGACGGGTTCCAGTTCTCGCCGTTGAAGATGCGCGCGAAGCGGTAGCGACCCTGCTCGACGCGGTAGTCGGCGCCGAGCAGCCCGCCCTGCACCGTGGCGGGCTGCGGGGTGTCGCCGCCGCCCGCGTTGTGGTGGCCGACCACCATGTTCCCGAGCGACTCCTGGAAGAGGTAGTTGAGGTCGGCGCGGCTGCCGAGACGTTCGAGGTACGGCTCGTAGCGATTCTCGGTCGCCGCGATGTCGAGCCCGTGGTAGTTCGGGTCGTAGAAGAAGTCGCGCTGGATGCGCCACGCCTCGCGGTACATCTGCCGCCACTCGGCGCGCGGCTCGACGCGGACTTCGAGCGCGGAGGTGTTGATCGCCCCCTCGCCGGGGCGCAGCGGCTGCGTCGCCGAGACGATGAGCCAGCGGCCCCCGCCGCCCCCGCCGCCGGGGCCGCCGGGGCCGCCGCCGCCGAGCCCGAGCAGCATCTTCTCGCCGTTGGCCGAGAGGTCGAAGGAGTTGACGCCCTCGGTCACCTTCTCGGCGCGGCGCTTCGACATCTCGAAGCGGTGGAGGACGCGCCCCGTCACCTCGGGGCCGGACACGTCTTCGAGCAGGAAGAAGGTGCCGGCCTTGCCCGCGTAGAGGCCGGAGTAGTCGCGCGCCGGGATGGGCAGCGCCAGCACGCGCTGGTCGATGCCGTCGAAGTCGATGCGCACGGGCTCGGGCGGCTTCGCGGCCGCCGCCGCGAAGCCGCCCGAGCCGGGGCCGCCCGGCGGCGGCTGCTGAGCGGCCGCCGCGTTGGCTTCCGTGCCGCCCGTCGCTTCAGAAGTCGCGAGGTGGTCGGCGGCGTCGGCGTCGGAGGTCGCGAGCGGCGCGGGAGTCGGCGAGGGCGGGCCGGGTTTTGGCTCGCCCTTGTCGTCGGGGTTGTTGGCCTTCTGCTCCTCGGTCACCTTCTCCTCGTCCGACTCGGGCGCGAGCGGCGAGGGCAGGTTTTTGCGCAGCACGACGACGTAGGCCGAGCGCGTCACGGGGCGGTCGAAGCTCGACATGTCGAGCCAGCCCGAGGACGGGCCGGCGTTGGTCGAGGCGGTGAAGTAGAGGTGCTTGCCGTCGCGGTCGAAGCGCGCGAACCGCGCGTCGCTCATGTTGTCGGTGACCTGCCGCGTCCTGTTCTCTTCGAGCGAGTAGATGAAGACGGTGCCGAGACGGTTCTTCAACTGCTTCGTGTACGCGACGAAGCGCGAGTCGGGCGACCACGAAGGGTCGATGACGCGGAACGGGTTGTCGTACGTGTTGGCGTCGACGCGCACGGGCGCCGCCGTCTTCGAGACGTCAACGTACCAGAGGTTGAGGCGCTTGTCGGTGTAGGCCACCTTCTTCGAGTCGGGCGACCAGACCGGCGAGTAGAAGTATGACGGCGGGGTGCCCAGGGAAATCTTCTTCACCTCGCCCATGCCGGTCTGCGAGCGGAGGTGCAGCGCGTACTCGCCCGACTCGTCGGAGAAGTATGCGACCCACTTGCCGTCGGGCGACCAGCCGGGGTCGCGCTCGGCGACGCCGGGCGTGTTGGTCAGGTTGCGCGGGTCGCCCTTCTCGGCCGGCACGGTCAGGATTTCGCCGCGCGCCTCGAACAGCGCGCGCGCGCCCGAGGGCGAGAGCGAGGCGTTGCGCAGGGCCCCGCCGACGCGCGCGAAGCGCGGCCGCACCGACGGCAGGTCGCCCGCGACGTTGACCACGACCGGCCTCGTCCGACCCGACCCGAGGTCGAGCGTGTGGAGCGAGCCGAACTGCTCGTAGACGATACGGCCGTCGCCGGCGGCCGCCGACTTGATGTCCATCCCCGAGTTCTTCAACGCCTGCTCGACGCGTCGCGTGCGCGTGTCGTAGGAGTAGATGGTGACGGCGCCCGCGCGGTCGGAGAGGAAGTAGACGCGGTCGCCGACCCACATCGGGTTAAAGTCGTTCGAGTTCTGGCGCGGGAGTTTCTCGACCGACGAGTCTGAGAGGTCGGCCAGCCAGACCGGCGTCGTGCGGCCGCCGCGGTACTGCTTCCACTGCTGGAAGGAGCGCAGCAGCGGGACGTAGGCGAGCCGGCGGCCGTCGGGCGAGTAGCTCGCCTCGGACGCCTGCGGCAGAGGTATCTCCGAGGGGTGCCCGCCCGCGAGCGGCATCGTGAAGAGGCGCGGCGCGAAGTTCGCGCTGTCGCGCGCCGAGCGGAACAGCACCGCCGCGCCGTCCGGCGTCCAGCCCTGCGCGATGTCGGCGCCCGGGTGGTACGTCAGCCGGCGCGGCACGCCGCCCGACGCCTCGACGACGTAGACGTCGGCGTTGCCCTCGTACTCGCCCGTGAAGGCGATGGTGCGGCCGTCGGGCGAGAAATAGGGGGTCGCCTCGGTGCCGACGCCGGTCGTCAGGCGGCGCGCGTCTCCGCCCTCAAGCCCGACGAGCCAGAGGTCGCCGGCGAAGACGAAGGCTATCGAGTCGCGGCTGACCGAGGGGCTGCGCAGGATGAGCGGGGACTCCGCCCGCGCGGCGGCGGGCGCGCAGAGGCAGAGCAGGAGGCCGAGGGCGATGAGTAGTCTGTACACGTCTGTTTGGCTCCGAGGGTGTGTCAGGGTCGGCCCGGCCGAGGCGGCGCGGGCGCGCTAATATAACGGAAGACTGCTGTATTACGGAAGACGGCCGCCTTTCGTTTCGCCCCGCGCCGTGGCCGCGCCGGTGGGCTTGCGTTAGCGCGCGGCCGGTGTCATAAAATTTCCTGCTCAAACAAGAAGCACGCCGCATGAGGGGTCAGGGATGAAAGCACCGCTGCCGCCCGACGAGCGCGCCCGGGTCGAGGCGCTGCGCCGGTTCGAAATTTTGGACACCGAGCCCGAGGCGGTGTACGACGACGTCGCGCGCCTCGCCGCCTACGTCTGCCAGACGCCCACCGCGCTCATCACCTTCGTGGACGAAGGCCGCCAGTGGTTCAAGTCGCGCGTCGGCTTCGGGCCGCGCGAGACGCCGCGCGACGTCTCGTTCTGCGCGCACGCCATCCTCCAGCCCGGCCCGCTCGTCGTCACCGACGCGCTCGACGACGAGCGCTTCCGCGACAACCCGTTCGTCCTGGAGTCGCCCTACATACGCTTCTACGCCGGGTTCCCGCTCACCTCCGACGAGGGGTACAGGGTCGGCACGCTCTGCGTCCTCGACACGGCGAAGAGGATTCTGTTCCCCGACCAGGCGGCCGCGCTCGGGAGGCTGAGCAACGTCCTGACGGCGCTGCTGAACGCGCGCCGCACCGTGGCCTACCTGGGGGGCGCGCTCAACGTGAAGAGGGCGAAGGTCGCGGAACTCGAAGGCGGGGCGGCGCGGGAAGAGCCGGCGCCCTGAGCGCCCGTCGACCGACTACAGACGTGGAGGCTTATGAAGAGATTCGCCCCGGCGGCCGGACTGCTGCTTCTGTCGGCGGCCGTCGTTTGTGGCCAGACGCGCGGCGGGTGGCTGCGCGGCGAGTGGGCGGGGACGGGTTACCAGACAGACACGAACACCACCTGGGCGATGAGGCTGACGGCGAAGGGGCGCATTTACACGGTCGATTACCCTTCGCTCGAATGCGGCGGGCGTTGGAGGCTCCTGAGTTTGTCGAGCCGCCGCGCCGTCTTCCGCGAGACCATCACGCGCGGCACCGAACGCTGCGCGCAACGCGGCCGCGTCGTTATCGAGCGCCTCAACTCGCGCCAGCTCGGCTACTGGTTCTCCCAGGCCGGTTCGAACGAGTACACGGCCTCGGGGATTCTTAACAAGAACCGCTGAGACTGAGGGCATCTGAGAGCAGCGGGCGAGGGTTGATAGAGCAAGGGGAGGGTGAGATGAAGGCTTTGAGGATGAGGAAGACGACGTTGACCGTCGCGGCGGTCGTGGCGGCGTCGGCGTCGGCGTGGGTGTTTGTGGGCGGCGATGTCTTCGCGCGTCAGCGGCGCGCGGGGCGGGCGGCGCAAGAGCGCGGGCGCGTGTTGACGGGGCAGGGCGCGTTCGGCGACTGGACGAGCGACGCGCCGGGCGTGCGCCGCCGCATCACGGCGGCCGACCTGCCGCGCCCCTACGCGACGCGCTCTGTGGACGCGGGCTCGCGCGTCGTCCCGCGGCCCGAGGGCGCGTGGCCGAAGGCGCCGGCCGGCTTCCGCGTGGAGGAGTTCGCCTCGGGGCTGGAGAACCCGCGCCTCATACGCACCGCGCCCAACGGCGACCTCTTCGTCGCCGAGAGCCGCCCCGGCCGCGTGCGCGTGCTGAGGGCCGCGCCGGGTGCGGGGAAGGCCGAGACGGTCGAGGTCTTCGCCGAAGGTCTGCGCCGCCCCTTCGGCATCGCCTTCTACCCCGCGGGCCCTGACCCGCGTTACGTCTACGTCGCCAACACCGACTCGGTCGTGCGCTTCCCCTACCGCTCGGGCGACCTGAAGGCGCGCGGCCCCGCCGAGACGGTCGTCGCAAACCTCCCCGGCGGCGGGCAGCTACGCGGCGGCGGACACTGGACGCGCGACATCGCCTTCTCGAACGACGGCCGGCGGATGTTCGTCTCGGTCGGCTCGCTCACCAACGTCTGGGAGAAGCCCGAGGCGAACGAGGAGCGGCGCGCGACCATCCTTGAATTCAAGCCCGACGGGACGGGTGAGCGCACCTTCGCGTGGGGCATACGAAACGCCGTCGGCATCGCCGTCCACCCGCGCACGGGCGAGCTGTGGGCTTCGGTCAACGAGCGCGACGGGCTCGGCGACGACCTCGTCCCCGACTACGTGACGCGCGTCCGCGACGGCGGCTTCTACGGCTGGCCCTGGTTCTACCTCGGCGCGAACCAGGACCCGCGACACCCCGGCGCGCGCCCGGAGCTGCGCCCGAAGGTCATCGCGCCCGACGTGCTCTTGCAGTCCCACTCGGCCTCTCTAGAGATGGCCTTCTACACGGGCCGTCAGTTCCCGCGCGAGTACGAGCATGACGCCTTCGCCGCGCTGCACGGCTCGTGGAACCGCGCGAAGCGCACCGGCTACAAGGTCGTCCGCGTGCCGCAGCGCGGCGGCGTGCCGACCGGCGAGTACGAAGACTTCCTGACCGGTTTCGTCACCCCCGAAGGCCAGGCCTGGGGGCGCCCGGTCGGCGTCGCGGTCGCGCGGGACGGCGCGCTCTTCGTCTCGGACGACGGCTCGAACGCCGTCTGGCGCGTCTCTTACGCGGGCAGGTGAGCGGGCCGTAAGTTTAAGGGGGCCGGCGCGTGCGTCTGGGGGCGAGGGATTTGTCCGGACGCGTGCCGCCGGCTGACGACTTTTGTTGACGCCGCCCCAGGGGCGCGTGTCCGAATGTGGACTGTCGGCCGCGCGGGACTAAAAATTTGACAAGCGTGTGCCTTTTGTTAAAATCCCCACGCCTTCGACGCCGAACAGCCCGCGCCCTCGCCGAATAAGTGGGGCCGAAAGAGCCTTCAGCCGTTTCAAGTACAGTTTCTTCCTTTCAATCAAGCGGGTGGTCCTGACTTTCAAGGTCGTTGGATTTTGAAAATTCCCGCCCGGACGCTGCCTTAAGGGTGGTTTTTTAGCACCCACAAAGGGTGAGCACCGCCGCGCCCACACCCCGCACACAAGTCCCAAGAGAATTTGATGGAAAAGTCCTCTCAAGGCGCGACCGCCCTGCTGGCTCTCAGCCACTCGCCCGTCGAGCACTCGCTCTACGAGGCGCTGCGCGACGGGCGGCGCGGGCGCCTCGCGCGTCGGGAGCCTCAGCCTGCGCCGCCTGCTTGGGCTGACGGGACTCGGGAGCTACACGACGCTCCGGCGCGCGCGCGCCGGGCTGGTGGCGAAGCTCAGCATCGACTGCAAGCGCGCCCTCACGGACGACGGCTCGGACGAGCACGCGGGCAGCTTCTACCTCGTCTACGACCCCGAGGAGGTTTTCGAGCGCAGTCGCGCGGCCGGGCTCGACCCCTACCCGAAGGAGTACCAGAGCCACGCGCGCGGCGCGGGCTTCGCGGCGGCCCTCGAGCGCGTCGCGGGCGGCTACGACCTGAGCCGGCGCGAGGCGCAGGTCGCGCTCTGCTGCGCCGAGGGGCTCACGAACGCCGAGATCGGCGACCGCCTCTGCATCACCAAGCAGGCGGTGAAGTTCCACATGCGACACCTCTTCATCAAGCTCGGCGTGCGACGCCGGGCCGAGCTCGTCTCGCGCCTTCTGAGGCACGAGGACCTCGCCGCGCCGGCGCGCTAAAAATTCGGGCGCCTCGCTTGAGGCTTCCCCCGGCGGGGGGGTACGACGTGACGGGTCAGTAGCCGGCGTGGGCGGGCGAAAATCCTAAGGCCACGTGGCGGCCGGGGTGTGTGTCGAAGACCGAGGAGGAGGAGAGGGGATTGCGATGAGCAGCGCGAAGCGAAAGGCGGCGAAGAGGAAGCAGAAGCGCACGGCGCTCGTCGTCTGTCGCGGCGGCAAGAGCTTCTGGACGACGCAGGCGCAGTTCTGGCAGTGGGTGCGCGAGGGCGTCGTCTCGAAGACCGGCGACAAGCCGCTGGAGGGCGCGTTCGTCCGCGAGGCCGAGGAGCTGGACGTCATCCTCGGCAACACCGTCCTCAACCTCGCGCGCCCGAACCACCTGCGCGAGGCGATGCTCTCGCGCCGGACGGGGCTTCGACGGCCGTGGCGGTCGCCATCCCCCTGATGGCCTTCGCGCTCCCGGTCATCGACACGGGTTTCGCCATCGCGCGCCGCTTCGTCGCCGGCGAGCCGCTCTTCGAGGGCGACCGCGAGCACATCCACCACAAGCTTTTGGAGCGCGGCTGGTCGCAGCGCCGCGTCGCCTTCGTGCTCTACACGGCGTGCGCGCTCTTCGGGATGCTGGCGCTGCTGTTCGCGAGCGAGGGAGGCGGCGGCAAGCTGACGGGGCTGCCGCTGCTCGTCACCGGCGCGGCCGTCGTCCTCATCGCGGGGCGTCTGCGCTACCACGAGGTTGACGAGGTGCGCGCGGGGCTGCGCCGCAACATCGCCGAGCGCCGCGTGCGCGCGGCCAACCACGTCCGCGTCCGCCGCGCGAGCCGCGCGCTCTCCGGGGCGGAGAATTTGGCCGAGATGTTCGCGGCCGTGCGCCAGATGCTCGAGCTGGGCGAGTTCGCCTACGCGACCTTGCAGCTCGGGCGCGGCGGCGACGCCGAGGCGAGCGAGCGCGTGCTCGCGCGCGAGGCCGGTGACGCGCGTCTGGGCGGCGCGGAGGTGCGCGGCGGGCTGGTCTGCTGGGAGTGGGGGCGCGGCGACGCGGGCGGCGAAGAGGTCGTCGCCTCGCCGCTCTTCTGGACGCTGCGGATGCCGCTCTCGACCGACGCGGCCGGCTGGGGCTACATCAACCTCTACCGCGAGTTCGGCGGCGACGGCCTGCTCTTAGACGTCAACTACCTGAGCAACCTCTTCTAGAAGGAGCTGGCGCTGGCCGCCGAGCGCGTCTTCACCGGCGCGGGGCGCGAGGCCGTGACGGAGGCGCGCGCCGTGGCCGGCGTCTAGGGCGCGGGTCGGCGCGCGGCAAGTTTGTGTGGTAGATTCACCCGTACGCTCTGAAGCCTGAGCAAAAACCATCCCACGATACGAGGCAGTGAATGGAGAAGCGCGCACTAATCACGGGCATCACGGGGCAGGACGGCTCGTTCCTGACCGAGCTGCTTTTGGAGAAGGGCTACGAGGTCTACGGCATCATCCGCCGCTCGTCTTCCTTCAACACCGACCGCATCGACCACCTCTACCAGGACCCGCACGAGCCGGGGACGCACCTGCGCCTGGTCTACGGCGACCTCAACGATTCGAGCTCGCTCAACACGCTCATCCGGCAGATTCGGCCCGACGAGATTTATAACCTCGGCGCGCAGTCGCACGTCCGCGTCAGCTTCGACGTGCCCGAGTACACGGGCGAGGTCACGGGGCTGGGCACCGTCCGCCTGCTCGAAGCCATCCGCGAGGCGGGCATCCGTCCCAAGTTCTACCAGGCCTCGTCGTCCGAGCTGTACGGCAAGGTGGTCGAGACGCCGCAGACCGAGACGACGCCCTTCTACCCGCGCTCACCTTACGCCTGCGCGAAGGCGTACGCCTACTGGATCACGGTCAACTACCGCGAGTCCTACGGGATGTTCGCGTGCAACGGCATCCTCTTCAACCACGAGTCCGAGCGGCGCGGCGAGACGTTCGTCTCGCGCAAGATCACGCGCGCCGCGACGCGCATCAAGCTCGGCTTACAGCAGAAGCTCTACATGGGGAACCTCGACGCGCGGCGCGACTGGGGCCACGCGCGCGACTACGTCGAGGCGATGTGGCTGATGATGCAGGCCGAGGAGCCGGACGACTACGTCATCGCGACGGGCGAGACGCACTCGGTCAAAGAGTTCCTCGAAGAGGCGTTCGGGATGCTCGACCTCGACTGGCGCGAGCACGTCGAGATCGACCCGCGCTACTTCCGCCCGGCCGAAGTCGACCTCCTGCTGGGCGACGCGACCAAGGCGCGCACCATCCTCGGGTGGGAGCCGAAGGTGAGCTTCAGGGAACTCGTCCGCGTCATGGTCGAGAGCGACCTCCGCCTGGCCGAGCGCGAGCGCCGCACGCAGCAGCACGAGGGCGCGCTCGCGACGACCGCCGGCTGGGGCGTCAACTAGCAACCCGCCGCGACGAAGAGAAGAGTCGTGTCCGAGCCCGCCGCCGCACCCGCCGCCAGCAGTGACGGGAGCGCGGCGGGCTCGGCCTTCGCGGGCGCCCGCGCCTCGCGCGCACTCTCGTCGTTCATCTTCGCCGCGCTCGTCGCGCTCCTGCCGCTGGCGGCCGTGCCCTACGGCTCGGTCGAGCCTTGGTGGACGGGTCTCTTTGGCGCGGCGGTCTTCGCGCTCGCGGCGCTCTGGGCCGTCGAGGGCGCGCTCGCCGGCGGTTGGCTGACGCGCGCGCGCACGCCGTCACGCTCCCCGCCTCCGCGCTCTCGGCCTTCGCGCTCCTACAGTCTGTGCCGCTCCCCGGCCTCGGGACGGTGAGCTTCGACCCTTACGAGTCGCGCGTCTTCGCGCTGAGGCTCGCGGCCGTCGCGCTCTACGCGGCGATGCTTTTGCGTTACGCGGCGACCGGGCGGCGTCTGCGCGCGCTCGCCGCGGCGGTCGTCTGCGTGGGCGCGGCGAGCGCGCTGTTCGGCCTCTTCAGACAGGAGGCTCAGCGCGAAGAGCTGGGCTTCTTCCTCCCGCTGCTGCGGCACGGCGAGGGCTTCGCGCAGTTCGTCAGCCGCAACCACTTCCCGTTCCTCGCCGAGATGGCGCTCGGGCTGGCGCTCGGGCTCGGCTGTCAGGAGTGGGCGCGCGGCGTGACGCGTGCGAAGGCGCTGGTGTGGGCGGCGGCGGCGGCCGCGGTCGTCTGGGTCGGGCTCGTCGCCTCGAACTCGCGCGGCGGTCTGCTCGCGATGCTCTGCCAGACGCTCTTCCTCGCCGCGACCCTCTGGACGGCGTGGGGCGGGACACGCCGCACCGGCCCCTTCGCCCACTCCGGCGGGCGTGAACCATTCGCGGCGCGGACGAAGAGTCTCGTGACGGGCGGGCCGCCCTTCGTCGAGGTGGTCGCGGCGTCGAAGCCGGGCGCGACGCTCGCGACGACGGCGCCGCTTCCGCCCGCGACCGACGGCTGGCGCGACTTCGCGCTCGAGTTCGACGCGCCGCCTGCGGGCGCCGTCCGCGTCGCGCTCAGGCGCGAGCCCTGCGCCTCGCCGACGTGCCCCGCGTTCGGGGGCGTGTGGCTCGACGCGTTCGAGTTGAGAAGAATCGGGTGAACGTTATAAGGTCGTGCGCGGGCACGGCGCCGGCGGTCTTAAAGTTTGAAGCACTGCGGTCAGGAAAGATGGGAACACTTAAGGGACGAACCTTCTTCCAGGGCGGGCGACGACTCCTGCTCTCGCTCCTTTTGCTTTCGGCCACGGCGCCGGCGGCGGCCGGGCGCCAGGCGGCGCCGAAACTCGACTGGCGTGAGTTCACGTCGGAGGCGGGCGGCTTCAGCGTGAAGTTTCCGGGCGAGCCGCGCCTCAGCAGGCCGCAGATGGAGAGGGGCCCGCTCACCCTCGCTCGCAACCTGCACGAAGTCACGGTCGGCGACTACAACTTCGCGATGGACTACGTAGACATGCCCGCGGGCTTCGATCCCGAACTGGCGCTCGAAGGCGGCATCAGCGGGCTGAGCAACCATGCACTGGCGAGGGGCGGGCGCGTCCTGACGAACGGCAAGGCGATGAGCGGCGCGTGCGAGGGGCGCGAGGCGGTCGTCTCGGTGCCGTCCGGTTCCGGCCGGACCGGCTTCATGCAGGCGCGCGCCTTCTATTCCGGGCAGCGCTACTACATGATCTTCTTCGGCGCCGGGGACGACCACCCGGCGGCGCGCGCCGTCGCGCGCACCTACCTTGACTCGCTCGTCATCAGGGACGCGTGCAGGGCCCCGAGGTTGCCGGCCGCGGCCCCCCCGGCCGCGGTCGCCCGCTCGACGGTCGAGGGCCGCCCGGACGCGGCCACCGGCTGGCGCCTGATAGAGAGCGCCGAGCACGGCTTTAGCGTGCTCATGCCGGGCGCGGCGCGGCGCGAATCCGCGCAGGCGCAGGTGCAGCCCTTCCCGGTCTTCCACCACGAATACGTTCACGAGAGCGGGATGCGCGGGCGCGTGCAGCTCTACGCCACCCCGCGCCGCGCCTACATCTTTTTGGCCATCACCCGCGGCCGAGGGCCGGCGGGGGCCGCCGACCTGGAGCGCTTCTTCTCCTCGGTCAGGGTCTCGCCGAGGTAGGCGGCCGCGCGGGGCGCGGGCGTCCGGCCGGGAGGTTTCGAGGTCAAATGTCTGAAGGGTTGAAGGCGGTCTTCATCGCGGGCGGGGCGGGGACGCGGCTGTGGCCGATGTCGCGCGAGTCGCGCCCGAAGCAGTTCCACGCGCTGGCCGGCGAGGCGTCTTTGATGCGGCAGACGGTCGAGCGCGTGCTGCCCGTCGTCGCGGCGTCGGACGTGTGGGTCGTGACGGGCGAGCGCTACGCGGCGCGGACGCGCGAGGAGCTGCCCGAGGTGCCGGCCGGTCAAATCGTCGGCGAGCCGTTCCCGCTGGGGACGAACCTCGCGGTGGGGCTCGGCGCGCTCCACGTCGCGCGGCGCGACCCCGACGCGGTCCTGTTCGTCGGCTGGGCCGACTCCTACTTCCGCGAGGGCGAAGAGTTCCGGCGCGCTCTGCTCGCTGCGGCGCGCGCGGCGCGCGAGACGGCCGGCGTCATCGTCGGCGTGCGGCCGACGCACGCGGCCACGGGCTACGGCTACATCCGCGCGGGCGTGGCGCTCGCGGCGGCGGAGGGCGCGTACCGAATCGCGGGCTTCGAGGAGAAGCCTTCGCCCACGCGTGCGCGCGAGTTTCTGGCCGACGGCTCGTACCTGTGGAACCCGGGGATGAGCGTCTGGGTCGCGTCGCGCCTGCTCGAACTGATTCGACTCCACAAGCCCGCGCACCACGAGGCCTTGATGAGGGTCGCGCCGCACCTCGGCACGCCGCGCGAGCGCGGGGCGATGGAGGAGGCTTTCGCGGGGCTCGACCGCGAGCCCATCGACACCGCCGTCTTCGAGAAGGCCGCGGGGCTCGCCACCGTCGTCACCGACCCGGGCTGGAGCGACGTGGGGACGTGGGCCGCCGTCTACGAGCTGGCCGCCGCCGGAGTCGGCGAACGGGCGGGGGGCACGAACGTCACGCGCGGCGAGGTCTTCACGCTCGACACCTCGGGCTGTCTCGTCCACGCGGCGGCCGGCCGCCCCGTCTTCACGCTCGGCGTCGAAGACCTCGTCGTCGTCGACGCCGGCGACTGTCTCCTCGTCGCGCGCCGCGACCAGGCCGAGCGGCTCAAAGAGCTTCACGCGCTCGCCAAACGTTCGGGCCACCCCGAGCTGCTCTAGCGTGAGTCCGCCGCGACGCGGCGATTCGCGCTACCGCTCACCTTATGTTCTCCCTTCAGCCTACGATTCCGGTTTTTCGTGTAGAGCGACGCGCGGCGTCGAAAGTGTCCACCCCGCGCGAAAATATGTTCGCGCGCCAAAGATTCGCTTCAGCCGGCCGGCCGCTCCTGCGCGGGCATCTGCCCGAGGACTAGGGGGGCGTGGAAGACCGCAACCCGACGGACGCCGTGGTCACGATCAAACAGCTCGGCACATTCGACGTGGAGAACTACGGCGACCTGCTCTACCCGGCCGTCTTCCGACGCGCGCTGCAAGAGCGCGACCCGCGACTGGCCCTGAGCGCCTACTCGCCGCTCGCGGGCGACGCGCCGCACGCCGCCGGGTTCGAGACGCGCGCCGCGCGCACGCTGTTCGGACCGGCGCGCTCGGGCGCGGACGCAAGCTCGGAAGACGACCGGCTCGTCGTCGGCGGCGGAGACATCCTTCGGACTGACCGCGAGACGCTCGCCGCGCACTACGTCCGGGGCGCGGGCGCCGGTCTCAGGCGCGAGGTCGGGGTGACGGGCTCGCTGCGCTACCACGCGCTGCGCCGCGTCGCCGCGTGGCGGGCCGAGCGCTTCCGCGCGCGCGCCTTCGCGCGGCGCTGGCTGTCGTACACAGACCCCGGCCCCTTCCTCATCGACCCCGCGCGACTCCCCGGCGGCGACGGCGCGGTCTGCTACCTCTCGTGCGGCGTGCCCCACGACTTCGCGCCCGGGGAGAGGCGAGAGGTCGCGCGCGTCTTCGAGCGTGCGCGCTTCGTCTACCTGCGCGACGAGCAGTCGGCCGACAAGCTCCGCCGCTGCGGCGTACGCCGCGAGCTGCACGTCGCGCCCGACCTCGCCGTCCTCCTCGGGCGTCAGCTCGACGGCGCGGTCGAGGCCGCGAAGGGGCGCGCGCTCTTGAAAAGCCTCGGCGTGGACACGAGCGTTCCCGTCCTCTGCTTCCAGAGCATGCCCTACCCCGGCTTCGACGCCGGGGAGATAGCACGACAGCTCGCGCGCTACCGCCGGGATTCGTGGGGCGAGGTCGTCCTCCTCCCGCTCGGCCGGTGCCACGGCGACGCGGAGTTCTTGCGCCTCGTCGCGGAGGCTTCAAACGGCGACTTCAAGTTCGCCGACGCGCGCACGGTCGCCGGCGCCGTCTCAATCATCGCCGCGTGCGACCTCTTCGCCGGCACGAGCCTGCACGGCAACATCACGGCCTCCTCCTTCGGCATCCCGCACCTGCACGGGCCGCTCCCGACCGACAAGGCAGACGGCTTCCTCAGCTCGGCCGGGCTGCCCGCGTGGCTCAGGCTGGGGTCGTGGGGCGAGCTGTACGAGAAGATAGGCGAGGCGTCGCTCCTCGGCCCGGAGTTTTTCGCCTCTCGCGCCGGGGCCGCCCGCGTGCGCGTGACGCGCGTGGTGGACGCGTTGCTCGACGCCCTGCTAGCCTAGTCGCGTCCGCGGCGGAGTCGAGCATGAAGGTCGTCATCTACGGTCTGGCCAGGTCGGGCACGACTGCACTCTTCTACATGGTCAAGGGCGCGCTCCCGGCCGACGCCGTCTGCCTCTTCGAGCCGCGCGCCTTCGACCCGCGCGCCTTCAGACCCCGCCCGCTCGCGCGGCTCCTGCGCCGGCGGCGCGAGCCCGACGTGCTGGCGAAAGTCCTGCCCTTCCGCCCCGCAGAGCCCGCCGACGCCGCGAGCTTCTCCGGCTTCGACAAACAGATTCTCCTCGTCCGCGACCCGCGCGACCGCCTCGTCAGCCGCCTGCTCTACGGCGCCTACCACTCGACGTTCTACGACCGGGACGAATCGCTGGCCGCCTTCCTCTCCCTGCTCAGGCGGAAGGAGGCCGACCCGCGCTCCGTCTCCGTGAGGGAACTGTTGCAGACCTTCGCCGAGCTGAACGGCGACGAGTTCTCCTTCGACGGCTGGGCCGCGGATTACGCGCGCCACTCCGTCCGCGCGCCGCTCGACTTCCACGATTGCCACGCGGGGCTGTTTGTATGTAAATATGAGGAGATGGTCGAGGAGCGGCTCGGCGCGGTCGAAGAGTACCTCGGGTTGAAGTTAAGGCCCGGGCCGGCGGTGCCCGCCGAGCACCGACGCGTGGCGCGGACGAGGGCGCGCGGCAACTGGCGCGACTGGCTCACGCCCGAAGACGTCGAGTCGCTGCGCCCGCTCCACCGGCCGTACCTCGAACGCTATTACGCGGGCGCGGACTGGGAGCTGAGCGCGCGCCCCACGGTCCCGGCCGAGTTCGGCTCCGGCTACGTCCTGAGGATAGTCAACGAGAGGCGCGCCGCGGAGGGGCTCCGGCCCTTCGCCGGCTGAAGGCGCGGCGCGCACGCGAAACGGCATGATCGACCTGACCAAACTCACGCCCGAGGCGCTCGCGGGCGAGCCGTACCGCTGGGCCGCTGTCGGCGGACTCTTCTCGCCGGCGGACGCGGCGGCGCTGGCGCGCACCTTCCCGCGCGACCACTTCAAGACGATAGGCGGCTACGACGGCGAGAAGGGTTTCCAGTACGAGGCGCGCTCGCTCGTCGGGATGGGCGCGCGGGAGCCGGCGCACGCCGAACGCCTGAGCGGGCCGTGGCGCCGCTTCACCTCGGAGCTTCTGTCGGCGGAGTACCGCGCGGCGCTGTCGCGGATGACGGGGCTGGATTTGTCGGCGCTCCCGATGGAGGCGAACGCCTCGCACTACGGCGCGCGCGCGTGGCTCGGGCCGCACGTCGACCTCGAAGACAAGGTCGTCACGCACGTCTTCTACTTCAACGAGTCGTGGGACGAGGGCGACGGCGGGTGTCTGACCGTGCTGCGCTCGGGCGAGATGGCGGACGTGGTGAAGGTCGTCCCGCCGGTCGTCGGCAACTCGGCCGTGCTGGTGCGCTCGCAAAACTCCTGGCACGCCGTCTCGCCCGTGCGCGACGGGTGCCGCACCTCAAGGCGGAGCCTGACCGTCACCTTCTACCGCCCCGGCTCGCTCAGCACGATGTGGCCCGAGGGGGACGCGACGCCGCTCCACGACTACGACTCGAAGCTCCACAAGCTCGCCGAGTGGGCGCGCTCGGCGCGGCGCCGGCTCGCGCGCTGAAGGTCGGCGGCGCGCCTCAGTTCCCGCCGAGCACGGCCGCCAGGTCGTCCCGGCGAGTCGCCTCGGCCGCCCCCGCGCCCTCGGCCCACGGGTGACGAAGCTCGTTCGACCGCCCGGCCGCGCCGTGCCCGTTGCCCGACGCGCCGTGCGCGGCGATGACGCGCCTGTAAAAATCCGTCAGCAGCGGCATCACCACGCCCGAGGTGAAGAGCCGCCGGTACTGCTCGCGCGCCGCAAGCCCCATCGACCTGCGCAAGTTCGCGTCGCCCGCGACCATCTTCATCGCCTCGCCCAGCGCCCCCGCGTCGCCCGCCGGGACGAGGACGCCGCAGTCCCCCGTGACGAAGTCGGGCAAGCCCCCCACGTCCGTCGCGACGACGGGCAGGCCGTGCGCCATCGCCTCGATGACGGCGTTGGGCGTCCCCTCGGTGAACGAAGGGTGGACGAAGACGTCTAAGTCGCGCATGAAGCGGCTGCGCGCTTCGAGCGTGGTGTAGGTGCCGACCATCCGGCTCTTCTCCGCGAGCCCGTGCCGGCGGAGCACGGCCAGCACCTGCTGCCGCTGCGAGCCTTCGCCCGCGATCCGCAGCTCGACCTCGGGGTGCGCGCCGTGCGCGGCGGCGAAGCCCTCGACGAGCTGGAGCGGCCCCTTCAAGTGTTCGAGCCGCGAGGCGAAGCCGAAGCGGACGGGCGAGCCTGCGGGGCGCGCGTCGCGCGCGGGCGCCAGGCCGTCGGCCGCGTCCGGCGCGATGAGCGGGACGACGCGCGGCTCGCGCGCGAGGCTCGGCACGGCGCGCCGCATCTCGCGCGCGAGCGACGGCGAGAGCGTGGCGACCTCCGAGCAGAGCGGCAGCACCTTGACGAAGCGCTCGTAGACCTCCTCGAAGCCGGGCGGGTGGAAGGGCGTGCCGACCTCCTGGTAGACGACGGGGACGCCCGCCGAGTGCGCGGCGCGGATGAACATCACCGCGCCCGGGTCGGGCGTGATGACGTGGACCACGTCGGGGCGACGGCGCGCGAGGTGTTCGCGGAAGGCGTCGTGGTAGCGCTGGAGGAGGTCGTGGACGATGCGCCGCGAGTTCGAGCGCAGAACCTTTTTCGCGGGCGAGAAGGCGCGCATCGCGGCGAGCGCGAGCTTGCGCCCGGCGGCGAGCGAGGCCGTGAAGCGCGGCGACGCGAGCGCGGTCAGCTCGACGCCCGCCGCGCAGAGGCGCGCGGCCAGGGGGTCGCCCGGCGCCGGCGGCTGCACGAGCAGGACGGACGCCTCGTGTCCCGCCGCCTTCAGCTCGGCCGCGTAGTTGACAGCTATCTCGTCGGCGCCGCTGATGGGCCCCGCGAAGCTGTTCTTTGAGAGCAGAATGTTCATCGTCCCCGGTCCGTCCCCGCCGCCGCGCGGCGGACACGTCGCGCGGCGAAGCCCAGCGCCTTCCCGCCGAATCTCACAGGGTACATGCGCGCGCCCGCCAGCGCCACCCGCGCGAAGGCCCTCAAGCTCCCGGCCCTCAGCCCCTCGGCCGCCTCCCACACGAGGAGTTGCGCCTCCCGCGCGGCGAAAGACCGCGCGGCCTCGCTTCTCTCCGACGCCGCGGCCGCGGCCGCGCGCGGCAGCCGCAGCCACTTCTCGCGGTGCAGGCGTCGCGCCAGGCGGTGGAGCCGCTCGGGGCGCGAGGTGAACTGTCCCGACTCGCGCGTCGGCCGCCGCCAGACCGCGACCGCCTGCTCGTCGGCGAGCGCCGGGTACTGCTCCGCGATGCGTACCCACAAGTCCCAGTCTTCGACGCCGCGCGCTTCCTCGTCGAGCAGTCCGACGCGCAGCAGGCACTCGCGCCGGAAGACCACCGCCGGGCTCGGGATGAAGTTACGACACATCAGCGGCCAGAAGATGTCCCCGCGCGGACACTCTTCGGGGTACGAGCCGCCCGTGGGGCGTCCGTCGCCGTCGCCGTAGAGCACGCGGCCGTAAGTGAACCCCGCCTCCGGGCTCGCCGCGAGCGCCGCCGCCTGCGCGTCGAGCGAGCCGGGCAGACGCACGTCGTCGTCGTCGAGGAAGCTGACGAACTCACCGGTGCTGGCGACGAGTCCGACGTTGCGCGCGCCGCCCGGGCCCAGGCTCCGACGCGCGCGCAGGTGGCGGACGCCGAGCCGCGCGCAGACCTCGCGCGTCGCGTCCGTGGACGCGTCGTCTACGACGACGACCTCCACGCGGGCTCCGGCGAGACGCGCGCTCTCGACCGCGCGCGGCAGGAGCCCCGAGCGGTTGCGCGTCGGGATGATGACACTGACCGAGGGCATCCGTCCTGTACGCCTCGCACGCCGGCGGCCGGCGTGCTCAATTCGGGGGAGGCGAGGCCCGCACGTCCCGCTCGGCTAACAGTGTGGCTAGTCCCCTGAATAATACGCGAAAGTGGGTCGGACGCGCAGCCCAGAGCGGGCTGATGCGGAGCGCGGCCGCGAAGCTCGACGCCGCGAACCGGAAGGCGCCGCGGGGAAGTTGCTCGGCGGCGCGCCAGCTCAGGGTGTCGGCGACGCGCCTCCGCGTGTTCCTGCGGGCGGCGTCGCGCCGCGCGGCCGGCGCGGCGAGCGCGCGCGGGAGCGCGAGCAGCTTCGACTGATGTCTGATCGCCGCGAGCATGTGGCGGCCGAGCGCGGAGGAGCCCTGACCCGAGCCGGGCGTCGGGCTGCGGTAGACGCAGACCGGGCGCTCGTCGAGCACGGCGGGGCGCGACTCGGCGAGCCGCGCCCACATGTCCCAGTCGTCTATGCCGGGGATGCCCCGGTCGAAGAGGCCGACCTCGAACAGACAGCTTTTGCGCACGACGACCGACGAGGGGATGAGGTGGACGCCCAGTTCGACGACCTGCCAGAACACGTCGCCGCTCGCGGCGCGGGGGACGGCCGTCTCGCCGGTCGGCGTGAGGTTCTGGTCGGCGAGCACGACGCCGCCCGCGACGAAGGCCGCCTCGGGCTCGGCCTCGAGCAGCGCGAGCTGCAAGTCGAGCGAGCCGGGCAGGCGCAGGTCGTCGTCGTCGAGGAAGGCGACGTAGTCGGCCTTCGAGGCCAGCAGCCCCGTGTTGCGCGCCCCGGCCACGCCCTGGTTGTGCTCCAGCCGCACGTAAGTTATGCCGCCGAGGCGGCGGCACACCTCGGCCGTCGAGTCCGCCGAGGCGTCGTCCACGACGATGACTTCGACCGACGCGCCCGCCGCCCGCGCGCTCTCGACGCAGCGCGGCAGCATGTGCGGCCGGTCGAAGGTCGGGATGATGAGGCTGACTCTCGGCACCGCCCGATTCTTCCCCAAACGGGGGCGCCGCGCAACGCCCCGGCGGCGCCGGGACTCAAACTAAAGTTGGGGCCGCGGCCCCAACTTAACGCCCGTGACACGGCGGCCCGAGTTGTGTGGTAATACGCCGTCCAGGTTTCCCCACCCGCACCCGTCCGCAGAACAAGGCGACATCGATGAGAAAAAAGATACGGCAGTCGGCCGCCGCGGGGCGCCCGCGCCAGGCGCTGCTCGGCGTCGCGGTGGTGGCGCTGGGGCTGCCCGTCTACTATCTTGTCTTCCGGGGCCGCGCCGCGGCGGCGGAAGCTGAAGGAGAAGGAACAGACGCATGACCTGGATCAAGACCGTCCCTTTCGAGGAGGCCGACGAGCGCTTGCGCGCGGCGATGGAGTCGCAGCGCGGGCTCTACCCGGCGGAGTACGCCGCGCCCGTCCACCCGACGCCCGACGGCGAGTCGTCAGGCATCGTGGCCTCGCACAGCCTCATCCCCGACGCGCTCTACCACGCGTTCTCGACCTTCGGGGTGTTGATGTCGCCGGACTTGCCGCTCGCGCGCCGCCAGCACGAGATGATCGCCACGGTCGTCTCGGCCATCAACCGGTGCCACTATTGAATCGAGTCTCACGCAGAGTTTCTGCGTCGGGTCACGCTTGACGAAGATTTGGTTCTGGCGCTCGAAGAGGACTACACGCGGGCGCCGGTGACGGGCGAGGAGCGCGCGATGCTCGACTACGTCGCGAAGCTGACGCGCGACGCGACGCGCATCGGCCCCGACGACCACGCGCGTCTGCGCGCGGCGGGCTTCGACGACAGGGCCGTCTTACAGATCACGCTCATCGCCTCCTGGTTCAACTACATCAACCGCGTCGCCGACGCGCTCGGCGTCGGACGCGATTAGGGCGGAGGGCTTTCAACGCAAAGGCGCGGGGCGCGGCTTTGCGTGTTAAGCCGCGCCCCGCGCCTTTGCGTTTATAAGCCCTTCAGTGCTGCTCGCCTTCGCCGGGCGCGGGTGTCGCGCGGCGCGGCGTCTCGGGCGCGCGGCCCACGCCGAGCGAGTCGTAGTTGAGCGCGGCGTTGAAGAGGAGGAAGAAGGCGCCCTGCGTCTGGTGCCGCCACATCGGGTTGGTGGCGAAGAGCAGGACGTGGCCGCGCCCCACGGGCACGTCGACGACGGCCGGCGCGTTCGCAAGCTCCTGACCGCCCGCGAGCATCCCGCTCACCAGCAGGTTCTTCTCGTCCTGCGTGAAGCGCAGGATGACGCGCGGCCGCTGCGACGGCGGCACGAAGAAGGGGCTCCGCTGCTGCTGACGCTGTTCGTCCGTGGGCGCCGGCTCCTCGCCGGGTCGAGGGCTGGGGCGCGGCGTCGGCGGCGGCGCCTGCGGCATCGCCTGCACCACGTCCGGGTCGGTCAGCGTCCCGCGCCCAGAGGGTCGGCCGCCGCCCGGCGCGCCCGCGCCGCCGCCGCCACCGCCTCCGCCTCCGCCGTCGCCCGCGGCGACCTGGAAGACCGGCGTCTGGTTGAAGTAGATGGGCAGCGTCTCGCCGTAGCCGTAAGCTATCGGACTTCCGCGGTCGGCGAAGGCCGCGTTGAAGATCGAGCCGCGCGCCTGCAACTGCGTCGTCTCGCGCACCGCGACGCCCGAGACCATCCCGTAGTCGATGGGGATGCGCACGTTCGAGGTGACGGCGACGAAGAGCCCGCCGTCCTCGACAAACTTCTGAAGGTTGCTCAAGCCGACGAGCCCCATCCCGCCGCGCATGTCGTCGGTCTGGTCGGGCGAGGTGCCGAAGTTCGGCGTCAACTCCGACTGCTTCCACGGGATGGGCTCGCCGCGCATCGGCAGGCCCGCGACGACCTGCTGCGCCGAGCCGCCCACCGGCGGGTAGATGATGACGTCGAAGCGCTCGCGCAAGTTCGGGGTGTTGCGCAGGACGTGGTCGGAGATGTATGTGTAGGGAATCTGGTAGCGGTCGAACTCGATGCGGTACCAGCCCTCGTTCTGCGTGTTGATCCAGCTGTGGACGATGGCGATGCGCGGCACCGGCATCTCGTGCGTCTTCACTGACGGCGGCCTGTCCAACGCGTGCGCGGTCAGACCCAGTTCCGTCACGCTGGCTTCGAGCCTCTGCCGCAGGTCGGAGGGGTTGCCCTCGGCGCGGATGATGAACGAGCCGGCGTTGAACTGGCGTTCGCCGACCTTGAAAGGCTCCTCGGCCGCCGACATCCGTACGTCCTTCAAGCGGAAGCGGAGCGTGGCGAGCGTGTTGTCGGTGTTGTGGTTGATGACGTAGACGCCGCCCGACCCCGCGACGCGCCCGCGCACCGAGGCGTCCGCCGTGAGCAGCGTCATCGGCGTTTGCAGGATGCCCCGGTCGGTGACGCGCACCGTCCTGATGTTGCGCATCGCGCCGAGCGTCCAGCCGGTGTCGTCGTAGGGTCTGGGGTCGCTGACGTTGTAGTACTGCGTGTCGAGCAGCATGTCGGCCATGCGCGAGTAGGGCTGGTCCATGCGTATGACGTAGGAGCCGGCGCCGTACTTCTGGTCCTTGACGGCGAAGTCACCCTTCGCCGCGTGTACCTCGACGCCCATCAGCCGGAGCAGGTTGACCGTGTCGGCGACCTCGACGGGGCGCGGGTTGTCCGAGGGGATGACGTAGGCGGCCGGCCCCTCGTTGGTCGCCTTCGCCACCGAGCGCTTGCCCTTCAGGTAGAAGTTCTGGAGGAAGCGCTCCTTGTTCCGCGAGACGAAGTTCATGGCGAAGAGGATCGCCGACTGCTGCATGTTGACGTTGTTGCGCAGCGACCAGCGCACGCGCGGCAGCGGCGGGTTGGGCCGGTACCAGTCGCGCTGCGACTGCGCCGCCACCGTCCTGTCCAGCGTGTCGGCGCCGCCGTTGCCGAACGTCTCGTAGAAGCGCCCGACCGCGTTGTGGCCGTTGGCGACGTAGAACATGTAGTTCGGCGCCCAGCCGTCGTAGAAGCCGTGCGTCCAGACGCCGGGCACGCCGCGCTTCGTCATCTCCTCGACCTCGTGGTAGGCCAGAATCTGCCACTCGTCGATGACGATGGGGTCGAGCCAGGCGTTGTAGGGGCCCGTCCCCGTCGAGGTGTAGAGGAACGGCACCGACTCGTGCAGGTCGTGGAGTATCTGCGGGTGCCATTCGAGGAACGTCTTCATCATGTTGCGCGTGAGCGCGAGCGCCATCCCCAGGCCGTCGCGGTTGTTGTCGTGCGCGACGTACTTGCCCCAGTAGACGAGCGGCGGCACGGCCTTGCCGGGGTTGGCCGTGCGGTAGTTGTAGAGGTCGACCATCTTATCGCGCCCGTCGACTTCCAGTACCGGCGTGATGAGCACGACGACGTTCCGGCGTATGTCCTGGATGAAGGGCGACTCCTCGACGGCGAGCCGGTAGGCCATCTCCATCAGCATCTCGGGCGAGCCGGTCTCGGGCGAGTGGATGGAGCCCGAGGCCCAGTAGAAGACCTTGCCCTCGCCGATGAGCGCTCGGGCCTCGGCGTCCGAGAGTCCGCGCGGGTCGGCGAGCCGCGCCGTGATCTCCTTGTAGCGCGAGAGACGCGCCACCGCCGCCTCGTCGCCGACCGCGACCAGAATCTGCTCGCGCCCCTCCTCGCTCTTCTCCGGCGCGTTGAAGACCTTGACGCGCGGGCTCGTCCGCTCGAGCTCGCGGAAGTAGCGGTGGACGTCCTTCGTGTGCGTGAGCTTGCCGGGCGCGCCGGCGACGTAGCCGAGCACCTTGTCGGGCGAGGGCACGGTGCTCGACGCGGGCAGGTGGTCGACCAGCTCGGTCAGAAAATACTTCTCGGTCGTGTACTCGCGAATCTTCGCGCCGTAGTCTTCGTTGTTCGCGGGCGTAGCCGGCGTCGCGTTCGTCGCCGGGGCGGGGCGCGGCGCGCGCGAAGACCTCCGCGCGGACGCCTTCTGCGCCGTGGCGCGCGGCTCGAACTGGCAGAGTGTGAAAGCGCAGACGCAGGCGAGCGCCAGTGCGCGGAAGAAGGGCCGGCGGCCGGCGTGCTTGGCACCGAGGGTCATGGTCTCCTCCGAAGGCTGTCCGTGGTTTTGATTATCGGCGTGCGCCAAGCATGTTACGGCCGCGCGGGCGCGCGAGTAAAGTTCCGAAGTGCCACGCCCGCCGGGCGGGTGTTACAATTGCCGCCCCGAGATGAGCGCCCCGAGCAACAACCGAATCACGGAGCTGATGGTCGCGGCCTCGCGCGGCGACCTCCCGCGCGTCGAGGCGCTGCTGCGCGACGGCGCGGAGGTCAACGCGCGCGACGCCTTCGGGCAGACGGCGCTCATCTACGCGGCGGGCGCCGGCCACCAGACCGTCGCCGAGGAGTTGATAGACGGCGGCGCCGACATCGACGCTCGCAACCGCAGCAACCGCTCGGCCTTCGATTTGGCCGAGGCGCGCGGGCACGCCGCGCTCGCCGCGCTGCTCAAAAACGCGCGGCTCTTCGTCGCCGCGCGCGACGGCGACGTGGCGCGGCTCGAAGAGTTGCTCGACGCGGGCGTGGACCCGAACGCGCTCTTGCGCGACGGGTGGAGGCGCTGATGATCGCCGAGCGCAAGGGGCACGCGGAGGTCGCGCGCCTCCTCCGGACGGGGCGGGCGGAGAAGCCTCTGCCCGCGCTCATCAAGCAACCGGCCGCCGGCCAGCCGCACGCGCCCGACGTTGACCTCTCGGACTTCCCAGACCACATCAGGGACTAGCCGCGCGGCGCGGGCGTCTGCGCGCGCCCCGAACCGGGATGAAGAGACTGAGTTTGAAGACGCTCCTCCTGCTCGCGTGCGTCGCGGCCTGCGCGCGCGGCGCGGCGGCGCAGGGAGAGCCCTGCCGGCTCGAACGCGCGGTCGCGCCCGACTACGGCGGCGTGATGCTCGGGATGACGGCCGGGGAGCTGGCGCGGATGTTCCCCGGCTCGGACGAGTTGCAGCGCGCCGCCGTCACGTCCGGCACGAAGCAGTTCGTGGCCTCGCTCGGGATGCTTGAGCTAGGCGTGCGGCGCGAGCACTTCGCGGACGCGGCGGAGATGCTGCTCACGTTCCTCGACGGGCGGCTCCACCGCATCGACGTGCGCTACCGCCGCCCCGTCCCGTGGAAGAACGCCGCCGAGTTCTCCGAGCAGGCGTCGAAGCGGCTGGCCGTCCCGGCGGACGCGTGGGGCGCGGTCTCGTCCGACGCCGACAAGTTTTCGCGCGTGCTCGACTGCCGCGGGTTCAGCGTCGTCGTGCGCATCGACCGCGCCGGCCCGAGCACGCTCAGCATCGTAGACACGGCCGCGGCGAAACAGGACTCGGGCGCCGCCGCGCCCGCGAAGGCCGAGCCGCCGGCCAAGCCCAGGCGCGGGGCGCGTAAGAAGCAGTGCGGCAAGTGCCCGCCGACTTCGCCCGCGCCCGGTCAGTCTAAAAAAGGGGGGAGCAGGCGTTGAAAGAGAAAGTGGTCAAGACCGAAGAGGAGTGGCGCCGGGCGCTCACGCCGGAGCAGTACCGCGTCGCGCGACAGAAGGGGACTGAGCGGCCGTTCTCGGGTGAGTACAACGCGAGCCGCGAGCCGGGGACGTACCTCTGCGCGGCCTGCGGCGCGGAGCTGTTCACGTCGGACGCGAAGTTCGACTCGCACTGCGGCTGGCCCAGCTTCTACGAGCCGAGGGAGGGCGACGGCGTCCGCACCGAGCTGGACACGAGCCACGGGATGACTCGCACCGAAGTCCTGTGCGCGACCTGCGACTCGCACCTCGGCCACGTCTTCGAGGACGGGCCGGCGCCCACGGGTCTGCGCTACTGCATCAACTCGGTCGTGCTCAAGCTCAGAAGGCACGGCGAGGAGTCGGAGGGGTCGGGAGGCGAGGCGTGAACGTGTTGAGGGTAAAGCTCCCGTCGCTGTCGGCGGCGTTCACGATGGTTCTCGTCGTGCTCTTCGCCGGCGCGACCCGCGCGGCGGCACAGACCCCGGCACGGACGACGCCACCGACGACGGCGCAGGCGTCCGACGGGGTGCGGCCGCTGGCCGAGCGGCTCGGCTACCCGGCCGGCGCCAAGCTCCTCATCGTCCACGCCGACGACCTCGGCGCGGCGCACTCGATAAACGCCGCCACGGTCAAGGCGTTCGAGACCGGGCTCGTCAACTCGGGGAGCATCATGGTGCCGTGCCCCTGGCTGCCCGAGATCGCGGCCTACGCGCGCGCGCGCCCCGACGCGGACCTCGGCCTGCACCTCACGCTCACGAGCGAGTGGAAGACGTACCGCTGGGGCGGGGTGCTGTCGAAAGACCGCGCGCCGACGCTCTACAACGCCGACGGCTACCTCTACCCGACCGAGATGGAGGCCGCGGCGCGCATCGACGTGCGCGAGGCCGAGGCCGAGATACGCGCGCAGATAGAGCGCGCGCGCGCCTTCGGCATCCGCCCGACGCACCTCGACTCGCACATGCGCACGCTCTACACGACGCGCCCGCTCTTCGAGATGTTCCTGCGCGTCGCGCGCGACCATCGGCTGCCCGTGATGGTCTCGCGCGAGTGGTTCGCGCAGGCGCCCTTCCTGCCCGCGGCGCTCGGCCCCGACGGCATCGTCCTCGACCGCGTCGTCAGCGCGGACCCCTCGGTTCGTCCCGAACGCTGGGCCGAGTTCTATACGGACGTGGTCAGGAACCTGAAGCCGGGCGTGACCGAACTCATCGTCCACCTCGCCTACGACGACGAGGAGATGCGCGCCGTCGCGCTCGACCACCCGGACTGGGGCGCGGCCTGGCGCCAGCGCGACTTCGACTTCGTCACCGGCGAAGCCTTCCGCCGCCTGCTCAAAGAGCACGACGTCAAGCTCGTCACCTGGCGCGAGATCGGCAAGCTCGTCGCGAAGCCTTAGCTATGGCCGAAGAGAAGAAGAAGCGCCTGTCGCCCTCGCAGGCGTGGCGCGACGCGAAGGCGCTCATCTGGGCGCACCGCTCGCGGCTCGCGGTCGGGATGGCGCTGATGCTCGTCAACCGGCTCGCGGGGCTGGTGCTTCCCGCCAGCTCGAAGTACCTCATCGACGAGGTCATCGGGAAGCAGCGCGCCGACCTGCTCGTCACGCTCGCGCTCGTCGGCGGCGGGGCGACCGTCGTCCAGGCCGTCGCCTCGTTCGCGCTCTCGCAAGTCCTCGGCGTCGCCGCGCAGCGCGCCATCACCGAGATGCGCAAGAGCGTCCAGGCGCACGTCGCGCGGCTCCCCGTCCGCTTCTTCGACTCGACGCAGACCGGCGTCCTCATCTCGCGCGTGATGACCGACGCCGAGGGCATCCGCAACCTCGTCGGGACGGGGCTCGTGCAGCTGGTCGGCGGGGTCTTCACCGCGGTGCTCGCGCTCGGCGTCCTCTTCTACCTGAACTGGCGGCTGACGCTCATCACGCTCGTCGCGCTCGGCCTCTTCGGCGGCGCCATGTCTCTGGCCTTCACGCGGCTCAGGCCCCTCTTCCGCGAGCGCGGGAAGATAAACGCCGAGGTGACGGGGCGTCTCGCCGAGACGCTGGGCGGCATCCGCGTCGTCAAGGCTTACTCGGCCGAGCGGCGCGAGACGCTGGTCTTCGCGCGCGGCGCGCACCGCCTGTTCCGCAACGTCGCGCGCTCGATGACGGGGGTGTCGGGCGTGACGGCCTTCTCGACCGTCATCGTCGGCGCCATCGGCGTCATCCTCACGCTCGTCGGCGGCCGCGCGGTGCTCTCGGGCGAGATGACGCTGGGCGACCTCTTCATGTACATCTTCTTCACCGCGCTCGTCGCCGCGCCGCTGGTCGAGATCGCCTCCATCGGGACGCAGATCACCGAAGCCTTCGCCGGGCTCGACCGCATCCGGGAGGTCAAGCGGATGGCCACCGAGGACGAGGGCGAGGACGAGCGCGAGCCGCTCGGCGAGGTCGAGGGCGAGGTCGTCTTCGAGGACGTGACCTTCGAGTACGAGCCGGGCGCGCCCGTGCTGCGCGGCGTCAGCTTCCGCGCGCCGGCGGGGACGACGACCGCGCTCGTCGGCTCGAGCGGCTCGGGGAAGTCCACGCTCATCGGCCTCGTCATGGCCTTCAGCCGCCCCGTCACGGGGCGCGTGCTGGTTGACGGCCGCGACCTCGCCGACGTGCGGCTCAGGGACTACCGCCGCCAGCTCGGCGTCGTCCTCCAGGACAACTTCCTCTTCGACGGCACCGTCGCGGAGAACATCGCCTTCGCCGACCCGCACGCGTCGCGCGAGCGCGTCGAGCGGGCGGGCCGCGTCGCGCACTGCGAGGAGTTCGTCGAGGGGTTCGAGAAGGGCTACGACACGGTGGTCGGCGAGCGCGGCGTGCGGCTCTCGGGCGGGCAGCGGCAGCGCGTGGCCATCGCTCGCGCCGTCGTCGCAGAGCCCCGTATACTCATCCTCGACGAGGCCACTTCGAGCCTCGACAGCGAGAGCGAGGCGCTCATCCAGGACGGGCTCCAGGCGCTCAGGCGCGGGCGCACCACGTTCGTCATCGCGCACCGGCTCTCGACCATCCGCAGCGCCGACCAGATACTCGTCCTCGAGGCGGGCGAGATCGTCGAGCGCGGCACGCACGAGGAGCTGCTCGCGCGGGGCGGCCGCTACCGGCAGCTCCACGACAAGCAGTACCGCTTCGAGCTGAACCGCTTCGTCAACCCCGGCGAGGACTTTACGCCCGAGCCGCCGCAGACCTCCGCGCCGGGCGGCGAGCCCTCGGCGGCGATGCCGACCAACCTCTAGACACGCCCGACCGAAACTTCGGTAGGGAGGGAGAAAAGAAATGCCGGACGTTCCCCAGACTTACGAAAACCACACGCGCTGGCACGCGCCCTTCCACTTCTTCGTGGCCCCCGTCCTGCTGACGAACGTCATCGTCCAAATCGTCCTGCTCGTGCGCGAACCCGGACTCGAAAGGGGCTGGTGGGTCGTCGTCTCGGCGGCGCTGCTGGCCGCGGCCGGGCTCGCGCGCGTCAACCCGCTCAGGGCGCAGGACAGAATCATCCGGCTCGAAGAGAGCCTGCGCTACTACCAGCTCCTGCCCGAAGACCTCGCCGCGCGCGCCGCCGCGCTCACGCCGGCGCAGACCGTCGCGCTGCGCTTCGCGTCGGACGAGGAGCTTGAGGGCTTAGTCCGCGAAGTGGTCGAAGGCTGTCTGACGAAGCCCGGCGACATCAAGCGCGCGGTCAGGAACTGGCGCCCCGACACGCTGCGCGTCTGAGCGCCGGGAGCGGGAGTGCCTCGGCCGAAGGGGCTCGGTTAGAGAAGGGGAGGCGGGCGAGATGATCGTCGGGAGAGTTCGAGAGGTCTGGCGCTACCCCGTGAAGTCGATGGCCGGCGAGCGGGTGGAGTCGAGCGGTGTCGGCGCGCGCGGGCTGTACGGCGACCGGTGCTGGGCTTTGCGCGACGAGGAGGTCGGCGAGATTCGCGGCGCGAAGATAAGCCCCGCGCTGATGCTCTGCGCCGCGCGCTACCGCGAGCGGCCGGCGGAAGACGGCGCGCCCCCCAGTGCAGACATCACGCTCCCCGACGGGGCGCTGACGGCGACGGACGCCCCGGACGTGAACGAACGACTCTCCGAGCTTCTCGGGCGCAGGGTCACGCTCTGGCCGCTGCGGCCCGCGAGCGACCGCGCGCACTACCGCCGCGCGATGCCCGCCGCGCGGCTCGTGGGGTTCTTAAGCCGCTCGCGCAGCTTCCGCCGCCTCGCGCTCGGCGCGATGCGCGTCGCGGGGCGCGACAGGGAGCTGCGCGAGGACTTCGGCCGCGAGCCGGGCGAGCCGCTGCCCGACCTCTCCGCGCTCCCCGCCGAAATCTTCGAGTTCACCTCGCCGCCCGGCACGTACTTCGACGCCTTCCCCATCCACCTCCTGACGACCGCCTCGCTCGACGCGCTCGCGCGCATCAACCCCGACTCCGCCTGGGACGCGCGGCGCTTCCGCCCCAACTTCCTCGTCGAGACGGCCGGGGGGGTCGAAGGACTCGTCGAGTCGGGCTGGGCCGGGCGCTCGCTGCGTGTGGGCGGGCTCACCCTGAAGTGCGAGATGCCCACGCCGCGTTGCGGCATGACCATCCAGGCGCAGGCCGGGCTCCGCAAAGACCCGCGCGTGCTGCGGACGATAGTCAACAAGGCCGGGCAGAACCTCGGTATGTACGCGAACGTCACCGCGCCCGGCCTCGTCTCCGCCGGCGACGAGGTGGAGCTACTTTAAGAGCCCGCGCCGCGTCTAAGGGTTGATGAAAAACTTAAGCAGCGTCCCCTTCTCCGTGCTCGACCTCGCGCCGGTGCCCGAGGGGTCGGGCGTCGCCGACGCCCTGCGCAACACGCTCGACCTCGCGCGGCGCGCCGAGGCTTTAAGCTTCAGGCGCTTCTGGCTGGCCGAGCACCACAACATGACCGGCATCGCCAGCGCGGCGACCGCCGTGCTCGTCGGCCACGTCGCCGGCGGCACCAGAAGCATCCGCGTCGGCTCGGGCGGAGTGATGCTGCCCAACCACTCGCCGCTCGTCATCGCCGAGCAGTTCGGCACGCTCGAAGCCCTCCACCCCGGCCGCATCGACCTCGGGCTCGGCCGCGCGCCCGGCACCGACCAGCTCACGATGCGCGCCCTCCGGCGCAACTTCAACGCCGCGACCGAAGACTTCCCGCGAGACGTGCAGGAGCTGCGCGCTTACTTCGCCCCGGCGCGCGCAGACCGCCCCGTGCGAGCCGTGCCGGGCGCGGGGCTCGGAGTGCCCCTGTGGCTTCTGGGGTCGAGCCTCTACAGCGCGCAGCTCGCGGCCGAGCTGGGGCTGCCCTTCGCCTTCGCCTCGCACTTCGCGCCCGACTACCTGATGCACGCGCTCGAAGTCTACCGCGAGAGGTTCCGCCCCTCGTCGCAACTGAAAGAGCCCTACGCGATGGCGTGCCTCAACGTCTTCGCGGCCGAGACCGACGAAGAGGCGCGACGCCTCTTCACCTCGGTGCAGCAGGCTTTCGTCAACCTGCGACGCGGGCGCCCCGGAAAACTTCCGCCGCCGGTCGAGACGCTTGAGGGCGTCGCCTCCGAGCCGGAGCTGGCCGGCGCTGGGCACGCGCTGCGCTACTCGGTCGTCGGCTCGCCCGAGACCGTGCGGCGCGGCCTCGAAGCCTTCCTCGCGCTGACCGGCGCGGACGAGCTGATGATGACCTCTCAAATCCACGACCACGCCGCGCGCCTGCGCTCGCTTGAGATCGCGGCCGCGGCGCGCGAGGGCGCGGCCGCCAACGCAAAGTGACGCGCGCGCCACACGCGCGCGAAGAACGGCGCGCGCCCGACGGGTAGAATGGCGTCGTCCGCCGAGCTTCAAGGAGGGAAGTCAGAAGTGATTAAGACCAAGGGATACGCCGCCCCGACCGCGGGCGCGAGGCTTGAGCCGTTCTCGTTCGACAGGCGCGACGTGGGCGCGCGCGACGTGCTCATCGAGATTCAATACTGCGGCGTCTGCCACTCGGACATCCACCAGGTGCGCGACGAGTGGGGCGGCTCCATCTACCCGATGGTGCCGGGCCACGAAATAGTCGGCCGCGTCGCGCGCGTCGGCGCGGAGGTGTCGAAGTTCGCGGAGGGCGACCACGCGGGCGTCGGCTGCTTCGTGGACTCGTGCCGCACGTGCCGCAACTGCCGCGACGGCGAGGAGCAGTACTGCGAGAACCACCTCGTCCCGACCTACAACGGCACCGAGAAGGACGAGAAGACGCCGACCTACGGCGGCTACTCGACGCGGATAGTGGTGGACGAGGACTACGCGCTGCGCATCCCTTCGTCGCTCCCGCTTCAGAACGCCGCGCCGCTGCTCTGCGCGGGGATTACGACCTACGCGCCGCTGCGCCGCTTCAAGGTGGGCGAGGGGCAGAGGGTCGGCGTCGTGGGTCTCGGGGGCTTGGGGCACATGGGCGTCAAGCTCGCCGCGTCGATGGGCGCGCGCGTGACGGTCTTCAGCACGTCTCCGGGCAAGGAGCAGGACGCGCGCAAGCTGGGCGCTGACGACTTCGTCGTCACGCGCGAGCCGGGTTGGTCGGAGGCGCTCGCCGGCCGGTACGACTTCGTGCTCGACTGCGTCTCGGCGCCGCACGACATCAACGCCTACTTGGGCCTCCTGCGGCGCGAGGGCGCGCTCGCGCTCGTCGGCGCGCCGGAGAAGCCTCTGGAGGTGGCCGCCTTCTCGCTCATCACCAACGGCCGGACGCTCGCCGGCTCGATGATCGGCGGCATCCGCGAGACGCAGGAGATGCTCGACTACTGCGCCGACAAGGGCATCAGCTCCGACGTCGAGCTCATCCCCGTCCAGAAGATAGAGGAGGCCTACGAGCGCACCGTCCGCGGCGACGTGCGCTACCGCTTCGTCATCGACGTCGCCTCGCTGAAAGGTGAGTAGACGGTAGTCAGTAGCCAGTAGGCTCCGCCCGGCGGAGCCGCTTAAAACGTCGGCGGCCGCGAGTTGATGAACTCTCGCGGCCGCCGACGTTCTTCTACCGGCTACTGGCTACTGTCTACTGACTACTTCGTAAGTCCGCGACGGCGGCGATGAGGTCGCCGGGGCTGAAGGGCTTGGCGATGTGGAGCTGGAAGCCGGCGGCGAGCGCGCGCGCGCGGTCCTCGTCGCGGGCGTAGGCGGTGAGCGCGGCGGCGGGCGTGCGTCCGCCGCCGTCGGCCGGGAGCGCGCGCACGCGGCGGATGAGCTGGTAGCCGTCCTCGCCCGGCATCCCGATGTCGCTCATCAGGATGTGCGGCCGCCACGTCTTCAGCTTCTCCAGCGCCTCGCCGGCCGTCGCGCAGGCCGTGACCTCCGCGCCCGACTGCTCGATGACCGTGCTGATGAGCTTGCGCGTGTCCAGCTCGTCGTCCACGACGAGCACGCGCACGCCCGCCAGCCCCTCGGGGCGCGCGCCCGCGCGCGCGGCCGGCGGCCCCTCGTCCCCGCCCGCGCACGGGGCCTGCGCGAGCGGGAAGGTGACCGAGAAGGTCGAGCCGCGCCCCTCGCCCTCGCTCTCGGCCTGCACGTCGCCGCCGTGCAGCTCGGCGAGGTGGCGCACGATGGCCAAGCCCAGACCCAGCCCGCCGTACGAGCGCGTCGTCGCGCTGTCGGCCTGGCGGAAGCGGTCGAAGACGTGCGGCAGAAACTCCGGCGCGATGCCCTTGCCCGTGTCGCCCACCGTGAGCCTGACGCGCGCGCCGTCGCGCGCGAGTCTCACGGAGACCTCGCCCCCCTGCGGCGTGAACTTCACCGCGTTCGACAGGAGGTTCCACGCCACCTGCTGCAAACGCGCCGAGTCGCCCGAGATGGTCTTCGCCCCCGGCTCGCACTCGTAGGTCAGGCGGATGCCCTTCGCGTTCGCGGCCGGCCGCACCACGTCGATGGAGTTCGAGACGACCGAGGCCAGCTCGACCTCGCGCGTGTCGAGGAGGAGCTTGCCAGAGATGATGCGCGACAGGTCGAGCAGGTCGTCGATGAGCCGCGACTGGACGCGCGCGTTGCGCTCGATGGTCTCGAGTGCCTGCGACTGCACCTCGCCCCTCACCTGGCCGGCGCGCATCAGGCTCGTCCAGCCGATGATGGAGGTGAGCGGCGTGCGCAGCTCGTGCGAGAGGGTCGAGAGGAATTCGTCCTTGACGCGGTTGGCGGCCTCGGCCTCGGCGCGCGCCGCCTGCTCGCGCAGCAGTATCTGCTCGCGCAGCGCCTCGCTCTGCTTCAGCTCGCGCAGGTAGCGCGAAAGCTCTTCGACGTGCGCCTCGGAGGCTTCGATGTTCTTGAGGTAGGTCAGGTAGGTGAAGTAGATGATGGCGATGACGGGGAGCGTGGCGAGCACCGCGTAGAAGCCGACCGACTGGACGAGCCGCGCGGTCGCGCCGGCGGCCGAAGCGCCGGCCAGGTAGGTCACCGAAGTCCAGAGGTAGTAGGTCTTCCACGTCGCCCAGAAGCGCTCGCCGAGCTTCAGAGACTTCTCGACGGCGATGAGGCCGGTGTTGGCGACGTACTGCACGAGCGCCATGACGAAGACGGCGGCGAGCGAGTAGGCCGAGTAGTCGTTCGCGCCCGTGAGGTCGGCCGCGCCGAAGAGCGCGCGCAGCGCCGAGGCCGTGAGGAAGGTCGAGAGCGCCAGCACCGCCGAGTTGAAGAAGATGGTGAGGGCCCGCCGGCTGATGCGTAAGCTCGCGTAGACGCCTTCGAGCGCCGAGAGCAGCACGGCCGCCTCGCCGCCGTAGAGCAGCAGCGTCAGGAAGATGAGCGTGTCCGAGACGGTGATGCGCCCGCTCACGCGCGGGATGCGCACCGCCACGTGCGAGCTGACGCAGACGAGGAGCCCCAGGAGCAGGAACCGCACGTCGAGCCGCGCGACGGGCAGCGTCGCCGCCGAGTAGACGAGCGCCCCCGCCCCCAGCGCGACGGCGCCCCACATGAACGGCCTCGCGGGGTTGCCCCTCACCACGGCCCCACTCCCTGCGGCTGCTATTCCCACGGCTCCTCCAGGCTCCGCGCGGCGCCGCCTCTCACGTGCGCCGCGCGACTTCGTTTTGTCTATTCGGAACGCCGGCCGGAAGCGGCGGCGCCATCTGCGGAACGGGGAGAGGAGCAGTACGCGTGAGGCCCTTCAGTTACGGTGAGTCGAATCAGTAGTCGAGGCAGTCTACGCCGTAGTCGGGCGCGGCGTCCATGGCCGCGGTCGCGTCGCCGCCGACGGCGGCCGACTGCGCCTGCAGGAACAGGTCGCCGGTGATGACGCCGTCGCCGGTGATGACGCCGTCGCCGGTGATGACGCCGTCGCCGAAGACTTCGCCGTCGTGCAGCCGCGTGCCCTCGCCGAGCAGCGACCACGCGCTCAGGAAGAGCGTGCCGTCGCCGGTAATGACCCCGCCGCTCGTCATGACGCCGTCGCCGGTGATGACGCCGTCCGTGATCAAAGTCCTGTCGCCGGTGATGACCCCGTCGCCCGTGATGACGCCGTCGCCGAGCAGCCGGCCCGTGCCGTAGACCCTCTGGAACCTGGTGATGAGGTCGACGCCCGTCACGTAGGTGTAGCTGAGCAGGAGCCCGCGCGACCACGCGAAGGTGTGGCCCGCGATGGTCGTCTGCGGCGCGGGCGGCCCCGAGGTGAGCAGCGGGTCGCCGAGCGGCGTCGAGTTCGAGAGGTCCGTCCGGACGAGTTTCGCCAGACGCACCGCGCCCTCGACGTTCAACTGCCCCGTGCCCTGCTCGAAGTAGTTGAAGCCGGCGAGCGGCTGCGCCGTGTACATCAAAAGCGCCTTGACGAGGTTCGGCGTCAGGTTCGGGTTGGCCTGTATGAGCAGCGCCGCCGCGCCCGCGACGGCCGGCGCCGCCATCGACGTGCCGTTCAGGTACATCTGCTTGCGGTTGTCCACCGGGCTCACGCCCGCGTCGAGCGCCGGGTTCTGCGCGACGAGGTGGTTGCCGACGGCCTGCGCGTTGACGATCTTGTTGCCGGGCGCGACGAGGTCCGGCTTGACAAGGTTGTCGTAGTGGCGCACGCCTTCGGAGTCCGTGCTGTAGCTGCGCGTGGGCCCGCGCGAGCTGTAGGTGGCGACGCCGTCGTCGCCGCGCGCGTCGGTGCCGAGGGTGTTCGACGCGCCCACGGTGAGCGCCGACGGCTCGTTGCCGGGCGAGTGTACGCGGCCGTAGACCTTGTTGCCCGAGGAGTCCTTGCCGTTGTTGCCGGAGGCGGCCACGACGACGATTCCGGCGTCGACCAGCCGCCGCACGGCCTGGCACGCGGGGTCGGTGCGGTAAGACTCGATGGCCGGCATCCCCAGAGAAAGGTTGACGACGCGTATGTTGTAGGCGTTGCGGTTGGTCAAGACCCAGTCGAGCGCGCGCAGCAGGTAAGCGGTCGTGCCCGCCCCCTGAGCGTTAAGCACGCGCAGGTTGACGACGTTCGCGTTCGGCGCGACGCCCGTGTACGCGGCGTTCGAGATGCGGCCGTTGCCGGCGACGATGGAGGCGACGTGCGTCCCGTGCCCGTACGGGTCGTCGGTGCGACCCTCGCCCGTGAAGTCAACGCTCGCGACGACGCGCAGGCCGTTGCTCTTGTCGAGGAAAGCCTTGTGCGCCGTGTCGACGCCGGAGTCGATGACGGCGATGCCGACGCCGGTGCCGTCGAGCCCCGAGGTAGTCGTCCCGGCCGACGGGCGCACGGCGTCGGCGCCGGTCGTCGAAGAGACGTGGCCGAGCGTGCGCAGCTCCTTGTTGATGGAGACGTAGGCCACGTCGCTGCGGAGCGCCAGGTTGGCGGCCGCGGCCGCCGGCAGGCTGACGACGCGGAAGGCGAAGTTCTGAAACCGGCGGATGTCGCTCGCCTCGCCCAGCAGCAGCGCCAGGTCGAGGTCGCCCGACCAGTCGGCGCGCGGCTGGACGATGACGCGCACGCGCTCCGCGCCCTGCCCGTTGTTGACCTTGCGGACGATCTCGGCCGAAGCCTTGTGTCCAGGGCTCAGAAGACTCTGTAGAGACTGCGCGCGCGAGGGCGGCGTCAGCGGGGCGGACGCCAGCGCAGTCAGAGTCAGCACGAGGGCGAGCCAGACGGCGGTACGACTCATGAAAGTAATCCTTGGATAAGAAGGCCGTGGCGGGCCTGCCGAAAGACTGAATGCCGAATCAGCTTCCGGCGGAAAAAGCCAACGGGGGTTTTCGGTCGGTCGGGCTCCGGTTCTCACACGACTACAGGGCGATACTGCAAGCCCAGAATGGGGGTTCTGGTAGACGGAAATTTTAACAAATAAGGCCAAATTGTCAATACGGTGTTAAACAAATTGCCGAGTCTATTTGACCGTAAAAGTTTGGGACGAATCTTTAAGAATCTTCGATTTCCGTCCGAAATGTGAAGACGTGCGAGATGGAACCCGCGGGCTGGCCTTCCGATGCACCGACGTTTATGATGGCCGCAGACACCCCCGCGCGTTTAACACTTTCCGAAGAAAAGACCGCACATGTCCTACCGGCACCTGTCACGCGCGCTCGCGTTCTCGACGCTGCTGCCGCTGCTCCAGGGCTGTCTGGTCGAGCCGACGCCGAACGCCAACGGGGGCGTGGGCGGCGCGGGCGTCGTCGAGAACCGCGCCGCGCCGAGTCCGGGCGCAAGCCCCGACGGTCAGCCGAGCCCCGCGAGCGGCGCGACCCCCGACAGTCAGCCGAGCCCGGAGGCGTCCCCGTCGCCGGCAGAGGCGGCGGAGCCGGGCGGCAAGCTGGAGACTTACGCGCGCGCGGCCGCGGCCGGCCTTCCGCCGGAGCAGCGCGAAGCTCTGGCGCGCGTCGACGGCGAGGGACGCCGCCTGCTGGCTTTGAGGGGTTACCTGCGCGCGGGTGCCGGCGTCGTCGCGCGTTGGGCCTGGTCACGGGAGCGCATCGAGAGCTACGAAAAATCCGCCGAGTACGCGGCCGCGCTGGCCGAGGTCGAGAAGGTGAGGCGCGCGTTCGAGGCCGCGAACACGGGATACACACTGCGCGTCAACACGCAGGTGCGGAGCCTCGACGAGCAGTTGAAGAAGTGGAACGAGGCCGACTCGGTGGCGCGCGCCGGCGAGGAGTTGGCGGCGCGCGCGCGTGCGGAGTTGGACGGCGGGTCTTACGGCGGGGGGGCGGTGGCACTACCAGCCGTGAGTGATGGGACGGTTTAGAGGCACAGGGACGGCCGGGCTGATTCTCTTCGCGCTCGCCGCGCTGACGGCGGGCGTGCTCTTGCTCTTCCCGCAGAGCCGCTGCCCGCCGGCGGGGGCGGCGCTCTCGCCCGCGGGGCGCGAGTTCATGCGCCTCAAGAACCGCGACGCGGAGCCGGCGCCGTCGGACTTCGACGAACGCGTGACGCTCGAAGCGCTGTCGCGTCCGGGCGAGGACCGCGGGCGCTGGTCGGAGTCGCGCGCGGGGAGGGTCGAGGCTTACGTCGTCGAGGTGGTCGAGGGCGGCGTCGAGGCGGCCAACTGCTACTCGTACCGCGAGCGCGACACGCACGTCCACGTCGCGCCGCGCGCGGACGCGCCGCGCGCCGAGTGGGTCGTGCTTGAGGTGACGCCGCGCGTGCGGGAGCGCGCGAGGGCGAGGGGGCTGGACTGGTCTGCGTCCGCGCTCAGGCGCGAGCTGACGGGGCGGCGCTGCCGTTTCGAGGGCTGGCTCCTCTTCGACCGCGAGCACGCCGGCGAGTCGGAGAACAACGCGCCCGGCGCGCGCGGCAACTGGCGCGCGACCGCGTGGGAGCTGCACCCGGTCACCGCGATAGAAGTGTTGAGATGAACCGCCGGGTTACGGGTAGCGGACGACGACCGGGCCGGAAGAGGCGGGCAGTGGGATGTGCTCGGTCTCGCCGGGGACGGGGGCGAAGCGGCCTTCGCGCCAGTCGCGCTTCGCCTGCTCGATGCGCTCGGGCGAGCTTGAGACGAAGTTCCACCAGATGTGGCGCGCGCCTTCGAGCGGCTCGCCGCCGAGCAGCATCAGGCGCGCCGGTTTCGCCGCCGCGCCCCTCAGCAGAACCGACGCGCCCGGCCTGAAGACGAGAAGCTGCCCCGCGACGTAGAGCTCGCGCTCCGGGAGCAGCTCGACCGAACCTTCGACGACGTAGGCCGCGCGCTCCTCTTGCTCGGCCGGCACTTCGATGAACGCGTCGGGCGCGAGCGTCGCGTCCGCGTAGAACATCTCCGAGGTCGTACGCACCGGCGAGCGCGAGCCGTAGAGCGAGCCGGCGATGAGCCGCACGCGCTTGCCCTCGCCCTCGACGACGGGCAGCTCTTCGGCGCCGTGGTGCGCGAAGCCCGGCTCCGACTCCTCGTCGCGCAGGGGCAGTGCCACCCACGACTGGACGCCGAACAGCTCGGAGCCTCCGCGCCTGGCCTCGGGCGGCGTGCGCTCCGAGTGCGCGATGCCGCGCCCGGCGGTCATCCAGTTGACCTCGCCCGGGCGAATCGCCCTCACGGTGCCGAGGCTGTCGCGGTGGAGGAGTGCGCCTTCGAAGAGATACGTGACGGTGGCGAGGCCGATGTGCGGGTGCGGCGCCACGTCGAGCCCGCGCCCGGCGCGCAGAACCTCCGGCCCCATCTGGTCGAGGAAGATGAAGGGGCCGACCATGCGCCTTTTGACCGAGGGCAGGACGCGCCGCACCTTGAAGCCCTCGACGAGGTCGCGCGCGCGCGTGGAGACGACCGCCTCGACCGCGCCCTGAGCCGTCGAATCGGAATCCATCGGAGTAGTCTATTGAGACGGCGGGCGAAAGAAAAGGCGCCGGGGGCCCCCACCCCCGACGCCTACGGCCACTCGCGTGGCCTGCCCCAAAGCTTCACTCGTTCTCAGAAGGAACGCCCGTTAGGTGAAAAGATACTAGCCCGCGCGGCCCCGCGCCTGGTTGCAGTTCTGTTGTGAGACCGAGATGATTCGCCGGCCGTTGACGACGGCCGGGCGAAGCGAAACAAGTTCGGAGAAAAGAATAAACGGGGATTAAATACCGAGGGGGGGACTTGAACCCCCACTCCCTTGCGGGAAACGGATTTTGAGTCCGCCGCGTCTGCCATTCCGCCACCCCGGCCCTGAAAAAAATTCTACCATAAGTCTTTGGGCATCGCCTGCCGGTTAAGAGTTGTTGCGCCGCCTCCCGCGCCGGGGCGGTTCGACGGGGAAGAGGGTCTGTTCGGTGAGCAGCTCGTGGCGGCGCGCGACGCCCTCTTCGCGGAGGCGCTTGACGGCGGCCCGGCAGTACTGCTCGTTGTTGTCGATGAGCAGCGAGCGGCGCCCGGCGGCGAGGGCCGCGAGCCCCGTCGTGCCGCTCCCGCCGAAGGGGTCGATGACGAGCCCCCCCTCGGGGCAGAGCAGGCGTATGAAGAAGAGCGGCAGGTCGATGGGGAAGACCGCCGGGTGCCCCTTGTTCTTGCCGACCAGCGGGAGGCTCAGCACGTTCGAGGGCAGCACGGTCTGCTTGTTGACCCACTTGGAAATGTCACGCCCGAACCCGCTCGCGTTCGCCGAGTTCTGCCGGCTCTTGTCGTTATCGCCCAGCTTCGCCAGCCTCGACTCGACCCAGTCGCCCACGGGCTTGCGCACGGCGGCTTGATTCATGTAAGGACGTTTTGACCTGGAGAGGTGGAAGCAGTACTCCCAGCCGTCGCGCAGGCGCGTGGGCCAGTAGCCCGGCATCGGGTTCGTCTTGTGCCAGAGGTAATCCTCGATGCAGAGCCAGCCCGCCCGCGACAGCGCCTCAATGGTGTGCCAGACGTAGCGGTGGCGCACGCCGCCGACGACCTTGTCCTTGATGTTGATGACGAGGCTGCCCGACGGCTTGAGCGCGTTCCAGAACGGCTCGTGGAAGGTCATGAACCAGTCCGCGAACTCGTCCGGGTGAACCGAGTCGTAGTGCCTGTGCCGCGCGTCCGCGTAAGGCGGTGAGGTGATGATGAGGTCGGCCTGCCCCACGCACGCCCTCAGCTCCTCGCGGCTGTCGCCGCAGACGACCGTGCATGTCGCGTCGGCTTTCCCGACGGTAATAATACTCGCCGGCAGACTCATCAGGTTCAGCTTCGTAGAGTGGGCCTGTTAGATTCAGAGACGTGCCCCGGTATGGTAGAAGAGAGGGTGCCGCCTGACAAGGGCTGAGGCGCGTGGCGGCGGCCGCGCCGCGAACTTCGGGGCAACCGCTTGTCTAAACCGGCGGGCGGCGTTAATATGAGTTCGCCTCTTTCGGGCGCGCCGCCATGCGTTGGGGTCTGGCGGCGCGCACCTCTCTCTCCTCAAAGTTTCACCCGACGACGTGTTAGGCCCCCAGGAGGCGTACGTCTATGTCTAAGACTCTGGGCAGAAGTGCACGCGTGCTGGTCGCGGACGACGAGCCGGAGATCAGGGACGTCCTGACCGACCTGCTGAGTCCGCTCTACGACTGCGCGGCGGTCGGCTCGGCCGAGGACGCGCTCGTGCGCCTGCGCGAGGGCTCCTACGACCTCGTCATCAGCGACATCATGATGGGCGGCATGAGCGGGCTCGACCTCATCCCGCGCGTGAAGGAGCTGGCGCCCGACACCGTCGTCATCATGATCAGCGGCGTGCAGACGGTCGAGAGCGCCATCAACGCGCTGCGCGCCGGCGCGTTCGACTACGTGATGAAGCCGTTCGACCTCCACCACGTCGAGGCGGCGGTGAGCCGCGCGCTCGAACACCACTTCCTGCGCGCCGAGAAGCGCCGCTACGAGACCTACCTCGAAGAGATGGTCGCGCAGCGCACGCAGGAGCTCGACGGCGCGCTGCACTCGCTCGGCGACGCCTACCGGACGACGCTCAAGGCGCTGACGGCGGCGCTCGAGACGCGCGACCTCGAGACGCACGGGCACTCCGAGCGCGTCGTCAACTTCAGCCTCCGGCTCGGGCAGGGGCTGGGGCTGGGCGAAGAGCAGATGCGCTCGCTCGAGTTCGGCTCGCTCCTCCACGACATCGGCAAGATAGGCGTCCCCGACGCCATCCTGCGCAAGCCCGCCAAGCTCTCTGAAGAGGAGTGGGTGCGGATGCGCGAGCACCCGCTGCACGGGCAGAAGATTCTGCGGGGCATCGAGTTCCTCGAAGGCGCGTCGCGCGTCGTCGCGCAGCACCACGAGCGCTGGGACGGCTCGGGCTACCCCCTGGGCTTGCGCGGCGAGGTCATCGACCTCAACGCGCGCATCTTCGCCGTGGCCGACGCCTTCGACGCCATCACGAGCGACCGCGTCTACCGCGCGGGCCGGAGCTACGACGAGGCGCTGGCGGAGCTGGACGAACACGCCGGCCGGCAGTTCGACCCGCGCGTGGTCGAAGCCTTCCGCCAAGTCCCGCGCGAGGAGTGGGACGAGATACGCCGCGGCTCGCTCGAAGCCCACGAGCGCGTCGCCACCGCGCGCCGCGTCGAGCAAGCGGCCGGCCACCTCTACGCCAGCACCGGCGCCAACGCGCTCGTCAATTAAGAGGCAAGAGTGAGCGGATAGAGAGGGCGGGGCTCTCATCAAAGCGATGATGAGAGCCCCGCCCTCTTGCGTCCGACGTCTTTGCTGTTCAGTCCTTCTACTTCTGCTTCCCGGCCGCCTCGGGCTGGCGCATGGTGCCGACGACGTAGCCGCGGCGCGCGCGCAAGGAGAGACCCTGGCGGCGCGCGCCGACGTGGAGCTTGCGGTACTCGGTCGGCGCGGCGCGGCGGAGCGGCCGCTTCGGGCTGTAGGTGACGACGTACTGCGCGTCTATCTCGCGCGCGACCGAGCCGCCCTCGGTCATCATCCCTTCGACCGAGTCGGGCATCAGGATGCGCCCGCCCGTCTCCTCCGTCAGCGACTTCAGACGCGACTCGCCGCGCAGCATCTCGCGCTCGGCCTCACGGCGGCGGCGCCGGAGCGCGGGGTCGATGCGCACGCCCGTGTTGACGCTCGGCGGGTTGACGCCCGAGCCGCGCATCCCGGGCGGGCGCGTCGGGTCGAGCCCCACGGTCGCCTGGTCGGCGCGCGCCTGCGCCGCGCCCGGCGCCTCGGGCGGTGACTTCCACCACGGCAGCTTCACCTGCTCGCGCGCGACGCCCGTGTAGCTGATGACGTGCAGCGTCGTCTGCGAGGCGATGAGGCGCTTGACCGCGTCCTCGTAGTCTTTCGACGAGGCCGTGTCGATGCCGTCTGTGACGAGGACGAGGTGGCGGTTGCCGATGGGCTGCTCGCCGAGCAGCTCGACGGCGCGCCGCAGCGCGCGCGAGAGGTTCGAGCCCGAGCCCGAGGCGAGCTTCGCTTTGACCGAGCGCGCGGCCAGCGCGCGGTCTTCGGTCCAGCCCTGCAAGGTGTCCGTCTTGCCGCTGAACGAGACGACGGCGAGCCGGTCGCCGTCGCGCAAACTCTGGATGACCGAGAGCGCCACGTCGCGCGTCGTGTTGGCGCGCACGATGGGGTCCAGGTCCCAGCCCGTCCCGAGCGCCAGCACGACGCTCGCGGGCGTCCGGCGCACGCTCTTGACCTGCTGCGGCACGTCGTCCTCGACGACGAGCACGTCGTCAACGCCGAGCCCCGGGTCGAAGCGCCCCTTCTCGTCGTAGGCGAAGACGGGCAGCCGCACCTCCTCGACGTAGACGCGCTCGGCCTCCTCGTCCTCGGGCGTCGGCGTCGGCCGCACGCGGACGCCGCTCTGCGCGCTCCCCGCCGTCGAGGCGAGCGCGGCGGCGGAAAGGAGGACGAAGGCGGCGCTCAGGAAAATGTACGGCGGGCGGCGCAGAAACATGTTGACTCCTTCGGGGGGCGAAATTTATTGCTCACGGTTCTGATGCGCCCCGCGCGTCTCACCGTTCGCCCCGGGCATGAAACTCCCGCGCCCGCGGAAGCCGCTAAGCCCGCGCGCGCAAGTTTCGCACGGCGTCGGTCAGGCGCTCGACGCGCGCCCTCTCCACGGGGTTTGACCAGAGGCCGTCGCGCTTGAAGAAGGAGCCGACGACGAGGGCGTCGGCCGCCGCGTAGAACTCCGAGACGTTCTCCGGCGTGACGCCCGAGCCGACGACGACGGGCAGGCGGCAGCGCGTCTTCGCTTCGGAAACGTCGGAGGCGCGCGGCGGCTCGCCCGTCGCGGAGCCGGTGACGACGACCGCGCCGACGTGAATCATGGCGACGACCGCCGCGCGCTCTTTGAACGGCCACTCGCTCACGAGAAAGTAACTTTCACCCCTTCTTCCTCGCCTGCGCCTGGACGGCGGTAATGGCGACGGCGTCGACGATGTCCTCGGCCTTGCAGCCGCGCGAGAGGTCGTTGGCGGGCTTGTCGAGTCCCTGCAGTACGGGGCCGATGGCGGTCGCGCCGCCGAGCCGCTCGGTCAGCTTGTAGGCGATGTTGCCGGCCTGCAGGTCGGGGAAGATGAGCACGTTGGCGCGACCCGCGACCGTGGAGCCGGGCGCCTTCGACTCGCCCACCTGGGGGACGAGCGCCGCGTCGGCCTGTAGCTCGCCGTCTATCTCAAGCTCGGGCAGGCGCGCGCGCACCGTGCGCGTCGCCTCGACCACCTTGTCAACGAGCTGGTGTTTGGCGCTGCCCTTCGTCGAGAACGAGAGCATGGCGACGCGCGGCTCCGCGCCGAGGAGCGCGCGGCACGAGTCGGCCGAGGCGATGGCTATCTCGGCCAGCTCGGGCGCGGTGGGCTCGATGACGACGCCGCAGTCGGCGTAGATGAGCGCACCATTCGCGCCGAAAGAGGGGTCGGGCAGAACCATGACGAAGAAGCTGCTGACGATGCGGAAGCCTTGCCGGATGCCGATGCAGTGGAGCGCGGCGCGGACGGTGTGCGCCGTCGTGTTCGTCGCGCCCGCGACCGACCCGTCGGCCTTGCCCTCGCGCACGAGGAGGTTGCCGTAGTAGAGCGGGTCCTGGACGGCGATGCGCGCCTCGTCGGGCATGAGCCCCTTCGAGCGGCGCAGCTCGTGGTAGAACGCGGCGGCCTTTTCAAAGTCGGGGGCGCGCCGGTGGTCGAGGACGGCGACGCCGCCGAGGTCGGCGCCGGCCGCGCGCGCGTTCGCGCGCACCTTCTCCTCGTCGCCGAGCACGGTGACGCGCGCCAGGCGGTCGCGCGCGACCATCGAGGCGGCGACGACCGTGCGCGGGTCTTCGCCTTCGGGTAGGACGATGTGCTGCGGGTCGGCGGCAGCCCTCTCTCTGATGCGTTGCAGTATCGACATAGAAGCGGTAACCGGTCGGAAGAAGGTTAACAGGGATGGACGGGATTGACGGGGTAAGAATTAAAGATTTGAAAGCTCACGAGTGAAATTTCAAATCCCGCCCATCCCTGTTTGAATTGTTCTTGTTTAGACGGCCGTAAATGTATCACGAAGCGCCGGGCTTGAGAACCGAAGGGGGCGGCGCGCTCAGCCGCCGAGCGTGTCGTCGATGAGGCTTTCGGCGGCGGAGGCGAGGTGGCGGACGAGCGCCGGGTCGTGCGTCTTGAGCGCGGCGAAGGTGCGCTCTTCGGGGACGGCGCGCGCCGCCGCGGGGCCCTCCTCGTCGAAGCCGACGAGCGCGACGCTGAGCGCCGGCGACTCGGCGACGACGAACCACTCGCGCGCGAGCCGCGCCGCGCCGCTCAGCCCGATGACGCGCATGTTCGGGTGGCGCGGCGGCTTCCAGTCGGGCTCGCCGAAGACGTAGACGCGCTCCGACACGTCGGCGATGCGCATGTAGCGGTCGACGACCCCCTCCATCCTCGAGAGCCGCTCGAAGCCCGCGTAGAGCCGGCCGCCCCTGTGCGTGCGCAACAGCACGGCGTTCTCGATGAGCAGGCACAGGTATTCGAGCGAGGGCACCTGCGCGCGGAAGCGGAAGGTCGCGCGCTCCTCGAAGTCGCGGCGCGAGACGTGTGTGACGGCGGGGCGGGCGCCGTCGCCGCCCGCCCGCCGCCGCGCCTCAGACCGCCGGAAGCCCGGCTCGGCCGCGCGTCACTCGTCCTGCTCTTTCGGGACGCTCGGGCGCGGCGGCGGGCAGGACGGCGCAGAGGAGTGCGGGCAGGAGCGCGGCGCGCAGGAGCCTACGCGCGGGGGACGAAGCGTGCTTCATGATATTCTCCTTAGTCGTCGCTTACGGCTTGGTGCAGAGGCCGCAGTTGGCCGTGCCGCTGATGTTCGCGGGGGAGGGGCAGACGGCGTTAGCCCCGAGCGAGCAGTTGAAGCTGCCAGTGACCTGTGACGCGCCGAGCAGCGACAGGTTCGAGAAGTTGAACAGGTTGAAGCCGAGGACGTTGGAGTTGACGGGCGGGGCGGGCGCGCAGGGCGGCGAGGGGCAGGCCGGGGCCGCGGCGCCGACCTTCACGTAGGACATGTCGTCGGCGACGTTGGGGGTGGACGGCGTGCCGGGGGTCTGCGTCACGCCGAAGAGGTTCGCGGTCGTGCCCGTCATGAAGCGCATCGAGCCTTCGACCTGCGAGCGCGCGAGGCCGATGTTGCTCGACACGCTCGCGATGATGCCCAGCGCGCCGGGGAACGCCTGCACCGAGGAGTCGGTGAGCGACACCGACGAGTTGCCGGCGTTGATGCCGCCGTTGACGAGCGCGGTCTCGAAGAGGAGCACCTGCGAGCCGCCGAGGGCGACGATGTTGTCGAGCGCGGTGCTGGTCGGCGCGAGCGTGAGCGTGCAGCCGTTACACCCGAAGCGCGAGCCGGCGAAAACGCCGACGCTGAAGCGCGTGTTCGGGCCGAAGGTCGTGTCCACGGCGTCGAGCAGCGCGACTTCGAGCTGCGCGCCCCACTGGTTGTTCCCCTCCAAACGGCAGTTCCTCAGGCGAAGGAAGGGGACGCCGACGTCGGTGGCCAGCAGCCCCGAGAAGCCGCCCGTCAGCTTCAGGTTCTCGATGTTGACGAGCTGCGCGCCGCGCACCCAGACGGCGGCGTCGGTCTGCTCGACGCTGGCGGCGGCCTGGATGCCGTCGTCGTCGGGGTCCGCGCCGCGCAGCGTCACGCGGTCGCGCGTGACGACGACGTTCTCGTGGCAGACGCCGCTGATCTCGACGACGAGGGCGGCGGCGCCCGGCTGCTTGGCGAGCGCCTTGTTGACGCTCTCGCCCTTCAGGCAGTTGACCTTCTCCGTGGCGGGCGCCAGCGCGGCGGCCGGCCGGATGGGGGCGGCGAGAAGCGGCGGCAGGGCGAAGAGAAGAAGTAAGGCGGGGGCTAAGGGACGGGTCATGTTCGTGACTCCTTGAAGGTGGAAGCAGAAGAGTAGGGCCTTCGGGCGCGAGGGACGGAGGCCGGGAATTTGCGACCCCTGGGCGAAAGTGAGGCGTGTGAGAGGTGGGCTGTTCGGTAAAGAGAAAGCTTGAAAGCGCCTTTTATTCCAACGGCGGCGGGATGTCAACCCTGTCGCCGGGCGCGCGCCGGACAAAGTTCTTGCTTTTTCAAAAGTCGCGGAAGTATCATCCGCCGGTCACGTCGCTCATCCGTTAGACCTGCACTCGGTCGAAATTCGCGAGCCAACGCAAGCAGCCTGACCGGCCCCGACGGTCTGACTTTCCCTCGTCTCACCCCAGCCGGAGGTTTAAGGATGCAGAAGGAAACTTTCCAACGCCCTGAGCTGAAGGAACGCGACCCCAAATTTAAAGACACCGACAAGGCCGCGCTGCAAGCCGTCGCGCAGGCGGCCGTCGACGTGGAGCTGTTCACGCTCCCGCTCTACATGGTCTCGATGTACTCCATCCAGGGGATGCACCAGATCACCAGCAAGGGGAACGACTTTTACCGCGGCCGCCTGTGGCCGGGCGCGTCGCCCGCGCGCGACCCCGGCAGCGGCCCCAACGCGGCGGCCTTCAACCACTTCTTCAGCGTCTTCATCGACGAGATGCTGCACCTGCAACTCGCCTCGAACATCGCCAAGGCGCTCGGCGTGATGCCGAGCTACACGAGCGAGGCGCTGGTCGACAAGAACTACGGCTGGGTCTGCTACGGCCCCGACAAGACGGTGCTCCCGCACATCCTCGACTTCCGGGACACCGTCGAGGGCTACGACGACATCAAGGTCAAGCTCGGCGCGCTGACCGTCGAGCAGAACCGCCTGTTCCTCGCCATCGAGCAGAACGAGGACGACGCGCGCGGCATCATCGACCCCGACAAGGTCGCCGACTACTTCCCCCCCGCCCCGTTCGTCGGCTGGGAGGCGGGGCAAGACCTCCCGATGTTCGGCACCATCGGCTGGATGTACAAGTGCCTCTGGCGGTACATGGAGGTCGTCTACGCCGACGGCACGAGCCTCTTCGAGCAGGTCTTCAACCGCGGCACGCTGGAGCGCGACCTCTTCAACGCCAGCAGCAGCTACCACAAGCCCGAATACCCGAGGATGCCGACGATGGCCTCGGGCGAGGTCACCGTCCGGAGCGCGATGGAGAACATCCTCAACATGATTAACGCCATCACCGACCAGGGCGAGGGCGCGGGCGTGGCGAAGTGGATTCGGCAGATGCGCGGCCTGCTCCAGTACGCGCCGGTCGAGGGGCAGTTCCGCCCGGACGAGGAGGCGCTCAACTTCGACTACCCGAGCTACACCGACACGGGCGCGCAGAACGACCCGTCGGGGCAGACCGTCGCGCGCAGCCAGAACGGCGGGCTCGACCACCACGACCGCTTCGACAAGATCAACCAGCTGCTGGAGGCGGGCGGCGTCGTCACGTGGGATCAGTGGCACGCCTCCGGGAAGAGCTGGACGGCCGACATGCTCAAGACGAACGAGGAGGACTACAAGGCGAACAGGTGGACCCTCCCGCCCGCCGAGGACATCGCCGCCGCGCTCAACAACCTGAAGGGCGCCGACGGCACCTACGACGTCTTCAGCCAGGCCGCCGCAGGCTCCATCGCCGGCATCACGCGTGTGCTCTCCGGCTTCTGGACGGACGAGACGACGGGCTTCCCCAGCCCCTCGATGTACGGCTCGGGCGACCGCGTCTCCATCTGCTGGGCCGTCTTCGGCAAGTACCCCGACATCACGAAGGGCGTCGAGGCGAAGGCTACGGGTCGGATGTACCACGCCTGCCAGGGGCTCGACCTGGGCGGCGGCAAGAGCGAGCCGACGTGCGCGGAGGTGGCGGTCTTCCACTCGTGCCGCGGCTCGAACACGTGCAAGACCGAGGGCGGCTGCGGCTTCGTCCAGGTTCAGGGGCAGAGCCACCAGTGCGGCCAAAAGGTCTTGCTCGACCACCTGCGGCCGACCCGGCCGTTGAGGGGGGAGGCGCGGGCCAGCGCGCCGCTCTACAGCGCGCCGTCGGACAACAAGTGCGCGAGCTTCGGCGGCTGCGCCGTCCCCATCTCGGCGTCGCAGCTCTACCCCGAGCCCAGCCCCGGCCACGAGGCCGCGTACATGGAGGTCTACGACTTCGTCGGGCAGACGGCCGAGCCGGACAAGATCGACCTGCTAAAGTTCGAGGCGGGCGACCGGGTCTACGACATAGCGTGGCAGGCTTACGTCAAGGTGCTCGAACACCGCCGGCAGCCCATCCCCGACCCGCCCAAGGTCAGCGACCTGCGCCTCGCCTTCCCGCCCTCGACATGATTCGGGACCCGACCCACGCGGCGCACGACGGCCGACCCCCGCGCCGAGGTCTCCCGAACCTCGGCCTGGGGGTCGGCCTGCGCAACCAGCACTTCCCGCACCTGATGCGCCACGACCCGGAGGTGGACTGGTTCGAGATCATCAGCGAGAACTTCATCGACAACTTCGGCTACGCGCGCCGCGTGCTCGAACGCGTGGCCGCGCTGCGCCCCGTCGTGATGCACGGCGTCTCGCTCTCCATCGGGAGCACGGACCCGCGGCGGGTGCAGGACTTTCTCGAAAGGCCGCTGGTGCTCGAAAACCCTTCGAGCTATCTGGAGTTCAAGGACTCGACCGTCGAGGAGTGGGAGTTCCTCTCCGAGCTCGCGCGCGAGACGGGGTGCGGGCTGCTGCTCGACGTGAACAACGTCTACGTCTCGGCCTACAACCACGGCTTCGACGCGGAGCGTTACGTGCGCGGGCTGCCGCACGAGGCGGTCGTGCAGATTCACCTCGCGGGGCCGACCGACTGCGGCCGCTACCTCGTGGACACGCACGACCAGCCCGTGCCCGCGCCCGTGTGGGAGTTGTACAGGCTGGCGCAGGAGCTGACCGGCGGCGTCTCGACGCTCCTCGAATGGGACGCGAACATCCCGGACTTCCCGGAGCTGGTCGCCGAGCTGCGCAAGGCCGAGACGGCGCTCGGCGGCGAGAACCCCGGCGCCCCCGTCCGCAAGTCGCGCGCGGCGGCGGCCGCCACGGTCTCCAACCCGGTCGGCTTCCAACTGGCGGCGGGCGATGAGTGAGCGACGCCTCGGCCTCTTGCAGCACTGGATGAAGGCCGTCGTCACCGGGCGCGGCGGGCTCGAAGAGAAGCTTGAGGCGGCGGCGCTGCGGCACGGGCTGCGCGCGGAGGAAGTGGTGGCCGAGGGGCGCGGCCTCTCCGCGCGCGAGCGCCTCGGCGTCTACACGGGCGGCTACGTGCTCCGCCTGCTCGAATGTATGCGCGCGGACTTCCCGGCGCTGCGCGGCTTCGTCGGCGACACGGTCTTCGACGCCTTCGCCGGAGCCTACGTCATCACGCGCCCGCCCGGCTCGCCAAGCCTCTACGAACTCGGCGCCGACTTCCCGAGCTTTCTTGAGGAGACGAGGCCGGGGGGGGAAGGTTTGGAAGGCGGTCTGCGCGCCCTGCTCGACCTGCCGCCGGAGCTCGCGCGGCTTGAGCGCGCACGCGCGGAGGTGTTGCGCGCGCGGGGGGTGGAGGGCGCGCCGGCCGCTTCGTCGCCGCCCTCGCCGTTCGAGGTCTTCGGCCAGGGGCTGACGGTTCAGGCGACGCCCTGCCTGCGTCTGCTCGAACTAAAGTTCCCGCTGGTGGAGTTTCTGAAAAGTTCCGAAGGGGGCGAGCGCCCCGAGCCGCCCGCGCCGCGCAGGACGCTGGCCGCGCTGGGGCGCGCCGACTACCGCGTCCACGTCGAAGAGGTCGAGCCGTGGCAGTTCGCCCTGCTCAAGGCTTGCGAGCGCCCCGCGCCGCTCTACACGGCGCTGCGCGCCGCCGCGCTCGAAGTAGCGGAGGAGCCGCCCCGCCTGCTCGCGCAGGCCGCGCTCTGGCTCCCCGTCGCGTTCGAGTTCGGGTTCCTGCGCCGCGCCGCCTGAAAGTCCCGCCGCACGCTACTCCCGCCCGCCCTTCAGCGTGTCGAGCAGTTTTTCGTGGATGCCGCCGAAGCCGCCGTTGGACATGACGGCGACGACGTCGCCCGCGCGCAAGTCCGGCGCGAGGTGCGCGACTATCGCGTCGGCGCCGTCGAGGCAGAGGGCGGGGCGCGGGCGGCGCGCGGCTATCTCGGCCGTCAGCTCGTCCGTGTCGAGGAGGCGCCCGTAGACGCTGCCCTTCTCGCGCGCGAAGACCGAGGAGAGGACGACGTAGTCGGCGCGGTCGAACGCCTCGGCGTAGTCCTTCTGGAAGACCGCGAGGCGCGAGGTGGCCGAGCGCGGCTCGAAGACCGCGACGAGGCGGCGTCCCCTGTACTTCTCGCCGAGCGCGCGCAGGGTCTCGCGCACGGCCGTCGGGTGGTGCGCGAAGTCGTCGATGACGGTGACGCCGCGCTCCTCGCCCCGCACCTGCATCCGGCGCTTGACGCTCTGGAAGGTGGCGAGCGCCTCGCGGATGGTCTCGGCGGGGACGCCCCAGGCGTCGGCGGCGACGACGACCGAGAGGCAGTTGAGGACGTTGAAGTCGCCGATGAGCGGCGTCTCGAACTCGCCCCACGGCTCGCCCTCGCGCAGGACGCGGAAGCGCGTGAGCGCGCCCGAGTAGTCGACGTCCGCGGCGCGCCAGCGCGCGTCCTCGCTCGTGCCGAACGTTTCGAGCCGGGTGTGGAGGCGGTCGCCGAACTCCGCGACGACCTCGCGGACGGCGGGGCTGTCCCAGCCGGCGATGAGGCGGCCGCGCCCGGGGACGAGGTTCAACAGGCGGCGGAAGGCCGTCTTGACCGCGTCGAGGTCCTTGTAGATGTCCGCGTGGTCGAACTCGATGTTGCCGACCACGCACAGCTCGGGCAGGTAGTGCATGAACTTCGGCCCCTTGTCGAAGTAGGCCGTGTCGTACTCGTCGCCCTCCTCCAACACCCACGTCGCGATGCTCGTCGTCGTCGTCTTGCCGTGCGTCCCGGCGACGACGAGCGAGCGGCGGCCGCGGATGAACTCCTCCTTGATGACCTCGGCGGCCGAGCGGTAGACGAGGCGGCGGTTGAGAGTCTCTTCGACCTCGGGGTTGCCGCGCGACAGCGCGTTCCCGATGATGACGCAGTCGGGCGCCGGGTCGAGGTGCGCGGGCTCGTACCCCTGGGCGACGGGGATGCCTAAGGATTCCAGCATCGTGGACATCGGCGGGTAGACGTTCTCGTCCGAGCCCGTCACCCTGTGCCCGCGCGCCTGAAGCATCCCGGCGAGGCTCGCCATCGCCGTCCCGCAGATTCCGATCAGGTGATAGTGCATAAGTGATGAGTGACGGGTGACGGGTGATGAGTGGTAAGAAAGAACGGCGGACTTATTTTAGTCTTATCACTTATCACTCGTCACTTCCTGCCGTCGGGATGGTGAAAGTGAACGTGGAGCCGCGGCCGACCTCGGAGTGGACTTCGATGTGGCCGCCGTGGAGCTCGACGAGCTGGCGCGTGATGTAGAGGCCGAGCCCCGTGCCCTTCTCGCTGCGCGTGGCGCGCGAGCGCGCCTGCGCGTACTTGTCGAAGATGTCGCGCACGTCCTCCGCGGGGATGCCGACGCCGGTGTCGGCGACCGAGACGCGCACGAGCCCCCGCTCGGGCGCGGCGCTCACCGAGACGCGCCCGCCGCGCGGCGTGAACTTGAGGGCGTTCGAGATGAGGTTGACCAGCACGCGGCGGAGCTTGGCGCGGTCGGCGCGCAGCGGCGGCAGGTCTTCGGGGACCGACTCTTCGAGCGCGATCCCCTTCTCGGCGGCGAGCGGCAGCATCTGCTGGCGCAGGTCGTCGGTGAGGCCGCGCAGCTCGATGGTCGCCAGGTCGAGCCGCATCGTGCCCGACTCGAGCTTCGAGGCGTCGAGGAGGTCGTTGACCAGCTCGATGAGGTTCTGCGTGTTGCGCTCCATCATCGAGACCATGTTCTTCTGCTCGCCGGTCAGCTCGCCGAGGCGCCCCGAGGTGAAGAAGTTGATGACGCCGCTGATGACCGCCAGCGGCGAGCGCAGGTCGTGCGTGGTCAGCGCGAGGAACTCCTCCTTCATCGCCGAGAGTTCGCGGAGCTGCGCGTTGGCCTGGTTGAGCTCGTTGTTCGACTCTTCGAGTTTGGTGTTGAGCCGCTCCAGCTGCTCGCGCTTCTCCTCCAGCTCGGAGAGGACCTGGACGAGGTCGCGGTTCTGCCGCGACAGCTCTTCGAGCGCCGAGTCGTCCTCCTCGGTGTTGACGAAGCCGCGCAGGAAGTCGGCGCGCGCGCGCACGAGTTTCAAGTTTAAAGTTCAAAGCTCAAAGTTCCAAGCCCCGAGGGCGCGAAAGTCGGGGCCGTGCGCGCCCCGAACTTTGAACTTTAAACTTTGAACTCAACGGTAGACGAGGACGGTGGCGTCGTCGGAGTTGCGGACGAAGTCGCGCAGGAGGACTCCGGCGAGGAGCTGCGGGCTGCGCGCGGCGAGGCCGGGGTAGGCGGCGGGGTCCCAGGTCGCGCTGATGCCGTCGGAGGCGATGACGAGCGTGCTGCCCTCCGCCCAGCGGTGCGGCCAGACGCGGACGCTGGAGAGTCGCGCGCCGAGCGTGCCGTTGGTCGGGATGGGGCGCGCCGGGTCGGCCGCGCCGAGCACGCGCACCTCGACGTTGCCGACGCCCGCGTAGGCGAACGTCTCGCGCGCCGGGTTGATGGCGACCGCGCCCATCACCGCGCCGCGCGTCGCGCGCAGCGCGTCGTGGACGCCGAGCGTCAGCTCGTCGAGCGGCTCGCCGCGCCACAGCTCGAGGACCTCGACGGCGGCGGCGGCCGCCTCGCGCGCGCCGCGCCCGTGCCCGAGCCCGTCGACGACCGCGAGCAGCGTCTCGCCGCCGTGCTCCTTGACGAAGTAGGCGTCGCCGTTGGCGTCCTCGGACGGGCGGGGGCGGCTCCAGGCGCCGAGGCGGCGGGAGGTGCGCCGCGCCCTCTCGCGCCGCTCGTCGTCCGCGGGCGGGGCGACCCACTTGCGCCCGAGGAGCGCCGTGCCGTGGGTGCTGCGGCGCGCGGTCGTCAGCCGGCGCGTCGTGCCCTTGACGGTCGAGTAGGCGTCGAACTCGTCGAGCAGCCGCCGCATCGCGCCGAAGCCGCCGCCGATGCTCCCGCCCGACGAGACGCCGTCGCGCAGCGCGCGGTCGAGGTCGTAGATGCCCGGCCCCTTGTCGAAGTAGAAGAGCTCGATGCCGGGCTCGTCGCCCAGGGTCTCGCCCCAGTGGAGGCAGCCGCCCGAGGTCGCGTAGCGCGCGGCGTTGGTGCCCATCTCCTGGACGACGATGTCTATCTCGGAGAGGCGGTCGTCCGAGAACCCGAGCCGCGACGCGAAGCGGTGTACGCCGCGCCGCGCCGTGCCCACCTGCGCCTCGTCCTTGATGTCCTGCGTGTGGAAGACTCTCACGATAGTAAAAGAGGTCAGGGTCAGTCGAAAGTCGCCGCCCGCGATGAGAGTCGGCCGGCGCGGACAACGCAGCTACTGACCTCTGACCTCCGACCCCTTGTCTTTCAAAGCCAACGCACCACCGTCACGCGCGTGCCGCGGCCGACCTCCGACTCTATCTCGAAGACGTCGACGAGCCGCTTCGAGCCCGGCAGCCCCTTGCCGAGGCTGCGCCCCGTCGAGAAGCCGTCGCGCATGGCGGCGGCGACGTCGGGGATGCCGGGGCCGCTGTCCTCGAAGACGAGGCGCAGCCCCGCGCGCCCCTGCGCGGGGTCGAGCGGCTGCGCGGTCATCCGGCCGCGCAGCGCGTACTTGACGACGTTGCGCGCCAGCTCGGACGTGACCGTGGCGAGCCGCGTCTGGTCGAGCAGGCGGAAGCCGAGCCGGGCGGCGATGGCGCGCACCTCGCCGCGCGCGATGATGATGTCGTGCTCGCTCTCAAGGGCGATTGACCTGCTCTGCAAAGGCTCCCGCCCCCCCGCCGAACGGCGAATCTTCCTCGTCGTCGTCGATGCCGAACTCGCTGCGCAGCAGCCTGATGCCCTCGTCCACGTTGAGCACGGTGTCCACGCCGCGCAGCTCGAGCCCGAGCTCGACGAGCGTGATGGCGACGGCCGGCTGCATCCCGACGACCACGGTGCGCGCGTCCATGATGCGCGCCATCGCCGCGATGTCCGAGAGCACGCGCCCGATGAAGGAGTCGACCATCTCCAACAGCGAGATGTCGATGAGCACGCCGCGCGCGCCCGTCCGCTCCAGCTCCGAGAGGATGCGGTCCTGGAGGTGGATGACCGTCTGGTCGTCCATGTCCACCTGGATCGGCACGATCAAAACGCGCCCGACCTTCAGGATTGGAATGCGTGTCTGTCCGTCCATCTTTACCGTGAGCCGTGAGCCGTAAACCGTGACGGGAGAAGACCGGCTCCCATCCTTGTCACGGTTTACGGCTCACGGCTTACGCCTCCTGTTTCTTCTCTCCGCCGCTCGTGATGATCTGCTCGGTCTGCTTGATGGTCTTCATCTGTCCGTCGCCGTTCTGGCCGTTCTGGAGCTTGGCGAGCGCCTTGGTGGGGACGACCGTGCGGCCGATCATCTCGAGCGCGAGCTTGATGCCGTCCGACATCTGCGCGCGGGTGGTGATCTGCGTGAGGTCGATGCCGAGCTGCACCATCGTCTGCGCGATGGCGGGCGAGACGCCCGTCAGGATGCAGCGCGCGCCCATCAGGCGCGCCGCCGTCACCGTCTTGATGAGGTGGTTGGCGACGAGCGTGTCCATCGTCCGCACGCCCGTGATGTCGAGGATGGCGATGGTCGAGCCGGTCTCGACCACCTTTTGCAGCAGCGCCTCCATCATCATCTGCGCGCGGCGCGAGTCGAGCGTGCCGATGATGGGGAGCGTCAGAATCTTGTCCCAGACCTTGATGACCGGGGTCGAGAGTTCGAGCATGTCGGCGCGCTGCTGGCGGATGATCTCCTCGCGCGAGCGGATGAAGTTCTCGACCATCACGAGCCCGAGCTTGTCTAAGAGGCGGGTGAAGTAGTTCATCTCGGGGATGAAGGAGGCGGCGTCGCCCTCGAACTCCTCGGCGAGGAGCGGGCCGACGACGTTGCGCAGGGAGAGGATGTAGGTCGCGTTCTCCAAAGGCGTGTAGCCCTTGACGGCGCGCAGGTGCGAAATCTCGTTGAGGTAGTGGCGCAGGTCGCCGAAGGCCGGGTGGTCGAAGTCCGCGCTGCCCGAGTCGCGCACGCTCTGCACGAGCATGTCCAGGACCTGCTGCGACTGCTGGCGCAGGTCCTTCTTCGAGATCAGCTCGTCGCGGAACTCGTCCGCCTCGAGCCGCTCCTTGATCCAGAGGTTGAGAATCTCGTCGCGCCGCGTGGCGAGCAGTGTCGCGATGCGCCGCTCGCCCGCCCGCGCGGAATCTGTCTGATCCGCCATGTTCGTCCTCTAGTTTTAGCGCGAGCGCCCGCGCCTCTCTGCCCGGCGGGGACTGAGGCCGCGCGGCCCCCGCGTGGGACGGGGCGCGGCTCGACGCGCTTTCGTGTTAAAGGAGCGTTATTAAGTCGGGGGTTATCTTAGCACCCGGCGGGGCAAATGCAACAACGCGCCGGCGCGCGGCCGAGGCGGGCGGGCGCGGCGGCGCCGCGCGCCGGTGCCGCGCGGGTCGCGTGGGCGCCGGCGTGCGCCGGCCGGGCGTGCGGGGGTCGCCGCGTGCGGGGGTGCTACTTGAGCTTCTGGATCGCGATGATGGTCATCGGCGAGTCGCCGGAGGTGCGCGTGTAGGAGACCCAGTAGCCGGCCTTCGGGAAGCGTATCAGCTTGTAGATCGAGCCGTCCTGCCGCGTGTCGGCCTCGCCGCCGAGCACGGCCCTGGCGGTGGGGATGGACTTGCCGCCGAAGTAGGTGACCGAGACGGCCGAGACCTTTTTGGTCTCGTCGTAGTAGACCTGGCAGGACTCGTTCTCGTTGAACGAGTAGACGTCCTGCTTGTCGTCCTTCTCGGTCGGGCTGCCGAGGAGCTTGCGCGCCTCGTCGGCCGTCATGCCGATGCGGACGCCCTTGTAGGCGCTGAACGGCGGCTCGTCCTTGGCCTTGTCGGCGGCCGCTGCGCCGCCGGTCTGGGCGCCCGCCGACGGGATGAGCGCGAGCGTCGAGAGCAGGAGGAGCGCGGGGGCCGAGAGCGCCGGGAAGCGCCGAAAAACTTGGAGCATGGGACAGTCCCTCCTCTTGAAAGGTGTGCGTTCGGATGCGGGCGAAGGAAAAGGACGCGGCCGGGCGGGTCTCGGAGACGAGGGCTTCACTCAAAAGCTCTACGGCGGCCCAGCCTCGCTTGCCTGTGGCACGGGACGATATTCCAATTTCCCGTACTAAGTCAATCCCATTTCGTACGCCGCCGGGTGCGGGCTACCGCATAAACTTCCGCCGGATGGCCAGCGCCAGCAGCGCCGCCTGCACGGGGCCGAGAATCGTCTCAAGCATCACGAGCGCCTGCGCCGCGTCGGTCGCCGGCCTCGGCTCCGGCTTTTGCAGCGTCATCACGCCCAGGCTGTACGTCAGCGCCCTCTGCCAACGCAAAGGCTGACCCACCTCGTCGCGCCTAGCCTCCCACGCCTCCTGCTCGCTCGACACCCTCGGCTCCCAACGCACGAACCCCACCTGCGTATACAGCGCCGCCCCCACCAGCCACATCCCGATCAACACCACGAACGCCCGCCACACACGCTCCCCGTACCCGCTCGCCAGCCAGTACCACCAACCCAACGTCCAGAACGCGAACCCGCGCCAACGCTCCAAACGCCGCGCGTCCATCGCCATGTAGCGAAACCTCGATGCCTCCTCATAGCGGTGATTCTCTTCCGCATTGACCGCAAGATTTCTACAGGCGATTGATATTAGCGGGTGACGCTGTATCCCTCTTCCGTCCCGTATACTTGCGACTATCTCGTTAATACTGTGCCACTCCCACCTCACGTTGATGAAATTGAACTTCCGAGAATCAACGTTAATAAACCAATGCGGCCGCAAAGTCAGGGTGTGAAATGAGACGTGTTCCGGCTTCTCGATTCTCGCGTACTCAAAGCTCAATGACGTTTCAGTCTTGGCGTGCTCCGAGGAGATAGACTCGAACCTAATGTAACCGCCAAAAGTTGTGTGTGGGAAATATGCATTCGCTTCAAAAGTGGTGAAGCTGAAGTCAACATCTTTACCGAAGCAAGCTTGGTCGAATCTTACGTCTGCCCTGAACATCAGGTGATGGAAGCCTGCATCCGCGTTGAAGGTGACGGAGCGAAAATAAGAGTCGCCGTGGAAGGATGTAAAAGCGAAGACTACGCGCGCGGCGAAGGTAGAGTCCTCGAACATAGCCTCCTCCATGAATCCGACGTAGCCAAAATCCACCGGGCCATTGAAAGTGGCATGGCTAAAGTCCGCTCGCGCGAGGAACTTGGAAAAGGCGAAACCTACTCCATGACAAAAGGTCGCATGGCTAAAGTCGGCAGGCGACTTGAATTCAAGGCCGAGGTGTAAATTATTCGGGAACCATCCGCCATGAAAGTTAAAATCTCCGGCGGCGAGTTTACCCTGCAACATTCTTTCAAAATCAGCGCCTTTATCCTCACCGGGGTAGTGTAGAACGCAATACGTCTTACCTCCGTGTTCTTTGTACGGGGGTAGTCTTTCACAGGCAGAGCGCCAGCTATCCTCGCAGCCGCAAACGAAAGCAGAGCCGGGCGGGGCCATTGTCGTTTGTTGGGATGACACGGCGGTTAACTTAAATCTGGAAGCCGCGGACGCGCTCGACCTTTTTGGGTTTGGCGGGGGGGGCGGCGAGGACGGCCGAGTCCTGTTCGCGGTGCTCGCGCTCTTCGGGGGTGTGCCAGCGCGCCCATTCGGTGGGGGCGTCGAAGGTCTCGCCGCCGTGTTTAGTAATTCTTTCGCGGACGCGGCACATGACTGGGGTGTTGACGCCGACGCCGGAGATGACGGCCTGGCCTTTTGTTAAAGCGGGGAGTTCGGCTAACAACTGGCGACCCGCGCCTTCGACCGACTTGGCGACGGTGTCCTGGTCGACGGGGTTGACGATGCGCATGATGACCTGCGTCATGCACTGCGAGAGCACGTCCTGGTCGAGCTTGCCCGGGCGCTGCGTGATGAGGCCGATGCCGACGCCGAACTTGCGCCCCTCGGAGAGAATCTGCTTGAGGATGTTGGTCGAGACGACCGTCTGCCCTGCCGGCGCGAAGCGGTGCGCCTCTTCGAGGAGCGTGAAGACGGGGTAGGGGAGGTGGCTGTCGCTTCCCGACTCGGCCTCGCCGCGCACGGTCGCCATGCGCGCCTTGTTGACGCGGCGCAGCAGCGTGGCGACGACCACCTGCTGCTCGTTCTGCTCGATGTCGGAGAGTTGCAGCACGGTGCAGCGGCCGGGGCGGAACATCTCGGCGAGCGGGATGTGCTCGTGGTCAGAGAAGATGGAGTTGGGCTTGTCGAAGCGCATGTCGAGCCGCCAGAGGAGCCCCTCGATGGAGCTCGCGTTGCTCGATTCGCCGCGCGCGTCGCCCTCGTACTTCTGCGCCTTCACCTCGTCGCGCAGGTCGTGATAGCCCCACAGCTCGCCGCGCCGCGTCGCGGTCAACTGCCGGAACGCCTGCGAGAGGAAGTGGAGCATCTTCTCCGAGGTGCCCTCGGGCAGGAGGTACTTGACGTCGGCCTCGGTCAGAGACGAGAAGCGCACCTTGACGCGCTCGTGCGTGAAGACGCGGACTTCGGGGCGGTAGCCGTCGCGCTCGTCGCGGAAGCGCGGGTCGTCCTCGACGGCGCGCATCGTGTCGTACTCGCCGTGCGGGTCGACGATGAGCACGGCCGCGCGGTTGTAGGGGCGCATCAGCTCCTCGACGAGCACGCCCGCCGTGTAAGACTTGCCCGACCCCGTCGAGGCGAGGATGGCGAGGTGCGTCGAGACCACGTCCTTGATGGAGAGCACGACGGGCACCGCGCCCGCCTCGCGCGTCAGGAGGCTCCCGACGTGCGCGGAGCCGACCTCCCCCGCGCGCCGGGGGCTTAGGCAGTCGGCCAGTGTCTCCGAGGAGGCGAGGAAGACCGGGTCGCCCGGCCGCGGCGGGATGCGCGGGTTGACGAAGTCGCCGAGGCCCGGGTGGAAGTAGCCGATGGTCTCGACCGTGATCTCGTACAGCTCGCAGCCGTCGCCGTCGAGCCCGATGAGCGAGGAGACGACCGAGGGCGGCGTCTCGGGGTCGGAGAGGAAGGTGTCGGGGAGGTTGCGGACGAGGCGGCGCTCGGTGACGTTGCCGATGATGCGCCGCTCCTCGCGCCCGTCGCGCGCCGCGTAGTAGACGAACTCGCCGATGCGCGCGCGCACGTTGTCGGCCGTGATGAACAGGTACTCGTGCGGCCGCTCGCCCGGCCCCTTCACCGTACCCGTGAGGGCGTCTGTCGTGTTCGATTCGCTCATGGGTTAAGGCTTCGGTCGAAAAGGGTGAACAAAAATTCCCCGGCGGAAGTAAGGCGCGAGTATATCACGCGCCCCCGGCGCGCGCGGCCCTGCCGATTCAGTGGAGCGCGGACTTCTTGATGACGCCGCCGTGGACGTCGGAGAGGGGGTAGATGACGACGAAGGCGGCCGGGTCGTACTCGGCGACGAGGCCGCGGACGCGGCCTATCTCAAGGCGGGTGACGACGCAGAAGAGGATGTCCTGCTCGGCGTCCGTCCAGCCGCGCCGCCCCTTGTAGAGCGTCACGCCGCGCGCCAGGTCGCGGATGATGGCCTGCCGGATCGGCTCGCTGTGCTCCGAGACGATGACCATCGCCGTGTACTGCTCGATGCCGTGGAGCAGGAAGTCGACGGTCTTCGACGCGGCGACGTAGGTGAGGACGGAGTAGAGCGCGATTTCGACGCCGAGGAAGAAGGCGGCGGCCGAGAAGATGAAGACGTTGAGGAGGAGTATCACGTCGCCGACGCGGAGCAGGCTGCTGTTCTTGCTGACGAGCAGCGCGGCGACCTCCGTGCCGTCGAGCACCGCGCCGCCCCGCATGGCGAGTCCTATCCCGGCGCCGATGAAGAAGCCGCCGAAGACGGCCGTCAGCAGCTTGTCGTGCGTCACGTCGGGGAAGCTGAGGAGCGCGAGGCAGGCCGAGAGCCCCGCGATGGCCAGCGTGCTCTTGAGCGCGAACCTGGCCCCGATCTGCCTGTAGCCGACCGCGATGAAGGGGAGGTTGATGAGCGGTATGAAGAGGGCGAGCGGCAGCCCCGTCAAATCCGAGACGAGCATCGAGATGCCCGTCACCCCGCCGTCGATGAAGCGGCTCGACAGCAGAAAGCCCTTGAGGCCGAAGGCGGCCGACAGTATCCCGAGCGTGACGAGCGCGACGTCGATGGCGGCGTGTGTGGGGCGCTTCACCCGCCGAGGATAGACGCGGCCGCCCCGTTCGGGCAAACCGCAGGCGCGCGGGCGGTCGCCCTTCAGTCGACCGTGGCCCAGCACTCGACCTCGACGCGCGCGCCGAGCGCGAGGCCGTTTGCGCCGAGCGCGCTGCGCGCGGGCAGGCGGTCGGGGCGGAAGTAGCCGACGTAGACCGCGTTGAAGGCGGGCCAGTCGGCCATGTCCGCGAGCATGACCGTACACTTGACGACGCGCTCCATCGAGGAGCCGTGTCGTTCGAGCACGCGGCGGACGTTCTCCATCGTCTGCTTCGCCTCGGCGCGCATTCCGCCCGGCACCAGCGCGAACGTCTGGTCCGTCCCAATCTGACCCGAGAGGTAGAGCATGTGCCCGACGCGCACGGCGTCGGAGAAGGGGAGCGGCCGCGCGCGCGCGCCGCTCAGGTACTCGACGCGCGGCGCGGGCGCGGCCGGCTGCTTACGTTTCGGCGCGGACTGCTTCACGGCCCGGCGCGTGTTCCGCGGGCGCGCCTCCGCGCGGAGCGCGAGGCCCAGCCCGAGCGCGACGGCGGCGAGCAAAGTCGGAAACTTTTTCATGGCGGTCTTTCACTCCGGCCCTTCGTTGGCGGAGGGCCTCCGGTCGCGGGCAGAGGTCAACGCGCGCCCCAGAACTTGCGGATGGGGTGCGCCTCGGTGTTGAAGACGACGGCACGGAAGTCCAGCGTCTCCGGCGGGGCGAAGAGGAGGTAGAAGTATTTGAAGGTCTCGGCGAAGAGGAAGCTCTCCATGTTGTCCCGCTTCTCCTTCGTCTCGACGCCCCCGGCGCGGCGTAGGCCACGTCGGTGCGGCAGTGGCGGACGAAGTCCTCGAAGAGTTCCGCGCCCTGGCGCAGGTAGCGCCGCTCGCCCGTGAGGCGCTGGAGGTAGTAGGCCGATTCGACTATCTCGGGGCGCAGGGGGTAGCCGGCGCTCTCCACCTTCATCGTGCGGTAGTTCAGACGCTCGGGCTCGATGCCGTGTGCGCGCCTCGTGCCCCCACGCGTAACGCTCGTACCCGCGCCACGCGTGCAGAAACTCGGCGCGCACGCGCTCGGCCATCTCGCGCCGGTTGACCGCCGCCGCGCCCCTCCGCCCCTGCGCCGTGGCGGCGGCGGGCACATGGGCGTTCACGTGGATGGACAGGATGAGCAGGATCAGAGTTAAGGGTTTGAGCTTCCGAGACTCAAATGTTTTCATCCTGCCCACCCTGCTCACCCTGCCCACCCACGTGAACTCCGTTTACGCGAGGAAGAAGCGGCGCAGAGTCTCGACGACGTACTCCTGCTGCCGCGCGGTCAGCTCGGGGAACATCGGGAGCGCGAGCGTCTCGCGTGCGGCACGCTCGGACTCGGGGAAGTCGCCTTCGCGGTGTCCGAGGTACGCGAAGCACGGCTGGAGGTGGAGCGGGACGGGGTAGTAGATTTTGGTGCCGACGCCGCCTGCCTTGAGGTGTTCGGTGAGCGCGTCGCGCCGCGCTCCGTGGACGCGTATGACGTACTGGTGGAAGATGTGGCGCGCGCCGGGGCGGATGTGCGGAGGCGTGACGAACTCGGCGAGCCCCGCCTCCTCGATCAACCGGTTGTAAGTGTCGGCGCGCTCGCGGCGCGCGTCAGACCAGCGGTCGAGGTGCGGGAGCTTGACGCGGAGCACGGCGGCCTGGAGCGTGTCGAGCCGGCTGTTAAAGCCGACCTCGTCGTGGTGGTACTCGGTCGCGCCGCCGTGCACGCGCAGGCGGCGCAGGCGTTCGGCCAACGCCGGGTCGTTCGTCGTCACCAGCCCCGCCTCGCCGGCCGCCCCGAGGTTCTTCGTCGGGTAGAAGCTGAAGCACCCGGCCGCGCCCAACGCGCCCGCGCGCCCCGCCTCGTCGGAGGCGCCGATGGCCTGCGCGGCGTCCTCGACGACGGGCAGGCCGCGCTCGGCCGCGACGCGCATCACCCCGGTCATCTCGGCGCACTGTCCGTAGAGGTGGACGGGCATCAGCGCGCGCGTGCGGCGTGTGACGGCCGCGTCCATCTTCGCGGGGTCGATGTTGTACGTGACGGGGTCGATGTCGGCGAAGACGGGGCGGGCGCCCGCGCGCGCGACGGCGCCGGCGGTGGCGAAGAAGGTGAAGGGCGTCGTGACGACCTCCGCGCCGGCACCAGCGTCGAGCGCGAGCAGCGCGAGCAGCAGGGCGTCCGAGCCGGAGCCGCACCCGACCGCGTGCGCCGCGCCGGTGTAGGCCGCCAGCTCCTCTTCGAGCCGCCTTACTTCCCGGCCGAGGATGAACTGCTGCGAGTCGAGCACGCGCCCCACGGCCTCGCGCAGCTCCTCGCGCAGCGCCGCGTGCTGTTGCCTCAGGTCGAGCAGTGGGACTTGCATCGTCGGAGCGGTCGTCGACATCTCTTTTCTCGTGAACCGTGAACCGTGACGAGATAAAATCCGGCTCTTAACTTGTCACGGTTTACGGTTCACGCTTCACGCCTCAAAGTTTTATCCAGCGCCCGCCTTCGTCGATGGACGCCTGCGCGGCTTCGAGCAGACGGACGACGCGCAGGCCCGCCGCGCCGTCCGAGACCGAGGGGCGCGCGTGTTTTATCGAGTCGAGGAACTCGGCGCAGACGTAGCGGAGCGCCTCGGTCGGGTCGAGCTTCGGCACCCACACGTCGCCGGTGCGGTAGCTGACCAGCGTCCTGTAGGCCTCCTCCTCGTCGGCGCCGTACTCGTTGCGCGTCACGCCCTTGTCGTAGACCCGCACCTTCTCGGTCGGCTCGATGTCGTCGTAGACGATCATGCGGCGGCTGCCGGCGATGAGCGTCCGGCGAATCTTGACGGGCGAGAGCCAGTTGAAGTGGAAGTTGGCGATGAGCGAGTCGCCGAAGCGGAGCTGGACGTAGGCGATGTTCTCGATGCCGGGCTCGACGTGGCAGCTCCCCGTCGCCATCACCTCGGTCGCGCTGCGCCCCACCACGTAGTCCATGACCGAGAAGTCGTGCGGCGCCAAGTCCCAGACGACGTTGATGTCGCGCTGGAAGAGCCCGAGGTTGATGCGCACCGAGTCGAAGTAGAGCAGGTCGCCCAGCTCGCCCCCGGCGACCATCTCCTTGATCTTCCTGACCGCGCCCGTGTAGATGAACGTGTGGTCGACCATCAGCGCGAGCCCGCGCCGCCCGGCGAGCGCGATGAGCTCTTCGGCCTCGGCGGAGGTCGCGGTGAAGGGCTTTTCGACGAGGACGTGCTTGCCGGCTTCCAGAGCGCGGCGCGCGAAGTCGAAGTGCGTGGAGACGGGCGTGGCGATGACGACGGCGTCGAGGCGCGGGTCGGCGACCAGCTCGCCGAAGTCCGCGGCGGCGCGCGCGGCCGGGTAGCGGCGCGCGACCTTCGAGAGGTGGCGCTCGTCCCTGTCGCAGACCCAGCGCAGCTCCGCCGCCTCGTTCTCGGCGAAGTTGCGAATCAGGTTCGGCCCCCAGTAGCCGCAGCCGACGACACCGACCGTGATGCTCATGGCGTTTGTGCGCGCCGTCGAAGCGGGGCGCGCGGCGGACACAATATCATTTAACCGGCCGCGGCCGCGCCCTCCGCGCGGTAGTCCTCGAAGGCGTGCGCGACGTAGCGGAGCTGCCGCTCGGTCAGCTCGGCGAACATCGGGAGCGAGAGGACGCGGCGCGCCTGCCGCTCGGCCTCGGGGAAGTCGCCCTCGCGGTGTCCGAGCGAGGCGTAGGCCGGCTGGAGGTGCGCGGGGACGGGGTAGTGAATCCCCGTGTGGACGCCCGCGCCCGACAGGGACTTCTGCACGGCCGCGCGCGCCGAGGTCTGGACGACGAAGAGGTGGTAGACGTGCTCGGCGTAGTCGGCCTCGCGCGGGAGCGAGAGCGCGCCGGCGTCTTCGAGCGGCCCGAGCATTTCGCGGTAGCGCTCCGCGTGGCGGCGGCGCAGCTCGTTCCAGTGGTCGAGGTGCTTGAGCTTGACCGAGAGCACGGCGGCCTGGATGCCTTCGAGCCGCGAGTTGTAGCCGACGACCTCGTGGCGGTACTTCACCTCCGAGCCGTGGTCGCGCAGGAGCCGCAGGCGGCGCGCGACCTCCGCGTCGTTCGTCACCACCGCGCCGCCCTCGCCGTAGGCGCCGAGGTTCTTCCCCGGATAAAAGCTGAAGCAGCCCGCGCGGGCGAGCGCCCCGACGCGCCGGCCCTTGTAGCGCGCGCCGTGCGCCTGCGCCGCGTCCTCGATGACGACGAGGTCGTGACGCCGCGCGACCTCTCCGACGGCGTCGAGGTCGGCGGGCTGGCCGTAGAGGTGGACGGGGATGACGGCGCGCGTGCGCGCGGTGACCGCCCCCTCCAGTTTCGCGGCGTCGAGGTTGTAGGTGACCGGGTCGCAGTCGACGAAGACGGGCGTGGCGCCGGCGGCCGAGACCGCCTCGGGCGTGGCGAAGAAGGTGTTGGCCGGGACGATGACCTCTTGCCCCGGGCCGACGCCGCACGCGAGGAGCGCGAGGTGGAGCGCGTCCGTCCCGTTCGAGACGCCGACGCACTCGCGCGCGCCGACGTACTCGGCGAACGAGCGCTCGAACGTCTCGACCTCGCGCCCGAGCACGAAGGCCGACGTGTCGAGCACGCGCTGGATGGCCGCGTCAACTTCCGCCTTGATGGAGCGGTACTGAGCCTGCAGGTCTACGAAGGGAACTGGCATAAGAAAAAAGTGAACCGTAAACCGTAAACCGTGACGGGAGAAAGACGACGCCCCTTACTTGTCACTCCTGGTCACCACCGCGCCCGCCCCGACCACCGCGCGCTCGCCGATCTCGACGCCGCAGAGGATGGTGGCGTTGCTGCCGATGGAGGCGCCGCGCCGGACGACCGTGGGTTCGAGCTTCCAGTCGGCCCCGGTCTGCGGCGCGCCGTCGGCGCGCGTGGCGCGGGGCAGGCGGTCGTTGATGAACATCACGCCGTGGCCGACGAAGACCTCGTCCTCGATCTCGACGCCCTCGCAGATGAAGGTGTGGCTCGAAATCTTGCAGCGCGCGCCCACCCGCGCGCCCTTCTGGATCTCGACGAAGGTGCCGATCCGCGTCTCGTCGCCGACGCGGCAGCCGTAGAGGTTGACGAAGGCGTAAATCTTAACGTCGCGCCCCAGCTCGACGTCCGGCGCGACGACCGAGAACTCGCGCGCCATCAGCTGCGGCGGCCGCCGCCGTTGCCGGCCGCCTCGGCCCCCTCGGGCGCGCCGTCCTCGTCGTTGGAGTAGTAGCCCGAGTAGTAGCCCGAGTAGTAGTAGTAGTCCGTCCCCTCCATCTTCACGTTGTTGAGGACGATGCCGAAGATGTGCGCGCCCACGTCCTGGAGCTGCTGCTTGGCGCGGCGCACGACCGAGCGCGACGAGCGGCCGCCGTGGACGACGAGCATCACGCCGTCCACCATCGTCGAGAGGATGGAGGCGTCGGTGAACGAGATGGCCGGCGGCGAGTCGATGACGATGTGCGTGAAGTTCTCCGCGAGCACGTAGAGCAGCTTGCGCATCTCGTCCGAGCCCAGCAGTTCGGCCGCGTTGGGCGGGACGGGCCCCGAAGAGATGACCTTCAGGTTGGGCAGCTTGTCGTAGGACTGCACCAGCTCGGAGACGTTCGAGTCGCCCGAGAGGTAGTTGGTCACGCCGCGCGTGTTCGGCAGCCCGAAGTGCGCGTGGACGCGCGGCCGGCGCAGGTCGCAGTCGAGGATGAGCACGTCCGCGCCCGTCTGCGCCAGCATCGTCGCGATGTTGACGACGGTGGTCGTCTTGCCCTCGGACGGCTGGCTCGACGTGACGAGGATGGTCTTGGGCGGCTGCCCGGCCGACGAGAGCAGGAGCGACGTGCGCAGGTGGCGGTAGGCCTCGGCGACCGGCGAGCGCACGTCGTCGATGAGCGCGAGCGCGGTGTTCCCGCCCGGGTCGGGCTCGGGGCCGGACGAGCGGCCGAGGAACCGGCGCGCCTCGCGCGGCGCGGGGATGAGCGCGAGCGTCGGCAGGTGCAGGTGGCGGTCAACGTCCTCGACCGACTTCAGGGTGTCGTCGAGGTAGTCGAGCAGGAAGGCGAGGCCGACGCCGACGCCCAAAGAGAGCAGGAAGGCGATGATGATGTTGCGCATGCGCGGCGGCCCGATGGGCGCGCGCGGCGTGCGCGCCTCCTCGACCGTCGAGACGTTGTTGGTGCGGTCGCTCTGCGTGATGGTCAGCTCGCGCTGGCGCTGGAGGTAGGTCTGGTAGAGCTGCTTGTTGGTCTCGATGCGCTGCGAGAGGTCGGAGAGCCCCATCTCGGAGGTGCTCTGCGCGTTGGCCGTCCCCTGCTCGGCGAAGTAAGAGGAGCGGAGCTTGGCCTCCTTGTCGCGCGCAGACTCGTAGCGGGTCTTCATCCCCGCGAGCACCTGCTCGGGCTGCTTCTCCAGATCGGCGTTGAGCTTCTTCATCTGCTCGTCGATCTTCTGGACGGCGGGCCACTCCTTCGTGTAGGTGACCATCAGCGCCGCCCGCTGCTCCTCCAGCTCGGAGATGCGCGCGCGTATCTTGTTGATGTTCTCGTTCTTCTGCACCTCGGGCACGTCCCAGACGCTCCCGGTGCTGCGCGCCTTGAGCGCGGCGTTGTAGGCCGACTCGGCCTCCTTGCGGTCGGCCTCGGCCTGTTGGAGCTGCGAGCTGTAGGTGGTCAGGCGCACCTCGGTCAGATTCTGCCCCGGCTTGTTGCCGAGCGGCAGGTTGTGCCCGCGCAGGTAGGCGAGCCGCGCCTCCTGGTCGCGCTGAATCTGCGCCTGCAGCTCGACGATCTGGTTGCCCAGAAGCGTGTTGGCGCGGTCGGCGCCGGCCGTCTCGTCGAGGATGTCGTTCTCGCGGAAGACGGCGGCCAGCGTGTTGACGACGTTGGCGGCGATCTGCGGGTCGGTGTGGTTGAAGCGGATGTTGACGAGGTTGGTGCGCTCGACCGGGTCCACCGACAGATTCTCGCGCAGCGTGTCCTCGAAGGGTTCGAGCTTGCGCGCCATCTCGGGCGTGACCTGCTGGTCGAAGGCGAGGTCGCTTTCGTCGAGGACGGGGACGGCCGAGGCGTCCTTCTGCTGCGCGGCGTCCTTCGGCTTGGCGCCGGTGATGACGCGGCGCAGGCCGGCGATGATGCCGGTGCCGCGGTTGGCGCCGAGGAAGGCCGGGTTGTTGTGCAGGTCGAGCCGCATGATGACCTGCCGCGCCAGCTTCTGCGTCTTGAGCTTGGCGAGCTGCGTGTTCCAGTAGTTGGGGTCGTTGGCGCGGATGACGAGGTCGCCGGCGCGCCCCGTGGTCAGCACGCTGCGCGCGCGCTGCTCGATCTGAATCTGCGTGTAGGCTTCGTAGACCGAGGGCAGCCGGTACATCTGGATGGCGACCAGCGAGGTGACGACCACCATCAGGCTCAGGATGAGCCACTTGCGCTTGAGCACGACGGCGAAGTACTCGCGCAGGTGCGCCGGCTCGGCCGAGACAGCGACGACGGGCGCGGCGGCGACGGCGGGCGGCGCCGCGAGGTCGCGCAGCGGGCGGTCGAGCGTCTCGGGGGAGAGCGGCAGGAGGCGGTTATCTTGCGACATCATAATTCTTAAATCTCTTCCTCGGTCGGGGGTGGAGAAACACTAAACCCCATCGGAACGGGCTATTTCCGGACGCGCCATGATAGCAGAGACCCGCGCCGAGGCAAACCGCGAGGCGGTAGACAGTAGGCGGTAGACGGTAGTCAGTAGGCTCCGCTTGACGTGCGTGGCGGCTGGAACCCGGACGGTGCGATGGCGGAGGTTTTTCTGCTGACTACTGTCTACTTGCTCATCCCGGCGAACTCGGCGAGCGCCTCGCGCCAGTCGCGCAGGGGGCGCAGGCCGACGGCCTCTGAGAGCAGGCAGCGCAGCCGCGAGTTGCGCGGGCGCGGGGCGGGGCGCTTGAGCGAGTCCATCAGGACGGGCTCTATCTCGACACCGCCGACGCCCGCGGCCTCGGCCGCCGCGCGCGCGAAGCCCTCGTAAGACGTGCCCTCGCCGGAGTTGACGACGTGGTAGACGCCGGGCAGGTCGAGCTCGGCCAGCTCGCGCAGCCGCGCCGCCAGGTCGGGCGCGTAGGTCGGCGTCCCCCACGAGTCCGAGATGGCCTTCAGGCGCGCGCCGCGCCGCGCGCGCTCGACCGCCGTGGCGAGGAAGTTGCGCCCGCCGGGGCCGAAGACCCAGCCCGTCCGCACGACGGAAGTGCGCGCCGAGGCCATCTGCGCGCGCCGCTCGCCTTCGAGCTTGGCCGCGCCGTAGGCGCTCGCCGGGTGCGGGTCGTCGCGCTGCGTGTAGAACCAGTCCGCCTTGAGCCCGTCGAAGACGTAGTCGGTCGAGACGGTGACGAAGGACGCCCCGGCGAGCCGCGCGGCAGTCGCCAGCGCCTCGACGCCCTGCGAGTTGACGAGGAAGGCGCGCTGCGGGTCCAGCTCGCACCCGTCCACGTCCGTCCACGCCGCGCAGTTGATGACCGCCTCGGGCTTCAGACGCCCGAACGCCTCGCGCGCCGCGCGCTCGTCCGTGATGTCCAGCCCCTCGCGGTCGAACGCTTGAACGTCGTCGCCCAAGTTCCGGCAGTGCCCCGCCAGCGCCCCGCCGACCATCCCGCCCGCCCCGGTGATTAAGACTTTCATAAAATCAAACGACTACTTCCCACCCTTCAGACCGTCCCGTACTGCTTGGCGTAGTAGTCCCTGTAGGCGCCGCTGCGGGTGCGGGCGACCCAGTCGGCGTTCTCCCGGTACCAGCGGACGGTCTTGGCGAGCCCGGTCTCCCAGGTCTCGCGCGGCCGCCAGCCGAGCTCGGTCTCTATCTTCGACGGGTCGATGGCGTAGCGCTGGTCGTGGCCGGGGCGGTCTTTGACGAACTTGATGAGCGTGCGCGGCTTGCCCAGCGCGTCGAGGACCGACTCGGCGACTTCGAGGTTGCGCCGCTCGTTGCGCGCGCCGACGTTGTAGACGTGGCCGGCGCGACCCTCCGTCATCACGTCGTAGATGGCGCGGCAGTGGTCTTCGACGTAAATCCAGTCGCGGACGTTGCGGCCGTCGCCGTAGACCGGGATGCTCTGGTCGGCGAAGGCGTTCGAGAGCATCAGCGGCAGAAACTTCTCGGGGAACTGGCGCGGGCCGTAGTTGTTGCCGCAGCGCGTCGTGACCACGTCGAGTTTGTGCGTGTGGTGCGCCGCGCGGCAGAGGTGCTCGGCCGCCGCCTTCGAGGCCGAGTAGGGGCTGTTCGGCTCGAACGGCGAGTCCTCGGTGAAGTAGGCGTCGTCGCGGTCGGGCAGGCTCCCCATCACCTCGTCGGTCGAGACCTGCACGAAGCGCCTGACGCCGCGCGCGCGCGCGGCGTCGAGGAGCACCTGCGTCCCCAACACGTTGGTGCGGATGAACTCGTCGGCCGAGTGGATGCTGCGGTCGACGTGCGACTCGGCGGCGAAGTTGACCAGCACGTCCGTCCCCTCGTCGAGCGCGGCGAGCACCGCCCCCTTGTCGCAGATGTCGCCGCGCACGAAGCGGTGGCGCTCTTCGTGGATGTCTTTCAGGTTGTCGGGGTTCCCGGCGTAGGTCAGCGCGTCGAAGTTGACGACGCGGGCGTCCGGCAGCTCTTCGAGCAGGAGCCTGACGAAGGCCGAGCCGATGAAGCCCGCGCCCCCGGTCACGAAGATGTTTTTCAAGTCGTCCATATGAGAAGTCCGAAAGTGTAGAAGTCCGAAAGTCAGATTATAACCGCAGGGGCGGGCGCGCGCCCGCCCCGCCTCAACTCCGCCCCCTCAGCCCTTCTCCGCCACGAGCAGGACGTTCTTGCCCACGGGCGGCGGCACCAGCGCCTCGACGCGCCGGACGACGGGCACGCAGAACTCGTCATAAAACTTGACGGCCGCCGGCTCCATCTTCTCCGAGCGCAGCACGCGGTACTTCAGCCACCACGGCAGGACGCCGGCCGCGTCGAAGTAGACCGACTTGAGGACGCGCAGGCCCGCCCGCGCGCACTTCGCCTCAAGCTCCGCGCGCGTGTAGCGGCGCCGGTGGCCGACCTGCCGGTCGAAGCTGCCGTAGAGCCATTGAAACGCCGGCACGAACAGGAAGACGCGCCCGCCCACGGGGAGCGCGCCGGCCGCGAGCCGCAGCTCGGCCTCGTCTTCGCACACGTGTTCGAGCACGTTGACGTAGACGATGGAGTCGGGGCGCTCCTCCTCGGCGACGCGGCGCGCGACGCCGGCGAACGTGTCGTTAAAAACACGGACGCGCGCGCGTGCGGGCAGCGCGCCGACGCGCGCGACGAGCAGGCGGTGCATCCCCGCGTCGGGCTCGACGAGCGTGAGCGACTCCGGCTCGCGCCCGAGCAGCAGCTCGGAGAAGGAGCCGGCGCCGGCGCCGACCTCGACGACGCGGCGGCCGAGGTGCGGCGCGAAGAGGTCGAGTATCCAGCGGTGGTAGTTGTGCGCCAGGGACATCGACTCCAGGTCGCGCCCGGCGTATGCGAGGGCTTCAGCCATAGGTCTGCTCGTCGAGCGCGCCGGGGAAGCGGTGGCGCTCGACCTGACTCAGCTCGGGCAGGCGCGTGAAGGAAGCGCCCAGAGAGCAGAAGAGGTTGAAGCGGAGGATGAGCCAGAGCGCCTGGAACCCGTCGCGGAGGCCGATCTTCTTCCCCTCGTCGTAGGTGCGGCCGTAGTAGCTGATGGGCACCTCGTAGACGGCGCAACCCAGCTTGGCGACCTTCGCCGTCACCTCGACCTCGAAGCCGAAACCCCGAGAGGTGATGCGCATGTTGCGGATGATCTCGCCGCGGAAGGCCTTGTAGCCGGTCTCGATGTCGGTCATGTTGAGGTTCGTCAGCACGTTCGAGAGGAAGGTCAGGAACTTGTTGCCGAGGTAGTGGTAGAAGTAGAGCACGCGCGTCGCCCGCCGCACGAGGAAGCGCGAGCCGTAGACCACGTCCGCCCGGTCGTTGAGTATCGGCAGGATGACGAGCGGTATCTCGGCCGGGTCGTATTCGAGGTCGGCGTCCTGCACGATGACGACCTCGCCGCGCGTCAGCGCGAACCCCGTCCGCAGCGCGGCGGTCTTGCCCTGGTTGCGCTCGTGGCGCGCGACGCGCACGCGCGCGTCCCCGCCGGCGAGCCGGCGCGCGACCTCGGGCGTGGAGTCGGTCGAGCAGTCGTCGACGACGACCACTTCGAGCAGTCGCGGGAGCTGGAGCAGCTTCTCGACCACCGCCTCGAGCGTCGCGCCCTCGTTGTAGGCGGGGACGACGACGGAGAGGCAGGGGGGCCGGTTCTGTGGCTCGGGTGTCATTCGCTGGTCGCTCGGCGCGCGCGCGCCCTCGGCGGCGGGGAGGGCGCGCGCGGCCGCCGAAAATAATTTCGGGTTAAGTCAGATTGGCCGTTGACAACTCGGCGAATTTAGCATAAAACCTCTCTCCGCTTCTAACGGCCGGGAGTGGTACCAGGGAAACCCCGCTCGCAACGTCGGCCTGACTGGCTTTCCGAATCAAGCTGTCCGTTGCTCCATCCTGCAAGGCGCATGGCCTGCCCCGCCGGCGCCCCGACTGCCAAAGCTTCTCCAACGAAGAAGAAAAACATTACCTACATGGTCAACATTCGAGCCCCCTTCAGATTTTTCGTCTGCCTCACTTTCATTCTCGCACTGTCAGCCGCGGCGAATGCGCAGGCCACGCGCACCTGGGTCTCCGCCGTCGGCGACGACGTCAACCCGTGCAGCCGCACCGCGCCGTGCAAGACCTACGCGGGCGCCATCTCGAAGACGGCCGTCCACGGCGAGATCAGCACGCTCGACCCGGGCGTCTTCGTCGAGGACTGCGTGCTCGACGGCTCGACCCAGAGTCCCGGCCGCGGCATCGAGGACGTGCGCTCGGGCGGCGGCAAGCTCATCGTGACGAACACGACGGTGAGGAACATGTCGGGGACGGGCATCGTCGTCATCCCGGCCTCGGGCTCGACCCGCATCGACGCCACGCTCGACAACGTCCGCGTCTACAACTGCGCCTTCGGCGTCGTCGCCAGCAGCGGCGCGCGGATGTCTGTCAGCAACTCGGTCATCTCGAACAACACCAACCACGGGCTCGGCGTCGAAAGCCCGGTCGGGGCGTCCGAGATGCACGTCAGCAACTGCCGCGTCACGGGCAACGGCACGGGGCTCCTCCAGGCCGCGGGCGGCACGATGCGCGTCGCCAACTCGGACGTCACCTTCAACACCGCCAACGGCACGTCGGGGACGATACTCTCCTACGGCAACAACCGCTTCGCCGGCAACGGCGGCGCCAGCACCGTCACGACCATCGGCGTGATGTCGAACGAATTCGGACAACAGTAGTACGGCGCGCGCCCGGCAGGGCCGGGCGCGCGCACCTCCGGCCGAGGTCCCCGCTCGGGGCTTACGTCCGGGCTCCTTTCTGACCTTGAAACGTTCTTTAAGTACGCTCCCCCGGTTTCGGATGACTTTTGAACTCACCACGTCCACGCGCGCAGGCTCCAGTACTGCGCGGCACCCGCCGGACGACTTGCCAGAACCGGAAAGTAGGTTAGGAAGCCTCACGCACATTCGTCGCCCATGAGGCGTACGTGACGAGTGGCGATTCCTGTCACGTGCGGACGCGCGCCGGGCGGCTTTCGAGCGGCCTTCGCTCCGTCTTTACACATTTGATATAGGTGCGGCCGCCGCCGACCGCGCCGCCGCGGCCCTTCGCGGCCGGCGCCCACGCCGCGAGTAGCGCGGCCGGGACGCACCAGGACACGGCAAGCATCGAAAAGTCGGAAGGAGATAAGGTATGACCCCCGCCCAAAGACGCACTCCCACACGCCCCTTCTGTAACCCGGCGGCCCGTATCTTGAGTCGCGGGAAGCGCCTCAAAGCGGGGCTCGCGCGCCTCGGCGCCTTCGCCGTCATGTTCGGCCTGCTCGCCGCCGGCGTCTACTCGGCCGCGTCCGCCTCTTCGTCGCGCATGTTCGCGGGCGCACGCCGCGCCGCCGTCGCCGCGCCGGAAGCCGGGGCCAAGGCCGCGCCGAACCGGCCGCTAAGAGCACGTTCGCTCTGGGCGACACGGTCTGCGTGCAGGTGAGCGGGGCCCGCCTGGGCGTGGGCGGCAACGCCGCCCGCCGCGTCAACTGGGTCGCGCGCACTGGCTCGGTCGTCCTGACCGGCGACGTGACGTCTGACCCGCAGAGCTTTACCTTCAGTCTCCCTTCGACCGAGACGACGCTCATCATGGACGAGGGCGGCGGCACCGTCACCGTGGACAACCGCGGCGTCTGGAAGGTCTACATCTCCGACGCGGCCGAGGCCGCCTTCCGCACCGGCGCGACCTTCACCGTCACCGCCCCGACGCCCTACGTGGACCTCCAGGTCAGCCAGTCGGCGACCACTTCGGGCAGCGCCGTCGGCGCCGGTTCCAGCAGCGTCTTTGAAATCTTCCTGACCAACGCCGGCCCGAATGCGGCCGCCAACGTCAAAGTCTCCGACACCGTCCCGGCGAACACGACCTTCGTCTCGCTCACCGAGTCCACGGGGCTCGGCTTCGCCTGCTCCGGGACGGCCGGCGCGCTCGGCGTCCCCGGCTGCACGCTGGCGAGCATGCCCGCCGGCTCGCGGGCCAGGATCGTCCTCGCCTACTCGGTGGAAGCGGGCACGGCGGCCGGCACCGTGCTCACCAACACCGTGAGCGCTACGAGCGCGACGGCTGAGCTTGAGCCGGGCGACAACAGTTCGAGCTTCGACTCCGCCGTGCCCACAACCGCCGGCGCTCAGACCTGCACGCTCACCTGCCGCGAGGACATGACCGTCCCCGCCGACGCGACGCAGGGCGGTCAGCCCGGCGCCGTCGTCAACTTCGGCGCGGCCAACGGCACCGGCACCTGTGGCGCGATCAACGCCTCGCCGGCCTCCGGCACGTTCTTCCCCGTCGGCTCGACCGTCGTCAGCGTCTCGTCCGAGACCGGCGGCGGCAGTTGCAGTTTCGTCGTCACCGTCATCGGCTCGACGGCCCCGACCATCTCCTGCCCGGCGGACCAAGCCGCCTCGGCAGGCCCCGACGGGACGGCCGAGGTGAACCCCGGCACGCCGACGACGACCCCCTCGACCGGCGTCGAGGTTGAGGGCGTCCGCAGCGACGGCCAGTCGCTGGGCGCGCCGTACCCGACCGGCGAGACCGTCATCACCTGGACGGTGACGGACACGGCGGGACGCACGGCGACCTGCACCCAGAAGATCACCGTGACCGGGGCCGGCTGTCCCGGCGACACCGCGCCCCCGACCATCCAGGCCCCGGCGAACGTGACGGTCATGACGGGCGCGGCCGACGCCTCCTGCTCGTTGGTGCTGAGCGAGAGCGCGCTGGGCCAGGCGACCGCGAGCGACGACTGCGCGGGCCCCGTCACCCTCGGCCGCAGCGGCGTCCCCGAGGGCCACGTCTTCCCCGTCGGCACGACGACCATCACCTACACGGCGATCGATTCGTCCGGCAACCATGCCACCCCGGTCACGCAGACCGTGACGGTCGTGGATAACACCAAGCCCGTCATCGCCGCCCCGGCCGACGCCGCCTACGTCTGCCCGAGCGACGTGCCGGCGGCGCACCCGTCGCAGGCGACGCGCGGCACGGTGCTCGACGAGGACGGCCAGCCGCTCCCGCCGGGTCCGCCCTTCGACAACTGCGGCGTCCCCGTCGTCACGGTCGCCGAGACGAGCACCGGGGCCGGCTCGGTCGCCGACCCGCTCATCATCACGCGCACCTTTAAGGCCACCGACGCCGTCGGGAACTTCTCGACGGCCGTCCAGACCATCACGGTCGTCGACCCGACCGCGCCGACCATCAGCGCGCCGGCCGACCTGACGCTCCAGTGTGCCTCCGGCATCCCGACCGCCAGCCCGTCGCAGGCGACGGCCGCGGACAACTGTGCCGCGCCGACCGTGACGGTGAGTGACTCAAGCAACAACGGCGCGGGTTCCGCGGCGAGTCCGCTCGTCATCACGCGCACTTACACCGCCACCGACGCGGCCGGTAACACGGCCAGCGACTCGCAGACCATCACGGTCATTGACACGACGGCCCCGACCGTCAGTGCGCCGGCCGACCTGACGCTCCAGTGCGCTTCGGGTATCCCGGCCCCCGACGCGTCGCAGGCGACCGCCTCCGACAACTGCGCCGGGACTCCTGCGGTGACGGTGAGCGATGCCAGCAACAACGGCGCCGGCTCGGCCGCCAGCCCGCTCGTCATCACGCGGACGTTCACGGCGACCGACGCGGCGGGCAACACGGCCAGTGACACGCAGACCATCACGGTCTCGGACACGACCGCGCCGACGCTCGACGTCCCGACCGACATCACGGTCGGCAACGACGCCGGCTCGTGTTCGGCGGGGGTCAGCTTCGCGGTGACGGCGACGGACAACTGCGGCCCGGCCAACGTCGCCCTGAGCCACGCCTCCGGCTCGGTCTTCCAGAAGGGCACGACGACCGTGACGGCGACCGCGACCGACGCGGCCGGCAACGCGACGACGAAGTCCTTCACGGTGACGGTCAACGACACCGAGGCGCCGACCATCAGCTACCCGGCGGGCGGCGTCACGGTCTCGCTGCCGATGAACTCGCCGGCGACCTCGATGCCGGTCAGCTTCGCGGTGACGGCGGCCGACAACTGCGGCGTGCAGTCGCTCAACGTCAGCCCGGCCTCCGGCCCGCCCTCCGGCTCGGTCTACAGTTCGGTCTTCAGCGTCGGCACGACGACCGTGACGGCGACGGCGACCGACGCGTCGGGCAACACGACCGTCAAGACGTTCACGGTGACGGTGCTCTACAACTTCGCCGGGTTCTTCTCGCCGGTGGCGAACCTGCCGACCTTCAACTCGGTCAACGCGGGGCGCGCCATCCCGGTCAAGTTCAGCCTCAGCGGCAACAAGGGACTGAGCATCTTCGCCGCCGGCTCGCCGGCCTCGCAGCCGATCAACTGCTCGTCGACCGCGCCGACCTCGGAACTTGAGGGGACGGTGACTTCGGGCGGCAGCAGCCTCAGCTACGACGCCGGCTCCGACCAGTACCACTACAACTGGAAGACCGAGGGCTCCTGGGCCGGCACGTGTCGCGCGCTCGTCGTGACGCTCAACGACGGCTCGGCGCACACGGCCTACTTCAAGTTCAAGTAACAGGCGCGGCGGCCGCCCGCGCGGGGACAAAAACCCGCGCGGGCGCGCCCCGAGGCCGCCGAACCTGGCACGTGATGTTATCTAGGCATCCGGCTATTACATGAAACTCTTTGAGTTCGAAAAGGAGAGACCCAATGACTAAGTTCCGCTTCGCCCTGACCGCCTTCGCCGTTACGGCCTTCATCGCCCTGGCTTCCTCCAGCGCCAGCGCCCAGGCCACCCGCACCTGGGTTTCCGGCGTCGGCGACGACGTCAACCCGTGCAGCCGCACCGCGCCGTGCAAGACCTACGCGGGCGCCATCTCGAAGACCGCCGCCAACGGCGAGATCAGCACGCTCGACCCGGGCGGGTTCGGCGCCATCACCATCACCAAGTCCATCACCATCGAGGGCTCGCAGGGGCAGGGCTACGGCTCCATCCTCGCCTCGGGCACCAACGGCGTCGTCATCAACGACTCGCTGACGGCCGCGCCGGGCACGATCATCGTCAGCCTGCGCAACCTCTCGATCACCGGCGCCGCGAGCACCAACGCCTCGTCCGGCCTGGTCGGCATCCTCATCACTTCGGGCAAGGTCGTCCACGTCGAGAACTGCATCATCCAGGGGTTCAAGGCCGGCGCCGCCCGCGGCATCAGCGACCGGCGGACGCTCAACGGCGGCCTGCTCTTCGTCAAGGACACCATCGTCCGCAACAACGGCGGCGGGGGCATCGTCGTCATCCCCGCGTCGGGCACGCCGACCCTGACCTCCTCGCTCGACAACGTGCGCCTGGAACAGAACGGCGAGACCGGCCCCGGCACCGGCTACGTCATCGGCGGCGCCAACATCAAGGGCAGCATCAGCAACTCGGTCGCCTCGCGCAACGCCACCCACGGCATCTCGGCCGAGAGCGGCGCGAAGCTGACCATCGACAGCTGCGCGGTGACGTTCAACGGCTCGAACGGCGTTGACGCGCTTAACGCGGGCACCGTCATCCGCATCTCCAACTCGGTCGTTTCCGGGAACACCGGCGCGGGGCTGGGGCTGTCGGGCGGGGCCGTCCGCTCGTTCGGCAACAACCGCCTGCTCGGCAACGGCACGGACACCAACCCGACCAACACAGACCTCCAGCAGTAGGCCGCGCGCCCCTCCCGGGCGGGCGAACCTCTCCCGCGCTCCCCACGCGCGCGCTCTCTCTCGCCGAGAGCGCGCGCGCGTGGGGAGTTCTCTTTCGGCCGAGCAAGGGCAACTTGACCGGCGTATGCCCCACGGTTAAACTAACCCTTTTCAAAAACAGGTCAGCAATTTCTGACAGGGAAGTGACGGATTTGACGACCAGGGGAAGCACAAGCATTCTGGAGCCGGCCGCCGCGCTGACAGACTCGAGCGGGGCGGCCCCGGCCGGCGAAAGCGCCCCGCCCACGCTGCCCGAAAGCCCGCTGGTCGTCATCGAGCCGGGGCGCTCCGCCGGTCTCGGCGCCCTGCGCGACCTCTGGCACTACCGCGAGCTGCTCTACTTCCTCGTCTGGCGCGACCTCAAGGTGCGCTACAAGCAGACGGCCCTCGGCGTCGCCTGGGTCGTCATGCAGCCGCTCCTGACGACGCTCGTCTTCTCGGTCTTCCTCGGCCTGCTGGTGCGCGTCCCCTCGGACGGCGTGCCCTACCCGCTCTTCGTCTTCGCGGCGATGCTGCCGTGGACGTTCTTCTCGGGCGCGGTCGCCACGAGCGGCAACAGCCTGGTCGGGAGCTCGCACCTGATCACGAAGGTCTACTTCCCGCGCGTCATCATCCCGATGGCGGCGGTCGGGGGCCGCCTGATGGACTTCCTCGTCTCGTTCGCGGTGCTGGCGCTGATGATGGCCTTCTACGGGGTGGCGCCGACGTGGAACCTGCTCATGCTCCCGCCGCTCGTCCTGCTCGTGACGCTTCTGGCGCTGGGGGTCGGGATGTGGGCCTCGGCGTCGAACGTCCGCTACCGCGACGTGGCCGCCATCCTGCCGGTGCTGGTGCAGCTCTGGATGTTCGCCTCGCCGGTCGTCTACCCGCTGAGCGTGGTGCCGGAGGGGTGGCGCGCTCTCTACTCGCTCAACCCGCTGGTGGGCGTCCTCGCGGGCTTCCGCTCGGCGGTGCTCGGACACGCCTTCGACTGGGGTGCGCTCGCCTTCTCGGCCGCCGTCACCGCCGCCATCCTCGCCTTCGCCGCGTTCACCTTCCGGCGGACGGAGAAACACTTCGCCGACCTCGTCTAGGAATCCGATGAAGCCGATCGTCAGGGCCGAGGGGCTGAGCAAGCAGTACACGCTCGGCGCGAGCGCGAGTCACGACACGCTGCGCGACTCTTTGATGAGCGCCATCAGGTCGCCGCTGCGCGGCCGCCCCGCGGGCCGGACGCTGTGGGCGCTGCGCGACGTCTCGTTCGAGGTCGCGCCCGGCGAGGTCGTCGGCATCGTCGGCCGCAACGGGGCGGGGAAGTCCACGCTCCTGAAAGTGCTCTCGCGCATCACCGAGCCGACCTCGGGGCGCGTCGAGCTCTACGGCCGCGTCGGGTCGCTCCTGGAAGTCGGCACGGGCTTCCACCCCGAGCTGACCGGGCGCGAGAACATGTTCCTCAACGGCGCCATCCTCGGGATGCGGCGGCGCGAGATAGAGGCCAAGTTCGACGAGATCGTCGCCTTCGCCGAGGTCGAGCAGTTCATCGACACGCCGGTCAAGCGCTACTCCTCGGGGATGTACATGCGGCTCGCCTTCGCCGTCGCGGCGCACCTCGAACCCGAAGTGTTGATCGTGGACGAGGTGCTCGCCGTCGGCGACGCGAGCTTCCAGCGCAAATGCCTGGGCAAGATGGGCAGCGTCGCACGCGAGGGGCGCACCGTGCTCTTCGTCTCGCACAACATGACGGCCATGCAGGGCCTGTGCGACCGCGTCATCTGGCTGAGCGACGGCCGCGTGAAAGACGACGGCGGTGCCGGCGAAGTGGTCTCCAAATACCTGAAGACCTCTTTCTCGGCGATGGCCGAGCGGGTGTGGGAAGACCCGGCGACGGCCCCCGGCGACGAGACCGTGCGCCTGCACAGCGCGCGGGTCCGGCCCGTGGACGGCGCGCCGTCGGACCCGATCACGGTCAGCACGCCGTTCGTCATGGAGTTCGAGTACTGGAACCTGAAGCCGGAGATGGTGTTGAACCTGAGCCTCGTGCTCGTTAACGAGGAGGGGACGGTGCTCTTCAACACCGGCCCCATCAACGAGCCGGTGTGGCACGGCCGCCCCTTCCCGCCGGGCCTCTTCCGCAGCGCGTGCCGCGTCCCCGGCGGGCTGATGAACGACGGGGCCGTGCGCGTGCGGCTCTACGTGATCAAGGATCAGAGCGTCGTCCTCTTCGCGCACGAGGACGTGCTGGCGTTCGACGTGCGCGAGGGCGTCGAGCAGAGGAAGCACTGGTACAGCAAGTGGATCGGCGCCGTCCGGCCGAACTTGGAGTGGCGGACCGAACTGCTGGAGGGCGGCGCAGGCGCCGCGCCCGCGCGATGATGCGCAGCGGAAATGAGCCGCACGTCGGCTCGGCCCGCCTCGCCCTAAGGGCCGCGTCCAGGGTCTTGCCGCCCCCGCTCAAGTCGGCGCTCGTGAGGGCGGTCAACGCGGCCGACGCGCGGCTCGGGCCGCGCCTGCGCCGGCTCGCGTTAAGCGCCCGCCACCTCGGCGGGCGCTACCGCTGCCCGGTGTGCGAGCACCGCGTCAGGCGCTTCGAGCCGCTGGACGCCTACTGCGTCGAGAACCTGAGGCGGCACGGCTACCCGCACGCCTTCGAGGAGTCCGAGACCTGTAACGCCGACTGCTACCGCTGCCCGCTGTGCGGGGCTTCCGACCGTGACAGGCTCTACGCGCTCTACCTGCGTCGCCACTTCCGGAAGTTCGCCGGCGCACGCCCCGTGAAGGTCATCGACTTCGCCCCGTCGCCCTCGCTCTCCCGTCTCGTCCGCGCGCTCGTCGCGGGGTCGGCGCCGGAATCATCCTACCGCACGGCGGACCTCTTGATGGAGGGGGTCGACGACCGGGTTGATATCACCGAGATGAATGTCTACGGCGACGGGTCGGTGGACTTCTTTATCTGCTCGCACGTCCTCGAACACGTGCCGGACGACAGGAAGGCGCTGTGCGAGCTGTACCGCATTCTCCGCCCCGGAGGGCGGGGCATCCTGGTCGTTCCGATCCTCCTGACGGCCGAAGAGATTGACGAAGAGCCGGGCTTGACCGACCCGGCCGAGCGGTGGCGCCGGTTCGGGCAGGACGACCACGTCCGGATGTACTCGAAGCAGGGGTTCCTGTCGAGGGTGCGGGAGGCGGGCTTCGCCGTGCACCAGCTCGGGCGGGGGCACTTCGAGGGCGCCTTCGGCCGGCACGGTATCACCGACCAGAGCGTGCTCTACATCGCAGAGAAGCCATGACCGAAGGCCCGGCCCACAGTGTTCCGGGGGCGGCCGTCGGCGCCGCCGGCGGCTACCTGCACTCTGCCTACGCGCGGGCCCTATCCGAGTTCGGGGAGCCCCGCCCGCTGACCCACTGCGGCGGCTGGGTCTTGCGGCGCCCGATCCCCGGCTCCGACAGCGCCGACGCGATGGGCTGCTACCCCCTGTTCGCCTGCCTCGATTGGTCGCGCCTCGCGGATGACGTGGAGGAGCTGGCGGCCGGCGGCGAGCTGGTCAGCCTGTCGCTCGTGGCCGACCCCTTCGGCGAGCACGACCCCGCGCAGTTGCGCCGCTCGTTCCCCGACGTGCTGGTACCTTTCAAGGAGCATTTCGTCGTCGATCTCGGCCGCGCGCCCGAGGAGTTCGTGGCCGCGCACCACCGGCGCAACGCGCGCCGCGCGCTCGAAAATCTCCGCGTCGAGGTGTGCGCGGGCGGTGCGACCGAACTGGCCGCCGAGTGGACACGTCTCTACTCGCACCTCGTCGGGCGGCACGACGTTCGCGGCCTGACGGCGTTCTCCGAGGCGTCGTTCGCGAAGCAGATGACCGTGCCGGGTCTGACGGCGCTGCGCGCCACGCGCGGCGGCGAGACGGTGGGGATGACGCTGTGGTACGAGGACGGGCGCGGCGTCGCTTACTATCACCTCGGCGCTTACAGCCCCGAAGGCTACGAGCGGCGCGCCTCGTTCGCGCTCTTCTGGCGAGCCCTCGAACACTTCGGGGGCGCGGGTCTGCGCCGGCTGTGCCTCGGCGCGGGCGCGGGGCTCTCCGGCGGCGGCGAAGACGGGCTGTCGCGCTTTAAGCGCGGCTGGTCGACGGGCGAGCGCACGGCCTACTTCTGCGGGAGGGTCTTCGACCGACGGCGCTACGAGGGGCTCGCGCGCGCGCGGGGTGTCGACCTCGCGGCCACCGCGTACTTCCCGGCCTACCGCGCGGGCGAGTTCGGCTAGATGGCGGAAAAGAAGTATCTCGACATCGTCTCGCACTACGAGTCGTGCCTTGAGCGGCACGGCGACACGCACCGCGGCGTCGACTGGCCGAAGCTGGAGGACGCCGTCACGCGGTACGGCGTCATGCTCGAAGTCATCCGGCGCGAGGCGGAGGGCGAGACGGTCAGCGTGCTCGACTTCGGCTGCGGCGCGGCGCACCTCTACGAGCACATGCTCGCGACGGGCGTCCGCGGCGTCGCTTACGCGGGGCTGGACCTGTCGGAGAAGTTCGTCGGGCTGGCCCGCCGCAAGTTCCCGTCCAACGAGTTCTACTGCGTGGACATCCTCGACGACGCCTCGGGCGTCCCGCGCTTCGACTACGTGTTGATGAACGGCGTCTTTACCGAGAAGCGCGGCCTCGAGTTCGACGAGATGCTCGCCTACTTCGAGCGCCTCCTGAAGGAGGTCTGGGCGAAGGCCGAAAGGGGCCTCGCCTTCAACGTCATGTCGAAGCACGTCGACTGGGAGCGCGAAGACCTCTTCCACCTCCCCTTCGACACGCTCGCCGCGTTCCTGACGCGGGAACTGACGCGCGACTTCGTCTTCCGCAACGACTACGGACTCTACGAGTACACGGCCTACGTGTACCGCTAAGGGGGATTTCTGGCGCAGTGGCAAAAGTCGTGATCTTCGGCGTGCAAGACTTCGCGCAGCTCGGCAACTTCTACCTGCGGCACGACAGCCCGCACGAGGTGGTCGCCTTCAGCGTTCACGAAAAATACATGCCGGAGGGCCGGAGCTTCGAGGGGCTGCCGGTCGTCCCGTTCGAGCGCGTCGAGGAGACCTACGCGCCCTCGGAGTACAGCTTCTTCGCGCCGATGTCGCACCGGCGCATGAACCGCCTGCGCGAGTCGGTCTACCGGGAGATAAAGGGGAAGGGCTACGGGCTCGTCAGCTACGTCAGCTCGCGCGCCACGGTCCTGCCCGGCGTCGAGATCGGCGACAACTGCTTCATCCTCGAAGACAACACCGTCCAGCCCTTCGTGCGCGTGGGCGACAACGTCGTGCTCTGGAGCGGCAACCACATCGGCCACCACAGCGTGATCAGGGACCACGTGCTTTTCACCTCGCACGTCGTCCTCTCCGGCCACTGCACGGTCGAGCCGTACTGCTTCTTCGGCGTCAACGCGGCGGTGCGCGACCGCGCGCTCATAGCCGAGGGCACGCTCGTGGCGATGGGCGCCGTCGTCACACGCGACACCGAGCCGTGGGGCGTCTACAAAGGCAACCCCGCGAAGAAGAGCGAAGTGCTCAGTAAAGATTTAGACTTTTAGGGAAATTTCCGGCGGGGCGTGTGGGGAGTAGAATCCGCCGCCCACTCGACCCGCACCTCGGATGAGATGGATTAAGACAGGACTCGTTTTCACGCCGGACGCGGGCCGCGACTGGATGCGGAGCCACGCGCAGGTGCCGCTCGCAGACCGCGTGGGCGACGACGTGCTGCGCGTCTACTTCGGCACGCGCGACGCCGAGAACCGGACGGTGACGGCCTACGTCGAGGTCGCGGCCGACGACCCGCGGCGCGTGCTGCGCGTCTGCGACGAGCCGGCGCTCGGCCTCGGCCGCCTGGGCTGCTTCGACGACCGGGGCGCGCTGCCTTCGTGGATCGTCAACCGCGACGGCGAGAAGCTCCTTTACTACGTGGGCTGGAACGTCGGCGTGACGGTCCCCTTCCGCAACTCCATCGGCCTCGCCGCGAGCCGCGACGGCGGGCGCTCTTTCGCGCGGCTCTACGACGGGCCCGTCGTGGAGCGGATTCACACCGAGCCGCACTTCTGCGCGACGTCGTGCGTGCTCGTCGAGGGCGCGCTGTGGCGGATGTGGTATCTTTCCTGTACCGGGTGGGAGATCGTCGGCGGCCAGCCCGAGCCGCGCTACCACATCAAGTATGCCGAGTCCGCCGACGGCGTCGTCTGGGATCGGCGCGGCGTGGTCGCCGTCGAACTCAAGTCGGCGGAGGAGGGCGGCCTCGCCCGGCCGTGCGTCGTCAAGACGGGTGGACTGTACCGGATGTGGTACTCGTACCGGGGCCTGCGCGACTACCGCACCGACCGCGCGCGCAGCTACCGCATCGGGTACGCCGAATCGGCGGACGGCGTGAGCTGGACGAGGATGGACGAGGAGGCCGGCATCGACGCGGCCGACGCGGGGTGGGACTCCGAGATGGTCACTTACGCCTTCGTCTACGAGCACGGAGGGCGGCTGCACATGCTTTACAACGGCAACGGCTTCGGCGCCTCCGGCTTCGGCCACGCCGTCGCGGAATGAGAACTGAGACGATGGACACGCGGACGATTGACGACCTCGCCATCTGCGGCGGCGCGCCCGCCTTCGCCGAGCCGCTGCACGTGGGCCGCCCGAACGTCGGGGACCGGGCGCGCCTGCTCGAACGCGTCAACGACATCCTCGACCGGCGCTGGCTCACCAACGGCGGGCCTTACGTGCAGGAGTTCGAGCGGCGCATCGCCGAGCTCGCCGGCGTCGAGCACTGCATCGCGATGTGCAACGCGACCGTCGCGTTGGAGATCGCCGTCCGCGCGCTGGGGATGAAGGGCGAGGTCATCGTCCCCTCGTTCACCTTCATCGCGACGGCGCACGCGCTGCAGTGGCAGGAGATCACCCCCGTCTTCTGCGACGTCGACCCGGAGACGCACACCCTCGACCCCGGCAAGGTGGAGCGGATGATAACGCCGCGCACCACGGGGATCGTCGGCGTACACCTTTGGGGGCAGACCTGCGACGTCGACGCGCTCTCCGACATCGCGAGCCGCCGCGGGCTCAAGCTGCTCTTCGACTCGGCCCACGCCTTCGGCTGCTCCTACCGCGGGCGCATGGTCGGCGGCTTCGGCGACGCCGAGGTCTTCAGCTTCCACGCCACCAAGTTCATCAACTCGCTCGAAGGCGGGGCGGTCGTCACCAACGACGCCGAGTTGGCCCGGAAGACGCGGCTGATGAAGAACTTCGGCTTCACGCAGTACGACCGCGTGGACTACATCGGCACCAACGGGAAGATGAACGAGATGTCAGCGGCGACGGGGTTGACGAACATGGAGAGCATGGGCGAGTTCATCGCCGTCAACCGGCGCAACTACGAGCAGTACCGGCGCGGTCTCGAAGGTCTGGCGGGGGTGCGGCTGATCACTTACGACGAGCGGGAGAAGTGCAACTACCAGTACGTCGTCCTGGAGGTTGACGAGGAGGCCGCCGGCCTCGGCCGCGACGAATTGCAGCAGGTGCTGTGGGCGGAGAAGGTGCTCGCGCGCCGCTACTTCTACCCCGGCTGTCACCGCGTCGAACCGTACCGCTCTTACTTCCCGCACGCCGGACTGTTGCTGCCGGAGACCGAGAGACTGTCGAGCCGCGTTCTCGCCCTGCCGACGGGCACCGCGGTCGGGCCGGAGGAGGTCGAGAAAATCTGCCGGATCGTCGCGCGCGCCGTGAGCCACGGCGCGCAGGTGCGCGAGCGGCTGCGCGAGCGCGCTTCGGTCTCCGAGTCGCCGGACAAAGTCTCGGCGCTTGCGTCGCCCGCCACGTAATCCGGGGGAATGCAGTCGATGAGTTTCGAAGCGATTTTATCAAGAATCGCAGGCGGAGAAAGTTTCTCGTCGGCAGAGCTGCTGCCCTACCTGTGTCTGGAGCGGCGCGAGCAGCGGGCGGAGGTCAACAGGCTCCTGGCCGAAGCCTGTTGGCGGACGGGCGGCGAGGAGAACATCCGGCAAGCCAAAGTCTTCATCCGCCGCGCATGGCTGCTCAGCGGATTCTCGCCGGAGCTGTTGCCCCTCTACGAACAAATCTATTCGGCGCTGGACGACATCCCCGGAATCCGGGAGGCGTACAAGCGCGCGGGTGTGCTGAGGGCCGCGCGGGGCGACGTGGCCGAGGCCATCAGGTACTTCGACCTCTGGATGTATGCCGACTTGAGATTCAGGAAACTCGACAAGTTCGAGTACGATTTCGACATACTGGACTGCATGGACCGGCTCGCGCTGCGCTACGCGCTCCCGCCGCGCCCGCCCGCCGCGGCGCGCGAGGGCGGGAAAATCCGCGTCGCTTATCTGGTCAAGGGGATGCTCGAGCTAGGTTCCGTGATCGTCAAGATCAGCCTGCTCTACGCCAAGCATCATGACCGCTCGCGGGTCGAGCCGCTGTTCTTCGCGCCCGAGAGCAGACGCACGCTCCTCGAGTCGGAGGCCGGGCGCGAACATCTGAAGCTCTTCGAGGAGCAGGGCTGCGAGCTGATTCCGGCGCCCGACATTAGAGACGCGGGCCGGAAGCTGTCGGCCGTCGCCCAAATGATTCAGGACGCGGGCGCGGACGTTTTCGTCGCCACCGCCGCGCTGGCCCATTTCGAGCACTATTTCATCACGACCCTGCGACCCGCGCCCGTCGTCGTGGGCTTCGTGCAGGGGCCGCCCGAACAGTTTTCCCCCCTCAACCTGGATTGGGGCATCGCCTGGCCGGTGCATCCGTTGATCGATTGCCCCGTCAACTGCGCGCGGGTTGTATTGGAGCAGGGGTTGCCCGAACGCGACAAGCTCACGCCTCCCGAGCGGCGCGAGCTTGACGTGCCTGACGACGCGGTGGTGGCGGCGACCGCGGGCCGCTACGTGAAGTTTCAGGAGCCGGAGTTTTGGCGGGCCATCATCGAGCTGCTTGATGAGCACCCGCGTCTGTATTACTTCGCGATGGGGGTGGGGGAAGAGCAGATTCCGTTCCTGCCTTCAATGCTCTCGCCGCGGGTGAGGTCGCGCGTCCGCTTCATGGCCTGGCGCGGCGACGATTACCTGAGAAATCTCTGCCTCGCCGACCTTTTTATCGACACGTTCCCCTCGGGCGGCGGGGCGGTGATCGTCGACGCGATGGCGCTCGGCATCCCGGTCGTGTCGTTTAAAAACAACTACCTCAGACTGTACGATCAGACCGACTGGTCTCCGGCGGAAGAGCTGTTCGACATCCCCGAGTTGATCGTCCCGCGCGGCGACTTCGCCGAGATGAAGCGGGTCGTCGCGCGCCTCATCGATGATGAGGAGTATCGTCGCGGCCTGTCGCGGCTCAGCTCGGAGCAGATTCGGCAGACGCGTGGGAACCCGGAGCGGTCGGTGCGCGAGTGCGAGGACATCTACCTGCGGGTGCTCGAAGAGAAAATATCGGGGCTTGCCGTGCTCGACCCGCGAGAGGCGGAGGTCGAAGGATTAACGCGGCGGCGCGCCCAGACCCGGGCCGTGCCGAAGTGGGTGGCCTGGACGGCGCTCCAGATGAAGCGCGGATTCCGACTCGGCGAGAGAGTGCTCGACCGGATCTACTGAAGGCGCGCAAACGCCTTGAGCCGCCCCCCGGACGCTCGCCAACATCTCGGAGAACTTCCGCGCGTGCGCTACGTGCGCCAGCAGAACCGGCGGCAGGCGGCCGCCAGGAACACCGGCCCCAAGGGAGCGCGCGGCCGCCTGCTCCAGCTCCCCGACGTCGTGAGGGCAGCGCGATGAAGATCCCTTTCCTGGATTTGAAGGCCGCGCACGCCGAGCTGCGCGGGGAGCTGGAGGCGGCCTCGCGGCGCGTGTTGGAGTCGGGCTGGTTCATCATGGGGCCGGAGTGTGAGGCGTTCGAGGCCGAGTTCGCCGCCTACTGCGGCGCGCGCCACTGCGTCGGCGTCGGCAACGGGCTTGAGGCGCTCCACCTCATCCTCCGCGCGATGGGAGTCGGCGAGGGCGACGAGGTCATCGTCCCCTCGAACACGTACATCGCCACCTGGCTCGCGGTCTCGTACGCCGGCGCGACGCCCGTCCCCGTCGAGCCCGACGGGCGGACGCACAACCTCGACCCGGCGCGCGTCGAAGAGGCCGTCACGCCGCGCACGAAGGTCATCATGCCCGTCCACCTCTACGGCCAGACGGCCGACATGGACGCGATAAATGAGATAGCCGTGCGGCGGAACCTGCGCGTCGTCGAGGACGCGGCGCAGGCGCACGGCGCTTCGTATAAAGGGCGGCGCGCGGGCTCTCTCGCGGACGCCGCCGGCTTCAGCTTCTACCCCGGCAAGAACCTCGGCGCGCTGGGCGACGCGGGCGCGGTCGTCACCGACGACGACGGCTTGGCCGACCGCGTGCGCGTCCTGCGCAACTACGGCTCGCGCGTGAAGTACGAGCACGAGGCGCGCGGCTACAACTCGCGTCTGGACGAGTTGCAGGCGGCGCTGATGCGCGCGAAGCTCCCCGTGCTCGACGGGTGGAACGGGCGGCGTCGGCGCGTCGCCGAAAGCTACTTGCAGCAGCTCGAAGGCGTCGCCGGCCTCATCCTGCCCGTTGTGCCCGAGTGGGCCGAGCCGGTGTGGCACCTCTTCGTCGTCCGCACGCCCGAGCGCGCGCGGCTGCAGGCGTACTTGTCGGAGGCGGGCGTCGGCACGCTCGTACATTACCCGAAGCCGCCGCACATGCAGACGGCCTACGCCGACGCGGGGCACCGCGCGGGCGACTTCCCGCTGGCCGGGCGTCTGTCGGCGGAGGTCTTGAGTCTGCCGATGGGGCCGCACCTCTCGGACGAGGCCGTCGAGTACGTCGTCTCGAAGCTCTCTTCGTTCGCCTGATGAACGACTCCGTGTTCAGTTCACTCCTGAAGAGGATTCGGGGCGGCGAGGCGTTCGACGGCGCGGAGCTGCTCCCCTTCCTGACTCAGGAGTCGAAGCGCGAGCGGTACCGCGTCAACCTCGGTCTGGCCGCAGCCTTCTACGCGCGGCACGAGCCTTCCTGCTCTCGCGCTACTCGCCCGAGGCTCTGCCGCAGGTGCTCCGCGCGGACGCGGCCGCCGGACTTGAGCGCGCGCCGCGCTGGCGCTGACGCGTGCTGACGGGCAGAAGACACCTGGGGTATCCTGAATAGCCTCTGACGAACCCGGGCGGGCCATCGGGTCAAACCGAGGCGGCCGGCGGCTTCCGGGAAGCCGCGCGGGCCGCCCGAGGGCTTGCGGGGGGTTCGGCGGATGAGGATTGCTCATTACGGGCGGCCCGGGCACGGTCGGCACCGGCCTCATCTCGAAGTCCGTGCGCGACCTCGGCCACCGGAACTCGTACGGGCTGGAAGAGGGCATGGGCGTCACCGCCGGCCGGATGCGCGGCGTCCACGGCCTCGGCTGAAACCCGAAGGGGAGCGGATGGGCGACTCGAAGCCGGCGGCGAAGCTCGCGCTCGGCGTGGTCACTTTCAACAACGACGCGGCGCAGCTCGCGCACCTGCTGCGCTCGGTCGAGCTGGCGGCGCGCGAGGCGGCCGCCCGCGCCGCCGTCTCGCTCTACGTCATCGACAACGGCGCGGAGACGGTCTGGCCCGCGTCCCCCGCGCACGGGGTCGCGCTGAGGAGGCTCGCGCCCGTCGGCAACGTCGGCTTCGGCCACGCGATGAACCTCCTGATGGCGGCGGCCTTCGCGGACGAGGCGGCGGGCTGGTTCCTCTGCGTCAACCCGGACGGCGTGCTCCACCGTCGCTGCCTGGGGGAGCTGCTGCTGGCGAGCGGGGCCGCGCCCGGCGCGCTCGTCGAGGCGCGGCAGTTCCCCGAAGAGCACCGGAAGGCTTACGACGCCGCGACGATGGAGACGCCGTGGGCCTCGGGCGCGTGTCTGCTCATCCCGCGCGTGCTGTACGAGGCGGTCGGCGGGTTCGACCCGAACTTCTTCATGTACCTCGAAGACATAGACCTCTCGTGGCGGGCGCGCGCGGCCGGCTTCAAGGTGCTCGTCGCGCCCGGCGCGCTCTTCGGCCACTCGGTCATGGGGCGCGCGGCGAGCCCGGCGGTCGAGAGGTTCACGCTCACGTCGGGGCGTTACCTCGCCTTCAAGTGGAAGGGCGAGCGGTTCCGCGAGTGGGTCGAGGGGCTGCTGGTCGGGCGCGGGCTGTTCGCGTCGCGCGCCGAGCTGCCCGCGTTGCCGGAGACGGGCGCGGGGCGCTTCGACACTTTCGACACTTCGGTCGCCGACTTTGAACACGGCTTCGACTTCGCCCCCGTCAGGTGGTGACGCTGAAGGGACACGGCTCTGCGCGACAACATGACTTTGAGCGTGGTGGTGCGCGTCGGCGGGTTCGTGGAGGCGGCGGCGCTCGACGAGACGCTCTTCTCGCTGGCGATACAGGACTGGCGCGACCTGGAAGTTGTCGTCGTCCTGGACGGAGGGGGCGACGGGCTCGCGCGCGCGGTCGCCGTCGCCGTCGAGGCCCAGCCGTGGCCGGCCGCGCCGCGCTACAGGCTCCTCAACCGCGGCTGCGAAGGCGGGCCGGGCGCGCTGATGAACCGCGCGGTGGCGGAAGCCGGGGGGAGATTTTTGACTATCCTCGATGCGGGGCGCGCGGTCGTCTACCAGCACGGCTACGCCGCGCTCGTCGGGCGGCTGTCGGAGTCGGGGCGCGCGGTCGCGGTCGGCGGCTGCCGCGTCGCGCACGTGCGCGGCGAGCGCGGGCGACCGGGACTTCCTCGCGCGTCTGTACGCCGCCGCGGAGCCTGACCTCTCCGCCCGCCACGTCTACGTCTGCGAACAGAGGCTGCGCGCGGATAGCCTGGGCGGTATGCTCTACGCGGCGGCGCGCGGCGGCTACCGCTTGAAGGCGAGCCTCAGGCAGGTGAGGGCCAAGCTGCGGGGCATCGTCTCGACGGGTCTCGACGGGGGAGAAATAGAATAGTAAGGTTTTGCGGATGACAGTTTCCGAACCCCGGCCGCTCGTCAGCGTGATTGTCCCGACATACAATTACGGGCGGTTCATCGGCCAGACGCTCGACTCCCTGCGCGCGCAGACCTACCGGGAGTGGGAGTGCGTCGTCGTCGACGACGGCTCGACCGACGACACCGGGGAGGTCGTCGCGCGCGCCTCCGCGCGGGACGCGCGCGTGCGCTACCTGCGCCAGGCGAACCAGCGGCAGGCGGTCGCCAAGAACACGGGGCTCGCCGCCGCGCGCGGCCGCTACGTCCAGTTCCTCGACGCCGACGATCTACTTGAGCCGTTGAAGCTGGAGCGGCAGGTCGAGTTCCTCGAGGCGACGCCGGGGGCCGACATCGTCTACGGCGGCGCGCGCTACTTCCACACCGAGCGCCCCGGCGAGCGGCTCTACGGCATGTTCGGCGAGGACGCGCCGTGGATGCCCGAGCTCTCGGGGGCGGGTAAGGCGATACTGCTCCCGCTCGTGCGGATGAACATCATGGCCATCAACGCGGCGCTCGTCCGCCGCGAGGTGTTCGACGACGTGGGGCCGTTCGACCCCTCGCTGCCGCCGGTCGAGGACTGGGACTTCTGGCTGCGTTGCGCGCTCGCGGGCAAGCGCTTCGAGTTCCGCGACTTCGGCGGCGCGCTCGCGCTCGTACGCGCGCACGCGGCGAGCACCAGCCGGCAGCACGCCTCGGCGCTCGTCGCGTGGCGCGCGCTGCGCGCGAAGATAGACGCGCTGACCGGCGACCCGGAGGTGCTGTTTCTGAACCGGGAGATGAAGTCGCAGCTCGAAGCCGCGCTCGGGATCGAGGCCGTGGCGGCGGGCAGCCGCCTGAGCGCCGCGCGCCAGTTCGCGCGCGCCGCGCGCCTGTGCCCGCGCGCGAAGGGGAGCCTGAAGTGGCTGCTCTGCGCGCTGGGCTCGCCGCTCCTGAGCGAGCGGCAGGTGCGCGGGCTGATGAAGGCCACACTCTGAAAGGGAAAAAAACCGGATGGTGAAAGAGACGAAGCTGAAGGGCGTCTACGTCTTCGAGCCGCGGCGCTTCGAAGACGCGCGCGGGTTCTTCGCGCGGAGCTGGTCGCTCAAAGAGATGCCCGGCTGGGAGGGCGTCCCCGCCGTCGAGAGCAACGTCTCGTTCAACCTGCGGCGCGGCACGCTGCGCGGGATGCACTACCAGGCGGCGCCGCACGGGCAGGCCAAGATCGTGCGCTGCACGCGCGGCAGCATCTACGACGTGGTCATCGACCTGCGCCCCGACTCGCCCACCTTCAAGCAGTGGGTCGGCGTCGAGCTGTCGGCCGAGAACCGCCTCACGCTCTGCGTCCCCGGCGACTTCGCGCACGGCTTCCAGACCCTCGAAGACGAAACGGAGGTCTTCTACCTCGTCTCCAACTTCTACGCGCCCGACGCGCAGCGCGGCGTGCGCTGGAACGACCCCGCGTTCGGCATCCGGTGGCCGGAAGTCCCCGAGCGCGTGATGGCCGACCGGGACCGGGACTACCCGGACTTCGCCCTCTGAGTCAGGGCATGACGCGAAGGGCGCTCATCACCGGCATCACGGGGCAGGACGGCAGCTACCTCGCCGAGCACCTGCTCGGCCTCGGCTACGAGGTGCACGGCATCGTCCGCCGCGTCGCGCTCGAAGACCCGGCGCGGCGCTTCAACCGCCTCGCGCACGTCCTCGAACGCCTCACCATCCACCCGGCGAGCCTCGAATCCTACGCGTCGCTCTTCAGCATCTTCAGCCGGCACGAGTTCGACGAGTGCTACCACCTCGCCGCGCAGTCGTTCGTCGCCGAGAGTTTCGCCGACGGCTTCTCGACCCTCAACACGAACATCAACGGGACGCACTACATGCTCGCCGCGCTGCGCGAGCTCCAGCCCGGCTGCCGCTTCTACTTCGCCGGCTCCAGCGAGATGTTCGGCAAGGTGGCCGAGGTGCCGCAGAACGAGGAGACGCGCTTCCACCCGCGCTCGCCCTACGGCATCAGCAAGGTCGCCGGCTTCGACCTCACGCGCAACTACCGCGAGGCTTACGGCATGTTCTGCGCCTCCGGCATCCTGTTCAACCACGAGTCGCCGCGGCGCGGCTTCGAGTTCGTGACGCGGAAGATCACCTCGACCGTGGCGAGGATCAAGGCGGGACTGGCCGACGAGCTGCGTTTGGGCAACCTCGACGCGCGGCGCGACTGGGGGCACGCGGCCGACTACGTCCGCGCGATGCGCCTGATGCTCGTGCGCGACGAGTCGGACGACTACGTCGTGGCGACCGGCGGGACGCACACCGTGCGCGAGTTCTGCGAGCGCGCCTTCGCGCGCGCCGGGCTCGACTGGGAGCGCCACGTCCGTGTCGACGAGCGCTTCTACCGCCCGGCCGAGGTGGACCTGCTCGTCGGCGACTCGTCCAAGGCGCGGCGCGAGCTGGGCTGGGAGCCGCGCTACAACTTCGAGCAGCTCGTGGACGAGATGGTGGACGCCGACCTGCGCGCAGTGATGGGTGATAAGAAAGAGGCGTGAACCGTGAACCGTAAACCGTGACAAGAGAAAACCGGTTCTTTCTCGTCACGGTTTACGGTTCACGGTTCACGCTTTGGAGCTATGCCCGAGAAGTTCTCCGTCGCGATGTGTACTTACGCGGGCGCGCGGTTCGTCGGCGCGCAGCTCGAAAGCATCGCCGCGCAGACACGCCCGCCGGACGAGCTGGTGGTGTGCGACGACCGCTCGCCGGACGAGACGGCGCGAATCGTCGGGCGCTTCGCCGCCGCGGCGCCGTTCCCCGTCAGGCTCCACGTCAACGAGCGGAACCTCGGCTCGACCAAAAATTTCGAGCGCGCCGTCTCGCTCTGCGAGGGCGATGCCATCGCGCTGTGCGACCAGGACGACGTGTGGCTGCCCGGCAAACTCGCGCGGCTCGAAGAGGAGTTCCGAAGGCGCCCGCGCGCGGCGCTCGTCTTCTCCGACGCCGAGGTGGCCGACGAGTCGGGCCGCCCCACGGGGCGGAGGCTGTGGGAGAGCGTCGGGATAGGTCGCGCGGAGCTTGAGCGTCTGGGGGCGGGGAGGGGGCTGGGCGGCCTGCTCTCGGGCGCGACGGTGACGGGGGCGACGGCGGCGCTGCGCGCCAGTCTGCGCCCGCTCGTGCTGCCCATCCCCGAGGGGCTGCCGCTCATCCACGACGCGTGGATGGCGCTCGTCGCCGCGTGCGTCGGCGAAGTCGTCGCGGTCGAAGAGCCGCTCGTCCTCTACCGCCGCCACGCGGGGCAGCAGGTCGGGCCGCTCGGGAGGAGGGCGGCCGCCGGGGGCTTTGGCGCGCTGGCGTCGGGCGAGGCGTCGGGCGCGCTCGTGCGCGCGAACCCTTACGAGGAGACGCTCGCGGTCGCGCGCGCCGTGCGCGACAGGCTGCTCGAGAGACGCGGCGCGGGGTTCGAGGCTGAGTTTGAGGTGGGGCGCGCGCTGGCCGAGCTTGAGGCGAGAATCGAGCACCTCGAAGCGCGGCGGGGGTTGCCGCGCGCGCGCCTGCGGAGGGCGTGGCCGGTCCTGAGGGAGCTTGTGACGCTGCGCTACCGGCACTACTCGAACGGCGTGGCGAGCGCCGCCAAGGATTTGCTGACGCGCGGCCGCGTGTGACGCGTGCGTGGCGTGCGTGCGTGACGCGGCGCGCCGGCGCGTGCGAGACTTCCGGGACTTCCCAAGACGTGGGGCGGCGGCGGCCTTCAGGCTTTAAATTGAGCGCGGAGCTTTCCATCATCATCGTCAACTGGAACGGGGGCGAACTGCTGCGCCGCACGGTCGAGAGCGTCGTGGCCGCGCCCCCTTCCGTTTCGCACGAGGTCGTCGTCGTCGACAACGCCTCGTCCGACGACAGCCTCGCGCTGCTGCGTTCGGGCGGGGCCGCGCGCGCGCTCGGCGCGCGCCTGCGCGTCCGCGAGAACGCCGACAACCTCGGCTTCGGCCGCGCCAACAACCAGGCGTTCGCCGGGACCACGGCGCCGCTTCTCCTCCTGCTCAACCCCGACACGGAAGTCACCGCGGGAAGCATCGACCGTCTCATCGCGACGGTGCGCTCGGGCGCGAGAATCGGCGCGGCCGGGCCGAAGCTTCTGAACGTGGACGGGTCGGTGCAGGTGAGCGTGTGGCGCAACCCGCCCGCGACGTGGGAGCTTTTGCTGACGGGCTTCCGGCTCCACAAGCTGCTGCCGAAGCGCGTGCGCGGCGGCCTGTTCCTGGCCGAGCACTTCGACTACGCGCGGCGGCGCGAGGTCGGGATGCTGAGCGGCGCGGCGATGCTCGTCCGGCGCGAGGTCGTCGAAGAGGTGGGCGGCTTCGACGAGCGCTTCCACATGTACGGCGAAGACAACGAGTGGTGCCTGCGCATCAGGCGCGCCGGGTGGCGGCTCGTCTTCGAGCCCGAGGCGGTCGTGATGCACCACGGCGGGGCCAGCTCTTTGAAGCGCTGGGAGTCGCTCGAAAAGCAGCGCGTGCAGGCCGAAGGCTACCTGCTCTTCCTGCGCCGCTGCCTGCCGCGCGGCCGCCGCGTGAGCCTGCTGGCGGCGAGCTGCATGCTGCTCTCGCTCCAGAGCGCGGCGCGCCGCCTCACGGGGCGCGAGCGCCGCGACGTGGAGCAGACGCTCCGCCTCTTCGCCGCCGACCTCCGCCGCGCGTTGCGCGAGGGCTAAGAGAATTTCAAATTTGAAATTTGAAATTTCAAATCAGGAACAGGGAGAGTTCGACGGCGGGGTGAGCGTCATCGTGCCGGCGCTCGACGAGGAGTCGTCCATCGTGCCGCTTCTGGAAGCGCTCGCCGGGCAGACGCTCGCGCCCGCCGAGATAGTCGTCGCCGACGGCGGCTCCACAGACCGCACGCGCGAGCTCGTGCGCGGGTTCGCCGCGCGCTCGGGCGTGCCGGTCGTGCTGGTCGAGACCGAGCGCGGCTTGCCCGGCCGCAACCGCAACGCGGCAATCGCGCGCGCCGCGCGCGAGTGGGTCGCGTGCATCGACGCGGGGACGCTGCCGCGCGCCGACTGGCTGGAGA
>JAIVJI010000049.1 GCA_020200135.1 Acidobacteriota bacterium | reverse complement strand
GGCGCGAAGGAGGTTTTCGCACGTCGTCTTCTGAAACCGACAGCGTAAAAGTAGATCGTGCATTGTTAGAACGCTTGACAGAGACGCTCTGCTACGCAGCGTGAATGGATAAAGTCGAGCTTAGAGACCGACAGGAACAACTTCGGGCCGCGCGTGGGCTTCGCGCTGCGCCTGTTCGGCGACGACCGCACGGTCTTGCGCGGCGGCGCGGGCATCTACCACAGCCTCGAGAGCTTCAACGTGACGCGCCAGCAGGTCGCCAACAACTTCCCCTTCCTCAACCGCGTCCAGTACAACCGCCCGTTCGTCAGCGCCACCTCGACGACGCGCAACCCCGTCGGGCTCACCTTCACGAACCCCTTCCCCGCCGGCACCGTGGCCGCGGCCAACGACACCTTCGGCATCGACACCGAGAACCGGACGCCGGAGTTCTACCAGTACAACCTGACCGTGGAGCGCGAGCTGGCGCGCGACCTCGCCTTCGAGATCGGCTACGTCGGCTCGCAGGGCCGATACCTCGGGCGCCGCTACAACATCAACCAGTCGTTCAGCGTGCGCAACGCCAACGGCACCTTCTCGAACGTCAACCCGTTCAACGCGCTGTTCGGCTCGGCGACGCTCCAGTACCAGGAGCAGACCGCGAACTCGAGCTACAACTCTCTCCAGACCAGCATCCGCCGCCGCTCGCGCGGGGGCCTGACGCTGCTCGCCTCCTACACCTTCTCGCGCGCCATCGACGACGCCTCCTCGACCAACAACTCGACGACGGGGACGCAGAAGTTCCCGCAGAACATCTACGACCTGCGCGCCGAGCGCTCGCTATCGGACTTCCACCGCAAGCACCAGTTCTCGGCCAGCTTCAACTACGCGCTGCCGTTCGGGCGCGGCCGGGCCTTCCTCGGCGGCGCGCGCGGGTGGAGGCAGGCGCTGCTCGGCGACTACCAGCTCAACGGCATCGTCACGCTGCTCTCGGGCCGCCCGTTCACGCCGCAGTTCAACGCGCCCGACATCGGCCAGCAGCGCCCCGACATCGTCGGCGACCCGTACGCGAACGTCCCCGCGGGTCTCTTCTTCAATCCGGCGGCCTTCGGCGACCCGAGCAACTCCATCGACCCGGCCGACCCGCTCAACCTGTACGGCAACGCGGGACGCAACATCCTGACGGGGCCGAGCTTTAAGAACTTCAACCTCTCGCTCCTGAAGAATTTCCGCCTGAGCGAGGGCGTGCGCCTCCAGTTCCGCGCCGAGGCCTTCAACGTCCTCAACCACCCGAACTTCCAGTTGCCGGTCTTCTTCCTCGACCGGGCGGACGTCGGGCGGGTGACCGCGACCGCGAACGAGGGGCGCGAGCTTCAGTTCGCGCTCAAGCTGATCTTCTGAGCAAGGGTGTCGTCAACGACCGATGAGAAAAACAGTAAACTCCGCAGTCGCCTCTCTCTGCGCGGCCGTCGTCGTCCTCTCCGCCCTCTGCGCAAGCGGGGGGCGGGCGCAGGACGCGCGCGAGTCGCTGGGCCCGAAGGACGCCAGGGGCGGCGCGGCGTGGAAACGCGCGCCGCACCCGCTCAAGCAGTTGATGGAGACGGCGCACTCGAAGCTGCGCCCGGAACTCCGGGGCCGGCACCCGCGCGTCTACGTCACCGAAGAGGGGCTCGGGCGGCTGCGGCGGCGCGCGCGCACCACGCACCGCGAGGTGTGGCGCGCCGCGCTCGAACAGGTGCGCGCCCTGAGGAGAGAGCCGGCGCCGGCCCCCGCGCAGGAGCGGCGCGCGCAGAACGAGGTCGGCATCGGCATCGCCGAGGCGGCGCTCGCCTACAAAATCGAGGGGGACGGAAAATACCTCGACGCGGCGAAGCGCTACATGGAGGCGGCCGTCTCGTACGACGTGTGGGGCTACACCTACAACAAGCCGAACGTGGACCTCGCCGCCGGGCACCTGCTCTACGGCATGGGCTGGGGCTACGACCTGCTCTACCACGACCTGAGCGAGCCGGAGCGCGCCCGCTACCGCGAGAAGATAGCCAGACACGCGCGCCTGCTCGCCGCGCACTACGAGCCGAGGCGCGGCCGCACCTTCTCCTACAGCCAGAACCACGTCTTCATCCCGATGGCGGGACTCGGCGTCGCGGCCTACGCTCTCTACGACGAGGTGGAGGACGCGCCCGCGTGGGCGGCGCTGGCGCGCGCCGTCTACGACCGCACGCTCGCGACCTACTCGACCGACGGCTACTACTACGAGGGCTTCGAGTACTGGGTCTTCTCGACGCCGTGGCTCGTCCACTACCTCGACGCGCACGCGCACGCGACGGGCGAGCGCAGCGCTTCCGCGACCCCGAGGCGCAGGGCGTCGCCGAGTGGATGAAACGGCTCGGCCACTACAACGCCGAGAACTACTGGTCGCTGCTCTGGTACGAGCCGGCGGTCAGGGCCACCCCCATCGGCCGGCAGAAGACCTCGCACCACTTCGCCGACCACGGCGTCGTCTTCTGGCGGAGCGACTGGACTGAGCGGGCCACGGCCTTCGCCTTCAAGGCCGGGCCGCCCGAGGGACACCACACGACGGCGCTGCTCCCGCGACTCCCGGACTGGCACCTCTCCTCGGGTCACGCGCACCCGGACGCCGGGAGCTTCATCATCTACGCGAACGGAAAATACCTGACGGGCGACTCCGGCTACGCGGGCGTGCCCCTGACCGCGCACCACAACACCGTCCTCTTCGACGGGCGCGGGCAGGCCCGCGAGGGGAAGGGGCACGACGCTTTCGACGACGTGCCCTACGAGCGGATGGACGCCATCCGCATCACCGAGGCCAGCCTCGGCCCCCGCTCCGTCACCCTGCGCGCAGACCTGACCTCGGCCTACGAGCCGGAACTCGGCCTCGCACGGTTCGTGCGCGAGTTCCGTTTCGACGGGCGGAATGAATTCGTCATCACCGACACCATCAGCGCCCGCAAGCCCGTCGTCCCCACGTGGCTGCTCCACGCCGACGACCGTGTAGGCCGCGCGGGCGACGGTGGGTTCTTCATCGAAAGAGACGGGACGCGCCTGCTGGTGGAGGTGGCCGAGCCGCGGGGGGGGCGCGCCTCGGTCGAGCCCAACGACCTCACGGCGCCCGGAAGGCCCGGCTCCGTCGACAAGGGCGAGCGGCAGGTGCGGGGCGAGCGGCTCGCGGTCTCGACGCCCGCGCCTGCGGCCGACGCGAAGTTCGTCGTCCGCCTGCGGGTCGCGGCGCCGGCCGGCGGGCGCCGGCAATGAGCACTCTTCCCGCCGTCTGAGCGGCGGCGGGCCGATTTCGTTGGGGGCGTGAGGGTGCGGGGTTCCGAGTGAACCCCGCACCCTCCCGTCGTGTTATCATCCCGGCGAAACCGAACCCACAGCCGAAAGGGAAATAGCCCGTGTCACTCCGAGTACGCCTGCTGCTGGCGTGTCTGCTTTGCCTCTCATCCAGCGCGCCCGCGTCGGCGCAGTCCAAGGCCGAGCCGAGCGACAAGTTCCGCCAGCTCGAAGAGGAGCTGCCGACGCCCAACGATTACCGCTCGGCCTCCGGCGCGCCCGGCCACCGCTACTGGCAGCAGCGCGCAGACTATGCCATCGAGGCCGAGCTCGACGACGCCGCGCGCCGCATCACGGCCAAAGAGACGGTCACCTACTACAACAACTCGCCCGACGCGCTCTCGTACCTCTGGCTCCAGCTCGACCAGAACATCTTCGGGCGCGGGTCGGAGGCGAACACGACGCGCGCCGCGCCTACTTTCACGCCGACGCCCGAGCCGGGCGACGAGTACACGGAGTCGCACCGCGTCCCCTACGCGACGCTCGACCGCCTGCTCTCGCAGGACACCTTCGAGGGCGGCCACCGCGTCACGGCCGTCCGCGACGCGCGCGGCAGCCCGCTCCGCTTCACCGTCGTCCGCACGATGATGAGGATAGACCTGCCCGCGCCGCTCGCGCCGGGGCAGAGCACGACGTTCTCGGTCGATTGGAACTACCTCATCAACGACGCGAAGGCGCTGGGCGGCCGCTCGGGCTACGAGTTCTTCCCGCGCGACGGAAATTATATCTACGAGATAGCGCAGTGGTTCCCGCGCATGGCCGCCTACAACGACGTGTCGGGCTGGCAGCACAAGGCGTTCCTCGGCTCGGGCGAGTTCACCTTAGAGTTCGGCAACTACCGCGTGCGCCTCACCGTCCCCGAAGACCACGTCGTCACCGCCACCGGCGTCCTGCAAAACCCGCAGGAGGTCTTGACCGCGGCGCAGCGCCGGCGGCTCAAGCAGGCCGAGACGGCGCGCGAGCCAGTCTTCGTCGTCACGCCGCAGGAGGCCAAGGCGAACGAGTCGTCGAAGCCGCGCGGCAAGAAGACGTGGGTCTACCACGCCGAGAACGTGAGGGATTTCGCCTTCGCCTCGTCGCGCAAGTTCATCTGGGACGCGCAGGGGCACAACGTCGAGGGCAGCCGCGTGATGGCGATGTCCCTGTACCCGAACGAGGGCGAGCCGCTCTGGTCGAAGTACTCGACGCACTCCATCGTCCACACCCTGAACGTCTACTCGCGCTACTCCTTCACCTACCCGTACCCCGTGGCCATCTCGGTCAACGGCCCCGTCGGCGGGATGGAGTACCCGATGATCTGCTTCAACGGCCCGCGCCCCGAGGCGGACGGCACCTACACGGCGCGCACCAAGTACGGCCTCATCTCGGTCGTCATCCACGAGGTCGGGCACAACTACTTCCCGATGATCGTCAACTCGGACGAGCGGCAGTGGACGTGGATGGACGAGGGGCTCAACAGCTTCCTCCAGTTCCTCGCCGAGCAGGAGTGGGAGTCGAACTACCCCTCGCGGCGCGGCGAGCCGCGCAACATCGTCGAGTACATGGCGAGCGAGGCGCAGGTGCCCGTGATGACCAACTCCGAGTCGGTCCTGCAGTTCGGCGCCAACTCCTACGGGAAGCCCGCCACCGCGCTCAACATCCTGCGCGAGACCGTGCTCGGGCGCGAGCTGTTCGACTTCGCGTTCCGCGAGTACTCGCGCCGCTGGAAGTTCAAGCGGCCGATGCCCGCCGACTTCTTCCGCACGATGGAGGACGCCTCGGGCGTCGACCTCGACTGGTTCTGGCGCGGCTGGTTCTACACGACCGACCACGTGGACGTCTCCATCGAGAATGTGCGCCTCTACGCGCTCGACACGCGCGACCCCGACGTGGACAAGGCCGCCCGGCGCCGCGAGCGCGACGAGCGCCCGCGCACTCTCTCCGAGCAGCGCAACGCCCCGCTCCCCAAACGCGTCGACGAGTTCCCGACGCTCAAGGACTTCTACAACACCTACGACGAGTTCAACGTCACCGAGCGCGACCGCGAGGAGTACCAGAAGTTCCTCCAGACGCTCACCGCCCGCGAGCGCGAGCTGCTGAAGACGGGGATGAACTTCTACGTCGTCGAGTTCAAAAACGTCGGGGGCCTCGTGATGCCGCTCATCCTGCGCGTCGACTACGCCGACGGGACGACCGAGGAGATGCGCATCCCGGCCGAGGTCTGGCGCTACAACAACTTCAACGTCGAGAAGCTGCTCGTCACGAAGAAGGAGGTCGCCTCCATCACGCTCGACCCGCACCTGGAGACGGCCGACACGGACCTCTCCAACAACAACTTCCCGCGCCGGCCCGTCAAGAGCCGCTTCCAGCTCTACAAGGAGCGGACGCGCCCGAACCCGATGCAGCGCGAACAGCAGAAGCCGCAGCCGGAGGCGCCGAGGAATCCGTGAGACGCCTGACGCTCGCCACATCCCTCGCGCTGCTCTGTTGCGCGGCGACGTGTGTCGCGCCCGCGACGAGAAGCGTGGGCGCGCACAAGTTCTACACGAGCCTCGCGCGGGTCGAGTACAACCCCGGCGAGAAGTCGGTCGAGGTCACGCTGCGCGTCTTCGCCGACGACCTCGAGCTGGCGCTCAAGCGGCGCGCGGGGCGTCGGGTGAGCTTAGAGCGGACGAAGGACGCCGAGCGTCTCGTGCTCGAATACCTGCGCGACACGTTCGAGATAAAGAACCGCGACGGCGAGCGGAAGGCGCTCAAGTGGGTCGGGATGGAGCTGCGCGCCGGCGTCGCGTGGCTCTACGTCGAGGCCGAGATGCCGGAGGGGCTGGCGGGCGCGCGGCTGCGTGACCACGTCCTGTTCGAGCTGTTCCGCGAGCAGGTCAACACGGTCAGCGTCCGCTACCCCGGCGCGCGCGGCGACCTCGTCTTCACGCGCGGCGAAGGCTTCCGCGCCGTCCCGCCGGCGAAGTAAGTTGGTGAAGTAAGACCGGCCTTTCGGAAAGGGAGGACGCACTTGCCGGAAATCTTCAAGCTCGCGGGGGTGCTCATCGTCGTCGTCGGGCTCGCGCTGCGCCTGCGGACGACGCTCGTGGTCGCGGCGGCCGGGCTGGCGACGGGGCTCATCGCGGGGCTGCCGCTCGTCTCGGGGCTGCCGGCGCTCGAGGGCGTGCCGGTGCTGACGAGCCCGGGCAAGGAGGGCATCGTCAACATGCTCGGGCGCGCGTTCGCCGACAACCGCCTGATGACGCTCTTCATCATCACGCTGCCGGCCATCGGGCTCGCCGAGCGTTACGGGTTGCAGGAGCAGTCGGCGCGCTTCATCCGGCGGGTCGGCGCCGCAACGGTCGGGCGGCTCCTCATCACCTACCAGCTCTTCCGCGTGCTGATGGGCATCCTCGGCATACGGCTGCTCGGCCACCCGGCCTTCGTCCGCCCGCTCGTCTTCCCGATGGCGCTCGGCGCGGCCGAGGCCGAGGCGGGCGCCAGGAGCGTCGAGGCCGTACCCGAAAAGGAGATCGACAGGATCAAGGCCGGCTCGGCCGCGAGCGAGAACTACGGCAACTTCTACGGCCAGAACCTCTCGCCGGTGCAGGCCGGCATCCTGCTCGTCTACGGCACGCTGAACTCGCCCGGCATCGGCTACGCCGTGAGCCTCTGGAGCATCGTGCTCTACGCCATCCCCATCGCCGCGCTCTCCGTCGTCGTCGCGGCCGCGCAGTTCCTACTCTTCGACAGGTACCTGCGGAGGCGCCTGGCCGAGCCGAGCTGAAAGGGTAACGCCCGTGCCGACACTCTCGAACATCGCGGCCGCGCTCTTCAGCCTCGACGCGGTCTACGTGCTGACCGGGCTCGTGCTGTGGGTCTTCGCGGCGCTCAACTTCCGCGACCGCGCGAACGCGAACCGGCTGGGGAGCGCACTCTTCTGGCTCATCCTCGGCGTCATCTTCATCGCGGGGAGTTTGATGCCGCACTGGCTGACGGGCGCGCTCGTGCTGCTGATGGTCGCGCTCGACGGCGCGGGGCGCGTCGGCCACAGGGCGCGCGCGGGCGAGACGACGAAGTCGGGTCAGGCCGTGCCGAAGGAGCCGACGCTCGGCAACCGCATCTTCCTCCCCGTGCTGCTCATCCCCGTCCTCGCCTTCGGCTTCGCGCTCGTCTTCCGCCTCGCGGGCGGCGACACGAGCCGGGGCGCGCTCGTCGGCTTAGGCTTCGGGGGACTCGCCGCGCTCGCCGCCGGGCTCCGGCTGACGCGCGGGAGCGCGCGCGAGGCGTTCGAGGAGGGACGCAGGCTCAACGACTCGATGGGCTCGGTCATCATCCTGCCGCAGCTGCTCGCGTCGCTCGGCATCATCTTCGCGGCGAGCGGCGTGGGCGCGCTCATCGCCGAAGGCGTCAAGGGCGTCGTCCCCGGCGACGGCCTCTTCCTGCTCATCGCGGCGAACTGTCTGGGGATGACGCTGTTCACGCTGGTGATGGGGAACTCGTTCGCGGCCTTCCCCGTCATCACGACGGGCGTGCTCGTCCCGCTCATCGTCAGGCCGTTCGGCGTGGACCCGGCGATGGCGGCCATCATCACGCTCACCGCCGGCTCGACGGGGACGCTGATGACGCCGATGGCGGCCAACTTCAACATCGTCCCGGCGGCGCTGCTGAACATGCGCGACCAGTACGGCGTCATCAAGTTCCAGGTCCCATTCGCGCTCGTGATGTGGGTGCTGCACGTCCTTGTGATGTGGACGATGATTCGGCTGTCGCTTTAAGGGGAAGGCTATGTCAACGGACGGCGGGTACCTCGCGCGGTTCGCGCGGCTCGCGCTCGAAGGCGTCCGCAGGGAGTACCCGAACCACATCGCACACGTGATGAGCGGCCCCGCGCAGGCGGGGACGCCGAGGGAGCTGCACCCCGCCTTCTACGGCTGCTACGACTGGCACTCGTCCGTCCACGGCCACTGGCTGCTCGTCCGACTCCTGCGCGCGGGCACGGGCGTATGGCTGCCGGAAGCCGAGATGCGCGAGGCGCTCGCCGAGAACCTGACGGCCGAGAACGTCAGGGTCGAGGACGAGTATTTCAGGGGGCCGGGGCGCGCGCCCTACGAGCGGCCTTACGGCTGGGCCTGGCTGCTCAAGCTCCACGAGGAGCTGTACCTCTGGGACGACCCCGACGCCGCGCGCTGGTTCGACGCGCTGCGGCCGCTGGCCGCAACCATCGTGGAGAAGTATCTCGACTTCTTCCCCAAACAGAGATACCCGATTCGCGTCGGGACGCACTTCAACTCGGCCTTCGGCCTCGCGTTCGCGTGGGACTACGCCGTGGCGTTGGCGCGCGGCGGGAAGAAGAGTCTGGACGCGGGTGTGCTTGAAAGTCTGGGGCGTTTGAAGTCGCTCGTCGCCGAGCGCTCTCTCTTCTACTTCGGGGAGGACGCCGACGCCCCGGCCGCGTGGGAGCCGGGCGGCGACGACTTCCTCTCGTCGAGTTTAGTAGAAGCAGACCTGATGCGGCGCGTGCTGGGACGCGAAGAGTTCGCGCGCTGGTTCGAGAGTTTCCTGCCCGGCGTCGGGGAGGGGCGACCCGCGAACCTCTTCACGCCGGCGGACGTGACCGACCGCTCCGACCCGAAGATAGTCCACCTCGACGGCCTCAACCTGAGCCGCGCGTGGTGCATGTGGGGCACGGCCTCCGCGCTCCCCGACGACTCGCCCGCCGCCGGCGTGCTCGCGCGCGCGGCCGCGCTCCACGCCGACGCCACGCTCCCGCATGTCACCAGCGGCGACTACGCGGGCGAACACTGGCTCGCAACCTTCGCCGTCTACATGCTCTCCGGCGCGCCCCGCCGCACGCCTCCCGTCGAATAAGTTTTTCGTCATCTCCGGTAAAAAAAACGAGAGCCGCTTCGGGGAAGTCTTGACTTCCCCGAAGCGGCTCTCGCGCCGTTAGTCTGAACGTTGACGGTTAAGGCTTTCCTTTGCCCTTGGGCTGCGCCCGCGCGTCGCGTTCGGCTTTCCCCTGTCTCCTCTCCGCGCGCGCGGCGTCGCGCGTCGCGCGTCGCGCCTCCTGAAAGACTCTGCCGGCCGCCTGAGCTTCCGGCTCGCGCCGCTCGTCTTTGAACTTCAGCTTCTCGCGCTTCTGCTTTTCGGGGACGGCTGCGACGCGCAGCCTCCGCCCCGGGTCGTCCCTGAAGGGGCGCGCCGCCGGCGGCGCGCTCGCGTAGACCTGCGTGCCTTCGAGCCGCTTGGCGAGCCCCGGCGGCAGGACGAAGCCCCGGCGCTCGATGGCCCTCGTCAAAGACATCTGCCGCAGCGCGGCGTGCGAGAGCGGGTCCTTCAAAGGACGCGCCCCCTCGAACGCACTCGGGTCGAAACGCGCGAGCGCGTCGGGGTTGATGCGGCGGCCGAAGTCGTCAACCGACACGACCGTCAGGCCGCCCGGCACGCCGAGGTTGACGACGCGCTCCGGAGCGTAATAGTCCCCGCCGACGTAGTGCGGCTGCCAGTTCGCGTCGTAGTAGGCCGGCGCGTACGGGTCGCCGGGCGCGAGCGGCACCCAGCCGACCTGGTTCGCCCCCGTCACGGGGAGGAACGCGACCAGCGCGGGCGCGTACGCGGGCTGCGCGTTCGCCCCGTCCGGTATCCAGTACCAGCGGTCGCCGACGCTCGCCCAGCGGCCGTAGTGATAGGGCGCGTACCCCCACGGCTCGTTCGAGACCCACGTCAGCCCGTACGGGTCGTCGAGCACCCAGCGGCCGTCGCGGTACGGCGCCCACCCCGGCTCGACGCGCGGGCTCCAGGCGGTGCCGTAGCCGTCGAGGTTCTGCCAGTCGCCGTAGTAGTCGAGGTCGTACGCGCCGGGCACGGAGGCCGGCACGTGGCGGTAGCTCACGTGACGGTTGTACGGGTCGTAGTAGTAAGGGTCGTTCAGGTACGCGTCGTAGTCGTTGTAGCGGCCGTCGTACTGGTCCGGGTAGCGGTAGCCGTAGTAGTCGTCGAGCAGGCCCCCGGCGTAGTCGGGGCTCAGGCGCGAGAGCGCCACCTGCGCGGCGGTCTGGCCCAACAGCGTGAGCATCTCGCCCTTGCTGACCTGCCCGCTGCCCGCGAGTCCGACGACCTGCGCCAGCCCGCTCAGCACCGAGACGAAGGCGGAGCCGTCGTCGTTGTAGCCCATCTCGTAGAGGCCGGGCTCGCGGAAGTCCACCGCGCCGTAGGGCGTGGCGACCTCGAACATCTCGCCGTCGCCGAGCGCGCCGAGGTCGAAGATGGCCGACCCCTGGCGGAGCGCCAACTGCGTGCGCCGGTCGGAGAGCGACAACACGTCGAGCGAAGAGTCCGGCTCGAGCCGCGCGAAGTTGCGCCCCGTGAAGGCGAGCGAGGCGCGCGAGTCCTCACGCGCGTAGAGCCGGTCGCCCTCCGTGAGCGGGGTGTTCGGCGTCAGCTCGACCCACCCGGCGTCCGAGGCGTCGGCGTCGAGGTCGCGGCTGAGTCCCACCTCGCCGTCGACGCGCTCGACGCGCGCGGCGTGCGGAAGGGCCAGCGCCAGCGCCCGCGGCTCGTGCCGCATCCAGAGCGCGGCGGCGACGCCGCCGAGCGCCGCGCAGACGAGAAAGACGACCGTCATGTGCGGCCAGAGCTTGAACTGATTGGCGCGTGCGTTCACCATTATTACATCTCCATTACAGTCGAAGTTGTTCCCCCATAACAGTCGCAATGCCCGTGCCGCCGCGCCGCAACAGACGCCCGCCGGGCGCTAACTTTTTAAACAGGGGAGTTAAACCGTGCGGCGCCCTCCGACCTTCGGCGGCGCGCGGGACGATATCGTTACGCGCGGCACGATATCGTTGACGCGCGTGTACGCTCTTGGACGGGACGCCCGGAAATGTTGCGGAGTCGTAGCGATTGGATGATAAATCGCTGGGGCGCAACTAATTTCGCCCTCCGGCCACTCAAACCGCTTGACTTGCTTTCCGCGGTTCGCTCAGAATCCGGGCCACTCGGGAAGATTCTGAGAGAACAACCTCGCAAGGCAGACAACTCGGAGGGACTTACCCAAGCGCTCCGGCCGCCCAAGAGTTTTGGGCGCTGACCCGACAGGTCAGAGTGAGGGCGGGCGTTCGTCAGGGGGGCGCCGAGCCGGCGGCCGGGGCGCGCGAAGTTTCCCGGCAGACTTTCGCACGAACGGAGAAGGATAAAAATGAGCAACGTTTCGAACAGGGTTAGATTCATCGCACTTACTTTCGCGCTGGCGCTCTCTCTCGCGCCGGCGGCCCTCGCGCAGGGCGGCATGTCGAGCGGCGGCGACACGCGCACCGTGGCCTCGGGCCAGAAGATGAAGATCAAGGGCGTGGTCACCAGCCGCCAGGCCGACACCTTCGTCGTCCAGGACGCCAACGGCGTCTCGACGACCGTCGCGCTGACGAACGCGACCAGCGTCAAGACCACGGGCGGCTTCCTGCGCGGCGGCACCAACTACGGCGTCACCGCCATCCTGCGCGGCCTCAACCTCGAGGTCGAGGGTCGCGGCGACGGCACCAACCTCGTCGCCGAGAAGGTGCGCTTCAAGGACTCGGACCTCCGCACCGCGCGCACGGTGGAGGCCAACGTGACGCCGGTCGAGAACCGCGTCGGCGAGGCGGAGACGCGCATCGGCCAGGTCGAGCAGAACTCGCAGCGCCTCTCGGGACAGTTGGACGAGCTGGCGGCCGTGTCGAACGCGGCGCGCGGCGGCGCGAAGGCGGCGCAGGAGACGGCCGACATGGCGGTCTCGGGCGTCAACGCCACCAACGAGCGCATCTCGGCCCTGGACGACTACCAGGTGCAGAACAACACGAGCATCCTCTTCCGCGTCAACAGCGCCGTGCTCTCGCCGCAGTCGAAGCAGCAGCTCGACCAGATAGCGCAGCAGGCCCTCCAGGCCAAGGGCTACGTGCTTGAGGTCAGCGGCTTCGCCAGCGCCGACGGCTCGACCGAGGCCAACCGCCGGCTGAGCCAGCGCCGCGCGGACACGGTCATCCGCTACCTCGTCGAGAACCACCAGATTCCGCTGCGCCGCATCGTCACGCCCTACGGCTACGGCGAGGCGCAGGCGGTCGCCGACAACACGACGCGCGAGGGTCGCGAGCAGAACCGCCGCGTCGAGGTCAAGGTGCTCGTCAACCGCGGCCTCATCCAGGGCGCGCCGCAGATGACGCGCCCCGCCTCGGACAACCCCGACGGCAGCCAGTAAGCCATCCGGCAGGGAAGCGGGGAAGGGGTAAAGGGTAAGGGACAGAACCTTTCCCCTTTACCCCTTCCCCTTTAACGACTGAGGAGGGTTCGACCAGTGTTTCGCTTGCCCCACGCGGTGAGAAGAGTCCTGTCGGCGTCGACTCTGTTGGCGGTCGCGGTCGTCGTCGCGGCGGCGGCGGGCGCTACGCAGACGCGACGCCCGAGCCGCCGCGCGACCGCGACCCCGACGCCCACGCCCATCGCCGTCCCGCGCCGCCCGCCCGCGCAGAGC
>JAIVJI010000072.1 GCA_020200135.1 Acidobacteriota bacterium | reverse complement strand
GGCGGGGGGCATGGGCGTCGGGGTGGGGCACGGGGGCGTGCTGTCCGTCGGGTCGTCGTCGTTACAGTCGCCGTCGCAATCGCTGACGCCGTCCTGGTCGCGGTCGCTGGCGTCGCAGCACGGCGTCTCGTCAACTTTACCCTCGGTGTCGCAGTTGTCGTTCCTGTTGTTGCCGCATCTCTCCTCCGCGCCGGGGTTGGTGTTGAAGCCGTCGAGGGTGTTGGAGTCGTCGCAGTCGCCGTCGCATGTCGAGTACCCGTCGTTGTCATCATCCTTGCACTCGCCGCACGTCAGAGTCCCTGCCTCGTCTTTCTCGTCTTGCTGACACGGTTGACCGACGCCACAAGTCTTGGGCACTGTTTTAAACTTAATGCACGGTTTCCCGGTTTGGGATTTCGCTAAAGTCCGTGGGCACACGTTGGGAGGGGTCTGGAGGTCAACACAGGACGCGGTGTTCGCGTCGGTTTCAAAAATGTACCTGCCGCAGCCGGGGGAACATTCCGCTTCCAGAGGCGCTGATGTTCCAGAAGCGCCGCCTAGTGCGGGTGCCGTCGGCCCGGTCTTAGACCAACCGGCTTATTGAAAAACCGGCGTCCCGGCGGCTCGCTTACTGGGCAGAGTCGCTACTCTTTTTTTTTAGAGCCCAACTCCCTCCGCCCCCCGACGTATCCCGTCCCGTCGCCGAGGCTGATGAAGCTGAATCCGACTTCGATTCTATTCCACGCCTCCGGGGGCAAATTCATCGTCCTGTTCATGTATTCAAAACCCACCGCCTGGGCCTCGGGAACCTTAAGGACATAAGTCTCGCGGGGCTTAAGAGGGACATCGTCAGGCCCGGCCAACTGACTTACATTGGTCATTCGGATTGGGCCGTACATGGCGCTGAATCCGGTCACTGCTTCCGGAACGTATCCGGTCTCGGGGTGCGGTGTCGGGGTCGGCGCGGGTACGTCCGGGAAATAAATGCTGAGGAGGATGAAGTAGATTGGCTGGCGGGAGATGTTCTTCACCTCAATTTCCAGGTCGCGGAGCCAGTTCCCCTCCTTCTGGAGATTCCTTATCTCCTTAACCTCCAGCGGCATTCTGGTGAAAGTACGGACTTTGATTTTACGTTTCTCCTGCGATTGGGTGTAGCCCGACCCGAAGGCCCCCGCACCCAGGGCTAAAGCCAAACACGACGCGAACAGGAGAAGTTTGACGGCTGGCGATGCGCTTACTTTCCGGTGTTTCATTGATTCGTCTCCTAATATTTTCAGCGATGTGAGAGTGGCGAGGACTTATTTGAACGCCTCGTCAACGGGAGACCGCGTTCCGGACGGCGAGGTTCAAGGTTACGAGAAAGCCACGCCGGTAGGGAGGCCGTGGCGGTTTTCGTCGGGGCATAGCACTTCTACGCCCGCGCAAGGTCGCCGTCAAGATAATTCCCGCCCGCCCTCACGCCGAAACGTTGGACTTACCGCCCGCTGCAACAATCTCGGCGCGCCGCCTCGCGCGCGTGCGGCCGGCGGCATTTATGTGCGCCAGGGGACGAAATTGGGGGCCGCTCAAGCCTCCGCGCCTTATAAGTTTTCTTAATTCACTACGCACGCCACTATTCATACACGAATTTTGACGGGGCGCTTGCCCGGCGCGCGAAAAAGTAGTATCACTAGGGCACCCAAGCAGTTCTTAATTTCTGGTGGTGCAGCCGAAAGGCTTTCGCGGACGTGCGCCGCGACGCGCCGGGCGGGCGGCGCGCGAGGGCGGGGTCGCAGGTGTCTCTCCCCGCGGCGACGCGCCCGGTCAAGGTCAGGGGTTCATCTCGCCGGGCTAGTTCAAAGAGTCACAAGACGGGTTCGGAAAAGAGCATGCAGATTTTCCACCACAGCACCAACACCATCGCCAAGGTGAGCATCTTCGGCGGCCTCTTCCTCGTCGCCGCCTCGCTCTGGGTGCTCGCCGAAATCAACCGCTCCTCTTACAACACGGGGCAGTTCATCGAGGTGCAGCAGCCCGTCCAGTTCTCGCACAAACACCACACGGGCGACGACGGCATCGACTGCCGCTACTGCCACACGTCGGTCGAGGTGTCGAACACCGCCGGGATGCCGCCCACCAAGACCTGCATGAACTGCCACTCGCAAATCTGGAACGAGAGCCCCTACCTCGAAATCGTCCGCGAGAGCTGGCGCGAGAACAAGCCCATCGAGTGGGCGAGGGTCCACGACCTGCCCGACTTCGTCTACTTCAACCACTCGATCCACGTCAACAAGGGCGTGGGCTGCGCCTCGTGCCACGGGCGCGTCGACATGATGCCGGCCGTCTACCAGGCCGCCTCGCTCCAGATGGAGTGGTGTCTGGCCTGCCACCGCGAGCCCGAGCGGTTCCTCCGCCCGAAGGAGGAGGTCACCAACATGGGCTGGAACATCGAGGGCGACGCGGCCGCCGGCGTCACGGCCAACGCCGAGAACCGGCTCGGGGAGAACCTCGCCGAGAGCCGCGTCAAGCTCGGGCGGGAGTTGAAGAAGACGTACCGCATCCGCGACGCGGGCACGCTGACGAGCTGCTCGACGTGCCACCGTTAGACTTTTGGGATAAGTAGATGCACATCAAAGACACTTTCCCCGAGCTGTACCAGATTCGTCAGCGCCCCGTCTCGATAGACGGCGTGCGCGCGAAGCTCCAGGAGAAGCGGGGGCAGGAATTCTGGCAGAGCCTCGAAGAGCTGGCCGGGTCGGAGGAGTTCGACGAGCTGCTCCACCGCGAGTTCCCGCGGCACGCCTCCGAGTGGGACGAGGGCGCCGACCGCCGCACCTTCCTCAAGCTGATGGGCGCCTCGCTCGCGCTCGCGGGGCTCACGGGCTGCTCGTACCAGCCGCCCGAGTCCATCGTGCCTTACGTGCGCCAGCCCGAGGGCGTCGTCCCCGGCAAGGCGCTCTACTTCGCCACCGCGATGCCTTTCCCGGGCGGCGCCGCGCCGCTGCTGGTGAGCAGCTACATGGGGCGCCCGACCAAGGTCGAGGGCAACGACCTCCACCCGGCCTCCCTGGGCGCGGCCGACCTCTTCTCGCAGGCTTCCGTCCTGAACCTCTACGACCCCGACCGCTCCGAGACCATCATCAACCGCGGCGAGCTGAACACCTACACGGCCTTCCTCGGCGAGCTGTTGACCGCGCTCGAAGGCCAGCGCGGGAAGCAGGGCGCGGGGCTGCGCTTTCTGACCGAGACGGTCACCTCTCCCACGCTCGGCGCGCAGATGCGCGAAGTCCTCGCGCGTTTCCCCGGCGCGCGCTGGTACCAGTGGGAGCCCGCCGGCGGCAACAACGGGCGCGTCGGCCTCCGCCAGGCGACCGGCGGCTTCGCCACCCCCGTCTACAACCTCGCGGCGGCCGACCGCGTCGTCTCGCTCGACTCGAACTTCCTCGAATGCGGCCCGGGCTCTTTGCGCTACGCGCGCGACTTCGCCGCGCGCCGCCGCGTCACCGACGGCGACGCGCGCGAGCAGTGCCGCCTCTACGCCTTCGAGACGACGCCGTCCAACACGGGCTACTTCGCGGACCACCGCGTCGCGCTCCGGCCCAGCCAGTTCGCCGACCACGTCCGCGGGCTCGCCGCCGCGGTCGGCGCCTCGGGCCCCGCGCTCGGGGGCGGCGCGGCCGTCGCCGACGAGCGAATCAACAAGGTCGCCGAAGACCTCAAGGCGCACGCGGGCGCGTGCCTCGTCATCGCGGGCGACGAGCAGTCGCCGGAGGTTCACGCCCTCGCGCACGCGATGAACGCGGCGCTCGGCGCGACGGGGAAGACCGTCACGTACCTCGACCCCGTCGAGGAGAACCCGACCGACCAACTCGAAGACCTGCGCGCGCTCGTCCGCGACATCGACTCGGGCGCGGTCGACATCCTCGTCATCGTCGGCGGCAACCCGGTCTACACGACGCCGGCCGACCTCAAGCTCGACGCCGCGCGGATGAAGAAGGTCAGGCTCGCCGTCCACCTCTCGCAGTACGACGACGAGACCTCCGAGCTGTGCCACTGGCACATCCCCGAGACGCACTACCTTGAGGCTTGGGGCGACGCGCGCGCCTACGACGGCACGGTGACGATTCAGCAGCCGCTCATCACGCCGCTCTACAACGGCAAGAGCGCCTACGAGCTGCTCGCGGCCTTCACCGACAACCCCGACCGGCGCGGCTACGACATCGTCCGCCAGTACTGGATGACGCAGGGGCGCTCGGCGCTGCTGGCGGCCGGGACGGCGGGCGCGCCGGCCAACGCCGTCGCGGGCATGTTCCAGGGCGCGACCGGCGCGTCACAGGCGCAGCCACAGACGCCGGGCAACGCGTTCGTCGCGGGCGGCACCCCCGCGAACGCCGACGCCGCGACGAGGAACGCCACCGTCGCCGGGGCTTCCGGAACGGGAGCCGGCGCGCAGGGTCAGTCCGGCGCGGGTGCTGGCGCGCAGAGCGGTCAGTCCGGCACGTCCACGGGCACGGCCGGCGGCGGCTCGACCGGCGCGACGACTTCGGCGGCGGCGGGGGCGCCCGACGCAGCGTTCGAGCGCGCGTGGCGCAGGGTGCTCAACGACGGCTTCGTGGCGAACACCGCGAAGCCGGTCAGGGGCGGCGGCGGCGGTGCGCCGGCGCAGGGCGGCCCCGGAGCGGGCGCGCCCGCCGGCGGCGCGACGGCAGAGGGCGCGGCCGTCGCCGGGATGCGGGCGGCGGCGCCGCCGGCGCCGACGACGGCGCGGGCGCCGGGCGGCGGCGGTTACGAGATAGTCTTCCGCCCCGACCCGAGCATCTACGACGGCCGCTTCGCCAACAACGGCTGGCTCCAGGAGCTGCCGAAGCCGCTGACGAAACTGACGTGGGACAACGCCGCCATCATCAGCCCGGCGACCGCCGTCAAGCTCGGCGTCGGCGTCGAGCCCGACGGCGCGCTCCTCGACGAGCACCCGCGCCGCGTCAACCGCCTGACCATGAAGGGCGGCGAGATTGACGCCGAAGTGCTGCGGCTCAACTTCCGCGGCAAGTCGGTCACGGCGCCCGTCTTCATCCTGCCGGGTCAGCCCGACGACGTCATCACGCTCCACCTCGGCCACGGCCGCTGGCGCTCGGGGCGCGTGGGCGGGAAAAGGCACGACGCGAGCGTGCGCGGCACGAACGCCTACGAGCTGCGCACCTCCGACGCGCTCTGGTCGGGCCAGGGGTTAGGCGTCGAGTTGACGGGCGACAGCTACCCGCTCGCCTGCACGCAGATACACTTCCGCATGGAGGGGCGCGACATAGTCCGCCACGGCACCTTCGCCGAGTGGGCGCGCGACCCCAGCCTCGCCCCCGCGCACGGGCACCCCGCGCCGCCGGCGGACATGACGATGTACCCGCCCTACGACTACTCGCCGAACGAGGCCGAGGGGCGGCGCGGCTACAAGTGGGGGATGGTCATCGACACGGCGACCTGCGTCGGCTGCAACGCCTGCGTCGTCGCCTGCCAGGCCGAGAACAACATCCCCGTCGTCGGCAAGGAGCAGGTCGCGCGCTCGCGCGAGATGCACTGGCTGAGGGTCGACTCCTACTTCCGCGGCGCGGCCGAAAGTCCGGACGGCGTCTACTTCATGCCCGTCCCGTGCATGCACTGCGAGAACGCGCCGTGCGAGCCCGTCTGCCCCGTCCACGCCACGGTGCACAGCAGCGAGGGCCTCAACGACATGGTCTACAACCGCTGCGTGGGCACGCGCTACTGCTCGAACAACTGCCCGTACAAGGTGCGCCGCTTCAACTTCCTGCTCTACCAGGATTGGGACACGCCCTCTTTGAAGATGCTCCGCAACCCGGAGGTCTCGGTGCGCTCGCGCGGCGTGATGGAGAAGTGCACCTACTGCGTCCAGCGCATCGAGCACGCCAAGATCGACCGCGAGAAGAAGGGCGAGCGCGTCCGCGACGGGGACATCAAGACCGCCTGCCAGCAGACGTGCCCGACCGAGGCCATCGTCTTCGGCGATTTGAACGACCCCGAGAGCCGCGTGGCCAGGCTCCAGGCGCAGAAGCGCCGCTACGACCTTCTGGCCGATCTGAACACGCGGCCGCGCACGGTCTACCTCGCCTCGGTGCGCAACCCGAACGAGGCCGTCGGGACGGGCGGCGCGCGCCGCGGCGAGGGCGGACACGCCGAAGGCGGACACTGAAGGGGAGGCGTAAGGGATGTCGCAGGAGAAATACGACTTCGCGCACGAGGACGTCGGCATACACACCACGCCCGCCGTCATCGAGCCCGGACACACGTTCGGGACGGTGACCGACAAGATCAGCTCCATCGTGCTGCGCAAGCGGACGCCGCTGGTCTGGTGGATCGGGCTCGGCCTCTCCTTCATGCTGGTGCAGGTGCTGATGGGCACCATCACGCACCTCGTCTTCACGGGCATCGGCATCTGGGGCAACAACCAGCCGGTCGGCTGGTCGTTCGACATCATCAACTTCGTCTGGTGGATCGGCATCGGCCACGCGGGCACGCTCATCTCGGCCATCCTGCTGCTGCTCCGCCAGTCGTGGCGCACGTCCATCAACCGCTTCGCCGAGGCGATGACGCTCTTCGCGGTGGCCTGCGCGGGGCTGTTCCCGCTGCTGCACACCGGGCGGCCGTGGCTCGCCTACTGGCTCTTCCCGTACCCGAACACGATGGGCATCCAGCCACAGTTCCGCAGCCCGCTGATGTGGGACGTGTTCGCGGTCTCGACCTACGCGACCATCTCGGCGCTCTTCTGGTACACGGGACTCCTCCCCGACCTGGCGACGCTGCGCGACCGCGCGCGCAGCCGCTTCGGCCGCATCGTCTACGGGATGGCCTCTCTGGGCTGGCGCGGGAGCGCGCGCCACTGGGCGCGCTACGAGACGGCGTACCTTCTGCTCGCGGGGCTTTCGACGCCGCTCGTGCTCTCGGTTCACACCATCGTCAGCTTCGACTTCGCCATCGGCATCATTCCGGGCTGGCACGCGACCATCTTCCCGCCCTACTTCGTCGCGGGCGCCATCTACGCGGGCTTCGCGATGGTGCTGACGCTCGTCATCCCCCTGCGGAAGTTCTACGGGCTCGAAGACTTCATCACCGAGCGCCACCTGCGCAACTCGGCCAAGGTCATGCTGGCGACCGGGCTCATCGTGGCCTACGGCTACATGATGGAGACGTGGACGGCGTGGTACAGCGCGAACACGTACGAAGAGTTCATGATGCGGAACCGCTTCTTCGGGCCGTACGCGCTCTTCTACTGGGCGCTCATCGTGTGCAACGTCATCGTGCCGCAGTTCCTCTGGGTGCGGCGCGTGCGCCACTCGAACCTGGCGCTGTTCGCCATCGCGATGTTCGTCAACGTCGGGTTCCTGCGCTTCCTGCCCGTCATCTCCATCTTCGAGATGCGGACGATGGTGCCCGGCGCGCAGGTCAAGGAGGAGGCGTGACGTGGCTGTGAAGCGTAAAGTCCGGCCGGCCGTCTACGGGCTGATGGCCGAGTTCGACAACCCGACGGACGCGGTCGCCGCCGCGCGGCGCGTCCACGAGGAGGGCTACCGCAAGATAGACGCCTTCTCGCCCTACCCCGTCGAGGAGCTGTCGGAGGCCGTCGGCGTCCACAAGACGTACATGCCGCACGTCGTGCTCGTCGGCGGCATCCTCGGCGGCCTCACCGGCTACCTGTTGCAGTACTACGTGCACGTCCACTACTACGCCCTCAACGTCGGCGGCAAGCCCTTCCACAGCTGGCCCGCCTTCATCCCCGTCACGTTCGAGATGACGGTTCTGGGCGCGGGGCTCTTCGCGGTCTTCGGGATGCTGGCGATGAACGGGCTGCCCGAGCCCTACCACCCGGTCTTCAACGCGCCGAACTTCGCGCTCGCCTCGCGCGACCGCTTCTTCGTGCTGGTCGAGTCGGCCGACCCCAAGTTCGACCGCGAGCGCACCGGCGAGCTGCTCCGCAGTCTCGGGCCGCGTGAGGTGACAGATGTCGAACACTGACGTGAGGGGGAGTCGGGGGTCGGGGGTCGGGGGTCGGAAGGCGCGCGCGCGGCGTCGCGTCTTCTTCCGCCTCCTGACCTCCGTCTTCTGTCTTCTGTTTGTCGGCTGCCGCCAGGACATGCAGGACCAGCCGCGTTACGAGTACTACGAGCCGGGCGACAAGAAATTCTTCGCCGACGGCGCCTCGTCGCGCCCGCAGGTGGAGGGCACCGTGCCGCGCCAGCCGGGCGAGTATCGCGACCGCGAGGACTACCTCTACACGGGTCGCGCCGCGGGGCCGGCGGCCGGCGGCGGCGGCGGGCAGATGGGCGTGGGCACGGCGGCGCCGAACGTGGCTTCGGGGCTGTCGACGAGGCGGCGCTGAGGCGCGGCCGCGAGCGCTTCCAGATTTTCTGCGCGGTCTGCCACGGGATGACGGGCGAGGGCGACGGGCTCATCACACGCCGCGGCTTCCGGCGCCCGCCCTCCTTCTACGACGACCGTCTGCAGGAGGGCACGACGCCGGCCAGCCACTTCTTCGACGTCATCACCAACGGCTGGGGCGCGATGCCCGACTACGCCGACTCCATCACGGCCGAAGACCGCTGGAGGATCATCGCCTACCTGCGCGCGCTCCAGCTCAGCCGCCGGCTCAAACTCGAAGACCTGACGCCCGAGGAGCGCAACCGCGTGACGAGCGGCGCACGTCCCGCCGTCCCCGCCGGGCAGGGCGGCACGCTCTTGCAGTCGCCGCAGACGGGGGGTGAGAAGCACTAGGCATGGAAGCGACGCCCAACACGAAAACTTTCGACGCCCCCGCCGACCTCGGGCGCTACAGGGGCCGGGCGCTGCTCGTCGGCGTCGTCTTCCTCGTCGTCGGCGCGGCGCTGGCCTTCCTGATGGGGCAGGCGTCGCACTACGGCGGCGTCGTACACGTCCTGCGCTCGTACCTCGTCGGCTTCTTCCTCGTCACCGGCGTCTCGGTGGGGAGCCTCGCGTGGCTCTGCCTCGGGCACATGACGGGCGGCGCGTGGGCCTTGACGAGCCGCCGGCTGTTCGAGGCGGCGGCGCGCTGCATCCCGCTCTGCGCCGTCCTCTTCATCCCCGTGGTCGTCTCGCTCTTCGTCCACGAGCACGGGCACGAGGGCGGGCACAACCTCTCGGTCTACGAGTGGTCGGACCCGGCGGCGGTCGCGGGCGACCAGGCCTTGCAGCACAAGCGCGCGTACCTGAACATCCCGTTCTTCATCATCCGGGGCGTCGTCTACTTCGCGGTCTGGTTCGGGATGGCCGTCATCCTGAGCCGCTGGTCGGCGGCGCAGGACAGGTCGGGCGACCCGCGCGGCTGGCCCAGCGCGAGCCGATGGCGGGCGCCTACCAGCCGCTCCACTTCCACGACTGGGGGAAGCTCCTGCTCGCGCTCGTGATGCTCTACGCCTACTTCTCCTTCTCGCAGTTCCTCATCATCTGGGCGGGGAACCTGCCGGAGGAGATTCCGTTCTACCTGCGGCGCCTGCGCGGCGGGTGGCAGGTCGTCGGGCTGCTCATCATCCTGTTCCACTTCATGCTCCCGTTCGTGCTGCTGCTCTCGCGGGGGCGCAAGCGCGCGCCGCGAAGCCTCAGGCGCATCGCGCTGCTGATGATATTCATGCGCGTGGTGGACCTGATCTTCTTCTTCGCCCCGTCGGTACACCAGGGCGGCGAGGCCGAGTGGGGCACGCGCGACGTGCTGGCCAGCTTCCTGCCGATGCTCGCGATGGCGTTGGGCCTCGGCGGCGTCTGGCTCTGGTTCTACTTGGGGCAGCTCGGCAGTCGGCCGCTGCTGCCCCTCGGCGACCGCGACCTGGAGAAGGCCATCACGGCGTCGGAACATCATTGAAAGGAAGTAGACAGTAGCCGGTAGCCAGTAGGCTCCGCTCTGCGGGCGCTGACGCTGAGAAGTGGACGATGCGATTGATAAAGGTTTTTCTACTGACTACTGACTACTGACTACTGACTACTTGAGGTTTTATGGTCAAGCGCAAACGCGACAGCATCCACGAGACGCCGGACGTGTCCTACATCACGAACCCGGACGTGGCGCACGAGGAGTCGGACGTGGCGGTGCGGCCGCTGCTGTGGTTCGTCGGAGGGCTGACGTTCTTCACCATCGTCGTCTGCCTGGCGATGCTGCTGCTGTTCAAGTTCTTCCAGGGGCGCGAGGAGTCGCAGGAGCTTGAGGCGTCGCCGCTGGCGCGGCAGGGCGAGGAGCGCCTGCCGCCCGAGCCGCGGCTCCAGCTCGCGCAGGGGTGGCAGGTGACGACCGACGACGGGAAGCGCCACGACCTCTCCTACGGGGCCGCCGACGTCGGCTACGTGCCGCAGCCGTGGTCGGAGTACCTGATCGTCTCGGAGGAGTGGAAGCGCGAGGCCGAAGGCTACGGCTGGGCCGACCAGCAGGCCGGCACCGTCCGCGTCCCCATCGAGCACGCCATGCGCGTCTACCTCCAGCGCCGTCAGGCCGGGCAGCAGCCGGGCGCGCCGCAGCAGCAGCCGGCGCCGTCGCCGCCGCAGCCGGCCGCGCCCGCCGCGACGGCGACGCCGGCCGTGCCTCGGTGAGCGTCGGGGTTTACGCATTCGTCGGGGAATGGAAGTGAGAGGTTTTGTGAGAAGTAGTTTTAAGAACAGGTTCGGCGGCGGCGGCTTCGCGCGGCGCGCCGTGTCGGCGGCGGGTCTCCTGCTGCTCGCCGCGTACTGCACGGCGCCCGCCGCGCTCGCGCAGTACGCGCAGCCCCCCGTGGGGCCGAGGCCGACGGGCAACTCGACCGAGGTGCTCAAGCGCATCGGCATCGACCAGCGACTCAACGAACAGATCCCGCTCGACCTCCGCTTCCGCGACGAGTCGGGGCGCGAGGTCGCGCTCGCCGAGTACTTCGCCAAGGGCCGTCCCGTCGTCCTGACGCTCGTCTACTACGAGTGCCCGATGCTCTGCAACCAGGTTTTGAACGGCGCGGTCGGGGCCTTCCAGGGCCTGAGCTTCACGGCCGGCAAGGAGTACGAGGTCGTCACCGTCAGCTTCGACGAGCGCGAGGGGCCGGAGCTGGCCGCGCGGAAGAAGGAGACCTACCTGCGCCGCTACAAGCGCGAGGGCGCCGAAGCGGGGTGGCACTTCCTGACCGGCGACAAGGCTTCGGTAGAGGCGCTCGCGCGCGCGGTCGGCTTCCGCTACGTCTGGGACGAGGAGTCGAAGCAGTTCGCGCACGCCTCCGCCCTGATGGTGGCGACGCCGTCGGGGCGGCTGTCGCACTACCTCTACGGCATCGACTACGCGCCGAAAGACCTGCGCTTCGCGCTCGTCGAGGCGTCCGAGGGGAAGGTCGGCTCGCCGGTCGACGCGCTGCTCCTGTTTTGTTACCACTACGACCCGGCCTCGGGGCGCTTCGCGCCGGTGATGGGCGTCCTGCGCGCGGCCGGCGTGCTGACGGTCTTCGGCGTGGTGGGGCTCCTGCTCTACCTGCGCCGCAGGACGCGCGCGACCCGCGAGGGCTGGGACGAGGAGATCAAGGCCGGCGGGGTCGTCTGACCCCACGGGCGGCCGTGTGAGAGGAACCCCTTCGGGGGAGGGGAAACCCGAGTGAACTTGATGCAGTCCATTCCGATACCGAAAGTGGTCGTGCCGTTCGCGCCCGAGCAGGCCTCGACGTTCGCGCCGCACGTGGACGCGCTCTACGCCTACCTCATCGCGCTGACGGCCCTCTTCACGCTGGGCATCACGGCGGCCATCATCTTCTTCGCCGTCAAGTACCGCCGCCGCCAGGCGGGCGAGCTGCCGCGCCCCGTCCACGGCTCGATGGTGCTGGAGCTGACCTGGACCGTCATCCCGCTGCTCATCTCGATGACCATCTTCGTCTGGAGCGCGTCCATCTTCTTCAAGGCGTACCGCGCGCCGCGCGAGGCGATGGAGGTCTACGTCGTCGGCAAGCAGTGGATGTGGAAGTTCCAGCACCAGACCGGGCAGCGCGAGATCAACGAGCTGCACGTCCCCGTGGGCGCGCGGGTGAAACTGACGATGACGACCGAGGACGTCATCCACAGCTTCTACGTCCCGGCCTTCCGCATCAAGCAGGACGTGGTGCCGGGGCGCTACCTCCAGACCTGGTTCGAGGCGACCAAGGCCGGCAAGTACTACCTCTTCTGCACCGAGTACTGCGGGACGAACCACTCGGGGATGGGCGGCTACGTCTACGTGATGGAGCCGGCGGCCTACCAGCAGTGGCTCGCGGGCGGGACGGGCACCGAGTCGGCGGCCTCGCAGGGTCAGAAGCTCTTCCAGGAGCGCGGCTGCGCCTCGTGCCACCAGGTCGAGCCTGCGGGTCAGCAGGGGCGCGGTCCCTCGCTCTACGGCATCTTCGGCAAGCAGCAGGCCATCGAGGGCGGCGGCTCGGTGACGGTGGACGAGTCGTACATCCGCGAGTCCATCCTCAACCCGCAGGCCAGGCTCGCCGCCGGGTTCCAGAACATCATGCCGACCTACCAGGGACAGCTCAGCGAGGAGCAGGTGCTCCAGCTCGTCGCCTACATCCGCTCGCTCGGGCAGGCCGAGGCCGGCGCGGCGGCGGCCGGCTCCGCCCCGGGTACGACGACGACGGGGCCGACCACGGGCGGCGTCCCGCCGCAGCAGCAGCGCGCGAACCCCATCGGGCCGACCAGCGAGCGGCAGGGCAGCCCGGCGCCGCAGGCCGCGCCCGCCGGCGGCGCGAACGCGGGCAACGCCAACCGCCCGTAAGATTCGAGGGGGCGAGAGAAGTTTCAGGGAAGACTTTTTAACCATGAGCACTCAAACGACACCGGAGGCGAGGGCGCAGGAGTGGCGCGGCCGCTTCCCCACGGTCAACTACCTCAACGCCGACTACGGCATCAAGTCGTGGCTGCTGACGAAGGACCACAAGAGGATCGGCATCCTCTACCTGATCTCCGTGACCTTCTTCTTCGCCATCGGCGGGGCGTACGCGGCGGCCATCCGGCTGGAGCTGCTGACGCCGCTCGGCGACCTGATGCAGTCGCACACCTACAACAAGGTCTTCACGCACCACGGGATCATGATGGTCTTCTTCTTCCTGATCCCCTCCATCCCGACCACGCTCGGCAACTTCCTCGTGCCGATGATGATCGGCGCGAAGGATTTGGCCTTCCCGCGCATCAACCTCCTGAGCTGGTACATCTACATGGTCGGGGGGGCGCTCACCTTCGCGGCGCTTCTGTTCGGCGGGGTGGACACGGGCTGGACGTTCTACGTCCCCTACTCGACCAACTTCTCGAACACCTACGTCACGCTCGCGGGCCTCGGCATCTTCATCAACGGGTTCTCGTCCATCCTGACGGGTCTGAACTTCATCGTCACCGTCCACACGATGCGCGCGCCGGGGATGACGTGGTTCCGGCTGCCGCTCTTCATCTGGTCGCACTACGCGACGAGCCTCGTGATGATCCTGGGGACGCCCGTGATCGCCATCACGATCCTCCTGCTCGCGCTGGAGCGGGTGGCGCACGTCGGCATCTTCGACCCGGCGCTGGGGGGCGACCCCGTGCTCTTCCAGCACATGTTCTGGTTCTACTCGCACCCGGCCGTCTACATCATGGTACTGCCCGGGATGGGCGTCATCTCGGAGATCGTCGCCACGCACACGCGCAAGCCCATCTTCGGCTACTCCTTCGTGGCCTTCTCAAGCTTGGCCATCGCGGTCTTCGGCTTCCTCGTCTGGGGGCACCACCTCTTCGTCTCCAGCCAGTCGGTCTACGCCGGGATGATCTTCTCGCTCATCTCCTTCGTCGTGGCGATACCCAGCGCGGTGAAGGTCTTCAACTGGACGGCGACGATGTACAAGGGCTCGCTCTCGTACGACACGCCGATGCTCTACGCCTACGCCTTCATCGGCCTCTTCACCATCGGCGGCATGACGGGGCTTTTCCTCGCCGCCCTCGGGCTCGACATCCACGTGCACGACACCTACTTCGTCGTGGCGCACTTCCACTATGTCATGGTCGGCGGGCAGGTGCTGGCCTTCCTCGGCGGCCTGCACAACTGGTGGCCGAAGATGACGGGGCGCATGTACCCCGAGGGCTGGGCGCGGTTCGCGGCGCTCGTCATCTTCGTCGGCTTCAACCTGACCTTCTTCCCGCAGTTCCTCCTGGGCTACATGGGGATGCCGCGGCGCTACCACGCCTACCCGCCCGGCGAGCCGATGTGGCAGGTGCTGCACGTGATGTCCACGGGCGGCGCTTCGATTCTCGGCATCGGGCTGCTGATCCCGGGCGTCTACTTCATCTGGTCGATGCGCTACGGCCGGTTCGCGCCGGCCAACCCGTGGCCGGCGACGGGGCTCGAATGGCGGACGCCCTCCCCGCCGCCGACCGAGAACTTCGCCGTCACGCCGGTCGTCACCTGGGAGGCCTACGAGTACCGACCCGTCGAGGAGATGGAGGTCGTCGGCCCCGGCGCGCCCGACGCGCCCGCCGGCGGCCAGCACCCCGCCAACCGCGGGGTCGAGACCGAGGAGCAACCGTAAGTCCGGAGTCCGGAGTTCTTCAGAGGAGTACGGAGAGTGTCAACACACGCGGAGGCAATCGAACACGGCCACGGCCCCGAGGCGGCGCACGAGGCGCTCGCGCACCACTTCGACAACATGGAGCAGCAGCGCGAGGCCGGGGCGCTGGGGATGTGGGTCTTCATCGCGCAGGAGGTGATGTTCTTCGGCGGGCTCTTCCTCGCCTACCTCGTCTACCGGATGCAGTACCCGCGGGCGTTCATGGCCGCGAGCAACCACCTCGACTGGAAGATCGGCACCTTTAACACGGCGGTGCTCATCGCGTCGAGCTTGACGATGGCGCTCGCCGTCTGGGCCACGCAGGTCGGGCGCTCGCGCAAGGTGCAGGTCGGCTTCATGGCGGCGACCGTCCTGCTCGGCCTGGTCTTCCTCGGCGTCAAGGCGTTCGAGTACCACGACAAGTACGTCGACGGCCTCATCCCCATCGCCGGGTGGTTCAACCCACACGACCCCATCCCGGCGGGCGTCACGACGGGGCAGTACCAGATGTTCTTCTGGCTCTACTTCGCGATGACGGGGCTCCACGCGCTGCACATGATCATCGGCGTCGGCATCATCGCGCCCATCATGTGGATGGCCTGGCGCGGCCGCTTCTCGCCCGAGTACCACGGGCCGGTCGAGAACTTCGGCCTCTACTGGCACTTCGTCGACATCATCTGGATTTTCCTCTTCCCGCTGCTCTACCTGCTGGGCGCGCACTTTAAGGGGGGGCACTGAGGTCTTATGTCGGAACACATCGTCCCGCGCTCGACTTACTACCTGGTCTTCGGGGCGCTCATCGTCCTGACGGCGGTGACGGTCGCCGCCGCGAACTTCGACTTCGGCCCGATGAACGACGTCGTCGCGATGACCATCGCGGTCACGAAGATGATGCTCGTGCTGCTCTTCTTCATGCACGTCCGCTACAGCTCGCGGCTCATCTGGGTCATCGTCGCGTCGATGTTCTTCTGGCTCATCATCCTGCTGCTGCTGACGCTGACCGACTACGCCAGCCGCGACTGGTTCGGCGCGAACGTCGGCGGCATCATGAGCCGGTAGCGCCCGCGCCTCCCGGCCGGCACGGGGCGGCGCCGCCTTTAGTACAATGGAGCCCGGAGGTCGCGCCCCGCCCGGCGGGGGACGCGCTCCGGGCTCTTCGACTTTCGGCGCGGGGGTTTTCCGGTAGGGACTTTGCTGAGGCGTGCCATCAAGGTCGTGCTGCTCTTCGCGCTGCGCGTCTTCTTCCGGCGCGTGGAGGTGGTGGGGCGCGAGCGCGTCCCGCGCGAGGGCGCGTGCCTGTTCGTCCTCAACCACCCGAACGCGCTCGTCGACCCGGCGCTCCTGCTCTGCCACGCGCCGCGCCGCGTCTCGTTCCTCGCCAAGTCGCCGCTCTTCCGCACGCCCGTCATCGGCTTCTTCGTCCGCGCGCTCGACTCGATCCCCGTCTACCGCAGGCAGGACGAGGGGGGCGACACCTCTTCGCGCAACCGCGAGACCTTCGAGCGCGCGGCCGCGCTTTTGCGGCGCGGCGGCACCATCGCCATCTGCCCCGAGGGCGCCTCGCACAGCGAGCCCTACCTCCTGCCCCTCAAGTCGGGCGCGGCGCGCATCGCGCTCGGCGCGGTCTCGGCGGGCGGGGGCGGCGCGCTCGACCTGAAGATCGTCCCGGCCGGGCTCTACTACACCGCGAAGGCGACCTTCCGCAGCGGCGCGCTGCTCTACTTCGGCGAGCCCATCCACGTCGAGCCGGTCGAGCCGGCGCCCGACGGCGAGCCGCCGCGCGAGGCCGTGCGCGCTCTCTCCGCGCGCGTCGCCGAGGCGATGCGCGCGCTGACGCTCAACGCCGACCGCCACGAGGCGCTCCAGATGGTGGCGCGCGCCGAGCGCATCTTCTCCTCGGCCGACGAGGGCGAGGACGAGGCGCGGAGCCTCGAGCGCGAGCTGCGCCGCCGCCGCCGCTTCGTCGAGGCGTACGCCTTCCACCGCCGCCACTCGCCCGCGCGCCTCGGAGTGCTGGAGGGGCGCATCACGGCCTACGAGGAGGAGCTGCGCCAGGCCGGGCTCGAAGACCCGCGCCAGCTCTCGCCCTCGACGGTCGCCGCCTACGCGCGCGTGCGCCGGCTCCTCGCGCGCGTCGCGCTCTTCGTCGTGCTGCTGCCCTTCGCGCTCCTCGGCGCGGCGCTGCACTACCCGGCCTACACGCTCGCGGGGATTCTGGCGACGCGCTTCGCGCGCGAGTACGACGACGTGCTCTCGACCTTCAAGATCGCCGCCGCGCTCCTGCTCTTCCCGCTGACCTGGGGGCTGCTGGCCTTCGCGCTTTACGGTTGGGCGGGTTGGTGGGGAGTCGTCGCCACGCTGGCCCTCGCGCCTTTGACGGGCTTCGTCGCGCTGCGCACGCGCGAGGAGTTCGGCCGCTTCGTGGCGGGGACGCGCGCCGCGCTCTTCTTCATCCGCGAGCGCAGCTTCTTCCGCCGGCTCCTCGAAGAGCGCCGCCGCATCCGCCGCGAACTCCTCGACCTCGGCGACGAGTACGAGCGCGCCGCCGCCGCCCACACCGAGGCGCGGGGCTAGTCTTCACCGAGGCACGAAGTCACTGAAGCACGAAGTTGTAGGTGACGACGCCCGAGACCTTGACGGGCCGCCCCGAGAGCTGCGTCGGCGAGAACTTCGCCTGCCGCGCGGCCCCCACCGCCGCCTGTTGCAGCAGCGGGTGGCCGCTGACGGCGCTGGCCGAGACGACGTTGCCCTCCTCGTCGACGAGTATCTGCACCGTCACCGTCCCCTGCGCCCTCGCGGCCCTCGCGATCTCCGGGTACTCCGGCGCGGGCTTGGAGACGGCCTTGCCGTTGAGGACGCCGCCCGAGACGACCGACTTCGATACTGGCTCCGTGGGCGGTACGGTGCTCGTGGGAGCAACCATGGCGGGCCCCGCCTGCTGGCCGAGGTCGGCCTTCGTGCCGGCGGCGTCGAGCGCCTCCTTGAACTGCCGTTCGTACTCGGCCTTCTGCGCCGCGTCGCCCTCCATCTCGGCCAGCTTCGACGCCTCGCGCAGCAGGTTCGCCCTGTAGGTCAGAGCGCTCTGGTTCTTCGGGTCGAGCCCGACGGCCTGCTCGACGAGCTGCATCCCGTCCGTCACGCACTGGCGCGCACGGATGAGGTCGCCCTGGTCGGCGGGCGGCGCGTAGACGGTGGTCGCCCCGGAGGGCGTCTCGGCGGTCTTCTTGTTGGCGGGCTGCTCGGTGATGTCGTAAGAGCACTGCCACTGCCTGCCCGCCAGGAGGGCGAAGGCCTCGGCGCGCTTCTCGTTCGGGGCGGAGAAGTCGTTGGCGCGCCCCAGCAGAAGCTCGCGCCCCCTGTCGTCCTGCTCCAACTGCGCGTAGAGGAGGAGCGTGGCCTTGAACGCCTCCTCGTCCAGCGGGTCTTTCGCGAGCATCTCCCGGTAGGCCGCGACGGCGCGCTCGCCGACCGCGACGTTCTCGGGCGTGGCGACGCCGGGCGCGTACAACTGCTGGATGACGCGCGCGATGTAGAGGCGCGTGGCCCTCCCGTCCGGGTCGAGTTCGACCGCGCGGCGGAAGTGCTGCTCGGCCTCGGCGGCCTTGCCCGCGCGGTAGAGCCGCGCCCCGGCGTTAAGCTCCCTGCGCGCCGACTCCACCCGCGGCTGGCCGAAAGAGAGCGCGGCGGCGGCGAGCGTGAAAAGAATCGCCGCGAGTAATCTTCTCATGACTTTCGACTCCTTCCTTCCGACACGGGCGCGCCGGCCCGGTCTCACTTGCGGCCGAGCGCGACGGCGCGCTGGTAGGCGGCGTAGACGGCTTTGGAGAGGACCGTGCGGAGCGAGCCCTTCTCCATCTGGTAGATGGCCTCGGCCGAGGTGCCGCCCGGCGAGGTGACCATGTTGCGCAGCTCGGCCGGGTGCTTGTGCGTCTCGCGCGCGAACAGCACCGAGCCGAGCATCGTCTGCGTGACCATCTCCTGGGCGACGTGGCGCGAGAAGCCCATGTGGACGCCCGCGTCGACGAGCGCCTCCATCATCATGAAGATGTAGGTCGGCCCCGTCGCCGAGAGCGCGGTCGCCATGTCGATCATGTTCTCGTTCTCGACGTACATCTCGCGCCCGAGCGCGCCGAGGATGGCGCGCACGACTTCGAGCTGGCGCTCGCCGACCTGTGGCGTCACCGTCCACGCGGTCATCCCCTGTCCGATCTGCGCCGGGGTGTTCGGCATCGCGCGCACGACTCCGTCGTGCCCCAGCTCGGACGCGATGGTCTCCATGCGCGTGCCCGCGACGACCGAGAGCAGGAGCTGGTCGGGCGCGAGCACGCCCTTCAACTCTTGCAGGACGCCTCCCGAACGCTGTGGCTTGACCGCGATGACGACGACCGAGGCGGCGGCCGGAGCCTCGCGCGGCTGCGCGGCGGCCGCCGCCGCCTCGCGGTTCGACTCGACCATGCGGACGCCGTACTGCGTCTGCAGCTCCTCGCGCCGCGTGGCACGCGGGTGGCTGCCGACGATCTGCGAGCGCTCGACGAGCTGGCGGCGGAGCAGCCCCGCGATCATCGCCTCGGCCATCACGCCGACGCCGACAAACGAGAGGCGCGCGTCGCGCAGCGGGTTGGCCTGCGCGGCCTGCTGCGGCGGGGTAGTCATGGCGACATCATATTCACGCGCGCGCCCGTTCGTCCACGCCCGGCCGGCGCCGTGGGACTTCGCGCCGGTTTTTTGTTACCATGCGTGGCACACACAATGTTTCCGAAGGCACGCCGCCCGACGCCAAGTCTCCCGGCGAACGGGCGCGCCGAAGCCTTTGGCGCCGACCAGGTTGGCTCCGGCACCCATCTCAGACGAGGAGAAGTTCAAGATGAAGACCCTTCGCAGATTCTTCCCCCGCGGCGCCGCAGCCGCCGCGCTCCTGCTCGCGGCCTCGGCCGCCGCGCAGACCGCCGCCGCGCAGGTGCGCGTCCCGCGCCCGAGCCAGAAGGCGAGCGTGACGCAGGCCGTGGGCGTCACCGACGTGACCATCACCTACAGCCGCCCCGGCGTCAAAGGCCGCGCCATCTGGGGCGACCCGCCGGCCGGCGCGCCCGCCGGCACCGCCACGCTCGACGGCGCCCGCGGGCGCCCCGCCAACGCCGTCCTCGTCCCCTACGGCCGCGTCTGGCGCACCGGCGCCAACGAGGCCACGACCTTCACCGTCACCGACGACGTGCTCGTCAACGGCCAGCCGCTGAAGGCCGGCACCTACAGCCTCCACACCATTCCGGGGCGCGACGAGTGGACCATCATCTTCAACGCCGACCCCGGCCAGTGGGGCAGCTTCAGCTACGACGAGAAGAAGGACGTGCTGCGCGTCAAGACCAAGCCGCAGACGGCGGCCGAGAGTCAGGAGTGGCTGGCCTTCCAGATCGACCCCGACGGCGAGACCTCGGCGCGGGTCAACATCCGCTGGGAGCGTCTGCGCGTGCCCTTCACGGTCGAGGTCAAGGACGTGCCGGCGCTGACGGTGGCGAAGGCGCGCCAGGCGGTCGCCGCGGCCAAGCCCGACGACTGGCAGACGCCTTTGCAGGCCGCCAACTACCTGCTCAACAACAAGGGCGATCTCACGCAGGCTTTGACTTGGGCCGAGCAGTCCATCAAGACCCGCGAGAACTTCAACAACCTCAACCTCAGGGCGCGCATCCTCGCCGCGCAGGGCAAGACGGCCGAGGCCGTCGCCGCCGGCGAGCGGGCCCTCCAGGTCGGCCGCGCCGCCAACGCCAGCGCACAGGCCCTCGACGCCTTCGAGAAGACGCTCGGCGAGTGGAAGGCGAAGCAGTAGACGCCGCGACGCGCGCGCGGGGCGGAAAAAGTGGAAGGGGGCGGGCCGCGTCGGGCCGCCCCCTTCCACTTTTTTTGCTTCGGGCTCGAACCGCCGACGGCCGAGGCGCGAGCCCGTGTGATAAAGCCAGATTGCGGTCAGTCTGAACTGCCACGCCCTCTCAGCCTGACCGGCGCCCTCCCCCGCCTCGGCGCGCGTGAGCGCGGACGACCGCCAAATTCCCGCCAAAAAGTCTTCGCACGACCCGCCTCTCCGGGCGGCACGCTGAGTGCAAAGTCTCGCCCCGGCGCTACCCGTGTGCGCCGCTCTTAGAGTTCAGCCGACGACAGTCATCTTTCCCCGAAGGCCCCAAAACAATGAACGCGAAATCGAGAATCTTAACCCTGCTGGCCTGCTGGTCGCTGCTGCTGCTGCCCCTCGCGGGCGCGGCGCGCGGCGCGGCCGGCGAGAAGTCCGGGCGCGACGACGAGCCGCCTACCGAACAGTCCGTCAACCGCGACAAGGTCTCGGGCGCGCTGCGAGAGCGCGCCGCGCGGGGCCGGAGCGGCCGCGGGGGCGGGGGCGACAAGGTGCAAGTCATCCTCCAGCTCAAAGGGCAGCGCATGAGCGGGGCCTTGAACGCGCTGCTCAACAGCAACGGCGCGCACGTCCGCAAGGAGCTTCACAACCTCGGCATGGCCGTCGTCGAGCTCCCCGTTTCGGCCGTCGAAGCGCTGGCCTCCTTCGAGGAGGTCACCTACATCTCGCCCGACCAGGAGACCAAGGTGCTCGGCCACGTCTCGAAGACGACGGGGACGGACGCGGCGGTCGCGCAGCCATACAGCAGCATCAGCCATCTCAACGGCACGGGCGTCGGCATCGCCGTCATCGACTCCGGCATCTACGACGCGCACACCGCCTTCCTCAACGCCTCGGGGACGTCCCCGCGCGTCATCCTCAACAGGAACTTCGTCACGACCGAGGCGCGCAACGACGACCCCTACGGGCACGGGACGCACGTCGCGGGGCTCGCCGCAGGTTTCGACCACGTCCTGGGCGGCGCCTTCAACGGCGTCGCGACCGACGCGCGGCTCCTCGACCTGCGCGTGCTCGACGCGAAGGGCAAGGGGCAGACCTCGTGGCTTCTGGCCGCGCTCGACTGGCTCGCGGCCAACCACGCCGCCTACAACGTCCGCGTCGTCAACATCTCGCTGGGCGCCCCGGCCATAGACTCCTACCGGAACGACCCGCTCTGCGTGGCCGTCAGTAAGCTCTACCACCTCGGCATCGTCGTCGTCGCCGCCGCCGGCAACGACGGCAAGACCTCCACGGGGCAGAAGCTCTACGGGGAGGTTCACACGCCGGGCATCAGCCCCCACGCCATCACGGTCGGCGCCTCGAACACCTTCGGCACCGACTCGCGCTCGGACGACGCGGTCGCCACCTACAGCTCGCGCGGGCCCACCCGCGGCTACTGGACGGACGCGGCCGGCGGGCGCCACTACGACGACCTGCTCAAGCCCGACCTCGTCGCCCCCGGCAATAAGCTCGTCTCGGCCGAGGCGTACCCGAACTACCTCAAGACCTACAGCGGCGCGCTCAACGCCTACGACGACCCGGCGCAGGAGCGCGACTTCATGTACCTGTCGGGCACCTCGATGGCGGCGCCGCTCGTGGCGGGCGCGGCCGCGCTGATGTTCGAGGTCAACCCGAAGCTCACGGCCGGGATGGCCAGGTCGCTCCTCCAGTACACGGCCACGCCGCTCGCGGGCTTCAACACGCTGGAGCAGGGCGCGGGCCAGCTCAACGTCGCGGGCGCCACGCGCCTCGCCGACCTCGTCCGCCGCGACCTCGACCCGGCGACGGCGGCCGTCGGCACCCCGCTGCTGACCGCGGCGCCCCCGGCGGCGCAGACCTACATCGTCGACCGCAACTACGTCTGGGCGCAGGGCATCACCTTCGACTACACCTACGGCACGGGCGCCGACCTCATCACGAAGTTTCAGCAGGGCTACCGCCTGAGTAACCACATCAACAACGACTGCATCGTCCTGAGCAACGGCCTGATCGTCATAGACACGTTGAAGTTGACGGCCGGAATCCTGCTTGGCCAGAACATCATGACGAGCGCGGGCGGCATGCTCGGCACGGGCACGGCGATCCCCTACGACCTGCGCGGGGGCGGCGTCATCCTCGGCGACGGAGTCATCCTCGGCGACGGGGTCATCCTCGGCGACGGCGTGCTGCTCGGCGACGGCGTGATCCTGGGCGACGGGGTCATCCTGGGCGACGGGGTCATCCTGGGCGACGGGGTCATCCTCGGCGACGCGGTGCTGCTCGGCGACAACACGGCCTACATGGCCGCCGCACCGTAGCCGCAAACCCCCGGACGTTTTGACGAACTCTTAACTCAACGCCGCCTCAGCCACTGGTGATCCGATGTTACAGCCGACGCTACAGACACACACGCCGTTCGCGCCCGGCCTCTTCGCCTCCTCCGCGCCCCCGCGCGTCGGGGCGGCGCGCGCCGAGGCTCTCGCGCCCGGGTCGGAGGCCGAGACGATGGCCTTCCTCTCGGAGCGCCCCGTCCACGCGGTCAACCTCCTGAGCCTGCTCCGCGACAACGGGCTCGTGAGCCCGCACAACCGGGGCACGTTCTACGGCTACCGCGACGAGCGCGGGCGCCTGGAAGGCGTCGCCCTCATCGGCCACGCCACGCTCTTCGAGGCGCGCACGCCCCGCGCCCTGCGCGCCTTCGCGCGCGCGGCGCAGCGCGTCGCCGGCCTCCACATGCTGCTGGGCGAGGCCGGGCCGGTCTCCGAGTTCTGGCGCCACTACCGCGCGGGCGCGCACCAGTCGATGCGCCTCGCCTGCCGCGAAATGCTGTTCGAGCTCGAACGCGCCGAGGCCGGCGTCGGACGTGCGCCCCGCGTGGGCGCCGTCCCGAGGCTCGCCACCCCCGAAGACCTGGAGCTGGTCATGCCCGTGCAGGCGCGGATGGCCGAAGAGGAGAGCGGCGTCAACCCGATGGCGTCCGACCCCGAGGGCTTCCGCCGGCGCTGCCTGCGGCGCATCGAGCGCGGCCGGACGTGGGTGGTGACGGAGGGCGGCCGGCTCGTCTTCAAGGCCGAGGTGATGGCCGACACCGGCCACGTCGTCTACCTCGAAGGCGTCCACGTCGCCCAAGGCGAGCGCGGGCGCGGCCGGGGTCTCGGCTGCCTGTCGTGGCTGGCGGGCGAACTCCTCCGGCGCGCCGACTCGGTCTGCGTCCTCGTCAACGAGCGGAACGCGCCGGCGCAGGCGCTCTACGAGCGAGCCGGCTTCCGCTTCGGGGGCCAGTACGACACCATCTTCCTGAGCCGCGACTGACCGCAGCAAAACCTTTACCCACGGGGAGACGGGGACACAGCTAAAGAGAAAGCTATGTCCCCGTCTCCCCGTGGTCAGTTCTTTTTCGCTTCGCCGACGAGTAGGTTGATGAGGTGCGCGGCGGTGACGACGACGAGCGCGCCGACGACGTTGTACCAGAGGAAGGCGAGCTTGGTGAAGAAGAAGCAGTAGAGGACGGCCGCCTCGCCGGCGAGCGCGCCGAGGAAGGCGGCCGTGCCCACGACGCGCTTGAAGTAGAAGCCGAGCAGGAAGATGCCGAGCAGCGTCCCGTAGAAGAGCGAGCCCAGCCGGTTGACGGCCTCGACGAGCGAGCCGAGCTGACCCGCGTACTGCGCGAAGGCGACTGCGAACAGACCCCAGAAGACGGTCGCCAGCTTCGACGAGATGAGGTAGTAGCGGTCGCCCGCCTCGCGCTTGAACAGGCGCCGCTGGATGTCCACGACCGTCGTCGCGGCCAGCGCGCTCCACTCCGAGGCGGTCGAAGACATCGAGGCGAAGAAGACCGCCGCCAGCACGAGCCCGACGAGGCCGGCGGGCATGTAGCGCGTGACGAAGTTGAGGAAGACGTAGTTGGTGTCGTTGGGCTTGGGCTCGAAATCCCTGATGACCTCGACCGCCCCGGCCCGCACGCCGTCAGCCTTCTCCTGCGCCGACCGCAGCTCGGCTGAAGCCGACGCGGCGGCCGACTCGTCGTTCGCGCGCAGCGCGCCGATGTACGCGCGCGCCGCGCGCTGCTTCTCGGCGAAGGCCGCCGCGTAGTCCTCTTCGAGCGCGCGGAACTCCGGCGCGCGCGGGCCGGAGCGCGCGCGCTCCAGTTGCACCGGGTTGAAGAAGACGGGCGGCTCGGTGAACTGGTAGAAGGCGAAGACCATCGCGCCGAGGAAGAGGATGAAGAACTGCATCGGCACCTTGACCAGCCCGTTGAAGAGCAGCCCCAGGCGGCTCTGCGCCGCCGACTCGCCCGAGAGGTACCGCTGCACCTGCGACTGGTCCGTGCCGAAGTAGGCGAGCGCGAGGAAGCAGCCGCCGATGAGACCCGACCAGAAGTTATACTGGTTCGTGATGTCGAAGGAGAAGTCCACGGCGTTGAGGCGGCCGAGCTTGCCGGCGACGCGCGTGGCCTCGACGAACGACACGTCGTCCGGCAGCAGCCTGACGATGGTCAGGAAGGCGACGAACATCCCGCCCATGATGATGAGGAATTGCAGGAAGTTCGTGTTGTCCACGGCCCTCGCGCCGCCCAGAGAAGCGTAGAGCATCACGGCGCCGCCGATGATGAAGATGACCGCGCGGATGTCCCACCCCATCACGACCGAGAGGATGACCGACGGCGCGTAGAGCGAGACGCCGGTCGAGAGGCCGCGCAGCGCGAGGAAGAGCAGCGCGCCGAGCGTGCGCGTCTTCAGGTCGAAGCGGCCTTCGAGGTACTCGTAGGCGGTGTAGACCTTGAGCCGGTGGTAGAGCGGGACGGCCGTCAGCGAGAGGACGACCATCGCGACGGGCAGTCCCAGGTAGACCTGCACGAAGCGCATCCCGTCGGTGTAGGCCTGTCCCGGCGTGGCGAGGAAGGTGATGGCGCTCGCCTGCGTCGCCATGATGGAGAGCGCGACGTGGTGCCAGCGCATGCTGTGGTGCGCGACGAGGAAGTCGTCGAGGTCGCGCGTCCGCCGCCCCTTCCAGACGCCGTAGGCGACGATGCCGGCGAACCCGGCCAGCAGCACCACCCAGTCGAGCGGCCTCATCTGAAGGCCCTCGTGAAGAGGTAGAAGAGCACGACGAGCGCCGCCAGGTTCAGCAGGACGGCCGCGTAGAGGCGCCCCCAACTGCCGCCGACCGGCGGCGGCTCCTCGCGCGGGATTTCTTTCGGGTCTGAGTCTCTCATCACAGACGGCGGCCGGCGCCGCTTCCAGCGCGGCCCGGCCCGAATCCTTTCAGACAGCTCCCCGTAGAGGCGGCGCGCCGTCACTCCTTGCCGGCCGAGATCATGTTCGCGAAGAGGCGGTACGCGCCGGGGACGCCCGCCGGGAGCTGCCGGAAGAAGGCGAGCCCGGTGAAGACGTACGTGCCACGCCCCACGCGCGCGACGAGGGTCGAGCCTTTGAACTCCGGCCCGCCGGGGTCGCGGCTCGCGAAGAGCGGCGTGTAGCGCGTGTCCCACTCGGAGGCGAAGTAGAGGCCGCGCTCCTGCACCCAGCCGTCGAAGTCGGCGGCCGTGATCCGGTTCGGCGCGTTCAGGAGCGCGTCGCCGGGCGCGAGCTGCGTGACGGCCGCCGCCTCGTCCGTCACCCTGTCCGGCCCTACGCGGAAGGGGTGCGGGCCGAGCTGCGCGCCTTCGAGCGTGCGGTCGGGCGTGTTGTACTGGACGACGAGCGTGCCGCCGCGCTCGACGTATTCGAGCAGGCGGCGCTGCTGCCGGCGCAGAGCCGCGCGCGTGTTGTAGGCGCGCACGCCCGTCACCACGGCGTCGAAGCGCGAGAGGTCGGCCGCCTCCAAATCTTCGTCCGACAGAAGCGTCACGTCGTAGCCCACCTGCCGCAGCGCCTCGGGCACCTCGTCGCCCGAGCCCATCACGTAGCCGACACGGCTCCCGCGCTTCGCCACGTCCACGCGCACCAGCTCGGCGCGCGCCTCGGGGAAGACCGTCTGACGCGGGATGTGCTGGTAGTCGATCTCGACGAGGCCGCGCGCGAAAGTTTTGCCGGCGGACTCGTAGACGGCTTCGAGCGCGGCGACGGACGCGCCGGCGGGCGGCGTGACGTTGAAGGAGGCGCGGAACTCTTCGCCTTTGGCTTTGAGCGTGACGGGGATTTCCGGCGGCGAGGCCGCCCAGCCCGCCGGGAGTCGCAGGCGGAGCGTGCCCGTCGAGTCTGCGGCCGCGTTGTTTCGGAGCGTCACGCGCACCTGCTTGGGCGCGCGGTCGGGGAAGACGAGCGTCTGCTCAAGGAGTCCGACCGCGACCTCGGGGACGACGACGACGGGGCGATACAAGTCGCCGCGCACGCGGTCAGTCCAGCGATGGACGACGGGCAAGTCGAAGCCCACGGCCTCACCGGCTTCGCCGAAGAGGAGCGTGACGCGCTGCGTCAGTGCCGCGGGCCCCTCGGGCGCGCCGACGTGCGCCGGCTGCCGGACTTTGAAGAGTCCGCGGCCCGGCTCGGCGCGGCAGGTCGACGCCCGCCGAGGACGCGCCGACCGTCTCCAGACGGACGGGGAAGTCCGAGCGGTTGACGAGCGTCGTCGTGACCTTGACCTCGCCGCCCGGCACGACGTAGGGCTCGGCGGCCGTGGCCTCGACCCACAACCCCGCGCACGCGAGGATGACGCCGCGCAGCGCCTCGCGCTTCGCCTCGACCAGAGGGACGCGGCCGGCTTCGTCGCGTCGCGAGACCTTCTCCATCTCGCGGTACGAGGCGAGGAGTTGCGGGAGCACCGCCTGCGGGCGCGCGGGGTCGAACTTGCGCGCGGCCTCTTCGAGCAGCGGCGCGACCGTCTCGCCGCCGGCGTAGCGCCGCCACGTCAGGTCTACGCCGTCGAACAGGTCTCTGGTCGCGGGCTCGCCCTTGAGGTGCGCGAAGTAGTTGGGCGCGGGGCCGCGGCGCTCCGGCGTGCCCTGCGCCTGGCTCATGTGCTTCGTGCGGCTCTCGGCGGCGATCTCGGTGTAGGAGCGGCCGAGCAGAGGGTCGTAGCCGCCCACGTCGACGCTCAGCACACGCTCGGCGTCCTTCGGCGGGTCGGCCGAGCGGAAGTTGAAGACGTTCCAGACGAGCCGCTTCGCCCTCCAGGGGCGTAAGCCCTCCTTGAGCTGTTCGGGGAAGCGCGCCGGGTCGGCCGCCGCGTCGAAGGCTTCGCCCGCGAGGACGGCCGAGGCGGTGTGCTGGCCGTGGCCGCCCTCGCCCGTGGTGGGGAAGCGCGCGATGATGACGTCGGGGCGGAAGAGGCGCACGACGCGCACCACGTCCGAGAGCGCCGCGTCGTGCCCCCAGAAGCGGAAGGTCTCCTCGGGCGAGCGCGTGAAGCCGAAGTCGATGGCGCGCGTGAAGAACTGCTCCGCGCCGTCGACGCGGCGCGCGGCCAGCAACTCCTGCGTGCGCACCAGCCCGAGCAGCGCGCCCTTCTCCGAGCCGAGGATGTTCTGCCCGCCGTCGCCGCGCGTCAGCGAAAGATAGGCGGTGCGCACGCCGCGCCCGCGGGCGAGGTAGGCGAGCAGCGCCGTGTTCTCGTCGTCCGGGTGCGCGGCGACGTAGAGCACGCTCCCCGCGACAGAGAGCGTGCGCAAAGCCGCCTGCGTCTGGGCCGCGTCGGGCTGCGCGGGCTTCTGCGCGCGCGCCGTGGTCGCGGCGAGCAGGAGGGCGATGAGCAGTAGGAGCGGGGCGGCTGCGCGGCGGGTTTTAGCTTCCGTCATTTTACATCGGCGGTGGGGCGGCGGAGTTGGCGTTGCCGGCCGGGCCAGAGTTGGAGTTCTTCGCATTGGAGTTCGCGTTCATGTTCGCGTTGGCGTTCTGCTGCCTGCGCAGTTGCTCCTGGCGCTTGCGAAAATCCTCCATGCGGCGCGCGCCGTTCTGTGCGTCTTCGAGAAGCTCCTGCGCCGGGTAGTGGTCGGGGTTTATCTCGAGCGTCTTGCGGAGCGCCCTGACCGACTCGTCGTACTGCGCTATCTTGAAGTGCGCCGCGGCCATCTCGAAGTACTTGTCGTCGTTCTCCTCGGGCGAGTTCTTGACCGCCTCCTTGAGCGCCTTGACCGCCTCGTCGTACTTGCCGAGCTTCTGGTAACAGAGTCCGAGGAAGTAGAAGGCGTCGGAGTTCTTCGGCTCCTGCTTGACGATTCTCTCGTAAGCCTTGACGGCGTCGGCGAAAGCCTTCTCGGCCTCCTCGGCCTGCTTGAGCGCGTTGTAGGCGAGGCCGAGGCGGTAGTACGCCTCGGCGAAGTCGGGCGAGAGCTCGGCGGCGCGCTTGAAGTGCTCGACGGCCTCCTGGTCGCGGTCGTGCCTGTAGGCGTCGAGGCCGCGGTCGAAGAGAGCGCGCGCGTCGCCGGACGGGGCCTGGACGGCGCCGTCCTGCCGCTGTTGCTGCTCGGCCGAGCCGCCCGGCGTGGCCGCGGCGTTGGCGTCCGCGTCGGCCGGCTTGCGGTTGCAGGCGGCCAGCAGTGGCGGCGCGAAGACGAAGAGGGCGGCGAGTGTGACGCGGAGCGCTTTCATGGTCTTTCGATTTTCTCTTGGAAGGGCCGGACTGAAAAGTATCTACGACAATTCGGCCGGTGAGTCAAACGGGTGGGCGGCGGGGTTTGGACTGCGGCTTGCTTTTGGGAGGGGGAGGGAAGTGCCGGAGTGTATAAGTTGAGTGCAGGGGAGGCGTGTGCGATGGAGCCGAGAAAAAGCGAGGCGTTCGTAAGTCCAACGGAGGAGACGGTTCCGCTCGAAGACGCGAGCCGGCTGCCGCCGCCGCGCTTCGACGAGAAATCCGTACAGGGGGCGCAGCCGGCCGTGCCTATCGGCCTGCGCGCGCGCACCCGCTCGTGGCCGGCGACGCTCGTCGTGTTGTGCGTGCTCGGCGGGGTGGCCGGCGGCCTCCTCGGCGGGCTCGCGCTCTCGTACTTCCAGCGCCGCGCGCCGGGGCGCGGGGGCGCGGAGATTTCAAAATAGAATCTCCGCGCCCCCGCGCCTCTGTGGTCGGCCCCGTCTACGCGAAGGCGGCGGCCGCGTCCATGTACTCGTGGAAGCCAGCGATCCTTCCGCCGCGGACGGTGAAGGCGTGCGCGAAATCGCCGCCGTTCAAAGTCGAAAATCGTCTTCGACCGCCCCTGCTCGCACGCACATACTTACGAGGCGGCGCGGCCGGGTGGATGTCAGGCGCTTCTCGGGGCGCGTTCAGTCGCCCCCCTCGACCATCTCGCGGAAGAGGCGCGCGTCTTCGCGCATGTGGACGTTGTTGAAGAAGACGTAGGACGCGGCGTCGCGCGGCAGCATCGAGCGCAGCTCCTCCAGCTCGCCGTCCTCGTACTTGTAGCGCCAGCCCTTGCGCCCGTGCAGGCGGAAGTAGCAGCGGCCGGGCGTCAGCGTCCGCTCCGCGAAGGGGTCGACGGCGTGCCACAGCGCGAGCTCCTCGCACAGCTCGCTTATCAGCTCGCGCGGCCAGCCGCCGCGCGGCTCCCAGCAGAAGACGAGCCCCGCGCGCTCCGCGCCCCGGAAGAAGCGCCGCATGTTCTCGACGTTCTCGCGCACGGGCCTGAAGCTGGCCGGGCACTGGAAGAGCAGCGCGCGCGCGCCCAACGCCCCGGCGCACTCGCGCGTCAGCTCCCACGCGCCACGGACGACCTCGGTCGGGCGGAAGAAGCCGGCGCCCTCTTTCTCCTCTTCGTCGAGCGTGCGTTTGAGCCGCCTGTAGGTCGGGCTCGACGCCTGGTGCGTGACGAGCTGCCACGCCTTGAGCGTGAACTCGAAGCCGGCGGGCGCCTCGTCGCGCCAGCGCCGCAGCGTCTGAACCTGCGGCGGCTGGTAGAAGGTGTGCTGCACCTCGACCGAGTCGAGCGACTCGTAATAGGTCTGGCGCGACGAGCGGAAGCCGCAGCAGCCGATCCTCACAGACACCTTGCCCGCAGCCGTCATCCCGACCCCCTTGAAAAGTCCGCGCGCGTCCTACCTGCCTTCGTCCGCCGAGGGGCCGTAGATGGAGGGCAGCGGCACGTCGAGCAGGCGCAGGTAGACCGAGAGCTGCCCGCGGTGGTGGACGACGTGGTTGAGCCCGACGAAGCGGACGACCATCGCGCGCGGCATCTCGAAGAGGACGTGGTCGCCGCTCCGCAGTTTCCACGGCTCGCCCATGCGGTCGTCGGGCTGTTTCTCCAGCAGCCCGACGGCCGCGTCGATGTTGCGGTCGAACTTCTCAAGCAGCTCGGCCGTGCTCTCCGGGTGGAACGGTTTGAAGTCGCCCGAGGCGAAGTCTAACTCGGGCCGGGTCAGCGCCGGGATGACCAGCTCGGGCAGCTCCGCGACGTGCGCGGCCAGACGCCCCAGCGTCATCGACTTCTCGTGGGGCTTCCACCCGAAGGACGCCTCGGGCACGCGCTCGAGCAGGCGCCTCGTCGTCTTCGCCTCCTGCCGCATCTCCGCCGCCAGCGACGCACATAAGCTCATGGGGATTTCCCTCCCGCGATTCAGGGGATAGACAAAGCGCTGCCAATCTACGCCGCCCCGCCCGCCATTTCAAGCGCGCCGCGCCGCGCCGCCGGCGCGAAAAAAGTCGGGAAGGTTCTTCCGGCTCACGCGCGCTTGCGCTAGAGTAGTGCCATCCCACTTTCGGAAAGGAACACTTGTGAGAGAGACGCACGAAGAACTTGTCGGACTGTTGCCGGAGGAGGTGTCGCGGCGCGGTTTCATCGCCGGGTCGCTGGCGGCGGGGTTCGCGCTGGCCGTCCAGCCCGTCGCGGCGCAGACCATAATTACGACCGACGCGCAGGGGCTCGAAGCGGGCGAGGTCAAAATCCCCGTGCGCGGCGGCGTCGAGATGCCGGCCTACCGCGCGATGCCCCTGCGGGGCAAGAACTTCCCCGTCGCCCTCGTCGTGCAGGAGATTTTCGGCGTCCACGAGCACATCAAGGACGTCTGCCGCCGCTTCGCCAAGCTCGGCTATCTGGCCGTCGCGCCGTCGCTCTACTTCCGGCAGGGCGACACGACGCGGCTCAAGATGGAGGACGTGATGAAGGTCGTCGGGCAGGTGCCGGACGAGCAGGTGATGGCCGACCTCGACTCGACCGTCGGGTGGGCGCGCGCGACGAAGAGGTCGGACGGGAAGAAGGTCGGCGTCACGGGCTTCTGCTGGGGCGGGCGCATCGTGTGGCTCTACTCGGCGCACAGCAGGGAGCTGGACGCGGGCGTCGCGTGGTACGGGCGTCTGGTCGCGCGCGAGGGCGCGGCCGTAAGCCCTCTGACGCCGCGCCAGCCCGTCGACGTGGCCGGCGAGCTGAACGCGCCGGTGCTCGGGCTCTACGGCGGGAAGGACACGGGCATCCCCCTCGCGTCGGTCGAGCGGATGCGCGAGGCGCTGAAGGCGTCGAAGTCGAAGGCCGCGCGGCGTTCGGAGATCATCGTCTACCCGGAGGCCGGACACGGCTTCCACGCGGACTACCGCCCCTCATACAACAAGGAGGCGGCCGCCGACGGCTGGCAGCGCCTCCGGGCCTGGTTCAAGAAGTACGGGGCGGCGTAAAAAAAGGATGGGCGGCGCGGCCTTCCGACCGCGCCGCCCGACTGGCGAGGCGCCCCGTTCTCCCCGTGACGGAAAGCGCCCCGACAGATGCTGTGCAAACCCCTTGCTCTCGGCCGGGTCCCCGGCCGGCCGCCGCGACGTTTCGGGTCGCGGCGGCTTACACGCGAACAGTGCGGGCGGCGGGCGTAAAAATACGCGCGGCGGAAAATTTTTGTCGTGAAAATTTAGAGGGGTGGCCGCTGGTTAGAGCGGCCGCCCCTCCGGTCGTCAGGACTCGGTCAGTCGCCGGGTCGCCTCACTGGCGGAAGCGCTGGCGGTACTCGAAGGATTCGAGGAAGGCGCGCACCATCTCGGCGCGGTGGAAGTCGCCGCCCGCCGCTTCGAGCTTCGTGAGCCAGTGGTTGTAGCCGACGTAGTTCGGGTCGGACTGCCCGTCGAAGCCCACGTCACTGGGGTTGCGCCGCAGGTAGCCGAAGTACTGCATCAGCACGAACGCCTTCGTGAACTCGCGCCGGACGACGAGGGGGCTGTCGGCCACCTTCCTGAGCACGGCGGCGCGCAGCTCCGCCGAGTCGGGGTTAACCGAAAGCTCCGCGACGAGCGCCTCGCGCTCGGCCGGGAGCGGCGGGACGCCGACGTTGACGAAGAGCTTGTCAACAATCGTCTCCGCACTAGTCCCCTGGGGGAAGACGGTCGCGAAGTCGCGGCCCGACGGGTCGGTCTTGCGCGTGACGAAGTCGAGCAGGAACGCCTGCCGGTTGTCGGCGAGCTTCTGCTGCCAGCCCGGCGAGTTGACGACGACGCCCTCACCGATGCGCTGCGTGTCGGGCATAAAGTCCTCGTAGCGGACGGGGACGGGCGCGCCGGGCCCGTTGCCGAACGCGGCCTTGTGCAGGCGGTAGACGAAGTAGCCCGTGTCCTTGAACTCGAGCGAGACGAAGAAGGCGCCCGAAGTGTTGACGCGCCGGAACTGCGCGCACGCGGCGTCGGCGCCGCACTGCGCGATCTCGTTCGACCAGTGGTCGAGTCCCTCCGCGTCGGGGGCGCGGTTGAAGAAGTCGAGGTAGTGCTGGCGGACGAAGGTGCGCGTGTCGTCGATGGGGTTGGGCGTCCCGACCACCAGCGTCTTGACGGCCGCCGCCGCGTCCAGGCGCTCGCGGACGGGCGGGTCCTTCTCGAAGCCCAGGTCGCGCGTGTCGAAGCTCGTGTCGTCGATGTGCTCCTTCACGTCGTGCGCGTTCTTCGACGGCGCGGCCGCGCGCACCAGCGCCGCGACGCCCGCGACCATCGGCGCGGCCATCGAGGTGCCGGCCCACACGCCCGTCCCGTTGCCGGGGACGCTCGACGTGATGCCGACGCCCGGGGCCATCAGGTCGATGCGGTCGTCGCGCTGCGAGAAGGAGGCCAGCTTGTCGTCGGGCAGGCTGGCGGCGACCGACAGCTCGCCCTCGAAGTTCTCGGCCGCCGGGAACATCTCGGCGGTCGTCCCGCGGTTGCCGGCGGCGGCCACCACGACGACGTTCGGATAGACCGGCGCGGTCGGGTCCCTCGGCACGGCCGGGTCGTCGGAGCAAATCTCGCCGAGGACGGTGCTGAGCAGGTCCGATTGATTGACGGTGGCGAGGCTCAGGTTGATGACGTCGGCGCCGTCGTCGGTCGCGGGGTTGCCGTCGGGGTCGGCCGCGTAGCGCAGCGCCTCGGCCAGCACCCACATGTTGCCGACGCCCTGCGGGTCGAGCACGCGCACCGGCATGATCTTGGCCTCGGGCGCGATGAGCGCGACGAGCCCGGCGACGTGCGTGCCGTGGCCGTAGGGGCCGCAGGCGCGCGGGTCTGTCGCGGTCGAGCCCGCCGGGCACGCGGGCAGAACCTCGCTCGGGTCGTCGTCGTCGTCGACGAAGTCGCGCCCGGCCATGAGCCGCCCTGCCAGCGCGGGGTGGCGTCGGTCGACGCCCGTGTCGAGCACGGCGACGATGGTGCCCGCGCCCTTGGAAGCCTTGTGCGCCTCCTTCAGCCCGACCTTGTCCCCGGCCCACTGAGTCTTGTACTGCACCTTCCCGCTGTCGGGCGGGTTTTCACCGACCTGCCAGGAGTTCCCGACCTGCCACGAATTGCCGACCTGCCAGGAGTTCCCGACCTGCCAGGAGTTGCCGCTCCCTTCGGGCGAACCGGAGGTGAAGTTGGCCTCGGCGAACTGCACCTTCAGAGGGTTCTCTGCAAGAATTTTGGCGGCGAGCGCCTTCGAGTCCGAGGGCGTGCGCAGGAGGAAGATGGGCCGGTTGCCGAACTGCTCGATGAGCTGGAGGCCGTATTGCTGGGTAATTGAGCTGAGGTCGGCCGGGTTGAAGAGCTTGAGGTTGACCTCGTCCGGGATGTACGACTCCTCGCCGTTCTCGACCGAGCCGTCGGAGGCCCGGGAGACGCGTGCGCCGGGCAGACCCGCGAAAAGCAGGGTCGCCAGCAGCGCGAGCACCGCGAGGGGGCGAAAGAACTTGCGGGACATCACGGAGGACTCCTTAAAATTACTTAAAGAAAAGATAACCTTCGGGGAATTCGGTGCGACTCGGAACACGCCGGATGTCGGGCTCGGCGGGCGCTGGAAAGTCCACCGCTTTTGATGCCTTTCTCCCACCAAACAGTGCCCGCGGCCGGGTAAAAAATACACTCAAAAACGAGAAAATTTGACGGGCGTCGGGGCGGGGGCCTGCAAATTTACCAGCGGCCGGTGAGGACGAAGGGCGACCAGAAGAAGGGGTGCGGGCGCTCGCGCATCTGCCGGAGCTGCGCCGCGCGCAGGGCGGCGGCCGGGCGCTGGCCGTCGCGCAAAGAGGTGTAGAAGTCTTTCATCAGCTCGGCGGTCGCCTCGTCGTCCACCGTCCAGAGGCTCAGCAGCAGCGAGGGCGCGCCGGCGTAGAAGAAGCCTCGGACGAGCCCGAGCAGCTCGTCGCCCGGCGCGACGGCGCTCACGCCCGTCTCGCAGGCCGAGAGCGTGACGAGCGAGGCGCCCACGTCGAGCGTGTAGGCGTCGCGCACGGTGAGCCAGCCGTCGCCGAGTCTCAGCGAGGAGAAGAGCGGGCTGTCGGGGCGGAACTGGCCGTGGCAGGCGAGGTGGAGCAGGTCGGCCGCCGGCGCGAGCTCGCGCAGCGCCGCGACCGTCGCGCGTTCGTCGAGCAGCGCCGTCGAGTCGGGGAAGAGCGGCGCGAGCGCCTCTATCTCGTCGCGGACGCGCGGCGTCTGCTCGTCGGCGACGCCCATCAGGAGCGCGCGATCGAACGGGCGTTGGGGTCGAGCGAGGCAGTAGCCGAGCACGGACGCCGAGGGCGCGTACGAGACCTCGCGCCGCTCGACGACGTACGAGTCGCCGTCGTCGAGCGCGTGGAACGGGACGTAGTGGAGCGCGCGGTGCGGGACGACGACGAGGCGGCGCCCGCCGAGGAGCGGCTCGACGCGACGGAGCAGAAGGTCGTAGAGCGTGCGGAGGTGCTGGCGCGCGCGCCCTTCGAGCGACGCGAGGTGCGAGCGCATCCGCGCCGAGCCGTAGCGGAGGCTCCCGACCTGAAAGCGGAACTGTCCGAGCGCCTCGGCGACGGCCCTCTCGTCCGACAGCCCGCGCACGACCTCGATGCTTTCGCCGGTGACGACGAAGGCGAGCAGCTCGCCGCCGAGGCTCGTGTACTCGACGAGCGCGGTGTCGGAGCCGAGCGACCTCTGCAAGCCCGGCACGTCGAGCGGCTCGGTGCGGCCGAGCGCGGGCGCGCCGCCGCGCTGCTGTAGCTGGCGCATGATTTCGAGCGTGCGCGTCTCGCGCTCGCGCACGGCGTCGTGGAGCGCCTGCATGGCGGCCGCGCCGCCCGCCGGGTCACCCTCGGGCGGGCGGTTGATGCGGCTGTAGAACCAGTTCAGCTCCTCGCGCAGCGTCTCGAGCTGCCCGAACAGTTCGGCCTCGAACTCGTCGCGCGGACGCGGGTGGACGGCGAGCGCGCCGCTCAGCATCTCGACCAAAGCGCGCGAGCGCGCGCGCTCGGTGTAGCAGAGCGCGTCGGTCGTGCGGCCGTCGGAGAGGCAGAGCCGGACCAACTCGTCGTAGGGCGCGAGCTTGTCGGCGACGAAGGCGGTGCGGAACTCCTCCGCGGGCAGCGGCGCGCGCAAGTCTTCGATGAGCGAGACGGCGCGCTTGAACGAAGCCTCGGCCGCCTGCGTCTCGCCGCGCGCGGCCGCGAGCAGCCCGAGCGAGGTGTGGCAGCGCTCGGCGATCTGCGGGAGCGCCTGCGCCTCGGCCTCTCTGAGCGTCGTCTCCAGAAGAATCTGCGCGAGCCGCTCCTGCCCCTGCCCGCGCGCCGCCTCGCCGCGCAGCCAGCGCGCGAGGAGCAGGCGGCGCCACGTGCCCGCGCGCGCGAGCGGCGCCTCGGCCTGCGCCGCGAGCACGGCCGTCGAGACGTGGTCGCCCTCGGCGAGCCGCATCTGCGCCTCCGTGAGCGTGACGTAAGCCTCGCCGACCATGTTGTCCTCGGCCGCGTAGAGCCTGCGCGCCTCCCCGAGCAGCCCGTGCGCCTCGCCGGGGTCGCCGGCGAGGATGGCGGCGCGCCCCCCCTGCGCGAGCGCGCGCGCCTGCTCGGCGCGCATCCCCAGCTCGGCGAAGGTCGGCGCGACGCGGCGGTAGACGGCCAGCGCCTCGGCCGAGAGGTTCAGCTCGAGGTAGGCGTCGGCCAGCTCCAGCTCGGCGACCGCCGACTGGTGCGGCATCCCGAGCGCGGCGTAGCGGCGGCGCGAGCGTTCGAGCAGGTCGAGCGCGCGGTCGTAGCGCCCCTGGAAGAGCGCGAAGTTGCCCATGTTGCCCTCGATCTCGGCGAGCGTGGCGGTGAGGCCGGCGCCCTCCGCGTAGTCGAGCGCCTGCTGGTAGAGCTGTTCGGCGGAGCGGAAGCGGTGGAGCGCGACGTGCGTGTTGGCGAGGCAGTTGTCGAGCTTCGCCAGCACCCGCGCGTCGCCCGCAACGGCGAGGCGGGCGCGCGCCGCCGACTGGAACTGCTCGGCCTCGTGGTAGCGGTCGCGGCGGAAGTAGATGTTGCCGATGTTGTTCTCGACCTTGCCGGCGGCGAGCAGGTCGCCGTGCTCCAGAAAGCGGTCGCGCGCGCGCAGTCCGGTCTCGACGGCCTCCTCGTAGCGGCCGAGCATGGCGAGCGCGATGAGCTTGGAGACCTGTGTGTTGGCGGCCGCGTGCGGCTGGCAGAGGCGGCGGAAGCGCGACTCGGCGTCGTCGAGCCGGCGGATGGCCTCCTCCATCCGGCCGCCGACGAGCGCGGCGATGCCCGAGCCCCAGTCGCTCAGGGCCGCGACCTCGTCGGAGTCGTGCGCGGCGGCGAGCGCTTCGAGCGCGGCGGCGGCGGCGACCGCGCGCGGCGGGTCGCCGCTCCAGGCTTCGAGGCACACGTCCTTGAGCGCGTGGGCCAGCGACACGTCGGCCAGCGCCGCGTGCGCTTCGAGGAGCGCGCTCCGCTCCCCGCCGCCCGCCGCCGCGACCAGACGCGAGACCAATTCCGCTCGGGTCATCTTGGGGTCTTCCGCTACGGAGAAAATGGAATTAACCACAGGGATACGGAAGACTCAGCTTAAAGGCGCCGAGCCGTGTCTTCCGTGTCCCTGTGGTTAATTCCGCCGCCGGCCGGATGTCTCTTAAGCCCGCAAACTCACTTCGGGAATCTCGACCTCGGTCTGGTCGAAGCGGAGCCGGACGGTGTAGGTGCCTTCGGGGACGGCGGGCAGCGCGAACTCGCACTGCCCGTTGAGCGCGGCGCGCGCGGCCGTCGAGCCGTCGTCGCCGACGAGCCCGACCTCGCCGCCCTGACAGGGTCCGAGCACCTGACCCGAGACCGTCCAGCCCTCCTGACCCTGCGCCAGCCGCAGGTCGACGTCGAGGTCGCCCGCGCTGAAAAGCATCTGGCGCGCGGGCGCGGCCTGCCCCGAGCGCACGCCGAAGGCCGGCGTCAGGCTGCTGCTGTCGAAGGTGAGCGCGGCGACGAGCCGGCGCAAAAGCCCCGGCTCGTCGGCCTGCGCCCGCCGGGCGCGAAACATGCGCACCACGTCGGAGACGAGCGCGGGGGGCGCATCCTCCGTCGTGTCGGCGCGCATTAGCGCCGCGAGGTGGCCGAGCTGCGCGGCCTGCCCGGCGCAGCTCGTGCAGGCGTCGAGGTGCGCGCGCTCTGCGGCGGCTTCCTCGGGCGACAGGCGGCCTTCGGCCAAATCGGCCAGCCGCGCGAAAGGTATGTGTCGTGGGGTCAGTCTCATTTTCGGCTCCACCGGGGGCGCCTGAACTTTAGCGCCCGCTCGTCGGAACAGTGCGCCGGCGGACACGAAAAATACGTCCGGAAAAATAAGTTATTCGGGGCCGCAGCGGTGAGAAAAACACCGCCCGCCCGCCGCTCACGAAAAACCCTTTTTCTTCAGGATGTCGAGCAGCTTCTTGAGACAGCGCGCGCGGGTCGGGCCGATGCTGCCCTCGGAGGTGCCGAGCGCGGCGGCGATCTCGGAGTAGGGCGGGGGCTCCGGGGCGTAGAAGAGCAGTTGGAGGAGCGTCTGGCAGCGGCCGCCGAGGTCCGAGAGCGCGGCGCGGACGAGGTGCTGCTCTTCGAGGCGTGCGAGCGCCTCGTCCGGGAGCACGCCCTCGTCGGCGAGGTCGTACATCTCGCCCCCCGCGGCGTCCTCGTCAGTCGAGAAGGAGCGCAAAGACTTGGAGCGGCCGATCATGCGCCAGGTCTTGCGCTTGGCCGTCGTGACGAGCCACGCCTGCAGGCGCGAGGGCTGCTCGATGGTCTCGATGCTTTCGAGGAGGGCGGTGAAGACGTCCTGGAAGATTTCGGCGGCCGCGTCCTCGTCGAGGCCGGCGCGGCGCGGGATGGCGTAGATGAGCCGCTGGTAGCGCGCGACCAGCGCCTCCCACGCGCCCTCGTCGCCCCGGCGGCACGCCGCCAGTAGCTGCTCGTCCCCTCCCACTTTCAACTCCGCGATCGCCACGCGCAAAAGGATAGGCGGCGGGAGTGAAAAACGCAAAAGGCTACCGCCTACCGCCTACTGCTTCACGCCTACTCTCACAGCGTGCGCGGGAGCGGGCCGCCGACGGTGTAGAGCGTGACCGAGCTTGAGAGGCCGAGCCCCGAGAGGCGGCCGGCCATCAGGACGATGGTCTCCTTCTGCTGCGCGACGCCGGCCTCGACCAGCGTCCGCTCGCAGATTTTGAGCATCTCCTCGGTGTTGTCGCAGGGCGGGTGCAGGTGCGTCTCGATGCCCCAGATGAGCGACATCTCGTTCTGGACGGCGCGCTCGGGCGTGAGCGCGACGATGCGCTGCTCGGGTCGAAGGCTTGAGAGCCGGCGCGCCATCAGCCCCGAGGCCGTGATGACCGCGATGGTGCGCGCGTCAATCTCCTCGGCGGCGAAGACCGCGGCCTCGCAGAGCGCGCGGCTGACGCGCCCCGACTGCCGGCCGGCGAAGCGCGTGATGACGTCCTGCGTCGAGGGCGGCTTGCCCGTCTCGGCCGAGTCGATGATGCGCGCCATCGTCGCCACCGAGAGGACGGGGTACTTGCCCGCCGCCGTCTCGGCCGAGAGCATCACGGCGTCGCTGCCGTCCCAGACCGCGTTCGCGACGTCGGACGCCTCGGCCCTCGTCGGGCGCGGCTCCGAGACCATCGACTGGAGCATCTGCGTCGCCGTGATGACGACCTTCTCCTTGCGGTTCGCCGCCTCGATGATGCGCTTCTGGTAGACGGGGACGAGCTCGACGCTCGTCTCGACGCCGAGGTCGCCGCGCGCGACCATCAGCCCGTCGGCCGCGTCGACGATCTGTTCGAGGTGTTCGATGGCCTCGGACTTCTCGATCTTGGCGACCAGGGGCTGCGCGCCGCCGGCGGCCTTGATGAGCGCCTTCGCCTCGACGCAGTCCTCGGCGCGGCGGACGAAGGAGAGCGCGATGTAGTCGGCGCCCTCGCGGACGGCCCACTGGAGGTCGCGCCGGTCCTTGTCCGTGAGCGAGGGGATGGGGAGCGAGACGCCGGGCAGGTTGATGCCCTTGCGCTCGGAGAGCGTGCCGCCGTTGACGACGCGCGTGACCACGTCGGTCTCGGTCGCCGAATCGACCGTCAGCTCGATGGCGCCGTCGTCGAGGAGGATGCGCGCGCCGGGCTTCACGTCGCGCGCGAGCCCCGCGTAGTTGGTCGAGACCTCGCGCGCGTCGCCGACGACCGAGCGCGTCGTGAGCGTGAAGACGGCGCCCGGTTCGAGCTGGACGGGCTGGCCGCCCTTGAGCACCCCCGTCCGAATCTTCGGCCCCGACAGATCGACGAGCACCGAGAGCGGCCGCTTCAGGCGCGCGGCCGCCGCGCGCGCCCGCGCGATGTTCTCCGTGTGCTCCTCCTGCGTGCCGTGCGACATGTTGATGCGCACGGCGTTGGCGCCGGCCGCCAGCAGCGCCTCCAGCACCGCCGGCTCGCGCGAAGCCGGGCCGAGCGTCGCGAGTATCTTGGCTCTCCTCAACTTGAAAACCCCTCTGATTTGTTTAGTCGGATACTCAGTTTGTAAACCTCCGCCCGCCGAAAGGCAAGTAGGGGAAAGCAGTAGACGGTAGACAGTAGACAGTAGTCGGTAGGTAAAAAAGCGGCGCGCCCGGTGTACGACGAGGGCGCGCCGCCTGTGTCTTCTACTGACTGCTGACTGCCGTCTACTGCTTTCTCAGTCCGCCTTCTCGGCGAGGGCGTCGGCGACGGCCCTTTCCAGCTCGGAGGCGACCTCGGGGTCGTAGCCGACGAAGTGGCGGACGAGGCGGCCCCGGCGGTCGAGGACGAAGGTCTGCGGGATGGCGCTGTTGTCGGCGAGGAAGAGTCGCGTGGTCTCGGGGTCGGGCTCGGCCAGCTCGTACTGGATGCCGTAGAGCCTGACGAACTCGGGCACCTTCGGGCGGTCTTCGGGGCCGCCGACGTTGAGGCCGATGACCTTGAAGCCCTGCGGGCCGAACTGCCTCTGGAGCCGCACGAGGTGCGGAATCTCCTCGCGGCACGGCGGGCAGTAGGTCGCCCAGAAGTCGAGCACGACGACCTGCCCGCGCAGGTCTTCGAGGCTCGCGCGCCGTCCGTCGAGCTGCGTCCACGCGCCGCGCGGCGACCCGCCGGACGCGACCGGGAGCGACGCGCCGCGCGAGGCGGAGACCGGCGGCATCGGCAGGTTCGTCCGCGGCATCCGCGAGTCGGCGGCGCCCGAGGCCGCGGCGTTGCGGCTCGCCTCGGCGCGCTTCTTCGACGCGCCGTCGAGCTCGCACGAGGCCGCGACGGCCGCGAGCGCGAGGACGGCCGCGAAGGCGGCCGCGCGGCGCAGGTTAAAACTTCGCGCGCAAAAACTTTCGGGGAACTTCAGACGCATGACGCTTCGACTCCTCCGCTGGCGGACGCACGCATTCTACACGAACGCCCGCGCGCCGGGCACGCGGCGGCAGTTAAAGTCGCCGGCTGTCCGATTGCTCAGGGGTTCTGCGCGCCGCGTGAGTCGCGGTCGGGGCCGGCGGCGGGGGTGTGCTCGCCCTCCTCGAAAGAGGGCGGGGCTTCTTCGGCCGGGGCGGCGTACTCCTCGTTGGCCCAGGCGCCGAAGTCGATGAGCTTGCAGCGTTCGGAGCAGAAGGGGCGGTCGGGGTTACCTTCCAGGGTGACGGGGCGGTGGCAGATGGGACACTTCATGAAGCCGTAAACCTTGTTCGTCAGACCGGCGCGGCGTCCGCCGGCGCCCGCCGGGTCGGAGGTAGGAGTCCCGCGGCGCGTCAGACGGCGGCCGTGACGGCCTGAGTCTTGATGAGAATTTTTCTGTCGACGAAGTCGATGATACCGGCGCGGCGCAGCGCGTTCAAGCGGACGGTGACGCTCTCGCGGGTGGAGCCGACGATGGAGGCGATTTCGCGGTGCGGGAGCTGGAGGTCGATGAGCACGCCCTCCGCCTCCGGGCGGCCGTAGCGCTCGGAGAGGTCTACGAGGAGCTTGTCGAGGCGGGCCGGGATGGCGTCGAGGGCGAAGTCGGCGACGCGGCGCTCGGCGCGCGAAAGCCGTTGACCAACCATGCGGAAGGTGTAATCATAAAGCTCGCGGCTCGCAGCCATCCCCTCCCTGTAAACCCCCGCGGGAATCTTGAGCAGGCGCGCCTGCTCGTACGCGATGGCGCACTTCTCGCGCACCCCCGCCGAGTAGAGCGACGACTCGCCGAAGAGCGCGCCGGGCCCGACGATGTCGATGACGGCCTCGCGCCCCGTCGTGTCGTCGATTGAGCAGACCTTGACGCGCCCGCGCGCGATGCAGTAGAGCGCGTCGGCCACGTCGCCGCGGCGGTAGATGAAGCGCCGGCGGCGGAAGTCCACGGCCTCCGAGCCGGCGGCCAGGAGCGAGAGCGTCTCCTCCGGGAGCGCGTCGCCGATCTCGGAAAGGCGCAGCATTTGGGCCCGCTCGGCCGCGGACAGGTCGCTGGCGCGTCGGTGTGGCATGACGGGGGAAACCTCTTTAGGGGGTTGGGATTCTCAAGAGCGCGTGCGCGGCTCCAAGCGGCCGTAGACCGGAAAAGGGGCGGCGTTGTCGCCCCCGAAAAGCATCTTAACCGGAGTGGGAGTAAAGCGGACGCGGGTGCCGCAAAAACTGCGAGGTAAAGCCAAAATTTAACCCGTTATTCGATGAGGAAAAGTTAACCGCTACAACAAAACAGGGTAACCGTCCCTTGAATTAGCGGGCACAATAGCACGAAGACCGGAGGGGTGCAAGCACTGTTTTTCGCAAAATTATGACGACCAAGTTAAGCGTCCTCGTCGTCGACGACGAGCCGGACAAGAGACTGCTCCTCGCCTTCGCGCTGGAGAACGAGGGCTACCAGGTCTTCACCGCCGAGGACGGCGCCGAGGGGCTCGCGGCGGTCGAGTCCTACCAGCCCGACCTCATCGTCACCGACGTGATGATGCCGCGCATGGACGGCTACGAGATGATCCGCCGGGTGCGCGCCAACCCGCAGACCAAGTTCATCCCCGTCATCATCCAGTCGGCCGCGCGCGTCGAGGGGCGCGACGTGCGCCTCGGCTCCGAGTTGGGCGCGCTCGGGTACCTGACCGACCCGACCGACCTCGACCTCCTGCGCTCGCGCGCGCGGACGCTCCTCGAACTCAAGCAGTACCTCGACTCGTGCCAGGAGGCGGCCTTCACGGACCACCTGACGGGTCTCGCCAACCGCCGGCGCTTCGAGCGACAGCTCGAGCGCGAGGTGGCGCGCACCGAGCGCTACGGCCGCCCGTTCTGCCTCCTGCTCGTGGACATCGACAACTTCAAGGACGTGAACGACACCTACGGCCACGACGCGGGCGACGAGGCGCTGCGCGGCGTGGCCAACGTCATCCAGTCGGGCACGCGCGGCATCGACACCGGCGCGCGCATCGGCGGCGACGAGTTCGCGGTCATCCTGCCGGAGACGAGCCTCGAGCGCGGGCTCGAAGTGGCCGAGCGCCTGCGCACGGCGATAGCCGCGCTCGACGCGTACCGCGAGGCGCGCGTCACCGCGAGCATCGGCGTCGCCGAGCTGCCCGCGTGCGCGCGCACCGGCGACGGGCTGCGCGCCGCCGCCGACGCCGCGCTCTACGAGGCCAAGCGCTCGGGGCGCGACCGCACCGCCTGCGCCCCCGCGGCGGACGCGAACCGCACGCCGGCGCTCGGCGTACCATAGGCGAGGAGAAATTATGTCTGATTACCGTGACAGGCTCGAAGAGTGGCGCGAGGCGGCGCGGCGCAAGGCGCGCGACCTGGACGAGAAGTACAACATACGCGAGCGGCGCGAAGAAGTATTACAAGCGCGCGGAGCGCGCGGCGGGCGTCGGCGCGCGCTTCGCCGGGCTAGGCTTGCGCGCGACGCGGCTGACGGCGGCCTCGTCGGCGGGGCTCTACCGCGCGTACGACTGGGCGCGGCAGAACCCGAAGCAGGCCATCGTCGTCACGCTCTCGCTCGCGGCGGGCGTGCGGGGTGGGGCGTCCTTCCCCGGCCTCGACGGCTTCCTGCTCGGCGGGCACCCGCACTGGTTCACGCACTCGGCGCTGCCGGTCTGGGCCGTGCGCAAGGTCGGGCAGAAGTTCGACGATTACGTGCGCGAGCGCGAGCGGCTGGTCTCGGCCGGCGAGCTCGACGAGGCCGAGCGCAAGCGGGTCGAGTTCGAGCGCAAGATGGTGCGCTACGTCGGCGCGCCCCTGCTCGGCGCCTTCAGCTGCGCGGCCGGCGTCGCCATCTGGGCGCAGATACTCCAGCCCGGCCCCATCGTCGGCGCGCCCGTCAGCTGGCTCCTCGGCGGCAACCCCATCCTCGACGGCGTCTGGCTCTTCGCCAACGGCGTCATCTGCTTCCAGCAGGGCTACAAGTTCTTCATGATTGCTTTGAAGGACGTGGAGGCCGCCGAGCGCATCGTCAGGGAAATCAGAGGTTTGCTGCCCGCGGGCGCTCCGGCTTAGAAGTCGAAAGCGGGTTTAGAGGTCGAGAAACGGGCCGGAGGTATACTGGAGGTACGCTGGATGGAGGAAGCCGCTCGCAATCTCGCGGGCGGCTTTCATTTGTGCTTACTGCGGGAGTCCGACGCGGCGCATGAGGTCTGCGAATCGCGGGTCTGAGCGGACAAAGTCCCACCGCTGGTCAACCTTGAGGTAAACCAAGGTGCCGGCCCGCTCCTCGGCGGACTTACCGAGCCATTCGAGCGTCCGGTCTTTGTCACCGACCCTGGAGTACAGGACCGCGATGTTGAGAGGCGGGACGTGGCGGCGGTTCGAGTCTTCCAGTGCCCACTCAAGTTCCTTCCGCCACACCGCCTTCCAGCCGGCAGAGTCGTATGTACCTTTCAACGCCGAGACTCTCTCGGGGCTGACGCCGGTCAGGGCGGCAAGCTTCAAGTATGCCGTGAGCGCCTCGTCCTCCCTCCCCTTCAGGAGGTAAATTTCCGTTAGGTAGACGTATGTCCGAGCGAAGTTCGGATTCATCTCAAGCGTCTTGAGGGTTTCCGCCAAAGCCTCATCGTAGCGGCGCTCGAAGTAAAGCGCCCTGCCCACACTCCAGTTGATGAAGAGGGAGAGCGGGTCCAGCTCACGGGCGCGTTTGATTTCCGCCATCGACTCGTCGAACCGCCCCATCGCCAGCAGGTAGTCGGAGTACCACTGATGGGCCTGGGCGTTGTTCGGGTTCAGTTCGAGCGCCCGCTTGAACTCACCCTCCGCGCCGCGCCAGTCCCAGTCGAAGCGGTAATTCACCCACGCCAGTGACGTGTGCGCCTCGCTCAGGCCGGAATCAATTTCCAGCGCCCTCTGCGCCGAGCTCCGCGCCTCCGGCATCGCCTTACGGGGCGGCATCGTCGCCGGCGCGGTTGTCCCGAGCAGGGTGTAGGCGTCCGCCATGCCGGCGTAGCCGAGGGCGAAGCTGGGGTCGAGGTCAACGGCTTGCCGGAAGTAGGAGATGCTCCTTTGCAGCCCTTCCGGCGTCCCGTTGTTGAGCAGGTAGCGGCCCGTCAGGTAGAGCCTGTAGGCCTCGGCGTTCTGCGTGGAGCCTTTCGACAGGCTCTGCTCTTCCGCCGGGGACAACCTGGCTCGCAACTTGTTCAGAACGTCCCGCGCAATCTCCTTCTGCACCTCCAATAAGTCCGTCAGGGTACGATTGTAGCGCTCGCCCCACATCTGCGAGCCGTCCGAGACGTTCACCAGGTCCGTCTGAATGGTGAGACTATCGCCGCGTTGCACGACCCTGCCGGACAGCACGGCATCAACGCCTAACTCCTGCCCCACCCGGCGCGGGTCAATATCCTTCCCCTTGAAGCTGAACGTCGTGCCGCGTGCCATGACCTTCACGCCGGGCAACTGCGACAGGCTATTGATTAGACTCTCGCTGATGCCGTCGGAGAGGTACTCGACGTTCGGGTCGCCGCTCGCGTTGGCGAAAGGCAGCACGGCGATAGAGTTAACGGCCGCGCCGCTTTTTAGTGCGAGCCGGTAGTAGGCGTACATGGCAGCGGCGGCGGCAAGAATCGCCGCAGCAACCACTACTATCACCCGGCGAGATTTTGGCTTGCTCAACCCCCGCGTATCGCCGGAATGCCGCCGCCCTTCTAACACGGTAGTGGGCGCGGTCGGCCTGCCCGGCTCCTCGCCGGTCGGCAGGATGCGCGTCTCAGTCTCGCCCGTGTCAGGCGTTGAGCCGAACCTCAGCGTCCCCGCGCCTTCGCTAACGAAGTTGCCGCCGCTCACCAGCAGGGTGCCGTCCGCACGGCAGTAGGCCAGCGAGTCATCGGATTCGGCGCGGTTGCACTTGGTGCAGCGTTTCATCAGGGCGGTAAACGGGCGAACGAGACAGATGCGGAACGCCCGCACATTCTACCCGCGTCAGTATGCCCCCGCCAGAAGAATCTGAATTTCCAGCAAGGCTACCGATTTTTATGATTGCCCTGAAAGACCAGGAGGACGTGAACCGAATCGTAAGAGAAATCAGGGGTCAGCTGCCCGCGGGCGCTCCCGCCCAAACGCAAAAAGCTCGGTTCTGAGGTCGAAAAACCAGCAGGGGGGTTACACCAGAGGTACACTGGAAAGAGGTCGGCTAAACAGTCGGCCTCTTTTAGTTCCCCGACCGGCAGGGGCGTATACTTGGAAGTATGAGTTTGAATGTTGCGAGTCAAGGTGTCATACGCCGCGAACAGGTGAGGCGCGGGCGCTGGCTCGAATACCTGACCATCGGGTGGAACTCGCTTGAGGGGATTATCGCCGTCAGCGCGGGCCTGGCCGCCGGCAGCATTGCTCTCGTCGGCTTCGGCTTAGATTCCGTGATTGAAGTGACGTCTGGTGTGGCGCTGCTCTGGCGGCTTCACATGGACGCCCCGGCGAAACGTGAGCGGGCCGAACAGGTCGCGCTCAGGGTCGTCGGCCTCAGCTTCCTCGCGCTCGCCGCGTATGTGGCCTTCGACGCCCTGAAGTCTTTAGTCGCCCGCGAGCCGCCGGAGGCGAGTTACGTCGGTATCGCCATAGCCACTCTGTCGCTCCTCGTGATGCCGCTCTTAGCGCGGGCGAAGAGGGTGGTGGCGGCGAAGATAAACAGCCGCGCAATGCGGGCGGACTCGCGGCAGACAGACATTTGCGCGTACCTCTCGGCCATCCTGCTCGGCGGGCTGATACTCAACGCGCTTTTCGGCTGGTGGTGGGCCGACCCCGTCGCCGCCCTCGTGATGACGCCGATTATCGGGAAGGAAGGCGTCGAGGCTTTGCGGGGTGAAACTTGCCGCGACGGCGGGGACTGTCACTGATGCTCACGCCAACGACAACCTACATCGTCCTGCTGGTAGTACAGGCTCTTCACCTCCTCCATCATCGCGTTGCTAAACGCCACATCAGTTTTGCGGAGGTCGTTTCAGCCGTCGTTCTGTGCGCGCCCCCGTTCGCCGTCTCGCTGCCTGCGTGGGCTTTTATGGGGGCGCATCTGTCACTCGTCGCGATCCAAATCGTGGGTAGCCTCTGGATTAAGAAGCTGTCGCCCGATTGGTCAAGGTAGCCGCCCTTTCGCTATACTGACCGCGATGTTTTCCCCACGCACTCAACTCAAGCGGGCGGTCGCCGCGCTGCTACCCATGTCTCTGCTGTGGGTATTTGCGGCTTGCGTCTCGACTTGTGGATGGGAAATCGCGGCCTCGAACGGCCAGCCTGAAGTCGCCGCGATGGTTGAAGTGACTCAGGTAAGAGAAGCGGCGGAATGCGAGAATTGCCCGGACGCTTCGCTCCTCAAAGCGACGACTCCGGGACGCGCGGCATTTAAGCCCGACCTTCAGGCGGCGAGTAGCGTTCCGGCTTTAATCCTTCCGTCTACTCCTTTGGCTGACCCCGGTACTTCTGCTTTCCAGAACCGACAGCAATTTCTACCAGACCCGCCGCTGGAGCTTTTGCCGACACTGCGGATTTAACGCCCCCGGCCTGTTAATTCTCACCCTCTGTTCGACGCGCCGCCGAAGTGTCTAACCGGCGTTGTGTCGGTGTCGTGAACTCACAGATTCAACCGGAGAGGCAACTGTCATCATGCGACGGGTAATTTTGTTGTGTGCCGTTCTATTGACGGCGCAAGTTTCATTCGCTCAAAGCCCATTCAAAGTCACGGTCAGAGACCAGGAGACCAGGCAGCCGGTAGTCGGCGCGAAAGTTTCGGTCAAAGGCACGGAGATTTCGGCGGCCACGGACGCCGAAGGTGTGGCCCGGTTGACCGGCGTGCCCGACGGCGTGCAGACCGTCGAAATCTTTTCGGTCGGCTACGAGACCGGAGTGTTGAAAGTTACGTTCCCGCTGGCCCAGCAGGGCGAGAACATCGTCTTCATTAAGGTCACGAACGAGTTAGGCGAGGTGACCGTCGTGGCGACGACGCGGACGGGTCGCGAGATAGACGACGTGCCGACGCGCGTCGAGGCCATCGACGAGGAGGAGGTGGACGAGAAGAGCAACATGCGCCCCTCGAACGTCTCGATGGTCCTCAACGAGAGCACGGGCATCAAGGTGCAGCAGACCTCCGCGACCTCCAACACGCAGACCGTCCGCATCCAGGGCTTGGGCGGCCGGTACACGCAGATTCTCAAGGACGGCTTCCCGGCCTTCGGCGGCTTCTCGGGCAGCCTGAGCCTGCTCGACATCCTGCCGCTCGACTTGAAGCAGGTCGAGATAGTCAAAGGCCCTGCGGCGACCTTCTACGGCGGCGGCGCCATCGCCGGCGTCGTCAACTTCGTCAGCCGCGAGCCCGGGGACGAGCCCGTCACCAACTTCATCTTCAACCAGACCTCGGCGGGCGGGACGGACCTCTCCGCCTTCGGCTCGCGCAAGCTCGGCCGCTTCGGCTACACGCTCCTCGGCTCTATCAACTACCAGCGCGAGTACGACGTTGACGACGACGACTTCACCGAGCTGCCGCTCACGCGCTCGTTCAACCTCAGCCCGCGCCTCTTCTTCGACCTCGGCGCGGAGACGCGCCTCACGGTCGGGCACTCGACCTCCTACCAGAGTCGCCGGGGCGGCGACGTGTTCCGCATACGCGGCCGCGGGGACGGGTTCCACCGGTACTTCGAGGATAACGAGTCGCGCCGCAACATCACGACCTTGCAGCTCGAGCGCGGCTTCTCGGCGGGGCGGCGCGTCGTCGCACGGCAGAGCCTCGCCCTCTTCAGCCGCGAGACCGAAATCCCCGACCACCTGTTCGCCGGCCGGCAGTTCAACTCCTACACCGACCTCTCCTACTTCCACCCGGCCGGCAAACACGCGCTCGTCTTCGGCTTCAACGCCGTCTACGACCGCTTCCGCGAGAGGCGGGACGGCGGCGGCGTGCCCCCGCGCGACGAGAGCCGCAGGACTTTCGGCGGCTACGCGCAGGACAGCTTCGACGTGACTGAGAAGCTCTCGCTCGAAGCCGGCTTCCGTCTCGACCACGTCCGCGACTACGGCCTCTTCCCGCTGCCGCGCGTCTCGGCGCTCTACCGCGTGACCGACAGGCTGAGCAGCCGCCTGAGCGTCGGCTTCGGCTACAAGACGCCGAGCGTCTTCACGGAGGAGGCCGAGACGCTCCTCTTCCGCGGCGTCCTTCCCGTCGGGAACACCCTGAAGGCCGAGCGGAGCCGCGGCGGGACCTTCGACGTCAACTACCGCGGCGCGGCGGGCGAGAAGTTCTCCTACTCGCTCAACCAGATGTTCTTCTACACCGAGATCGAAGACCCGCTCGTGCTCTCGCGCGGCGCGGACGGCCTCCACCGCTTCTCGAACGCCCCGCGGCCGGTCAGGAGCGCCGGCTTCGAGACGAACGTCCGCGCCTCCTACGACTTCGTCAAGCTCTTCGCCGGCTACACCTTCACCAGCGCGAAGGCGAAGTACCTCGCCGGCGACCGGACGCTGCCGCTGACGCCGAAGGGCCGGATAAACTCGGCGCTGCTGTTCGAGCGCGAGGCCGACTTCAAGGCGGGCGTCGAGGCTTACTACACGAGCAGCCAGCTCCTCACAGACCGCTTCAGGACGCGGCCCTTCTGGGTCATGGGCGTCTTCGGCGAGAAGACCTTCGGCAAGTACAGCCTCTTCGTCAACGCCGAGAACGTCACCGACACGCGCCAGAGCCGCTTCGGCCGGGTCGTCTTCCCGCCGCACCAAGACCCCACCTTCGCCGAAATCTACACGCACACCGAAGGCCGCGTCTTCAACGGCGGCGTCAAGATAAAACTCTGAGGGCGGGGCGGGGCGAGCCGGCGGGCGAAGAATTTTATTGCGCCCGCCGGCCCTCTCCCGGTAGAATCCGGCCGGGCTGTTTCATCCGTCGCAGGTTGTTGCATATATGAACGTCGTCATGCTTCGGGCGCACGGGCGGCGCATACGCCTGCTTCGCCCGCTCCTGGTCGCGCGCGTGTCGGCCGGCTTCCCGTCACCGGCGGAGTCGTCGGTCGAGGCGCGCATCGACCTCAACGCGCAGCTCATCCGCCACCCGGCCGCGACCTTCTACATGCGCGTCGTCGGCGACTCGATGGGCGACGAGATTCGGGAGGGCGACATCCTCGTCGTGGACCGCGCGTGCGAGGTGGAGGACGGCGACGTCGCCGTCGTCAGAATCTTCGAGGACTTCGCCGTCAAGAGGCTCAGCCTCAGGGAGGGGCGCGTCCGCCTGCTCGCGGCGAACGAGGCTTACGCCCCCATCGACGTCACCGAGGAGATGGACTTCGAGGTCTGGGGCAAGGTGCTCTGGAGCATCCGCCCGCACTAGGGACGCCGTGGAAGCCGCCTTCATGCTTTGCGACGCGAACGACTTCTACGCCTCGTGCGAGCGGGTGTTCGACGCGTCGCTCGTCGGCCGCCCCGTCGGCACTCTCGCCGAGCTGCGCGAGGCCGTCGCGTGCTTCACCATCGGCGCCGCGAAGAAGCTGCGCAGCCACCGGCTCGCGGCGTGCGCGCTGACCGTCTTCGCCTCGACGAACCGCTTCTCGAAGGACGCGCCCTACTACTCCGACTCCGCGACCGTCGAGATGGCCTACCCGACCGACGTCACGCCCGAGCTGCTCGCGCGCGCCTCCGCCTGCGCCGAGAAGGTCTACCGCGGGGGGTGCGAGTTCAGGAAGGCGGGCGTGCTGCTCACGGGGCTCGTCCCGGCGAGCCCGACGACGGTGCGCATGTACGGCGACGGCGAGTGGCAGGGCGCGAGGCGCCTGATGCGCGCGCTCGACGAACTCAACGCGCGCTTCAACCTGCGGTACGGCCGCGACGCGGTCGCGTACGGCGTCGCCTGCACGGGCGCGGAGTGGAAGTCGAAGCCCGGGCAGCAGTGGCGGGGGAAGTCCGACAGGCGCTCGCCGCGCTACACGACGCGCTGGGCCGAGATGATGACCGTGGGGCGGCGGCTCACCTGATGGTGAGCGGGAAGGGGACGAAGGAGAGCGCGAAGACGAGGAGCGTGAGGGCGGCTACGCCGAGGCGTGCGGGGCCGAGCGGGTCGCGTTCGTCGAGCGGCTGCGGGTGCGGCATCCGCAGTATGACGAAGAGCAGGACGACGTAGAGGAAGCCGCTCGGCACCCCGTGCCAGAGCCAGCCCAGCGGCACGAGCGCGAGCATCGAGAGGAACGCGAGACGGCCGGCGTGCCTGTGGACGCGCTGGCCGAAGACGGCGTAGACGGCGTGCCCGCCGTCGAGCTGTCCGACGGGCAGCAGGTTCAGGCTCGTCACGAGCAGCCCGATCCACGCCGCCATGTAGAACGGGTTGGGAGCTATCCCCGCCAGGTCGCTCACGCCGAGCGGCGCGGCGAGCAGGCGCAGCAGCGCGGGGTCGTTAAAGATGATGACGCCCTCGGGCGGCAGCGGCGGCGAGGGCGTCGCGGTCAGCAGCGCGGCGCAGGCCACGGGGAGCAGTGCGAGGAAGCCCGCGAGCGGCCCCGCGACTCCGATGTCGAAGAGCGCGCGGCGCGAGGGGATGGGCGAACGAATCTTGATGAAGGCGCCGAGCGTCCCGGTGGGGAAGGGCGGCGGGACGGGGATGAAGAAGGGGAGCGTCGCGTCCACGCCGTAGAGGCGGCAGGCGACGTAGTGACCCGCCTCGTGCGCGAGCAGTATCGAGAGGAGCGAGGCGGCGAACGTCAGCCCGTCGTAGATGAACTGCGGGTGTGCGAGCGCGTACGAGCCGGTCGCGGCCAGCAGGAGCAGGTAGTACCGGGGGACGTAGAGCAGGTATTCGAGCGGGGCGGCGGGCGCGGCGAGCGCGGGCTCGACCTCGGCGGCCGGCACCATGAAGCTCAGCCCGGCCCAGGCGGCCGTCAGCCCCGTCAGGAGGAAGAGCGCGGCGTGCCTCGACCACTCGCGCGGGGTCGGCCGCCCGGCCGCCCGCCGCCCCTGCGGCAGCCCCGCGCCGCGCGCGGCGAAGGTCGGTATCTCCCGGAGTGTGTCGGACATAAAAAGCAGATGTTAGATGTCAGATGCCAGATGCTGGTAAATGCTTTTAACTGACACCTGGCATCTGACATCCAGCATCTGCTTAGAGGTTGTCGGGCGTGCGGCCGGGCGCGTCGGCGCCGGGGCCGCCGGCGGGGGAGTCGGCGGCGGAGGCGTCGGGCGACTCGGTGTCGTGGATGTCGTGGTCGTCGTGGTTGCCGTGCTCGGTGTCGAAGCCGTGCGCCTGTAGCTCCTTGCCGGGCTTGAAGCGGATGGTCTTGCCCGACGGGATGGCGACCTCCTCGCCGGTGCGCGGGTTGCGCCCCACCCCGCGCTTGCGCGGCTTGACGACGAAGACGCCGAAGCCGCGCAGTTCGATGCGCTCGCCGCGCGCCAGCGCCTCCTTCATCGAATGGAAGAGGGCGTCCACCGCCTGCTCGGCCTTCATCTTCGGGACGCCCGTCCGCTCGGCCACGCGGTTCACGATGTCGAGTTTGATCACGTCTGCTCTAAGCCTCCGCTTCCACGCCCGCCAGTCTCGCCGGAGAGGATTTGTCTAAGGGTGACAACACTTTACGTCTGGATAATAGAGACGCCCGGCGACGGCTGTCAAGGTTTGACAACGCCGGAGGCCGGCGGCTAACCTCGGTCGGGGTGCGGCGGCGCTCCCTTTTAAGACGAACAGCCTATGCTCCTATTCGGCAAGAAGAATGGCCGGGTGCCCGCGTTCGGCGACGTACACCCGGACGACGACCGCGACATAGAGGTGCGGCGGCTGCGCGACGAGTCGCGGACGCACTTCTGGGGCGAGGCGCGCCTCCTGTTCCGCGACCTCGTCTTCGCGCTGATGATCATGGCGCTCGTGCTCGTCTTCGTCGCGCAGCCCGTCAAGGTCGAGGGCACCTCGATGCTGCCGCGCCTGCACGACGGCGAGCGCATCTTCGTCAACAAGCTCATCTACTACGGCCTGCCCGAGATCGAGCGCGGCGACATCGTCGTCTTCTGGTTCCCCAACGACCCCGGCAAGAGCTACATCAAGCGCGTCATCGGGCTGCCCGGCGAGACCGTGCAGGTGAGGGGCGGGCGCATCTTCGTCAACGGCAAGGAGGTTCAGGAGCCCTACCTGGAGAACGCGCTCAACGTCGCCGCCGCGGACGACCCGCCCGTCTACGTCAAGCCGCACTACTACTTCGTCATGGGCGACAACCGCGACAACTCTTCGGACTCGCGCTCGTGGGGGCTCGTCCCCGAGAAGTACATCTACGGCAAGGCGCTCTTCCGCTACTGGCCGCTCTCGGAGGCCAGCGTCATCCGCCACGAGACCGACTACCCCGGCGTCCCCGTCCAACGGGTGGAGCGGCCGGACGAGCCCGAGTAAGCCGAAGCTATGGACTGGCTGCGACCCCTGCTGTTGATGTTCTACGCGCCGGCGCGCGGGATGGTGGAGGTGCGCGAGCGCGTGTCGCTGGGGCAGGCGGCGCTGCTGGCGGTGCTGTTGCAGGTGGCGCACACGCTGCTGGGGCAGTGGCGCGAGCTGGCGGGTCTCGCCGCGCAGTACGGGGCGTGGGCGGCCGTGGGCGTGCTCTTCTCTTCGGCGGGCTCGGTGCTGCTGGTCGCGCTCGTCTACGTCCCGCTGACCATCCTCTTCGCCAACCTCTTCGAGCGGCGCGGCGGCTTCGGGCTGGTGCTGCGGCAGGAGTACGGCGCGGCCGGCTCGACGACGCTCTACGCGCTGGCGGCGGCCTCCCTGGCGGCGCTCCCGCTCGCGTACCTCGACCAGGCGGCCGGCCTGAGCGTGTCGGTGCGCGAGTCGCTGCTCGCGCTCAACGAGACGATGAAGCAGGCCTCGCCCGGCGGGCCGACCGACGAGGAGGCGCGCGCGCTGTGGGCGCGGCTCGCGGCGGTGATGCCGCGGGCGGCGCTGGTGATAATCGTCCAGCCGCTCATCCTCTTCAGCCTCTGGGCCGTGGCCGCCGTGCGCGAGGTCTTCCGCGTCGCGTGGTGGAAGGCGGCGCTGGTGGTCGTCTTCAGCGCGCTGCTGATGACGCCGGCGCTCGCGCTGCTGCCCATCCTCAGCGCGCTGCTCGCGTCGCCGTTCCTCGTGCTGCTGGTCTTCTTCCTCGTGCGCGCTTACGTCGTCGAGGCGCAGCGCGCCCAGCGCGCGCGAGCCTCGTTCCGGCAGAACCTCGAGGCGGCGACGCTCAACCCGGCCGACGCGTCCGCGCACTACAACCTCGGGCTCCTGCACCAGCAGCGCAAGGAGTTCGCCGAGGCGCGCGCGCGCTTCCTGCGCGCCGTCGAGATAGACCCCGAGGAGACCGACGCGCACTACCAGCTCGGGCGCATCGCGCGCGCCGAGTCGCGCCTGCCCGAGGCCATCGCGCACTTCGGCGAGGCCGTCTCGCGCGACGACTCGCACGCGCAGCACGAAATCTGGCGCGAGGTCGGCGCGACCTACCTCGCGGCCGGGCAGTTCGCGGACGCGGGCGACGCGCTCGAACGCTTCCTCGCGCGCCGCCCGTCCGACCCCGAGGCGCTCTACCTGATGGGGCGCGCCGCCGCCGGCGCGGGCGACCTGCGCGGGGCCAAAGAGTGGATGCAGCGCTGCGTCGAGGCCGTGCGCACCGCGCCCGCTTACAAGTACCGCGCCGACAAGCGCTGGCTCAACGAGGCGCAGCAGTTCCTGCGCACGCAGGCTTGAAGGCGGCCCCCGCCTTGAAAGGAGTCCACGCGTTGGCTCGTCTTCTGCTGGTACTCGCGACCGCCGTGCTGTGCGCCGCCGCCGCCCCAGCGCACGCCGCCCGGCGCGCGTGCGAGGAGTTCGCGCGCGACGTGAAGGCCACTTACAACTTCAAGCCCTCGCGCATCAAGAACGAGGCCGAGAGCGACGCACGCTCGGCGGCGATGGATCGCTTCTGGGAGAAGGTGAAGGCCGACCGGAAGAATCTGCTGCCCTGCCTGCGCGCTGCGCTCAAAGACCCGGAGTCCGACCCCTGGTTCCGCTTCGACGGCAGCAACCTCCTCGTCTCGCTCGACCCGTCGCCCGCCTCGAAGGCCGAGCAGCTCCGGCAGTACACGGCGGTCGACCTCGGCGAGGTGAACTTACAAGTCTGGGTGCCGACGCTGGCGCGCCTCGGCGCCGAGGGCTTCGACGTGTCGGCGGCGGGCGAGCGCTGGCTCGCGCACCCGAATCCCGTGTACTACCTGCCGCGGCACGGCGCTTACAAGGTCGAACGCTTCCTGGGCGCGCTCTTCATCTACGGCAGCATGGACGAGGCGCAGGCCACGCCCGCGCTCCTCAAGATAGCCGGGACGGCCGGCCACCCCGGGCGCGAAGTGGCGCTCGCGCTCCTGCTCATGCAGGCGACGCCCGAGGCGCGGCGCGGCCTCAAGGCGGACAACCTGGCTGGCGTGTCGCCGGAGACGCAGGCAACTTTGCGCGCGAGGCTCGAAAGGCTCTCGCTGATAGCGCCGCGCGAGAAACCCAGGACCAGCCGCGAACAGTTCCTCAAGGCTTTCGGCGACGCGTCGAAGGGCGAATGGGGTGCCTTCCTCAGCCTGACGAGGGAAGTCCCCGACGGCGAGAGTGACGTGGTGGCGGTGCTCGGGGCGGAGGACTTGCCGCTCGTGCGCAAGGTGCGGCGGCTGATGATCGCCAACGCCAACCCGCACGCCGCCGAGTACTACGTGAGCTTCACGCAGATTCTGGACACGATGACTCTGCGGCCGGGGGCGGCGAAGTAGGGCGAAGGCGACAGGGAAGCGACGAAACCGAGATGAAGGAAAACAGGCCGGCTCTGTTAGTGCTCGAAGACGGGCGCGCCTTCCGCGGGCGCGCGTGGGGCGCCGAGGGCGAGGCGTGCGGCGAGATGGTCTTCAACACGTCGATGTCCGGCTACCAGGAGGTCCTGACCGACCCGTCCTACGCCGGGCAGATCGTCTGCATGACCTACCCGCTCATCGGCAACTACGGCGTCAACGCCGCGGACGCGGAGTCGGCGCGCCCGTGGGTCGAGGGCTTCGTCGTGCGCGAGGCGAGCCGGCTGGCCTCGAACTGGCGCTCGGAGGAGTCGCTCGACTCGTACCTCAAACGTTGGAACGTCCCCGCCGTCGAACACATCGACACGCGCGCGCTCGTCCGACACATCCGCGACAAGGGCGCGATGCGCGCGTGCGTCTCCTCAGTAGACCTCGACGAGGCGAGCCTGCTCGGGAAGGCGCGCGCCTCGACGCCGATGGAGAACCGCGAGCTGGCGAGCGCGGTGACGACGCCGAGCGCGTACGAAATTCCGGCCGCGGGCGAGGAGCGCTTCCGCGTCGTCTGCTACGACTTCGGCGTGAAGCGGAACTCGCTGAAAGAGCTGGCCGCGCTCGGCTGTCGGGTGACGGTCGTCCCGGCCTCGACGCCGGCGGCCGACGTTCTGGCGATGCGCCCGGACGGCGTCTACCTCTCGAACGGGCCGGGCGACCCGGCCTCGATGACCGAGGTCGTCTCCGAGATTCGCGACCTGGTGAAGGGGGGCGTCCCGACCTTCGGCATCTGCTTCGGGCACCAGCTGCTCGGGCGCGCCTTCGGCGGCGAGACCTACAAGCTGCGCTTCGGCCACCGCGGCGGCAACCAGCCGGTGAAGGACCTGGCTAGCGGCAGGGTCGAGATCACCTCGCACAACCACGGCTTCGCGGTGAGCAGGGAGAGCCTGCCCGCCGAGGTCGAGGTCACGCACGTCAACCTCAACGACGGCTGCGTCGAGGGGATGCGCCACAAGAGCCTGCCCGTCATCTCCGTCCAGTACCACCCCGAGGCCGCCCCCGGCCCGCACGACGCCGAGCACCACTTCCGGCGCTTCGTCGAGCTGATGGGGGAGAAGGCGGTGGTCGGTAGACGGTAGTCAGTGGACAGTAGAAGACGGAGGCGGCGCGCCCGGCCCGGAGGCTGAGACGCGCCGCCCGTTTCTTTTTCTTGCTACTGAGTACTGGCCACCGACCACCGCCTACTTCTTTAGCTCTGCAAGAGCCGGTCGATGGTCTGGACGAGCGAGACGAAGTCGGAGGTCTTGCTCTTGTAAATCTTGGCGCCGGCCTCGACGGCCTTGCGCTGCTGCGGGCCGGGGGTTTCGAGCGAGAAGAGGAGGACGGGCGTGACGGGGTCTATCTCGCGCAGCAGGCGGCAGAGTTCGAGGCTGTCGGCGTCGATGTAGGTGTCGTTGAGGATGTAGAGGTCGAAGCGGTCGGTCGCGGCCACCTTGAGGCAGTCGGCGGCCGTCTGCACCGACTCGACTTCGTAACCCTTGCGCGTGAGCATGAGGGCGATCAGATCGCCCACGTCCTTGTTCGACTCGGCGCACAGAATGCGCCTCTTTCCTTCCGGCATTCAGACACACCCCGACGAGAGAGAGTCACAGAAGGGGAAGCGAGAGCGAGGGGAACTTCAGGGGAAGCCTAAATTAAAACGCCGGGGCGGCCTCAGTCAAGGCTTCCCGGCGCGGGCGGCCTAGCCGCGGGCGGACTTGCCCGAGAGGATCGAGTTGACCGTCTGGACGATGTCGAAGAGGTCGTCGGGCTTGTTGAGGTAGGCCGAGGCGCCGGCCTCGAGCGCCAGCTCGCGGTCGCGCGCGAACGCGTGCGCGGAGAAGAAGAGGATGGGCGTCTGCGGCGTCATCTCGCGCAGGCGCTTGCAGAGCTGGAGCGCCGTGCCGTCGATGTACTCGTCGTCGAGCATGTAGAGGTCGAAGCCGCCCTCGCCGGCCAGGCGGACGGAGTCGGCCAGCGTCGCCGCCGAGACGACCTCGTGGCCCTGGCGTTCGAGCAGCATGGTGATGAGCCGACACGTGTCCTCGTGTGGCTCCGCGCACAGAACGCGCCTGCGGGGGTACGGCATCGGGGGGAACTCCTTGTGTCCTTTGAACCGTGTGGGCGAAGTCGGGAAGCTAACAACCTCTATATTAACTCTGACGATTCCGCCGTCTGTACGGGGGAGAACAGCGGGATCATGAGGCCGACTTGAGACGGCAGCATTAAGCCTCAAACCGGGAAAATAATCAACCTAATTATCGCCGGGTTGTGCGTTATAGTTGCGCGTCCGACGATTCACGCGACACCCGGCGCGTCCGTTACGGGAGGTGCCATGTCAGAGACGCGAAAGGCGCGGCGCGAGGCCGCCACACGGCGCGGGCTGGAGTTCATCTACCGCACGGCACGCGACCCGGAGAACTTCGCCGCCTACGGGTTCGACTACATCTTCTGCCTGCACTGGATCGCCTCGACCTCGCGCGACGCCGCGCTGCGACGCGACGCGCGCCGGATGGCCGTCGAGCGCGCGCGCCGCTGGCGGAGCGAGCACCCGGCGGTGCCCGAAGACGCCGACGCCGAGACGGTCGCGCAGGCGGTCTTCGGCGGGCTGTCGGCCGACCGTTTGGGCCTGCGCGACGCGGCCTTCCGGCGCGGGGTGCGGCGCGCGGCGGCGCGCGTCAGCGCCGAAGACCTCCTCTGGTTCGACCCGGCGGCCGAGCCGCCGCCCGCGGACCTCCCCGCCGACTGCGCGTGCGGCGAGGCCAACCCCCGGGGCCGCAAGACCTGCCGCGGCTGCCGGAGGCGTCTCAAGCGTGTGAGCCGTTACGAGGTGTGGCTGCTGGCGCTCATCAGGAGTTATCTGGGCGAGCGCTACGGGGTGAAGCTCGGGGCCGGTTACGCGGACGCCATCAGGTGGCTGCCCGTCATGCGCCCTTACCCGCCGCTGTCCGACGGCTACGAGGATTTCATCTGGGCGGTCTACGCCGTCACGCACGTCGTCTACACGCTGAACGGCTACAGCACCTACAAGCTCTCGCCGCGCTGGCTCCCCGCGGAGTACGAGTTCCTGAAGGACTCGCTCGACGACGTGATCGGTCTGGCGGACGCGGACGCCGCCGGCGAGATGATCGACTCGCTGAAGTCCTTCGGCCTCTCCGACCGCCACGCGCTCATCCGCGGGGGCACGGACTTCCTGCTCGCGACGCAGAACGCGGACGGCAGTTGGGGCGACGTGGAGGCCGAAGACATCTACGAGCGCTATCACCCGACGCTCACGGCGGTCAACGGCCTGCGCGACTACGCGTGGACGAAGAGGGCGCTCGTCTTCCCGGACCTGGCGCCGGAGCTTCGGCGCTGGTCTCGCGCGCGGACGCGGCAGGGTGTTTGAGGGGTGACGGTCAGCCCGCCGACGGCTCGGGCGGGGCGGGGGCGGCCGCCGGTTGCGGCGCGGCGGCCGGGGCCTGCGTCGAAGTCCCGTGCGCCTCGGCGGCGGCGGCGGGGGGCGTGTCGAGCGCCGGGGCCTCGGCCGGCTTGAGCAGCTCGGCGACGAGGCCGGCGCTGCCGCGGTGTTCGAGCCAGTGGCGGTAGGTGACGGTCATGACGGCGATGACCGGGATGGCCAGGAAGATGCCGGCCACGCCCGCCAGCTCGTGCCCGGCGAGGATGGCGAGGATGACCGCGAGCGGGTGGAGGTGAATCCCACTGCCGATGAGGCGCGGGTAGACGACGTAGTCGTGTACGATGCGCAGCACGCCGAGGAAGATGAGGACGGTGAGCGCCTTGGTCAGGCCGTCGAACCCGGCGACCGTCCCCGCCAGCACCGCGACGACGACGGGGCCGAGCAGCGGGATGAACTCGAACACGCCCGCCACCACGCCCAGCAGCAGCGCGTAGTTCACGCCGAAGATGTAGAAGGCGACCGTGCAGATGGTGCCGATGAGGAGGCAGGCGATGAGCTGCGCGCGGATGTACGCGGCCAGCGTCGAGTTGATGTCCTGGAACAGCTCGTCGCCGCGCCAGCGGATGCGCCCCTGCGGCAGCATCATCAGCGCCGAGCGGCGGAAGCTGTCCGCGTCCTTGAGGAAGAAGAAGGCGAGGATGGGGATGAGGACGAGGTAGGGCAGGTAGCCGAGCATGTGGAGCGCGTTGTTGAACCCCTCGCCCGTGATATAGGTGCCCACCCCGCCGATGGCCCGCGTGGCGGCCTCGTTGGCGGCCTTGCGCGCGGCCACCGGTATCCTGAGCTCTTCGTAGATGCTGTTGAGGCTCTCGGCGCGCTTCTGCGCGTTGTTGATGTAGCCGGGCGCCTTCTCCGCGATGTCGGCCATCTGCCTGCCGAGACTCGGTGTGAGCGCCCACATGCCCAGGCCCAGCGAGCCGAAGATGGCGACGTAGACGACGGCGATGGCGGCGGTGCGCGGCAGCAGCCGCAGCCCGCCCCCGCGCGCCGGCCGCGCGAGCCCCTTGCGCACCAGCTCGATGAGCGGCGAGATGAGGTAGGCGAAGAAGATGGCGAGCACGACGACGAGCAGGACGCCCGTCAGCGCGTAGAAGACCCAGCGCACCGTCTCGAACAGGTAGTGGATGACGAGGACGAGGACGGCGACCCACAGCGCCGAGCGCGTGGCGAGGCGCAGCACGACGCGCGCGCGCTCCTCTGTGCGCGCGAGCGAGGCGGCCGCCTCTTCGTCGTCTCCGGCCGGCTCCTGCCGGACGATTGGTTTCTGTTTCGCCAAGGTCTTCCGCTCCGCGCCCGCCGGATTTTACGTCTCTCAGTTCTTGCGGCGCCCAATGATGCACCAAACCGGAGCGCGAAAACAATGCCCGGCCGCGCGCTCCGGGTGCGGGCGCGGCCGGGCGTCTCGCCGTTCGCAAGCCGCGGTCGTGCGGCCTTCAGTTCTCGTAGTCGCCGTAGTCCTCGTCGGCCTCGCGCTCTTTGATGCCCGCCGGCTCCCAGACCAGCCCGCGCCACTCGTCCGTCTCGCCGAGCAGTTGGAGCGCGGCGAGCGGCTGGACGGGATTGCGCTCCAGCCGGAGCACCTCGGCCACGGTTTCGAGCTGGCGCCCCTCGGCGTCGGGGACGATGAGGTGGACGCGGCTGCCGACGTCGGGCAGGCGTTCGAGGTGGACGAGCGCGCCCTGCGGGCCGATGTTCTCGGTCTCGCCCTCGACGACGACGTGCTCGCCCGAGCTCTCGTCGTCCCACTCGGCGCGGACGTTGATGTGGACCATGTAGCGCGGGCCTGAACGCTGCTCCATCAAAGGTGCGGCCATCCGGGGTTTCCTCCGTTCAAAGGCGATTTTCTCTCCGCCTACGAATAAACTCCTAAAAGGGGCGAAGTTCTGCGTTTCATTCGTCGTCGTGCGTCCGGAGCTTCTCCAGCACGGAGAAGTCTTCGAGCGTGGTGGTGTCGCCGTGCGCCGAGCCCGAGGTGGCTATCTCGCGCAGGAGCCGGCGCATGATCTTGCCCGAGCGCGTCTTGGGGAGCGCGTCGCTGAAGCGTATCTCGTCGGGGCGGGCGAGCGCGCCTATCTCTTTCGCGACGTGGCGGCGCAGCTCCTCCTTCAGCTCGTCGGTCGCCTCGCGCTCGCCTTCGAGCGTGACGAAGGCGACGATGCCCTGACCCTTCAGCTCGTCGGGGCGGCCGACGACCGCCGCCTCCGCCACCGCCTCGTGCGAGACGAGCGCGCTCTCGACCTCCATCGTGCCGAGCCGGTGGCCGCTGACGTTGATCACGTCGTCCACGCGCCCCATGATCCAGAAGTAGCCGTCCTGGTCGCGGCGCGCGCCGTCACCCGCGAAGTAGACGCCGTCGATCTCGGAGAAGTACTGCTTGCGGTAACGCTCGTCGTCGCCCCAGATGGTGCGGAGCATCGAAGGCCACGGGCGCTTGACGACGAGGTAGCCGCCCTCGTTCGGCCCCGCCTCGACGCCCTCCTTCGACATCACGGCGGCCTCGACGCCGGGGAGCGGGCGCGTCGCGGAGCCGGGCTTGGTCGGCGTCGCGCCGGGCAGCGGGGCGATCATGATGGCGCCCGTCTCGGTCTGCCAGAAGGTGTCCACGATGGGGCAGCGCCCCTTGCCGATGATCTCGCGGTACCACATCCACGCCTCCGGGTTGATGGGCTCGCCCACGGTGCCGAGCAGCCGCAAGGATGAGAGGTCGTGGCGCAGCGGCCAGTGCTCGCCCCACTTGACGAAGGCGCGGATGGCGGTGGGCGCGGTGTAGAAGATGTTGACGCGGTGGCGCTCGATGATGTCCCAGAAGCGGTCGGGCTCGGGGTGGTTGGGCGCGCCCTCGTACATCAGCACGGTCGCGCCGTTCGAGAGCGGGCCGTAGACGACGTAACTGTGCCCCGTCACCCAGCCGATGTCGGCCGTGCACCAGTACACGTCCTCGTCCTTCAGGTCGAAGACCCACTTGGCCGTCAGGTGCGTCTGCAGCAGGTAGCCGGCGGTCGTGTGCAGGATGCCCTTGGGCTTCCCCGTCGTCCCCGAAGTGTAGAGGATGTAGAGCGGGTGCTCGCTGTCGAGTTCCTCGGCCGGGCACTCTTCGCTGACGGCCTGCACGATCTCGTGCCACCAGTAGTCGCGCCCCATCTGCATGTTGACGCGGCTGCCCGTGCGCCTGAAGACGATGCAGGTCTTGACGGTCGGCGTCTTCTTCAGCGCCTCGTCCACGATCTCCTTGAGCCGCACCTCGGCGCCGCGCCTGTAGCCGCCGTCGGCCGTGACGACGAGCTTGCAGCCCGCGTCGTTGATGCGGTCGACGAGCGCCTGCGAGGCGAAGCCGCCGAAGATGACCGAGTGCGCCGCGCCGACGCGCGCGCACGCGAGCATCGCGACGGCCAGCTCGGGCACGAGCGGCATGTAGAGCGCGACGCGGTCTCCCTTCTCGACGCCCGCGCGCTTCAAGACGTTGGCGAAGCGCGAGACCTCGCGGTGGAGCTGCTGGTAGGTGAGCGTGCGCTGCTCGCCCGGCTCGCCCTCCCAGATGATGGCCGCCTTGTTGCGCCGCCACGTCCGGAGGTGCCGGTCGAGGCAGTTGTAGGCGATGTTGAGCTTCCCGCCGACGAACCACTCGGCGTGTGGCGACTCCCACTTCAGGACCGTGTCCCACTTCCTGAACCAGTGCAGCTCCGCCTCGGCCATCCGCGCCCAGAAGGCTTCGGGGTCGGCGGCGGCCTCTCGCCTGAGCGCCTCAAGCTCCTCCAGAGACTTGACGTGCGCGCGCTCCGAAAACTCGGGCGGCGGCGGGAAGACGCGCTCCTCGTGGAGCACCGACTCGATGTTGGTCGTGGATGAAGACATAAACCCGCAAGACCCCTTCGGCTTCTGACTCTGTATTCGGTGTGGCTGCCTTGTGTATCAGAAACCGCCCCGCGCGGCAAGGCCGATGCGTCTCCTGTCACTGAATCATCACGAGCTTAAGTCGCAATGATATATTGCCCTCGTGAAATTCGAGTGGGATAAAGAAAAGGCCGAGGCCAATCTCGGGAAGCACAGAGTCTCTTTCGAAGAGGCACGCACCGTCTTCGCCGACCCGCTCTACGTTGATTTTTATGACCCGGATCATTCCTTTGACGAGCATCGCTATATTATCATTGGGGAGTCACGGCAAGGGCGATTGTTGATTGTCTCCTACACGGAGAGCGGTGATGCCGTTCGCCTCATCAGCGCGCGTGAGGTAACGTCCGCGGAGCGCAAGACTTATGAAGAAGATTGAACCAGCGACGGGGGACGAGCTTCGGCCTGAGTATGACCTGAGAGCCTTGCGCGTGAGGAGGTTAGGGCCGGGCCGCAAAAGTTTCGGCGGCGTTATCAGTTCGGGTTCGATTCATGAACAGCGCCGCCCGCGACTCCGCTGGATTATTCCGGCCGCCGTCGCGGCGCTCTCCGCAACGGTTCTGTTCGTCGGAGGGGTGGCGGCAAACCTGATAGCCACCGACCTTGATGCGGCTCTCAAACCGTACCGGATTTGGGTCTGGGTAATCTTCATCATCGCACTCGTTATTACCGTTGTCATCGCCGTCAGGCAGATTCACAGGCAAGATGAACTGCACGCTTCGCAGGACGAACCGGCGTCTAAGAGCGAATCCCCTCCCGCCTCGCGCCCTCCAATCGTCGCCGGTGAAGTCGATGGCGAGACGCTCATCGTCAGGATTCCCACCGCGGCTAACGCGCTCCACCAACTCCCTCCGCCGCCGCGCGACTTCACGGGGCGCGTGCGGGAACTCGACGAGCTGATGTCGCGGATAGAGCGGGGCGGCGTGACCATCTCCGGCCTGCAAGGCTTGGGCGGCATCGGCAAGACCGCGCTCGCGTTGAAGCTGGCCCAGCGACTCGCGCCCCGCTACCCGGACGCGCAGTTCTACCTCGACCTGAAGGGCGCGGACAGACAACCGCTCTTGGTCGCCGACGCGCTCGCGCACGTCGTACGCGCTTACCATCCGACGGCGAAGCTTCCCGAAGGCGAGGCGGAACTCCGAGCACTCTACCTGTCCGTGCTGCACGGGCGGCGCGCGCTCCTGCTGATGGACAACGCCTCGGGGCGTGAGCAGGTCGAGCCGCTCATCCCGCCCGACGGCTGCGTGCTGCTCGTCACCTCGCGCCAACACTTCACACTGCCCGGCCTCTCCGTACTGGATTTAGAAACGCTGCCGCCCGAAGACGCGCGTCAACTTTTGCTCAAAATCGCCCCGCGCATCGGCGACCGCGCCGACGCGATAGCGAGCCTCTGCGGTTACCTCCCGCTCGCCCTGCGCCTTGCCGCGAGCGCATTGGCTGAGCGCGCCAACCTCAGCCCCGCCGACTACGTGCGCCGCTTCTCCGACGCGAAGAAGCGGCTCGAACTTGTCGAAGCTTCACTCACGCTGAGTTACGAGCTACTCAGCTCCGAACTGCAAAGACTCTGGCGCTCGCTCGCCGTCTTCCCCGACACCTTCAACGCGGCCGCCGCCTCAGCCGTCTGGGAGTCGGACGCGGACGCGACGCAGGACGCACTCGGCGATCTGCTCAGGTACAGTCTCCTTGACTGGGACGCCGACACCCAACGCTACCGCCTCCACGACCTCGCACGCCTCTTCGCCGACTCGCGCATGAGCGACGACGAAGGCCGCGCGACCCGTCTGCGCCACGCCACGCACTACCTGACAGTGTTGGGGGAGTGCAATGCTCTCTACTTAAAAGGCGGCGACGCTATCAAAAGCGCGATTGCGCTCTTCGACGTTGAGCGGCGAAACATCGAGGCCGGGCAGGAGTGGGCGTGTCAACATGCAAGCGGAGACGAGATGACTGCACAGTTGTGTAATCAATATTTTGCTGCCGGAGCACATGTGCTCAACCTGCGCCAGCATCCGCGCGAGTCCATCTCTTGGCTTGAAGCCGCGTTGGCGGCCGCGCGTCAACTTAAAGACCGTGCCTCTGAAGGACGACACTCAGGCAACCTAGGAATCGTTTACAAAAATTTGGGTGAGATGCGCCGCGCCATCGAGTTCCACGAGCAGGCGTTAGTAGTATTCCGTGAGATAGGCGACCGCCACGGTGAGGGATATGTGCTGGGCAACTTGGGAAATGCTTATCAAGACTTGGGTGAGTCACAACGTGCCGTCGAGTTCCATGAGCAGGCGTTAGCAGTCTCACGCGAAACAGGCGACCGCCGCAGCGAAGGTCATGACTTGGGCAGCTTGGGCATCGCTTATAAAAACTTGGGCGAGACGCGCCGCGCCATCGAGTTTTACGAGCAGGCGTTAGCAGTCTCACGCGAAACGGGCGACCGCCGCAGCGAAGGCGCAACACTGGGAAACTTAGGCGTCGCTCATAAGGAATTAGGCGAGTTGCAGCGCGCCGTCAATTTCTACGAGCAACAACTGACAATCGTCCGTGAGATAGGCGACCGCCACGGTGAGGGGAAGGCGATGTTCAATACCGGCTTGGCGCTTGACGAACTCGGCGAGCGCGTAAAGGCTATCGCTCACGTCGAAACGGCGCTAGATATTTTCGAGCAGATTGAGTCGCCAGGTGCTGAAAGGGCGCGGGCGCTACTTGCACGGTGGCGCGGGGAGGCGTAGCGGGAGGATTGGAGGGGAAGTAGGGTGGAGAAGGGCGTGGGTGGTGAAAAAGTCGGGCGAAAGGGAGTGTTGGGACGGCGACGGGGGTTTTGTGAAGTGTTGTTGCGTTAGGGGGATGGGTTGTTGCGTTGTTGCAGGGTAGCGATGGTTTATTGCAAGGCGTGTTGCGACGGAACAGACGATGCAATGAAGGAAGTAGACGCTGCAATAAAGCAAGCAGAGGTTGCAGGAACGTAGCAGGCGGTGCAGGAAGGGAAGCGGGCGTTGCGGGAAGGGAAGCGCGGGGTGCGGTAGGGCGGTTAGACCTCACAACGTCGGAAAAAAGTCTTGCGGCGGCGGGGCGGGGGGCGTAGAATCCGCGCACCTCGCACGGTAGAAGCAGCGCACCTCGCACTAGCCCCGTGAGCCTCATTGTAAATTCACGAGACCTTCCACGAACCTCATGTAAGGAGAGAATCTTTATGGCGAAGAACCAGACGCGACGTATCACGTCCGCGGTGCTCGGCGCAGACCGCGAGGCGTTCGACGCATTGCAGGGGATAAACGGCTACGCGCCCGCGAATCAGGCGTACAAGACCGAGGCGGTCAAGGCCGCGCGCGACCGGATGGACGACCTGCTGCGCGAGGCGACGCAGGCCGAGGCGGCGGCCGTGGCGAAGCGCGACGCGGCGACGGCCGCCGAGTGGGAGTTTCATAACGTCATGCTCGGCGCGAAGGTGCAGGTCGAGGCGCAGTTCGGGTCGGATTCGGACGAGTTCGCGTCGCTCGGGATGAAGAAGAAGTCGGACTACAAGAGTCCGACGCGGCGCAGACAGGAGAGCCAGCCGACGAGCTGAGGCGACGCCCGTTCGGGGCTGCTTCAGAAACAGGTGGGCGCGCGGGCGACACACTCTGTCGCCCGCGCGCCCACACGCCTGATGGGTAAACCTCAATCGTAAGTTTTTAATGTTGCTTTGATTTTGCCGGGTGATATAAATGTCGGCGCTTTGGTGTTTAGGCGGCGCACATGACGAGCGAAGTGGAAAAACGATTTCGCGAGGCGGAGCGGCGGTTGGACGAGCTGCTGCGCAGGGACAAAGCGGCAATCGCGGCCCGCGGCGTCGCCATCACCGACTCGTCCGTGCGCGCGTACACTTACAAGAGCGAGTACCTTTGCTGGAGCCACCGGTTCGAGACAAGGCGCGCGCGCGGGAGCGAGGTCGAGAAGGTTATGGTCTGGGTCTCGTTCCACGAGGGCGACGAGGGCGCGGTCAGGGTTTGGAGGTGCGCGGAGATTTTTCAGGTCAGCAGCCTGTCGCGCTGGAGGAGTACGACGGAGAGGCTGCTGCCGTTGGAGGACGTGATGCGGCGCGGGCTGGCGTGCATCGTCCTGGAGTGGGTCAGCGCGGGCGAGGCCGCGGCCGCCGCCGTCGTGTAGGGCGTCGATGTTTGTTTCGGTCGTCATCCCCGCCTTCGACGAGGAGGCTTATCTCGGCGCGACGCTCGCCAGTGTCGGGCGCGCGGCGGCCTCCCTGTCGGAGAGGGCCGGGGTGTCGGCCGAAGTGTTCGTGGTCGATAACGACAGCTCGGACTCGACGGCCGCCGTGGCCCGTGGGTTCGGCGCCGTCGTCGTCAGGGAATCGCGGCACAACGTCGCGCGGGTTCGGAACACGGGGGCGAGGTTCGCCGGCGGCGACGTGCTGGTGTTCGTAGACGCCGACACGGTCGTCCCCGGAGAGCTGTTGTGGAGAGTCGCCGAGGCGCTGGCGGAGCCGGGCTGTCTCGGCGGGGCGGTGGACACCGACTACAGGCCGGCAAAGCTCACGGCAAAAATCTACCTTCGGTTCTGGCGCGTCGCGGGGAAGCTTTTGGGGATGGCGCAGGGGGCGACGCAGTTCTGCCGCCGTGACGCCTTCGACGCGCTGGGCGGCTACGACGAGACGCTGTTCATGGGCGAGGACGTTGACTTCTACCGGCGGCTGAAGAGACTGGCGAAGTGCCGGCGCGGGAGCGTCGGGTTTATAGAGGACGTGCGGGTCACGCCTTCGACGCGCCGCTTCGACCAGTGGCGACTCTGGCGCACGCTGGTCTGGACGAACCCGCTCTTCATCCTGCTCTTCCGCCGCACAAAGTCGGCCTGGCGCGGCTGGTACGAGCGTGTGCCGCGATGATGTTTGCGGCGCCCGCGCGCCTTAAGCACGACGCCCGACCTCAACCCCATTTTTAATGTTGCGCTGATTCCCCCCGATGATATAACTACCGCCGCCCCGCACCGCCGCGCGGCGCCTCCGCCGGGAGTCTCACCCACGGAGCTAGACCGAATCATTCGGCACAATAGTAGTTAGGTGTTTACTTTCTGCTCAGCCTTGAGGTTAGGAGAAGAATCTATGCTGACGGATATGCTGCAACAAGATTGGTTCTGGGCAATGATGCAATTCTTTGTAGTCGCAGCAACCCTTATCCTCATATATTTTCAAGTAAAGGTTCAGACAGCCGCCCATGTTGTTCAAGGGTTGAATACCATACATAGCCGATGGAATTCTGAATCAATGCTTCGCGCGCGTCATAAAGTGTGCTCAGATTGGCTGATCGGGAAGCGGGATTTCGATGGTGTAGATGAATATGTCGCCGAGTTCATGGAGGAGCTTGGTATTTATTTACAGATGAAAGCAATCCCCGACAGTGCCATGTGGGAAGCGCAGTCTTGGTACGTCGAGCATTATTTTTGCATGTTCAAGGAGGGTATTAAGAATGTACGAAGTAGGTATAAAGACGAGAACCTCTATATTCAATTTGAAGGTTTATATAAGCGAATGAATGAGGTGAATCGTAAGAGGCGTTCACCTACTTTTGAACGTGAAGATAGCGAACTAAAGAGATTTGCAGAAAGCGAAGTCCAGCTTACAAGAGCTTTCCTTCATTTGCAGGAAGGTAGCTCACCGAGTGAATTTCTCTTGGAGGCCGCACCTAACAAGGCGCTCAAGTCGACCGCGAATTAGCGGGCCTCTCATCGTGAACTTGCGTGGCTTCAAAGTTGTGTGCGCGGCGGCTTAGCGCCGGACGTTAGGCGGACAAAGAGGTGGCGCAAGTAACAGTGAACGACGCTGCACTAGTTTGAGCGGTGGCGGTTGAATTGTTTTCAGGGATGGCTGCGGGCGCTGTAGTATGGCACCCACACACGGAGGGCCGAGGTGTAAAGAGACAAAGGGCAACTCAACTTTGAAAGTTCACTCTTGATTCTAAAGGAGGCAAGGACATGAACAGATATGTGGCCGAGCTCGTGGGCACCTTCGTGCTCGTATTTCATTAGCAGGAAGATGGATGCGAAGTATGCACCCGGTTATATCGCGGCCCAAGTCGTGGGCGCGATTCTGGCCGCGGGCCTTCTGTTGCTCGTCGCCAAAGGGGCGCCGGGCGGTTATGATGCATCGGTGGCGGGTTTCGCCGCCAACGGCTATGGCGAGCACTCTCCGGGTCATTACAACCTGCTCTCCGCCTTTCTGGTTGAAATAATACTGACTTTCTTTCTGGTGTTTACCGTGCTGGGAGCTACGGACATCAGAGCGCCTGTCGGCTTTGCGGGTATCGGCATCGGGCTCGTGCTCACACTCATACACCTGGTGGGTATTCCCGTGACCAACACCTCGGTCAACCCGGCGCGCAGCATTGGGCCGGCTGTCTTTGTGGGTGGGTGGGCCTTAAGTCAGCTGTGGTTATTTATTATTGCCCCTCTTATCGGGGCGGCTATCGCGGCGGCGGTTTACGTGGCTACGCACAAACCGACCCAGGTGATTAGTGTCAAAGAAGCTGAGCGGGCACTGGAGAGCGAGCAGGCTGAGAGGCGCTCCTAGTGGAGGTCATACCGTCTGCCGAGTAACTCTTGTAGTGACTTCCTCGATATAGTTGCGCAAAGGTTCGCCGCCTGACAACGGCATGCACCCGACCGCCGACGCGATAGTTCTCAAGGCGTAATCGGAGGTGTGGCAGTAAAGAGCGAGATGGCCGAGAGGGTTGAGGTTTTCTTTTACGGGCTGTTCATGGACGAGGCTCTGCTGCGCGGGAAGGGCTTGAGGCCGGAGGGGCGGCGCGTGGCGTCGGTTGGGGGCTTCCGCCTGGTCATCGGCGAGCGCGCGACGCTCGTGCCGCGCGCGGGCTCGACCGTTTACGGCGTGCTCTACACACTGACGCCCGGGGAGGTTGACGCGCTCTACTCGGAGGAGTCGGTCAGCGCCTACCGCCCCGAGGTCGTGTCGGCGCGGGCGGCCGACGGCGGCGTCGCGCCCGCGCTCTGCTTCAACCTCCCCGAGCCGCCCGCGGACGGCGAGCGGAATCCGCGGTACGCCTCGCGGCTCAGGGAACTCGCCGGGCGCACGGGGCTTCCGGCGGACTACGTCTCTTCCATCGATTAGAAGGGTGACGACGCTTATGAAAAGAGAGACCCGCGTGAGGCTCCGGCTGGCGCTCGCGTGTGTGTCGGCGGCGGCGTGCGCGCTGCTGGCGCCGCCGGTCGCGGGGCGGCAGGGCGAAGTGCGGCTCCCCTCGACGCCTTTGAAGTTCGGCGTCTTCAACGCGCGCTTCGACCCCGCCGGGACGTTCAAGCTCGAAGGCGACCGCTGGCCCGCGATGAGCGGCGACTGGAAGGCCAGAGGCGGCGAGGTCGAGCTGTCCACGAAGGGCGGCCCGAAGGGCTGCGACGGCGTCGGGCGTTACAAGGTCACTCTGGACGGCGCGCGCGTCCGCTTCGACCTCGTCTCCGACGACTGCACGCCGCGCCGGATGATTCTCAACCGCAGCACGTGGGCGCCCGCCGGGGAGGCAAGACCGAAGACCGCGCGCCGCATCGTGAGGACGGCCGTGGCGCGCGCGCCCGCGCGCCCCGAGCCCGAGACGCGCGGCGCGGGCTGGCCGTCCTTCCGCGGGCCGCGCGCTTCGGGCGTGGCCGACGGTCAGCTCCTCCCCGACCGCTGGGACGGCAAGACCGGCGAGAACATACTCTGGCGCACGCCCATCCCCGGGCTCGCGCATTCGAGTCCCGTCGTGTGGGGCGAACGCGTCTTCGTCACGAGCGCGGTCAGCGCCGACCCGAAGGCCGGTTTCCGCCCCGGCCTCTACGGCGACGGCGACGCCTCGGAAGACCGCTCGCCGCAGCGCTGGGTGCTCTACGCGCTCGACAGGCGGACGGGCAAAATCCTCTGGGAGCGCACCGCGCACCGGGGCGTGCCCGCCGACAGGCGCCACATCAAATCCACCTACGCCAACTCGACACCCGCGACCGACGGCCGCGTGGTCGTCGCGTGGTTCGGCTCTCAGGGCGTCCACGCGTACGACCTGGGCGGGCGCCTGCTCTGGAGGGTTGACCTCGGCCGGCTCGACCTCGGCGCTTACGACATCCCGACCTACGAGTGGGGGCCGGCCAGCTCGCCCGTCATCTGGGACGGCCTCGTCATCCTCCAGTGCGACACGCAGGCCGACTCTTTCCTGCTCGCGCTCGACGCCGCGACGGGGAAGACCGTCTGGAAGACCGAGCGCGAAGAGATACCTTCGTGGGGCACGCCGACCGTCGCGCAGACCTCCGCGGGGCCGGAACTGGTGACGAACGCGTCGAACTACATACGCGGCTACGACCCGCGCAACGGGCGCGAACTGTGGCGGCTCGGGCGCAGCTCGAAGATCACGGCGCCCACGCCGGTCTTCGCCGAGGACATGTTCGTCGTCGCGTCGGGGCGCGCGCCCGAGCGTCCCATCTTCGTCGTGCGCGCCGGCGCGCGCGGCGACCTCACGCTCCCCGAGGGCGAGTCGAAGAGCCAGTCGGTCGCGTGGAGCCGCACGGGTCGCGGCTCCTACATGCCGACGCCGCTCGTCTACAGGGGCGTCGTCTACGTGCTCTCGAACAACGGGCTGCTCGACGCATACGACCTGCGCACGGGCGAGGAGCTGTACCGGCAGCGGCTCCCGCTCGTCGGCAGCGGCTTCAGCGCGTCGCCCGTCGCGGCCGACGGCAAGCTCTACCTCTCGAACGAGGACGGCGAGGTGCTCGTCGTCGCCGCGGGCAAGACCTTCCAACACCTCGCCACGAACTCGATGGGCGAGCTGCTGATGGCCACGCCCGCGCTCTCGGACGGCGTGATGTACGTCCGCTCCTCCGCCAGCCTCTTCGCCGTCGGCCGCAAGCGCTGAAGGGAAGTTGACAGGAGTCCCCGCGTCCGCGGTTCGTCCCGGACGCGGGGACTCTTGTGTTTTGGTCCCGCCTGTCACATAGTCTCGGGCAAAGCACCGAAAGCAGAAGCGTCGGGAAGGGAAGGCGTTAGTGTCTCTGAACGAGAGAGAGTTGGAGGAGTTGCGCGCGGCGGAGGCGCGGAGCCGCACCGTGATGGAGACGGTGGCGGACGCCGTGGTGACGGTCGACGAGGCGGGCACCATCCTCTTCGTCAACCGCGCGGCCGAGCGCGTCTTCGGCCGCGCGGCCGAGGAGATGCTCGGCGCGCCGCTGACGATGCTGATGCCCGACTACATGCGCCGCGTACACGAGGCGGGGATGCGGCGCTACGTCGGGGACCGGCGTCCGGCACATCTCGTGGGAGGGCGTCGAGCTGCCGGGTCTTCACAAGTCGGGGCGCGAGGTGCCGCTCGAAATCTCCTTCGGCGAGTTCGTGCTCGCCGGGCGCCGACACTTCACCGGCGTCGCGCGTGACACCTCGGCGCGCAAGCGCGCGGAGGCGCGACTCGGCGCGCAGTACGAGGTGACGCGCTCTCTCGCCGAGTCGGCCGACTTCCGGGAGGCGGTGCCGCGCGTGCTGCGCGCCGTGTGCGAGGCGCTGGGCTGGGAGCTGGGGATAGTCTGGGCGCCCGACCGCGAGGCGGAGGTGCTGAGCTTCGTCGAGGCGTGGCGCGCGCCGGGCGTCGAGCTCGAAGAGTTCGAGCGGCTTTCGAGAGGGAGGACTTTCGCGCGCGGCGAGGCGGGACTCCCGAGCCAGGTCTGGGGGCGCGGCGAGCCCGTCTGGGTCGAAGACCTCGCGGCCGACCCGACGTTCCCGCGCTCGGCCCCGGCCGGGCGCGCCGGGCTGCACGCGGCGCTGGCCTTCCCCGTCGTGATGCGCGGCGAGGTGGTCGCCGTCCTCGAATTCTTCAGCCGCGAGATGCGACCGCCCGACGAGGCGCTGCTCTCGATGATGGTCAACGTCGGCAGCCAGATGGGTCAGGTCATCGAGCGGCAGCGCGCCGAAGGCGAGCGCGCGCGGCTGCGCGAAGAGGTCATACGCGTGCAGGAGGCGCTGCTCGAAAAACTCTCGACCCCGCTCATCCCGCTCGACGAGCGCGTGGTGCTGATGCCGCTCGTCGGCGAGATGGACGCGGCGCGCGCGCGCCGCATGGTCGAGGCGTTGCTGCGGGGGCTGGAGCGGACGCGCGCCCCCGCCGCCATCATCGACATCACGGGCGTGCCCCTTGTGGACGCGCACGTCGCCGACACGCTCGTCCGCGCCGCCCGTGCCGCGCGCCTGCTGGGCACGGAGGTCGTCCTCACGGGCATCCGCGCGGGCGTCGCGCGCAGCCTCGTCCGCCTCGGCGTCGACCTCTCGGGCATCAACACGCGCAAGACCTTGCAGGAGGGCATCGACTGCGCCCTCGAACACCTGCGCCGCGGGACAAACGCCTGACCGGCGCTTTATAATCCGCTCGCTCTCCGGCCGAAACTATCTGTCGAAAAGTAGGGACCGACGATGAAAAGGAAGCTGTCCGCCTTCGTCCTGGCTTGCGCGGCCGCCTTCGCGCCCGCGACCGCAAACGTCTCCGTCCGCAAGGCCGAGGCCGCACGCGACGGCGCCGGCGCGAAGGGGCGTGCGCCCCGGACGCAGCCCGCGCCGCAGGCGGCCGCCGCGCCGCAGCGGGACGAGAAGCTCTGGAAGCGCGCGCTGGCGCTGCACAGGAAGGCCGTCGTCGTGGACGGGCATAACGACATCCCGACCATCATGGCCGACGAGGACTACGACCTCGGCGTGCCTTCGGCGGGGAAGTACCACACCGACATCCCGCGCCTGAAGCAGTCGGGAATGACGGGGACGTTCTTCTCCATCTACGTCGACAGGCAGTACGCGGCGCCGGACTGGATAGCGAAGAATTACGCGACGCGGGGCGGCTCCGCGCGGCGCGCGCTCGACCTGATAGACGTCAGCTACAGGATGCTTGAGAAGTACCCCGACGACCTGGTGTTCGCCGCCTCGGCGGCCGACATCCGGCGCGCGAAGAAGTCGGGGAAGGTCGGCGTGCTGTTCGGCATCGAGGGCGGGCACGCCATCGAGAACTCGCTCGCGGCGCTGCGCGAATTCTACCGGCTCGGCGTGCGCTACATGACGCTCACGCACAACAACACCAACGAGTGGGCCGACGCCTGCTGCGACACGTCGCGCCACAACGGGCTGTCGGACTTCGGGCGCGAGGTCGTGCGCGAGATGAACCGGCTCGGGATGTTCGTCGACATCTCGCACGTCTCGGACAAGACGATGTCGGACGTGTTCGACGTGTCGAAGGCGCCGGTCATCGCCTCGCACTCCTCGGCGCGCGCCTTCTCGAACCACAAGCGCAACGTGCCCGACGAGCTGCTGAAGCGCATCGCGCAGAACGGCGGCGTCGTGATGATAAACTTCTACCCGGTCTTCCTGGACGAGAAGGTGCGCGTCGCGGCGCTGGGGCGCGACGAGAAGCTCAGGGGGCAGCGCGGCGAGCTGAGGGAGCGCTACAAGGACGACCCGAAGCGCCTGGAAGAGGAGTTGCAGAAGCTCAACGAGGTCAACCCCATCCCGAACACGACGCTCTCGATGATCGTCAACCACATCGACCACGTCGCGAAGGTCGCGGGCGTCGACCACGTCGGCATCGGCTCGGACTTCGACGGCGTCGGCTTCCTGCCCGAGGGCATCAGGGACGTGGCCGACCTGCCGAACATCACCTACGAGCTGCTGCGGCGCGGCTACTCGGACCGCGACGTGCTCAAGATACTCGGCGGTAACCTCCTGCGCGCCTTCGACGAGGTCGAGCGCGTGGCCGGCCGCCGCAAGGTCAGCGGCGAGGGGAGCCTGCGCCGTCTCGGCGCGGCCGCGAGGTAGGGTCGTAGAATTTGAGGCGGGCTAAAACTTGAGGCGCACGAGCGAAAGTTCGTGCGCCTCATCCTTTAACCCCTTGTTCGGACACTCGCACGGCTCAGCCCTGTCAGGGCCGAGCGCGGCTCAACGCGCCCGTTAGGCTACTGGCCGCCGCCGCTCGAAGAGCCGCCGCCGCCGCCGGTGCTACCGCCACCAGTTCCTTCCATGTTGTCAACCATAAATCGCTTCCTCCAGATTGGGTGTTGTCAGGTTCAAGTCTTCGGACGAAGCGCGTGGACTATTCAAGGGTAAGAAACGATGAGACGGCCACGCGCAGTCATCCACCCTGTTGTGCTTTTGTTCCTTAACACAACAAAATTTATGCCACGTGGTGCCATACCACGCGCGTCGAGTTTTAGAAAATAAAGTCTTCCGCTTTACGCGACTTTCCCCGCGCGGCGAAAATCGCCCGCGCGACTTGGTACTATCACGCGCCGCGTAAAGTCATACACGGCCTTTGCTAAAAGCGTACATGGCCGCGCGCGTGTCTGTCGCCAAACGTACACGGCCGACGGCGCCCGCGCGCGCGTGTTATAATCGCGAAACCGTCGAACATGAATCGCGCAGGAGTCTACATACACGTCCCCTTCTGCCGCTCGCGCTGCTCCTACTGCGACTTCGCCACGGGGGCTTACGAGGGGGCGCTCGCCGAGCGGTACGTCCGCGCGCTCGCGCGCGAGATAGAGTCGTTCACTCGCGTCGAAGGTCGGGCCGAAGTCGACACCGTCTACTTCGGCGGCGGCACGCCTTCGCTGCTCACGCCCGCGCAGGTCTCCTACGTGCTCGAAGCCGTGCGACGCCGCTTCGACGTTGGCGTGCGCGCCGAGGTGACCCTGGAGATGAACCCCGGCACCGTCACGCCCGACGGCCTGCGCGCGCTGCGGGACGCCGGGGTCAGCCGCGCGAGCTTCGGCGCGCAGACCTTCGACGACCGCGAGCTGAAGCGGCTCGGGCGCACGCACACCGCCGACGACACGCGCCGGACGTTCGACGCGCTGCGCGGGGCGGGCTTCGACGACGTCAGCCTCGACCTCATCGCCGGCCTCCCGCGGCAGACGCTCGAATCCTGGGCGCGCAACCTCGAAGAGGCGCTGCGACTCCGACCCGAACACCTCTCGCTCTACCTCCTCGAAGTCCACGAGGGCACGCCGCTCGCCGAGCAGATTCGCGCCGGGCGCTACGACGAACCCGACCCCGACCTCGCCGCCGAGATGTACCGCCTGATGGTCGAGCGCACGCGCGCCGAAGGGTTCGAGCAGTACGAGATTTCCAACTTCTGCGTGGCCGGGCGAGAGTCGCGGCACAACATGAAGTACTGGACGGGCGCGCCCTACTTCGGCTTCGGCTGCTCGGCGCACTCGTTCGACGGGGGGCTCACGCGCTGGTCGAACGAGCGCGACGCGCTCGCCTACGTCAGGTCAGTCGAGGAGGAGGGGGCGGCGGTCGTCACGCTCGACGAGCTGGACGAGCGCGCGGCGGGCGCCGAGGCGCTCTTCCTCGGCCTGCGCCTGCTGGGGCGCGGCGTAGACCTCTCCGAGCACCGCGCGCGCTACCGGCGCGACGTGCGCGCCGACTACGCCGCAGACCTCGCGCGCTTCGGCGAGGCCGGCCTCCTACGCTTCGACGGCGACGTGCTCCGGCTCACGCCCGAGGGCGCGCTGCTCTCGAACGAGGTCTTTTCCGCGTTCGTCTGACACGCAGGGACTCTATGATCGACTTCCGCAGCGACACCGTGACGAAGCCGACGCCAGCCATGCGGCGCGCGATGGCCGAGGCCGAGGTCGGCGACGACGTCTACGGCGAAGACCCGACGGTCAACCGCCTGCAGGAGCGCGCCGCCCGTATCTTCGAGAAGGAGGCGGCGCTCTTCGTCCCCACCGGCTCGATGGGCAACCAGATAGCCGTCAAGCTCCACACGCGCCCCGGCGAGGAGGTCGTCATCGAGGAGCGCGGCCACATCTACAACTACGAGATGGCCGCGATGTCCGCCATCTCGGGCGCGCTCGCGCGGCCGGTCAGGGGCGGCGGGGGGACGGGGCTGCTGACCTGGGGTGAGATAAAGGCGGCCGTCCACGCGGGCGACGCGCCCTACTACGTCGCGCGCACCGGGCTCGTCGCGCTGGAGAACTCGCACAACCTCGCGGGCGGCTCGGTGCTGACCAGGGAGCGCACCGAAGAGATTTGCGACGGCGCGCACGCGCTGGGCCTGCGCGTCCACCTCGACGGCGCGCGCATCTTCAACGCGGCCGAGTCGCTCGGCGAGACGGTGGCCGCGCTCGCGCGCCCCGCCGACTCGGTGATGTTCTGCCTGTCGAAGGGGCTGGGCGCGCCCGTCGGCTCGGTGCTGCTGGGCGCGCGCGGCTTCATCGATGAGGCGCGGCGCTGGCGCAAGCTCCTGGGCGGCGGGATGCGGCAGGCGGGCGTGCTGGCCGCCGCCGGACTCGTCGCGCTCGAAGAGACCCCGCCGCGCCTCGGCGACGACCACGCCAACGCGCGCCGTCTCGCCGAAGGGTTGGCCGGGCTGCCCGGCGTGAAGATCGACCCCGAGAGCGTCCGCACCAACATCGTCATCTTCGACGTGTCGGAGGCCCGACTCCCGGCGGACGAGATCTGCGCGCGCGTGCGCGAGACGCGCGGCGTGCTCTGCTCCGGCTTCGGCAGCTTGATACGCATGGTCACCCACTACGACGTCTCGCGCGAAGACGTGGACGTCGCGCTCGCGGCGCTCGGCGAGGTCTTGAAGGAATCCTGATGACGCAGCCATTCATCGTCGCCATCGACGGGCCTTCGGGCGCGGGCAAGTCTACGCTGGGGCGCAGGCTCGCGCGCGAGCTGGGGCTGCTCTACATCGACACGGGCGCGATGTACCGCGCCGTGGCGCTGGCCGCGTCGGCCGCCGGCGTGGACGAGTCGGACGCCGCAAGGCTCACCGAGGTCGCGCACCGCGCGCGGGTCCGGCTCGAAGGCGACCCGGACTCGCTGCGCGTCTATCTCGACGGGCGCGACGTGTCGGAGGAGATACGCGGCGAGGTCGCGGGGCGGCTGGCGTCGGTCGTCTCGGCGGTGCCGGGCGTGCGGCGCGAGCTGGTGCGCCGGCAGCGCGAGCTGGGCGAGGCGGGCGGGGGCTGCGTGCTCGACGGGCGCGACGTGGGCACGGTCGTCTTCCCGTCGGCCGACGTGAAGTTCTTCCTGACGGCGGTGCCCGAGGCGCGCGCCCGCCGCCGGCTCGACGAGGAGAGCGGGCGCCGCGCGGGTCAGACCTTCGAGGCGACGCTCGCCGACATCAACGAGCGCGACCTGCGCGACGCCACCCGCGACGACTCGCCGCTGAAGATAGCCGACGACGCCGTCGTCATCGACACCACCGAACTCTCCGTCGAGGAGGTCTTCCGGCGCATGCTCCAGACCGTCCGCGACCGCCGCCCGTGAGATGTTCACGGGCGGACTCTGACTTTGTCCGGGGAGGCTTATGTTCACGGGAATCATCGAGGAGCTGGGGCGCGTGCGTTCTCTGGAGCGGCGGGGCGAGGGCGTGCGGATGACGGTCGAGGCGCGCGTGGTGACCGGGGGGACGCGCGAGGGCGACTCGGTCGCGGTCAACGGCGTGTGCCTGACGGCGCTGGACGTGCGCGCCGACTCGTTCGCGGCCGACGGCTCGCGCGAGACGTTGCAGCGCTCGACGCTCGGGCAGTTGCGCGCGGGCTCGCCCGTCAACCTGGAGCGCGCCGCGACGCCCTCGACGCGGCTCGGCGGCCACATCGTCCAGGGGCACGTCGACGCGCCCGGCCGCTTCCTCTCGGCCGACGACCACGGCGGCTCGTGGACGGCGCGCGTCGGCTTCCCCGCGGGGGTCGCGCGCTACCTCGTCTTCAAAGGCTCGGTCGCGGTCGAGGGCATCAGCCTCACCATCGCCGCGCTCCACGAGGAGCACTTCGAGGTCGCCGTCATCCCGAAGACGTGGGCGGTGACGAACCTCTCACACCTGCGCCCCGGCGACCCCGTCAACCTCGAAGTGGACATCATCGCCAAGTACGTCGAGCGCATCCTCACGCACGGCGGGGCGCGCGCCGAGCCCGCGCTGACCGTGGAAAAATTGACCGAACTGGGATACAAGTAGGCGCCCACGGCACGCGCCGCGCACGACCTTTCACCTCGCCCGGACACGTTCACCCCTCACGACGGAGGAATTTATGGCGAGCGATTTTTTTAAGAAGAAGGCCGCCGACATCGCGGGCGCGGCCAAAGACGCCCTCGGCAAGGTGGAGGACGCGGCCGGGCAGGTGGTCGGCGCGGTCGGCGAGAAGGCGGGCGAGCTGCTCGACGAGCTGAAGCGCGACAAGGAGGTCATCGCCTACCCGACCTACGGCTACCGCAAGGAGGTCGACCGCGGCGCGTGGGTCATCCCGCTGCGTGTCTGGGTGAGCAAGGCGCGGCGGCTCCCCGTCCCGGACGAGGTGCTGGGCATCTTCGCCTCCGACATGGGGGCGCTCGACGCGGAAGACCTCGGGCGGCTCAGGTCGCGCCTCAGCCACTTCGTCGCCGACGACGACTCGCGCGAGTCTGTGAGCGTCAGGTTCGACCGCGACCCGGAGGGGCGCACGTATGACCTGCCGGGGCTGACCGACTTCAACGGCCTCGTCCGGCACGACCTCGAAATCCCCGAGGCGAAGGCGCGCGAGCTGCTGGAGGCGCAGGGCTCCGGCGCGGGGTGGCTGACCTTCACCGCCTCGGCCGAAGGGTTCGAGGGCGCGGGGCGCGCGCGGCTGGTCGAGCCGGAGGGGCTTTCGGTCATCTCGGACATCGACGACACCATCAAGGTCACCGAAGTCCCCGCCGGCAAGCGCGTCGTGCTGCGGAACACCTTCCTGCGCGACTGGGTGGCGGCCGAGGGCATGGCCGAGCGCTACCGCGCCTTCGGCGGCGGCGTGATGTTCCACTACGTCTCGGGGAGCCCGTGGCAGTTGTACAAGCTGCTCGGCGAGTTCGTCCGCGCCAGTTACCCCGAGGGCGCGTTCCACATGAAGGACGTGCGCAAGAACCTCCTCGAACACGAGAGCTGGCACGACTTCAAGAACTTCGCGGCGGGCGACGAGGCGACCCTCGTGCAGAAGGTCGGGCAGATTTCGCGCGTCATGCTCAACCTCCCGCGCCGCGAGTTCGTCCTCGTCGGCGACTCGGGCGAGCAGGACCCCGCGGTCTACGGCGAGATCAGGAAGACCTTCGGCGCACGCGTCCGCCAGGTCTTTATCCGGGACGTGACAGGCGAAAGAAACGACCCCGACTCCAAACGCCTCGAAGGCATGACGGTCATCGAGGCGCGCACCGTCGTCCACGGCGTCACGCAGTTCACGGACTGAGCCCGCGCGCCCCCGCGCCCGTCAGCCCTTTCGCACCCTAACCGCCCGACGCCTCACGAGGCATTGCGCCGAACCGACGCGCCCGCCCCTTTCAAAAGGATCATGCCGATGAAGAATACGCCCGAACACATCCAGCAGTTAATAGAGGAGGCCAGGAGAAAGAAGTTTAAGAAACTCAGCCTCAGCGGACTGCTCTCGGGCTCCTACGACAACGAGGGCGACGTGCCGCCCAAGGTCTTCGAGTTGAAGAACCTGGAAGAGCTGACGCTGAGCGCGTGTCAAATCAGGTCGCTCCCGGACGCCATCGCGAACCTGAGCAACCTGAGGCGGCTCGACCTGTCGTCAAACAGCTTGACCTCCTTACCGGAAGGCTTAACACGACTGCGCGGCCTCAGACAGCTTCACCTACAGAACAACCTACTGGCGACGCTGCCGCCGCTCGTTACGGAGCTGGCGGGACTGGAAGAACTCAATCTGTGGGGCAACAGGCTGGCACATCTGCCCGATGCGGTCTCGCGGCTGAAAAATCTGACCTACTTGGACGTAGGTAAGAACCAGATAAGGACTTTGCCTCCGTCGCTGGCACAACTGAGTAAATTGAGCGTCCTCTGGCTGTCGAACAATCCGCTGGACTTCTCGGCCGGGTGGGAGTGGGTCGGCAGCCTTCGTAACTTGACTAGGCTCAGCCTCGCCGCCTGCCTTCTAGAGGAGGTGCCCGAGTGGATAAGTCACCTGCACAACCTGCGGAAACTGAACCTCGTCAGAAACCAGGTAACTTCGCTCCCGGATTTCCTTTATGAACTGACTCAGTTGGAGGTGCTCGACCTCAGGAACAACCTCATCAACGAAATCTCCTCGAAGATTTTGCAGCTTGAGAACCTTAAGTCTATCGACTTGGGTGAAAACCCGGTCAGAACCCCGCCGCCGGAGGTCTTGTGGAAGGGCGTCGGCGACATCAAAAAGTATTTCAAACAACTGGAGAACGAAGGCAAGGATTACCTCTTCGAGGCGAAGCTGCTGGTCGTCGGCGAGGGCGGGGCCGGGAAGACGACCTTAGCTAAAAAAATTCAGAACCCTAAATACCGCCTCAAGGAGGAGGACTCGACCAAAGGCATTGAGGTTATTCCGTGGTCTTTTCCGCTGGTGGACGGTCGTCCCTTCCGGGTCAACATCTGGGACTTCGGCGGGCAGGAGATTTATCACGCCACCCACCAGTTCTTCCTCACTAAGCGCTCGCTCTACATCCTTGTGGCCGACACGCGGAAGGAGGACACGGACTTCTTCTATTGGCTCAACATCGTCGAGCTTTTGAGCGACGGGAGCCCGCTGCTCATCGTCAAGAACGAGAGGCAAGACCGCCGCCGCGAGATCAACGACCGGCTGCTGCGGGGGCAGTTCCCGAACCTGAAGGAGACGCTCGCCACGAACCTCGCCACGAACCGCGGGCTTGACCGAATCCTCGTCGAGGTCATGCATTACCTCAAGGGGCTGCCGCACGTCGGCGCGACGCTGCCGAAGACGTGGGTCAAGGTGAGGGAGGCTTTGGAGAGGGACGAGCGCAATTACATTGGTTCCCAGGAGTATTTTGTTATCTGCGAGCGCAACGGGTTCAAGGAGCAGAAGGACAAGCTGCAACTGAGCGGCTACCTGCACGACCTCGGCGTGTGTCTGCACTTTCAGGACGACCCGCTGCTGCGCAAGACCGTCATCCTCAAGCCGCGGTGGGGGACGGACGCGGTCTACAAGGTGCTGGATAACAACCGCGTGGTCGGCAGCCTCGGGAAGTTCGACCGCGCAGACCTCGCCGACATCTGGCGGGCGGACGAGTACGCGGAGATGCGCGACGAGCTGCTGCAACTGATGATCAACTTCAAGCTGTGTTACCGGATTCCGGGCAGCGACCTCTACATCGCGCCGCAACTGCTCACGGAGAATCAGCCGCACTACGAGTGGGACGAGGCCGACAACCTCCTCCTGCGCTACATCTACGAGTTCATGCCGAAGGGCATCATCACGCAGTTCATCGTCGCCATGCACGAGATGATCGCGGGCGAGGGGCAGGGACTCGTCTGGCGCAGCGGCGTCATCGTCGAGGACGGCCCGACCCGCGCCGAGGTCATCGAGCACTACGGCCGGCGCGAGATAAAAATCCGCGTCGCGGGGCGTCGTAAGAAAGAGTTGATGACGGTTATCTCCTACGAGCTAGACAAGATTCACGCCTCCTACAACCGCCTCCGCTACAGCAAGCTCATCCCCTGCAACTGCGCGAAGTGCAAGAGCAGCCAGGAGCCGCACTTCTACCCGGCCGAAGTCTTGCGCCAGTTCATGGACGACGCCGAGGAGCACATCCAGTGCCAGAAGAGCTACCGGATGGTGGCCGTGCGCGGGCTCCTGGACGACGTGACGGGCTACGCGCGCGGCTACACATGGGGGTCGGAACCGGGGGAAGCGATGGGGCCGCCGCGCGAGCAGGTCTTCGTCAGTTACAGCCACGCGGACAAGGTCTGGCTCGACAGGCTCCAGACGATGCTCGCGCCGCTCAAGCGCGGCGGGATGTCGGTCTGGGCCGACACGGACATCGGGGCCGGCGACCGCTGGCGCGACGAGATAGCGCGCGCCCTGGCCTCGGCGAAGGTGGCCGTGCTGCTGGTCAGCCCGAACTTCCTCGCGTCGGAGTTCATCGCCGAGCGCGAACTGCCGCCGCTGCTCGCGGCCGCCGAGGGCGACGGCCTGAGGGTCGTCTGGGTGGCCGTCAGCCACTGCCTCTACAAGGACACCGCCATCGCCGACTACCAGGCGGCCAACGACCCCGCGCGCCCGCTCGCCAGCATCCCGGCCGCGGAACTCGACGGCGCGCTCGTCCGCGTCTGCGAGAAGATCAAGGCGGCCGCGGGGCTCTGAGGCGGCCGCCGCGCGAAAAAATCCGTGTGGGTTCGCGCCCCTTGCCGGCGTCTCAGAAGTGGAGAATAATTCCTAGCCGAAAGGGAGTCGTCCGATGAAGTACCGTCCTCGCTTAACTCTCGCCCTCGCCAACGCGGTTTTTGTCGCGCTGCTGCTCTGCGCCGCCGCGCCGCCCGCCGCCGCGCAGACGGAAAGGCATGAGCCGTTCAACCTGCCGGCCCAGTGGACGGCCGCCCGCGTCTGGTCTTCGGGCGGCCGGTCGTTCGCGCGCGTCAACATACAGTTCCCGGACGGGTGCTACAGCATCGCGAGCGTCGGCCCCGTCGTGCGGGAGGGCAACCAGTTATCCGTGGACTTTGCGGTCAACCGCTGGACGGGCGGCTGCACGCTCGCCATCGTCCACAAGGAGTACTTCTTCGACCTCGGCGCGCTCGAGCCGGGCACCTACACCTTCACCATCAGGTCGCGCGGCACGGCCGTCCGCAGCGTCACGTTCGACCCGAGCCAGGTCGGCGAGCGCTGGGAGGAGGCGTCGCTCGAACGCGGGCAGGTCGGCTTCGCGGTCTGGACGGCGGGCGGCGTGACCTTCACGTCCGTCTCGCTCTTCTTCCCCGACGACGGCTACCGCGTCGTCGAGTGGAAGGCGCCCGAGCGGGCGGGTAACGACTTCGTCTCGCGCGTCCGGCTCGAGCGCTGGACGGGGCGCGCCTCGACGCTGGAGCGCAAGAGCGACACGCGCCTCTTCGTGCTCGGGACGCTGCCGCCCGACGAGACCTTCACCGTCAGCGTCGAGTTCTCGGACGGCGTCCGCCACACGAGCGCCCCGTTCACGCCGTCCGGCACGGCGCGGCCCGCGTCCATGAACCCCACGGACGACCCGGCCTTCTTCGTCCGCCAGCACTACCTCGACTTCCTCGGGCGCGAGCCCGACCCCGAGGGGCTGACCTTCTGGTACCACGACATCGTGTCCAGGTGCCCGTTCATCCCGTCGCCGTGCATGGACGCCCGGCGCGTCCACGTCTCGGCCGCGTTCTTCCTCTCCATCGAGTCCCAGACGACGGGCTTTTACGTCTACCGGCTGCACAAGGCCGCCTACGGGACGCTGCCGCGCTTCAATGAGTTCACGGCCGACACGCGGCGCGCCGCCGGGGGCCTGGTCGTCGGGCGCGAGGGCTGGCAGGCGCTGCTGGAAGAGAACCGGCGGCGTCTGGCCGAGGAGTTCGTCGCGCGCGCCGAGTTCCAGGCGCGCTACCCCGAGACGATGACGCCCGAGCAGTACGTGGACGCGCTCGACCGCATGATCGCGCACGACTGGGGCGAGACGGAGGGCGGCCCGCTCACGGCCACGCAGCGCGAGTCGCTCGCGCAGGGCCTGCGCGACGGCGCCGAGACGCGCGCCACCGTGCTCGCCAAGCTGGCCGGGCACCAGCAGTTCGTCGACCGGGAGTTCCGCAAGGCGTTCGTGCTGATGCAGTACTTCGGCTACCTGCGCCGCAACCCGTTCGACCCGCCCGACTCCGACCTCGCGGGCTACAGCTACTGGCTCGGGAAGCTCAACCAGTTCGGCGGCGACTTCGTCGCGGCCGAGATGGTCAAGGCGTTCATCACCTCGGACGAGTACAGGAAGAGGTTCGGCCAGTAATGAAGTAGACAGTAGACAGTAGTCAGTAGGAAAACAGGCGGCGCGTCCCAATCAAGGGTTCAGACGCGCCGCCCGCTTTTTTCTACTGGCTACTGGCTACTGTCTACTGTCTACTTCATTTTGTCCCCTCCGCCGAGGCAACCCCCGGCGACCCTCCGAGGCATCTCAACGTGAGTCCACACCACGGCCGCCGGGGCCGCACGCGGATAGCAAAAGATGAACGAAGAGAGAGCCGACCTCCTGTCGCGGGTGCGCGTCGCCTCGCCCTGCCCGGCGAGCTGGGAGGCGATGGAGGGCGACGAGCGCGTGCGCTTCTGCCGCCTGTGCGACCTGCACGTCTACAACGTCTCCGAGCTGACGAGGGCCGAGGCCGGGTCGCTCGTCTCGCGCACCGAGGGGCGTCTCTGCGCGCGCCTCTACCGGCGCGCCGACGGCACGGTGCTGACGAAGGACTGCCCCACGGGTCTGCGCGCCGCCCGCCGCCGCGCCGGCCGCGCGGCCGGGGCCGCCTTCGCCGCGGTGCTGAGCCTCTGCGGCCTCGCCTTCGGGCAGGGCAAGTCGAAGCGCGCCGACGCCTGCGAATCGGGCTCGGCCAAGGTGAGCCGGACGGTGAAGCCGGGCAAGGGCTCGGCGCTGAAGGGCATAGTCCTCGACCCGAACGGGGCCTTCATACCCGGCGCGAGCGTCGTGCTGACGGACAACAAGACGAAGAAGAAGCTCACGGCCGCCACCACGGACGAGGGCAAGTTCGAGTTCGCCGCGCTCCCGGCGGGCGTCTACCAGGTTGAGGCCGCCCTCCCCGGCTTCAAGAGGCTGAGGATGACGTACCTCGCCGTCGCGGCTGACGAGGCGGTCGGGCTCGACCTCACGCTCAACGTGGACGGCGAGGAGGTGATGGTCGGCGTCATCGGCTATTCCGACCCGATGCAGGGGAACGGCAACGGAGTCACTACCTTCGAGCCCGAGCGCATCACGAAGCTCCCGTACCCTTAAGCGCCGGCCGCCGAAGCGCCGACCTCTCCCTCGCGCCTCCCCGCCGCGTGCGTCCGGCGCCCCGCAACCCTCCCCGCGCGTTCCGTTCGCCAAAACGGCCCGTTTCGGGTAACATACCCGGCGACCGCTAAAGCTCTCCACAGTTGATTTTTTAGGCTAAATACGATGCCTTTCGCTTCCATCGAAGAGGCCGCCGCTGACCTGCGCGACGGCCGCATGATCATCATCGTGGACGACGAGGACCGCGAGAACGAGGGCGACCTCGTCTGCGCCGCCGAGCTGGTCACGCCCGAGGTCGTCAACTTCATGGCGACGCACGCGCGCGGCCTCATCTGCATGCCCTTGACCGAGGAGCGCTGCGACGAGCTGCACCTGACGATGCAGGTCGCCGACAACACCTCGTTTCTCGGCACCGCCTTCACCGTCTCCATCGAGGCGCGCAAGGGTGTGACGACCGGCATCTCGGCCGCCGACCGCGCGACGACGATACTTACGGCCGTCGACCCGAAGACGCGCCCGCAGGATTTGGCGCGACCCGGACACGTCTTCCCGCTGCGCGCACGGAAGGGCGGCGTGCTCGTCCGCCCGGGTCAGACCGAGGCCTCGGTTGACCTGGCGCGCATCGCGGGGCTCAACCCCTCGGCCGTCATCTGCGAGATCATGAACGAGGACGGCACGATGGCGCGCCTGCCGCAGCTCGAAGAGTTCGCCGCGCGCCACGGCCTGAGAATCATCACGGTCGCCGACCTCGTCCGCTACCGGATGCGGAAGGAGGTCCTGGTGCGGCGCGCGGTCGAGACCGACCTCCCCACGGTCTACGGGATGTTCCGCGCCGTCGCCTTCGAGAACGCGCTGAGCGAGGAGGTACACCTCGCGATGGTGATGGGAGACGTGCGCACCGAAGAGGCGGTGCTCGTCCGCGTCCACACCGAGAACGTGACGTGCGACATGTTCGGGTCGCTCGTCGACGACACGGGCTTCCAGCTCCACGCCGCCCTCGAGCGCATCGCGGCCGAGGGGCGCGGCGTCGTCCTCTACCTGCGACAGCGGCAGAACAACCTCGACCTCGTCCACCAGCTCAAGACCTACCAGCTCATGCGCGAGCGCGGCCTGTCGAAGCAGGAGGCGTGCGTCGAGACCGGGTACGGCACCGATCGCGACTACGGCGTCGGCGCGCAGATACTCCACGAGCTGGGCCTGCGCCGGATACTGCTGCTGTCGAACCACCCGCCGCGCGTCTCCGCGCTCGAAGGCTTCGAGCTGGAGATAGTCGGCAACGTGCCGCTCGGCACCCCGGCGCGCGAGGGGGGCGGGCTGGCCGAGGCGAAGACGCCCGGCCCGGACGTCGCGCCGGCCTGAAGGTCGCGGGGCCGCGCCCGGCGCGCTCCGCGCCAGTCCCGGCGGAACAAGGTTTAGGTCTCTTCCCGAATCAGTTTCTCTTTCTCGGCCGCCGACTCCCCCCCGGCGACACTTCACGGACAAGCTATGCCGACCGACGAGCACGACGAGCAACCGTCTCAGCCGACACCAGCGCCGCCGGGCGACGCGACGACGACGACGCCCGCCCCCGGCGCGGGTGGGGCGGCGCGCAGGCGCAGGCGCGGCATCCGGCGCGTCGTCAACC
>JAIVJI010000120.1 GCA_020200135.1 Acidobacteriota bacterium | reverse complement strand
TCCAAGGTCAAGCGCAAATGATGGGCAGCCGAAAGTCGTTGAGAGTTGCTGAGAATCTGTTTGGCGATGATGAGGCGCTGGATTTCGCTGGTGCCCTCGCCGATGGTGCAGAGCTTGGAGTCGCGCCAGAACTTCTCGGGCGGGTAGTCCTTCGTGTAGCCGTAGCCGCCGTGTATCTGGATGGCCTCCTCGCTGACCTTGACCGCGACCTCCGAGGCGTAGAGCTTGGCCATCGAGGACTCCTTCGTCGTCTTGCGCCCCGCGTCTTTCAGCGCGGCGGCGCGGTACGTCAAAAGGCGCGCGGCCTCAATCTGCGTCCCCATGTCGGCGAGCTTGAACTGGATGGCCTGGAAGTTCGAGATGGGCTGGCCGAACTGCTGGCGCTCCTTCGAGTACTTGACCGCCGACTCGAACGCGCCCTGCGCTAGCCCTAGCGCGAGCGCCGCGATGGAGATGCGCCCGCCGTCTAAGACCTGCATCGAGTGGATGAAGCCCAGGCCCTCGGGGCCGAGACGGTTCTCGTCCGGGATGCGGCAGTCCTCGAAGACGACGCTCGCCGTCTCGGACGCGCGCAGTCCCAGCTTGTCCTCCTTCTTGCCGGGGCCGAAGCCGGGCGTCCCCTTCTCGAAGATGAAGGCCGTGATGCCCTTCGAGCGCATGGCGCGGTCGGTCGAGGCCATCGCGACGCACGTGTCGCCGTGGATGGCGTGCGTGATGAAGTTCTTCGAGCCGTTGACGACCCACTCCTGCCCGCGCCTGACGGCGGTCGTGCGCGTGCCCGACGCGTCCGAGCCCGCGTGCGGCTCGGTCAAACCCCACGCGCCCAGCTTCTCGCCCGACGCGAGCGGCACGAGGAACTTGCGCTTCTGCTCCTCGGTGCCGAAGAGGTAGATGTGGTTCGAGCAGAGCGAGTTGTGCGCCGCCACCGAGATGCCGACCGAGCCGTCCACGCGCGAAAGCTCCTCGATGATGGAGACGTACTCGACGTAGCCCATCCCCGCGCCGCCGTACTCCTCTGGGAAGATGACGCCCATGAAGCCCTGCGCGGCGAGCTTCGGCACCAGCTCCACGGGGAAGTGCTGCTTCTCGTCCCACTCGCGCACGTGCGGCGCGATCTCGCCCTCGGCGAACTCGCGCACGCTCATCTTCACCTGTAGCTGTTCCTCGTTAAGCTCGAAATCCATCAAAGCCCCCTGAACGGTATGATTACTGCCGACGGATTATTTTAACTTACCCGCGCCGCCCCCTTGACCCGTGCGGCGCTTGGCCGCGCCCTTCCGCGTGGGACGCCGTGTGCCGGGAGAGGAGGCTCCGCGCTTGACGGCGCCGCCCCCTGCGACCCCGCGCCGGGGCGTCCCTGCGGCCGCCGCGCCGCCACCCTTTGACGCCTTCGCGCCCCCGCCTTTGAGGCGTTTGACCTCGGCGGGGGTGAGGTGCCGGCACTGGCCGATAAGGATGCCTTCGGCGGTGACGGGGCCGATCGCCACGCGGCGCAGCTTGACGACCGAGTGGCCGATGGAGTCGAACATGCGGCGTATCTGCTGGTTGCGCCCCTCGCGCAGGACGACCTCGAACCAGGTGTTGGTCTTCGTCTCGTCGGTCTTGGTTATTCGCGCCGGCGCGGTCTTCACGCCGTCGTCGAGCCGCACGCCGCGCCGCAGCCGCTCTATCTGCGCCTCGGGCGGCATGCCCTTGACCTTCACCTCGTAGACCTTCTCGACGTGGTTGCGCGCAGAGGTGACGTAGTTGGTCAGCTCGCCGTCGTTGGTCAGGATGAGTAGCCCCTCGGTGTTGAAGTCGAGCCGGCCCACGGGGTGGAGCCGGCCGAGCGAATGCGGCACAAGCTCCGAGACGAGCGGGCGCCCCTCCGGGTCCGAGAGCGCCGTCAGGTATCCGCGCGGCTTGTTGAGCAGGACGTAGGTCTTCTCCCGGCTCTCGAGCAGCGGATTTATCAAACGGCCGCGCACCTTGATGTGGTCGCGCGCGGGGTCCGCCTTCGTGCCCTGCTCGCGCACGACCTCGCCGTTGACCGTCACCTTGCCCGCCGCGATCATCTCTTCGGCGTGGCGGCGCGAAGCGATGCCGGCCGCCGCTATCAGCTTTTGCAAACGTTCTTCCAAATGGCGCTCCTCAACTCAGGCGAAGACGACGGCCGCGCCGGTCTCGATTGAAGCCTCGCAGGCCCGGATCAGCCCGAGGCAGGTGTAGGACTCGACGCGGTACCTCTCCCACTTCGCGTCGCCGAGACCCTGTTGGTCGAAAACCTCGTCGAAAGCCTCGTCGCCCGGCGACAGGCCCTCGGGGAGTTCGAGCTGACGCGCGAGCTCCTGGCACTCGCCCAGCAGCGCGTGCGAGGAGCCGAGCATCCCCCCGTCTATCTCGAGCGAGGCGTCGGGGATGATCACGTCCCCGAACTCGACGGGCAGGTAGTACCCTTCGGCGTCGCCGTGGACGATGAGGTGCTGGAAGGGCATGCCGGCGGCCTGGCCGCGTGCGAAGCTGTCGTCGAAGATTCTGTAGTAGTCGTTGAGGACGGGGTCGCTCGCGGCGTCGCCCTCGCCCGGCGGGGGCAGCTCGCCCTTGAGCGCCAGGTGCGCCGCGAGGCGGCGGAGGTAGTGCAGGCCGTCGTAGCCGAGCATGTCGAACTCGAACGTCCGCTCGTCCTTGATGTCGAAAGGCTCCTGGTACTCGGGCAGGCCGAAGGAATCGAGGACGCCGTTGACGGCCTCGACCTGACCGTCAAAATATTCGAGATATTCCGGGTCGCTCTCGCGGACTTCGGACGGCAAGCCTACACAGATTACGAGTCCCACGTGCTCAGCCCTCCACGGACGCGCGCGGCGTCAGAGCTCGCCCCCGCCGCCGGCCATGTCCTCGAAGTCCTCGACGTTCGGCAGCTCGGTCAGGTCCTTGAGGCCGAACTGGAGGAGGAAGTCTTTCGAGGTGCCGTACATCATCGGGCGCCCGACCGTCTCCTTGCGCCCCTTGGCGACGATGAGCCGCTTGTCGAGGAGAGTCTTGATGGCCGAGGAGGACTGCACGCCGCGGATTTCGAGAATCTCGGGGACGGTCACCGGCTGCTTGTAGGCGATGACGGCGAGCGTCTCCAGCGCGGCGAGCGAGAGCTTGGCGCTCGGCTTCGACTTGAGGTAGGCGCGGACGTGCTCGTGGTGCTCGGGGCGCGTGGCGAACTGCCAGCCGCCCGCGACCTCGCGGAGCATCAGCCCGCCGCCGCGCTCGTTGAACTCTTTCGCCAGCTCGTCCAGGGCGACCTGCACCCAGCCCTTGTCCTCCCCGAGGATGTCGGCGAGGGACTTGACCGCAATCGGCTCCTCCGAGACGAAGATGAGCGCCTCGCAGATTGAGACCAGCTCGGCCAGCTCGCGCGGCTGGCCGCCGGGCGCGACCTCGTCGTCGTCGGCGTCGGCCGGGGCGGAAGAGGCCGGCCGCGCGCGCATCCGCTCGAACTCCTCGGCGCGGTCTTCGGCGTCGGCGTCGAAGACCGCGTATTCGGCCTTCTCGTCGTCGGAGGCCTCGTCGTCCGTCACGTCGCCGTCATCGACTTCCTCTTCTTCGTCGTCCTCGTCCTCCTCCTCGAACTCGGCCGAGTCGAAGGAGGTCTCGCCGCTCACGTCGATGCGCGCGAGCGGGTTGCCGTGCTCGCCGCCCGCGCCCGCCTCGTCGCCGCCGCCGGGGAGCGCGTCGAGCGCCTCGTCAAGCTCCTCGACGGCCACGTCGCGCGAGTCGGACTCGGCTCCGATGGTCGCGGCCGAGACGTTTTCGTCGGCCGGCGCGGCCGACTCGGGCGAACTCTGCTTGCTTCTGCGTTTGCTCATACCCAACCCGAAAGCCTCACGCGCCGACGCGCGCGACGATGTCGCCGAAGGTCTGGCTCTGGAAAAGTCGAATCTCGGTGGTGCGGACGAGTTCGAGCACGGAGAGGAAGGCGAGCACCAGCTCGCGCCGCGTCTCGGCGCGCTCGAAGAAGTCGCGCATGTTCAGCTCGCCCGTGGAGAAGATCATGTTGCGGAGCCGTTCGAGCATCTCGGCCATCGTGACCTCGTCGCGCTCGATCTCCAACAGCACTTCTTCCTTGCGGCGCGCGAGAATCTGCTGGAAGACCCGCAGCAGGTCGAACGCCCCGGCCGAGACCTCCGGGTTCTCCTTGTCGGTCTCGAGCGGCGCGCGCGTGTAGACGGCGTGCTCGACGGTCGCGCGCGACCAGAGCATCTCGGCCGCGGCCTTGTACTTCTGGTGTTCGAGCAGGCGCTCGACCAGCTCGCGGCGCGGGTCGTCCTCGGCCAGCTCGTCCTCGCTCACCGCCGGGTCGCGGGGAAGAAGCATCCGCGACTTGATCTCGATGAGCGTGGCCGCCATCACGAGAAAGTCGCTGGCGACCGTGATGTCCATCCCCTGCATCAGGCGCAGGTAGCGCAGGTACTCGTTGGTAATGCGCGCGATGGGGATGTCGTAGATGCTGACCTGCTCCTGGCGGATGAGGTAGAGCAGCAAGTCCATCGGCCCGGCGAACTCGCCGAGGACGAGCTTCAGCTCCTCCCCGCCGCCGGCGGAGCTGATCTCGGGCGTCGCGCCCGCGACGTTCAAGGGCTGGCCCTCGGCCGCGCTCGCGACCGTGCCCTCCTCCGTGGCTTTCGGCGTCTCCGGCTGTTCGCTCGACAACTCTTTCTAAGCCCCCACGATTCCCATGCGCTCGCGCACCGCGCGCATCGTCTCCGCCGCGATGGAGCGCGCTTTGTCGGCGCCGCCTTTGAGCGTGCGGCTCAGCTCTTCGTCGCCGATGTCGCGCATCCGCTCCTGGAACGGGCGCAGGAACTCTATCGTCGCCTCGGCCAGGTCGGACTTGAGCTGCGCGTAGCCCTTGCCCGCGAAGTGCGACTCGATCTCCTCGGGCGTCTTCCCCGTCAGCAGTTGGAAGACCGAGAGCAGGTTGGTGACGGCCGGGCGCGACGCGTCGAAGCGCACGTCGGTGCCCGAGTCGGTGACGGCGCGCTTGAACTTGCGGCGGATGGTTGCGGCGTCGTCCAAAAGCGAGATGCGGCCGTTGGCGTTCTCGTCCGACTTCGACATCTTCTTCGACGGGTCGTCGAGCGCCATGATCTTCGCGCCGACCTTCGGGATGAAGGCGTCGGGGACGCGGAAGGTCTCGCCGTAGTCGCGGTTGAAGCGCTCGGCCACGTCGCGCGTCAGCTCGAGGTGCTGCTTCTGGTCCTGGCCGACGGGCACGAGGTCGGTCTGGTAGAGCAGGATGTCGGCGGCCATCAGCGCCGGGTAGGTCAGCAGCCCCACCGAGACGTTCTCGCGCTGCCGCTTGGCCTTGTCCTTGTACTGCGTCATGCGCTCAAGCTCGGAGATGCGGACGACGCAGTTGATGACCCACGCCAGCTCCGCGTGCTCCTGCACGTCGGACTGGACGAAGATGGTCGAGACGTTCGGGTCGACTCCGGCGGCGAGGTAGATGCGCGCGACCTCGCGCGACTTGGCCGCCAGCTCCTTCGGGTCCTGCGGGACGGTGATGGCGTGGAGGTCGACGACGCAGAAGAAGCTCTCGTACTCGTGCTGGAGCGCCACCCAGTTGCGCAGCGCGCCGAGGTAGTTGCCGATGTGGAGGTTGCCGGTCGGCTGTGCGCCGCTGAAAATTCTTTTTGGCATGACGGTTAAAGCCGCGAAAAGCCCGCGGGCGTCGGCGCTACAGCGCCAGAATCCGTAAGACGACGTTCCAGACCGGGTTGAAGATGAAGTCGAGCACGCCGACCTGGATGATGATGATCAGGATGATGAAGCTGAACCTCTCCATCAGCTCCATCGTCGGCTGCGCGCTGGCCGGCAGGAAGGTGTAGAGGACCTTGCTGCCGTCGAGCGGCGGGATCGGGAGCAGGTTGAAGATGGCCAGCCCGAGGTTCATCGAGATGCCGAAGGTGAGCAGCATCCCCACGGGCTCGCGGACGCTGGCGAGCGCCCCGCCGTCGCCGAACAGCCCCGAGTACTGCGCGATTTTAAAGAGCACCAGCGCGCCCAGGAAGATGACGAGGTTGGCGAGGATGCCCGCGATGGAGACCATCACGTTCGCCACGTCCTTGTTCCGCCAGCGCAGCGGGTTGACCGGCGTCGGCTTACCCCACCCGATGAGCGGGATGCCGGCGAGCGGCCCGCCCACGGCCGAGATGATGAAGGCCGCGATGGGGATGAGCAGCGTGCCGATGGGGTCGGTGTGCGCTACGGGGTTGAGCGTGATGCGGCCGAGCAGGTAGGCCGTGTCGTCGCCGAACTTGTAGGACATCCAGGCGTGCGCCGCCTCGTGCGCCGAGATGGCCAGCAGCAGCACGACGACGTAGATGATCAGCTGTCCGACTAAGTCACTTGGCATCACAACTCACGGTCGAAACGCTCGGGCGCGGAGTCAGAAAAAGTAGCACGCGGGGGTGGGGGTGTCAAAAACGGGAGTCGGGAGTCAACCGCCTACTTCACCAAAGTTCCTTTGATGCCCACCGGGAGGCTGTAGACGGCCTCGTTGGTGGCGACGATCATGTCGCCCCCGGCGTTGAAGCAGAGGCCGACGACGTTCATCCCGGCGACGACGAGGCCGGCGTCGCTCCCGTCGGCCGAGATGCGCACGACGCCGCGCCGCCCCTTGTGGGATGCGGCGACGTAGAGATTCCCGTCCGCGTCGAACGCGAGGCCGTTCGGCCGCCCTAGCCCTTTGAAGAAGACCGACGCGCGGCCGTCGCGGTCGATGCGCTGGACTGACTCGTGGCTCGAAACCGTGGGCCCGGTCACGTAGAGGTTATCGTCGGGCCCGAAGGCGAGGTGGTAGGCCGCGACCGACTGTTCGAGCAGCGCCCACACCTCCGACTCGCCGCGGCCGTTGACGCGGTGAATCGTCCCCGTGCGGTCGCCGACGTACATCCGCCCCGCGCGGTCGAAGGCGAGCCCCGTCGCCACGCCGAGGTCGCGCGCGAACGGAACGACCTCGTGAAAGGGCGTCACGCGGTAGACCGTGCCGTCCATCCGCGAGGTGACGTACATCTGCCCGAGGCCGTCGAAGGCTATCCCGGTCGGGTTGGTGACCTCGCCGGTCACGCCCGCCATCTCGCCCGCCGGGTCGATGCGGAAGAGCGAGACCGGCATCTTCTGGCCGCGCGAGCCGGAGCGCGTCACGTAGACCGAGCCGTCGTCCGGGTCGACGGCCGGGTTGGCGACCATGTGAATGTCCTCGGCCAGCCTGCGCCCGACGCTCAAACGCCCCGGCCCCGTGCGCACGCCGTCCGAGGCTTCGAGGAACAGCTCGACTTCGCCGCCCTCTTCGAGCGTCTCGGGCACGAGCGCCAGCACGCGCCAGGGGGCCGCGCCGACCACGCGCCCCTCGGCCCCGTCGAACGTCACGCGGCACTCGCGCGGGTTGCTCGTGTCGTACCC
>JAIVJI010000071.1 GCA_020200135.1 Acidobacteriota bacterium | reverse complement strand
GGTCAGGCTCGCCGCCGACGAGGCCGAGCGCAAGCGCCTGTGGGCGGCGCGCAAGGGCGCGTTCGGCGCGATGGGGCGCATCACGCCCGACATACTCATCCAGGACGCGGTCGTCCCGCGCTCGCGCCTGCCCGAGGTGCTGGCGGAGACCTACCGCATCGGCGCGCGTCACGCCCTGCGCGTCGCCAACGTCTTCCACGCGGGCGACGGCAACCTCCACCCGCTCGTCTGCTTCGACTCGCGCGACGCCGACCAGGTCAGGCGCGTCCACGAGGCCGGCCGCGAGATCATGGAGACGTGCGTGCGCGCCGGCGGCACCATCACGGGCGAGCACGGCGTCGGACTGGACAAGAGCGAGTACCTGCCGCTCGTCTTCTCGGAAGAGGACCTGAGCGCGATGCTGCGTGTCCGCGCCGCCTTCGACCCGACGGGTCTGTGCAACCCCGGCAAGATAATCCCCGCGCCCAAAGGGTGCGGCGAGGCGCGCGTCGTCGCCGAAGCCGGCGAGAGGCGCAGGGCGAACGGCGGCGGGCGAAGGACGCGGGGCGAAGGGCGGAAGGTCGAAGACGAGAGGCGGCGTGTCGAGACGGCGGCCCCGAGCTTGAGCGCCGCCGAGACTCACGCGCCTGACCGAGTCCAGACGGCGACGCTCTCAAGCTCGCACGCCGCGACGGCCGCGAACGACTCCGGCGACGCGCTCGCCGTCGAGCCGGGGACGTTCGAGGAAGTCTGTGAGGTCTTGCTCGCCGCCGAGCGCGAAGGCCGGGGCGTCGTCCCCGTCGGCGCGTGCGCGCGGGGCGGCGTGCGTGAAGACGACGCGCGTGAAGGCCGTCGCGTCGTGCTGAAGACGACGCGCCTGTCCCGACTCGTCGAGCACGAGCCCGCCGACCTCGTGGCGACCGCCGAGGCGGGCATGACGCTCGCAGACTTCAACCGCGAGGTCGGGCGCGCGGGGCAGTGGCTCCCGCTCGACCCGCCGGGCGCGGGGGCGGCGACGCTCGGCGGCGTGGTGGCGACGGGCGCGGCCGGCGCGCAGGGCCTCGGCTACGGCGCGCCGCGCTCGCACGTGCTCGGCATGCGTGTGGCGCTCGCCGGCGGGCGCGTCATTCGCGCGGGCGGCCGCGTCGTCAAGAACGTCGCCGGCTACGACCTCTGCAAGCTCTTCACGGGCAGCCACGGCACGCTCGGCGTCATCCTCGAAATCACCTTCCGCCTGCGCCCGCGCCCGCGACGCGAGGCCACGCTCGTCGCGCGCTCGCAGGACGCGGACGCACTCCTCGCGGCCGGGCGGTCGCTCGCCGTCTCGCAGCTCCTGCCCGTCGCCGTCGAGCTGCTCTCGCCGCGCACGGCCGGTGAGGTCGGCGCCGGCGTCGAGGGCGGCGGCGAAAACTTCGTCTTGCTCGCGCGCTTCGCGGGCACCGAGAGCGCGGTCGAGTATCAGCTTGAGCGCGCGGCCGTGCTGGTCGCGGGCGCTTTAAAGAACGCCGACGCCGAGCGCGTCGAAGACGACGAGAGTCTGTGGGCTCGGCTCTCCTCGGCCGGGCCGGGCGGGGGTCGAGGGCTGGTCTGGCGCGCGTGCGTGCTCCCTACAGCGCTCGGCGCGTTGCTGAACCGTTTGGGCGCGGGCGGCGAGAGGGCGCGCGAATTGGCCTGGCACGCGGGCGCGGGCGACGGCCGGCTGCGCGTCTTCGAGGACGTGCCGGCACACGTCGGGGCCGTCGAAGACGAAGGGGCCGCCCCCTTGCTCGCGGCGCTGCGCGACATGCGCGAGGCGGCGCGCGCGGCGGGCGGCTCGCTCGTCGTCGAGCGCGCGCCCGGCTGGCTCACGCGCGGATTCGACGCGTGGGGGCTGACGGAGTCGGCCGCCTTTCTGATGCGGCGCCTGAAGGAGCAGCTCGACCCGGCGGACACCTTCTCGCCCGGGCGCTTCGGATTTACTTTGCAACGCAGGTCGTAAGAACCCTCTTGATGCACGAACACCCGACACAACTCGCGGGGGCGCTCGCGGCCGAGGAGCGGAAGCTGTTGGCGTGCGTCCACTGCGGCCTCTGTCTGGAGGCGTGCCCGACCTACGTCCACACGGGCGACGAGAACGACGGCCCGCGCGGGCGCATCTACCTGATGCGCGCGGTCGAGGAGGAGCGTCTCAGTCTGGACTCGCCCGCCTTCACGCGCCACATCGACCGCTGTCTCGGCTGCCGCGCGTGCGAGAGCGCGTGCCCGGCCGGCGTCGAGTACGGACAGTTGCTCGAAGCCGCGCGCGCGGACATCGCGGCGGGCGGGCGCAAGCTGGGCTGGACTTCTCGCGCGCTGCGGCTCGCGCTCCGACACGTCTGGTCGCGCCCCGCGCGTCTGCGCCTCGCCTTCGGGCTCGCGCGCCTGCTGCGCGACTCGCGGCTGCCGCACCTGCTGCTCGCGTCGAAGTTGACGAAGCTGCTGCCCGCCACCGTCGAGCTGTCGCTCGCGCTGCTCGACAGCTCGCGCCCGGCGCGCCCGAGCCGGAGCGGCGACGAAGGGAAATCGGTCGCCGGCGGCGCAAACGCGCGGGACGTCGATTCGAGCGCGCTGCTGTTCGAGGGGTGCGTGACGGAGGGGCTGTTCGCGCGCGTCAACCGCGCGACGGCGCGCGTGCTCGGGGCCAACGGGTGTAGGTTGAGCGCGCCGCGCGGGCAGGTCTGCTGCGGCGCGCTGCACGCGCACGCGGGCGACCTCGAAGGCGCACGTCTGCTCGCGCGCCGCAACGTCGAGGCGTTCCGCGACGAAGGGGGCGCGGCCGTCGTCACCAACGCGGGCGGGTGCGGCGCGATGCTCGCCTCCTACGTACACCTGCTCGCCGGCGACGCGGAGTACGCGGAGGGGGCGCGCGACTTCAGCGCGCGCGTGCGCGACGTGAGCCAGCAGCTCGACGCGACGGGGCTCGGGCGCGCGGGCGCGCCGCTCGAAGACGTGGCCGTGACCTACGACGCCTCGTGCCACCTCCTGCACGGGCAGAAGGCGCGGACGGAGCCGCTGCGCGTGCTCGGCGCGGTCGGCGGCGTCAGGCTCGTGCCGCTCGAAGGCTCGGACGTCTGCTGCGGCGGCGCGGGCGTCTACAACCTTTTGGAGCCGGCGCTCTCCGCGCGCGTGCTCGAAGAGAAGCTCGCGCACGTGCGCGAGACCGGCGCCGAGGTGCTGGCGACCGGAAACCCCGGCTGCCACATGCAGCTCGGCGCGGGCGCGCGGCTCGCCGGCCTGCCGCTGCGCGTCGTCCACCCCGTCGAACTGCTCGACGAGTCGTACCGCCGCGCCGGGCTCTACGACGGCGCGCGCGATGAAAGTTAATGTGGCCAAGTCTCGGATGAAACTCCGCGCCTCACTGTTAAGCTGCGGGACGCTCGCGGCCGGGCTGCTCGTGCTGGCGGCGGCCGCGCCGACTGTCGCGGCACAGTCGGCGGCGGACGACGCGCTACGGGTCGAGCGCGTGCGCGCGCTCTACGAGGCGGCGAAGGCGAAGGAGGCGGCGGGCGATTGGGCCGGGGCCGAGGGCGCGTGGGAGGAGGTCGTGCGGCTCGCGCCGGGCGACGCGCGCGCGTGGGTGAATCTGGGGGCGGCGCGCAGCCGCCGGGACCGGCGCGCGGAGGCGGTCGAGGCCTGGAGGCGCGCCGCCGCGCTCGACCCGAAGCTGGCGGGCGCGCACTTCAACATCGGGCTCGCGCTCGTGCGCGGCGGCGAGCCGGAGGCGGCCGTCGCGCCGCTCCGACGCGCGCTCGCGCTCGAACCCGAGAACGAGACGGCGCGCCGCGCGCTCGCCGTCGCGCTGGTCGGGGCCGAGAGATTCCGCGAGGCCAGCCGCGAGCTGGCGCAACTGCTCGCGCGCGCGCCGCGCGACGCGGCCCTCCTGGAACTGGCGGCGCGCGCCTTCATGCCGCAGAAGCGTTTCGCCGAGGCGGTGACGGTGCTGCGCAGGCTCCTGGACCACGGCGGCGCGACGGCCGAGCTGTGGGCGATGTACGGCGACGCGCTCGACGGCGCGCACCGCGCGGGTGAGGCGGCGGAGGCTTACGAGCGGGCTGTCAAGCTCGACCCCGAATCGAACCGCAGGCGCTACGCGCTCGGGTACCTTTACTGGAAGCTCTATCGCTACGACGATGCCGAGCCCGTCCTGCGGGAAGTACTCCGGCGGGAACCTTCGGACGCGCGCGCCGCCTTCACGCTCGGCGACCTCTACCTGACGCGCGGCGACGAGCGGCGCGCGCTCCCGCTGCTCGAACAGGCGGCGCGCGCCTACCCGGCCGAGTTCGACGCTCGCTTCTCGCTGGGGCGCGCGCTGCTGCGTGCCGGCGACGTGGCGCGCGCCGTCGAGGAACTGGGCGCGGCCGTCAAGCTCCGGGACGAGGTCGCCGACGGCCATTACCAGCTCGGCCGCGCGCTGACGCTCGCCGGCCGCGGGGACGAGGCGCGCCGCGAGTTCGAGCGCGCACGCACACTCCAGAACCAGAAGCGCGCATCCGAAGCGCCAAAGAATAATCCGTAGACAGTAGACAGTAGTCAGTAGTCAGTAGAAAACAGGGGCGGCGCGCCTCAGCCTTCGGGCCGGGCGCGCCGCTTGGTCTTTCTACTGACTACTGTCTACTGTCCACTGTCTACTGTCTACTGTCATACGCCACGCGGCCTCCGACGAGCGTGAGGCGGACGCGACCGCCGGCGTCGAGCGCGGCGAGGTCCGCGCGCTTGCCCGTCTCTATCGAGCCGCAGGCGGCGTCCGCGCCCAGCAGACGCGCCGGGTTGAGCGAGGCGATGCGCGCCACCTCCGTTTCGTCGAGGCCGAGCGCGAGCGCCGTGCCGACGGCGTCGCGCATCGAGATGACCGAGCCCGCGATGCTGCCGCGCTCGTTGCGCGTGCGCCCCGACTCGACCGCGATGGTCTCGCCCCAGACGCGGTACTCGCCGTCACCTAATCCCGCCGGCGCGACCGCGTCGCTGATGAGCGAGACGCGCGCCGGGCTCTTGCAGCGCAGGACGAGGCGGAGCATGAGGGGGTCGCTGTGCACCCCGTCGGCAATGAGGTCCACGGTCACGTCGTCCTGCAGAAGCCCCCAGCCGATGGGGCCGGGCTCGCGGTGGTGGAGCGGCGCCATCGCGTTGAGGAAGTGCGTCATGTGGCGCGCGCCCGCCGCGCGCGCGCGCTCAAGCGTCTCGACGCCCGCGCGCGTGTGGCCGACGGAGACGACCCAGCCGCGACGCGCGAGTTCCCCGACGAGCGCGACGCCGCCCTCGACCTCGGGCGCGAGCGTGATCATGTGCGCCGCGCCCCCCGCACCGACCGTCGGCAGGTCGTCGAGTTCGGCCCCCGTTCTGAAATCGCGGAAGTAGGCCGTGCGCAGCGCGCCGCACTGTCGCTCGTTAACGAAGGGGCCTTCGTAGTGGACGCCCAGGGCGCGCGCGCACGGCGGCCCCTCGTCCTGAACGCGCATCAGCTCTTCGACCGCGCCGACCGCGCGGCAGTAGTCTTCGACCGGCGCGGGGACTAACGTCGGGAGCCACGCCGTGACGCCCTCGCCCGCCAGGTAGCGCGCGACCCGCAGAAGGTCTTCGGTGTCGGCCTCAAGTGTGTCCACGCCGACCGCGCCGTGGATGTGTACGTCCACGAAGCCCGGGTAGACGGTGAGCCCCGCGAGGTCAACCTCTCGCGCGCCGGGCGGCGCTTCGACGCCCGCGCCGACGCGCGCGACCCTCCCGCCCTCGACGAGCAGCGACTCGCCCTCGGCCACGCCGCCCGGCAGGACGAGGCGCGCGCCCGCGAGCAGAAGCGGCGGCGTGACCCTGTCTTTGTCAACCATCACGTTTTGTAACCCGCCTCAAAAGTCCGTGTGCCCGCCGGGCCCTCGGAGGGGCGCGGCGGGCACACGGGTCGGAAGACCTCACGTCACGGCGCTAGAAGGAGAGCTTGGCGCCGAACTGGAACTCGCGCGGCAGCCGCGTGGAGGTAGGCAGTCCCAGGTTGGAGTTGCCGAGCGCCGTCTGCACCCCGAGGAACTGCGTGTGGTTGAAGACGTTGAAGGCCTCTGCGCGCAATTGCAGCCGGGTGGTCCTCTCCGTGTTGAAGTAGATGTTCTTCGTCAGCGTCAGGTTCGTCTGGTTGCGGCCGCGCGCTCGCGTGAAGGCGCGGCCGGCGTTGCCGAACGTGCCAAGCGCCGGGTCGGCGAAGGCGTTCGGGTCGAAGATGTAGGGGAGGCCGTTGACGAGCAGCCCCGGCGACGTGTTGATCGTCCCGGTAAGGCCGCCCTGCGGGTCGCCCACCAAATTCGGATAGTTTCCGCGCAGGCCGCCCGACGTGGTCGAGGCCACGACGCGCGCGATCGGCGGGCCGGACTCGATGTTGGTGATGCCGGCGATCTGCCAGCCGCCCAGGAGCGTCCGCTTAAGACCGTTCGAGTCCTTCGAGAAGAACGGGATCTCGTAGACGTAGCTGGCGGCGAAGATGTGTGGCCGCGAGGACCGCGCCTCGGCGTACTCCTCCCGCAGATTGAACGGGTTCTGCGGGTTGTCGATGGCGTCGCGGTCGTTGGTCGAGTCGGTCAGGTTCTTGCTGAAGGTGTAGGAGGCCGTCAGGCTGAGCCCGTTGCCGAAGCGGTAGCTCAGCGATGAGAGCAGTCCGTGATAGCGCGAGCGTGCGCTCGTCTCGCGGTAGTTGATCGAGCCGTAGCCGACGAACGGGCGCAGCAGGTTGATGCATGTCGTCGTGCCGGAGGTGCAGCCCGCCGGCTGCGGGCCGAAGAACCGCTGCGGCGTGACGAAGTTGATGTCGCGCTGGCGAATCAGGTGGTCGCCCTTCGTGCCAACGTAGGAAAGATCGGCCACGGCGTTGCGGAAGACCTCATGCTGAACGCCGAGCGACCACTGCTGGATGACCGGCGTGGTGAAGTCGGGGGCGTTGGCGATCAGGCTGCGCGCGGCCAAGTTGGCAAGGGCGCCCCCGCCCGGGTTCGCCAGCGTGACGGCGGTGCCGGTGAAGATTGCGCGGTTGTTAAATGGCGGGTTGACGAAGGCGTTCTGCTCGAAGATGCCGACGAGCGGCTGGTCGTAGTAGAGGCCGTAGCCCGCGCGGACGACCGTCGTCCCCTTCCTGAAGGGGTCCCAGGCGACCCCGACACGTGGGCTGAAGTTGTTCTTATCGGCCGGGGCGACGCGCTCGCCGAAGCGGGAGGTGCGCCCCGCGACGGCGATGCCGTTCAACTCGTTGCCCGTGTTCCGCAGAAACGAGGTGCAGGCGGCGTTGGCGCAGGTCGGGACTAGGGCGCGATTGTAGAGCGCCGGGTCAAAGGACGTCAGCACATTGTTCGTGTCCTCGACCGGGAGGAAGTACTGGTAACGCACGCCGAGGTCGAGCGTCAGGTTGGGCCTCAGCTTCCAGGTGTCCTGCGCGAAGAACTCGCGCCGGCCGAAGCGTAGGTCGACCGTCACGTCGCGCTCGTCCTCCTGGTATGAAACGGCGCGCCCGAGCAAAAAGTCCGCAAGACCGACGCCCGTCTGGCTCAGCGCCACGCCGGTCGTGGAGGTGCCGCGCGTGCGCGAGCCGTCGAACCCGGCCGCGCCGGTGCTCGTAGTGAACGAACCCTGCGTGATGTTGTTGCCGTTCTCGTTCTTGGACTCGAACGAGACCTCCCCGCCGAACTTGAAGGTGTGGTTGCCGGTCGTCCAGGTCACGACGTCGCGGCCGACGTAGTTCTTGTAGATGATGTTAAAGCCCTGGAGCGACCCGAGGGTCGAGATGTTCGTAATGCCGATGGTCGGGATGACGCCGGCGTTGTTCTCGGCGAAGATCTCGGGGATGGCCGAGCTGCCGGGGATGTCCGAGCGGCGGCTGCGGCCGACGACCTCGGAGCTGATGTGGTTGGTCGAGTAGTTGTAGGTGACCTCGTTGACCAGCGTGGGCGTGAGCACGCTCGTCAGCGACGCGACGAAGGTCTTGCCGGGGACGCTCGTGTCAGTCGTGGCGATGTTCGGGAGGACGATGCCCGTGAAGAGGCCGCCCGGCTCCTGGGTCTCGCTGCGGTCCTGCGTGTAGCGGCCGAAGAGCCGGTGGTTGTCGTTGAGGTTGTGGTCGATGCGCAGCGTCTCCTGCCTGGTGCGGAGAATGTTGACGGGCGAGAAGGTAATGCCGTTGAGGCCCGTATTCGGCAGCGGGTAGGCGGCCAACAGCGACAGCGCCCGCGGGTCGAAATCGGACGCCGGGATGACGTTGCCGGCGTAGGCGAGCCCCGCCGAGTTGAAGATCATCCCGGAGCGCGCCTGGATGGCGTTGCCCCCGGTGTCCTGGACCAGGAGCGGCGTCGTCGTGCAGGTGCCGACGCCCGGCGTGGTGCAACTCGCGGGCGTCGCGGCGCTGGTGCGGAAGAGGGGCGCGCCGAGGTTCTGCGAGAAGTCACCCGCGCGCTGGGCCAGGCTCGGGACGGTCGCCACCGACTGGGTGATGCCGCGCGTCACACGGCGCTGCTCGTGCGAGAAGAAGAAGAAGGTCCGGTCACGGCCACTCCACACGGCCGGTCCGCCCTCGCCGAAGCGGGGCAGCATGACGGGACCGCTGAAGGTGCCACCGAAGTTGTGGTAGCGCAGGCGCGGCGTCGGCGCGTTGGGGAGGCCGGTGACGGCGTTGCGGCCCCGCCGGTTGTTGAAGAAGGTGTTGGCGTTGAAGCGGTTGTTGCGCGCGAAGTCGTAGATCGAGCCGTGGAAGTTGTTCTCGCCGCCGCGCGTGACGACCGTCACCGTGCCGCCGCCCGAACGGCCGATCTCGGCCGTGTAGTTCGAGCTGAGGACCTTGAACTCCTTGATCGAGTCCACGGTCGGAGTCGAGAGCAGCGTGATGTTCGAGCCGACGTCGGTGTTCGAGACGCCGTCGACCAAGTAGTTGACGCCGTTGCGCCGCATGCCGTTGATCGAGACGCTGACGACGTTCGTCAGGCCGAAGTTGGTTTCGTCCGAGAGGTCGGAGCTGACGCCGGGCACGAGCTCCAACAGCTTCGTGAAGTCGCGGTTGACGAGAGGTATCTCGAGGACCTGCGTGCCCGAGATGAGCGTCTGCTGCGTCGGCGTGTCCTGCACGACGTTGGTCTCGCTCGACACGGTCACGACCTCGCTGACGTTGCCGGTTTCGAGCGCGACGTTCAAGGGCCGGCGGTCGGCGGCGTTCAGGGTGACGCCCGACTCGACGTGCTTCTTGAAGCCGGCCTGCTCGACCGACACCGTGTAGACGGCCGGGTTGAGCCGGGCGACGGTGTAGAGCCCGTCCGCGTTGGTCTGGGCGCGGCGCTCCTCGCCGGTCGCGTCGTTGCGGACGACTACGGTGGCGCCGGCGACTGCCGCGCCGGCGGCGTCAGTCACCTGCCCCTGTATCTGCGCGGCGGTCTCCGCCACCTGCGCGCGGGACGTGGTGCCGAGGCACAAAATGGCGACGAGGATTAGGATTGCTGCGCGCGACCCGTTCCTCAAATGTTTCTTCATGACGGTGGTTCCTCTCCTGTACTGACAGGGTTTAATTGAATCGAATCCGGCTCGGGTCGCGTCTGGGGGCGGCCCCGGCCTCGGGAGAATCACGGTTGTCCGCCGGTCGCTGAACGGGCGGCGGGAGAGGGCGCGGTCCGGGGAGCACCCCGCCCCGAAAACTTCTGCCCCTTTGAGACTACGGCGCCGGCGCGCCCGCGCTCAACGACCGGCGGCGGCCGGCTCGGCCGCGTGGCGCAGCGCCCTCCCGGCGCGCGCGCCCGTCGCGCGCCCGGCTTCGACCACCGGCTCGCCGTTGACGAGCACGTAAGAGAACCCGGCGGCGTACTGGTGCGGCTTCTCGAAGGTCGAAGGGTCGGAGACCAAAGCCTCGTCGAAGATGACGAGGTCGGCGGCCATCCCCTCGCGCACCAGCCCGCGGTCGCGCAAGCTAAAGGTCTGCGCCGGCAGGGATGTCATCTTGCGCACCGCGTCTTCGAGCGTGACGAGCTTGAGGTCGCGGACGTACATCCCGAGCACGCGCGCGTTGTTGCCGTAGCCGCGCGGGTGCGGCACGCCCTCGCCGAAGCGGCGGACGCCCGAGTCGGAGGCGACCATCGTGAAGGGCTCGCGCATGATGCGGCGCACGTCCTCCTCGCCCATCGAGTGGTAGACCATCTGTGCGCCGCCGGCCTCGTACATCTCAAGGATCTGCTCGACCTGACTGTCCACGTCCTTCTTGCCGCGCGCCGCGCGCGTTATCTCCGCGATGGACTTGCCGTTGTACTCGGGCTTCGCGCGGTGGCTCGCCACCACCGCGTAGGAGAAGTCTTTGTTCCCGCCGCGCTTCAGCCCCTCTTTCATCTCGCGCGCGGCGCGGCGGCGCTGCTCGGGGTCGGCCAGACGCTTCTTGCCCTCCTCGCGCCCGCCTTCGAGCACCCAGTCGGGCAGACGCGAGTCGAGCGAGGTGGAGCTGGCCGTGTAGGCGTACTGGTCTACGGTCACGGCGAGCCCGCGCCGCCGCGCCTCGCGCACGAGCCCGAGCGTCATCTCGCTCTGACCCCAGAGCTTTTTGGCGCTGACCTTGAAGTGCGATATCTGGACGGGGAGGCCCGCGCGCTCGCCTATCTCGATGCTCTCGCGGATGGCGTCGGCGACCTTCAGCCCCTCGTTGCGCATGTGCGTCGCGTAGACGCCGCCGTGGCGCGCCGCCACCCGCGCGAGTTCGAGCACCTCGTCGGTCTTCGCGTAGGTGCCGGGGACGTAGATGAGCCCGGTCGAGAGACCCACGGCGCCGTCCTTCATCGCCTGCTCGACCAGCCCCTTCATCCGCTCCAGCTCTTCCGCGCTCGGCGCGCGGTTCGCCAGCCCGAACACCTCGCGGCGCACGGAGTTGTGCCCGACGAGCGTGGCGAGGTTGACGGCGAGCGGCGTCTCTTTGGCGCGCCCGAGGAACCGGCCGACGTCCACGGCCGAGCCGCCGCAGTTGCCCGTCACGAGCGTCGTCACGCCCATGCGGACGAAGTTCTCGGCGTCGGGCTGCTCGTAGATGTCCTCGGCGTGCGCGTGCACGTCGATGAAGCCGGGCGCGAGCACCTGCCCGCGCGCGTCTATCACACGCCTCGCCTCCGACGCCGCGACGCGCCCGACGCGCGCGATGCGCCCGCCGCTGATGGCCACGTCGGCGCGGAACCACGGGTTGCCCGAGCCGTCCACCACGCGCGCGTCGCGGATGACGAGGTCGTAGGCCGGCCCCGCCTGCTGCGTGCGCGCGCCGGCCGGCGGCAAGGCGCCGGACGCGGCCGCGAGTGCGGCCGCGAGTGCGGAGGCGGCCAGTGCCGCGGCGTGGGCCGAAAATCTCTTCATAGGACACTTTCGCGCGGGGGGGCGTCGCCGCCCTTCGCAAGAGCGGCGACGCCCCCCCGCGGTTTAGAAGTTAAACCTCACGGCCATCTCGATGACGCGCGCCGAGGAGTCCGACGTCAGGTCGCGCGAGAAGGTCGAGCCGCTGAGGACGTTGACGCCCGAGGACGGGAACCCGAGGTAGACGTTGTTCAGCAGGTTGAAGATCTGCGTGCGGAACTCGAAGTTCTTGGTCTCGGTGATGCGCACGCGCTTGATGACGGAGGCGTCCATCACGAAGTGCGGCGGGAGGCGGAACTGGTTGCGGCCGGTGTTGCCGAGCTCGCCCGGGCCCGGCAGGCTGAACTGAGCGCGCTCCTCGGGCGTGAAAAGGAACGGCACGCCCGTCACAGGATCGTTGCGGTAGCGCGGCGTGAAGTTCGTGCCCGAGAAGTTGGCGCGCGAGCTGGCGCGGTTGCTTAAGGTGTTCGTGCCCGACACGACGCTGAAGGGCTGGCCGCTCTGCCAGAGGAAGTTCGACGTGACCGTCCAGCCGCCGATCAGCCGCGAGACTAAACCGTTCGCGTCCGAGCCCCAACGCCTGCCCGGCCCGAAGGGCAGATCGAACAGGCCCGTGCCCTGGAGGACGTGCGTGCGGTCGAAGTCCGACCGGCCGTAGTTGAGGCGGCGGTCGGTGGCGTCGAAGGGCGTGCTCTGCGCCGACTGCCCCGTCCCGCCGCTGATGCGGGTGAAGGTCGGGTCGTAGGACTTGTCGTCCATGGACTTCGACCAGGTGTAGGCGACGTTGAACTCCATCCCCCGCTCGTAACGGCGCGAGAGCGAAAAGACGCCGCCGTGGTAGTTCGAGAACGAGTTGCTGTCGATGACCTGGAGGCCGGCGAGGAACTGCGGGTAGTCGTTGAAGAAGAAGGCGCCGAGGCCGGCGGCGTCCGGCAGGCTGCGGCGCACGCCGCCCGCGCAGGCCGTGCCCGTGCCGCCCACGCAGACGACGGTGTTGTTGAGCGTCGCCGCCAGGCTCGCCACCTCGCCGCGCGTCAGCGGCGTGTTGAAGAGTCGGCGGAGGAAGGTCGTGCTCGTCTCGGTCGCGCCGCGGCGCGGGTCGGGCCTCGTCAGCCGGTCGAGCAGCTCGCTCTCGCCCCCGGCGGCCGCGACCTTGAAAGCCTCCAGGAAGCCGTTCTCCCGAATCCTCACCTGGTTGCGCTCGTAGCCGCCGATCAGGTTGCGGCCGGCGCGCCCGATGTACTGCGCCTCGGCCACCATCTTCCAGCCGATCTCGCGCTGCACGCCGAGCGACCACATGTGTGTGATCGGGGTCGCGAACTCGGGGTCGAATAGCTCCTGCGCGAGCGACGTGTTGGGCGCGGCGGGACGGGCCAGGCTCGTGGGCGTGGCGCCGGCGGGCGGCAGCAGGAGCGACGGGGTGATTTCGCGCACCCGGAAGTCGCGCTGCCCGAGGGTCGCGTCGCCGGCGGCCAGCGTGATGCCGGGCACGGCCGGGTAGACGGCCGACGAGGGGAGGAAGGTCGAGACGCGGTCGAAGGCGATGCGGAAGTTACCGCGCACGGCCGTGCGCCCGTCGCCGAAGGGGTCCCAGGCCACCCCGACGGCCGGGCCCAGGTTGTTCCAGTCGCTCTTGTAGAGGTCGCCCTCGACGAAGGTGATGTCGTTGGCGGGCGGCGCGCCCAGGGTGAACGGCTTGTTGGGGACGAAAATCTTGGTCGCGCCGCGCGTGTATGGCGCCGGCTTCGGCTCGTAGCGCAGGCCGAGATTGAGCGTCAGGTTGGAGCGCAGCTTCCAGTCGTCCTGGAAGTAGAGGTCGAACTCGGGGTACCAGGCGTCGATGCTGAAGGCGGTGCCTGGCGGGCCGTACTGCCCGCCGGTGTCCACCAGCCCGACCGCGACGCTGTTCACCTTGCCGAGCATGTCGTTGATGAAGCTGTTGAGACGCGGCAGGTCGTTCGCCGTGTTGATGCCGGGCAGGCAGCGGGTCGTTATCGTCGCGGTGCAGGCGCGCGCGCCGAAGGCCGCCGCGTCGATGGTCCCGCCGAGGGCGTAGAGGGGGTTCACGTCCAGGCCCGCGACCGAGCCGCGAACGTCGTAGTGCTCCTGGAGCCGGAAGTTGAAGCCGGTGCGGAAGGTGTGCTCGCCCCGCACGTGCGCGATGTTGTCGAGCACCTGGAAGGTGTTAATCGTCCGCTTGTTGCCGAAGGAGTTCGAGAGCGGGTCCGTGAACGTGGCGACATCGACCGGGGTCGCCCGCTCGTCGAGGTTCGACGGGATGACGAAGTCGAAGACGAAGCGGTTGCCGCCGAAGATCAACTCGTTCGTCGTCCTGCTGCTCAGGGTCGAGCGCAGCCCGACGGCGAGGTTCTTCGGCGTGCGGAAGGTGGCGACGATGGGCGGCAGTCCGGGGAAACGCGCCGCGCCCGAGTTGGTCGTGTCGCCGACCGTGTCCTGCTGGCCCCAGCTGTAGCGGCCGAAGAGGCTGTGGCTCTGACTCAGGGTGTGGTCGACGCGGGCGTTGAAGTCTCGCTGCGGGTCGGTGCGGCGGGCGAGCGAAGTGAACCCGGCCGTGTTCAGCCCGTCGCCGACGTCGAAGCGGTTCGGCGCCGGCGTGAGTCCGATGATCGACTGCACGGTGGGGTCGAGCCCCAGGGCGCGCGGGTCGTTGGCGGCGACGCCGTAGGTGGCGATGCAGTTCGTCGTGACGGCCCCGCCGCAGGCCGGGAGGAGCGGGTTGCCGTTAGCGTCGACCGACGCGCCCGACACGCCGGCGGGGAAATTCCGGCCGCCGACGACGTAGCGGAAGATTCCCTGACGCGCCGCGGCCGTGAGCACGGTGTTGGTCTGCTCCAGCGTCTGAATCTGCCTCTGGACCTGCGTGTTGAAGAAGAAGAAGGTTTTGTTCTTGACGATGGGGCCGCCCAGCGAGCCGCCGAACTGGTTGCGCAGGAGGAAGCGGCGGGGGACACCCTGGCGGTTCAACTCCCACTCGTTGGCGTTCAGGGCGCGGTTGCGGTGGTACCAGAAGAGGTTGCCGTGGAACTCATTCGTGCCCGTCTTGGTGACGAGCGCCACCTGCGCGCCGCTGTTGCGCCCGAATTCGGCCGAGGGGTTCGAGGTGATGACGCGGTACTCCTGCAACGAGTCGGGGTTGGTGCGGATCGGCGTGAAGGTGGCGTTCCCGGCCGATGTCTCGTTGGCGTCGATGCCGTCGAGAGTGATGTTGATGGCGCGGTCGCGCGCGCCGAAGACGTGCGTGCCGCCCCCGGTGAGTCGCCCCCCGCCCACGTCCTGGATGACGCCCGGCTGGTACGTGATCAGGTTGAGCGGGTTGCGGCCGGCGATGGGCAGGTTGTTTAGCGACTGCTCGGTGACGACCGTGCCGATATTGCCCGACTGGCTCGTCTGCACGCGCTCGTAGCTGCCTGTGACCTGCACGGTCTCGGCGATGTTGCCGGCCTCGAGCGCGGCGTTGATCGTGACCGTGTCGTTGGCCGTCAAGACGTTCTGCGTCGAGACCAGCTTCTTAAAGCCGGCCGCCTCGACGGCGACGGTGTAGCGGCCGGGCGGCAGCGCCTCGAAGGAGTACTTGCCGGCGTCGCTCGCCTGGGTGTTAAAACTGACGCCGGTCTCTTCGTTCGTGACGACGACAGAGGCGTTGGGGACGACGGCGCCGGTCGGGTCCTGCACGGTACCTTCCATGCGCCCCGTGGAAGTCTGGGCGACGGCGGCAGCCGACAGGATCAGGCAGAGCAGCATTCCGCGAAGAGCTTTCATAGTTTCCCTCCGAGAGTTAGCGACTGAAGATTTGAAGTACCCAAAAGGCTGCGAGCATGCGGTCTGCCGCCGCGCGTCTCTGGACTCGTAGGTTGTGCGTAGACTAGCAGGTGCGGCACGCAAGAAACGGGTCAACCCTGTTGACTAGGGTCGTAATTCTAGTCAGTTTCATATCTGGAAGAGAAACTAAAAGTTTTTATCAACTGGATAATTCCGCATTATGCCGTCCGCCACACCCTTTGTAGACCGTGGCGACGTGGAAAGAGCCGGACTGAATTATTTAGATTCGGGGACGAGGACGTGCCCTTCGTGTCGAAAGCCTTACGCAGGGTGCAACTTTCATACCCCGGCCGGCGCGCGTTTGAAAACGCGGGTCTTGGCCGGAAATCCCCGGCGGCCGGCGAAGTCGGCATACGAAAATTTGGACGGGTCGATGATTTTTCGGGGGCGGGGGCACGCCCCCCGCCCCCAAAGCCCGCCGTCTCCGCCCGCGGAAGCGCGCAGCGCCGGGTCGCCGCCCCAGCCGGGCTCTGACGTTTTAATAACATCTTGACGGAGCAGCCGCAGCGGTTATACTTTCCGGCATCAACGGCCGCGTACTTCCCGACCCAACCGGAATAAGGAGTCCCACATGCCCCATTCTCTACGCTCAACCATCGGCCTGTTCTCCCTGTTGCTACTAGCGGCGGTCGTAACTTTCGGCCAGACCAGCACGTCGCGCATCACCGGCACGGTCGTCGACTCGACCGGCGCGGTCGTCCCCGGCGCGTCCGTCACGGCGCTCAACGAGGCCACCGGCCTCTCGCAGACGCAGACGACCACCGACGCCGGGCTCTACTCGTTCGCCTCTCTCCCGCCCGGCGCCTACTCGCTCACGGTCGAGAAGTCGGGCTTCAAGACCTCGAAGCTGACCGGCAACGTGCTGGAGGTCAACACTCCGCTCGACGTCAACGTCACGCTCGCGGCGGGCGAGGTCTCCGAGGTCGTCACCGTGCAGGCCGGCGCCGAGCAGCTCCAGACGGCCAACGCCACCATCGGCAACGTCGTCGAGCACAAGGCCATCGAGCAGCTCCCGCTGAATGGCCGTAACCCGCTCAACCTCATCGCCTACGAGCCCGGCGTCACGCAGCGCTCGCAGGGCGGGGTCGGCTCGGGCGTGAGCGTCAACGGCTCGCGCGACCGCGCCTTCAACGTCACCATCGACGGCATCGACGCCAACGAGAGTTCGGCGCCGAACCCCACGTCGAACATCTACCGCCTGACGCCCGACAGCGTGCAGGAGTACAAGGTGACGACCAACAACGCCACCGCCGAGGAGGGGCGCAACTCCGGCGCCTCCATCTCGGTCGCGACGCGCTCGGGGACGAACGAGCTGCACGGCAACATCTTCTACTTCCTGCGCGACGACCGGCTCAACGCCAACGACTTCTTCTCCAACGCGCAGGGGGTCGCGCGGCACAAGGTCAAGCTCGACCAGCCCGGCTTCGATGTCGGCGGGCCCATCGTCAAAAATAAGACCTTCTTCTTCGGGAGCTGGCAGCACACGAAGGTGGACTTCTCCTCGCCCATCGCCGAAACCTTCGGCATCCCTATCGTCTACACGCCGGCGGCGCTCGCGGGCAACTACCGCTACTTCCGCGCCAACCCACTCTGCAACCCGAGCGAGGCGAACAACCCCAACTGCTTCCGCATCGGCACGACCGCCATCACGCAGAACAACGTCCTGCTGGTGAACCCGACGACGGGGGCGCTGCGCACCGACCTCGGCGTCCGCGAGTGCGCCAGCGCCAGCGACCTCAACTGCGTCGTCAGCTACGGGCTGGCCAGCTCGGTCAACAACCCGCGTGCTATCGCCGTAGACCCGACGATGAGCGCGTTCTTCCGCTCCTACCCGACGCCCAACCGTTACGACTGCGGCGACGGCCTGAACACCGCCTGCTTCGTCTGGGACCCCCCGACGCAGCACAAGGGGCCGGCCTACAACGTCCGCATCGACCACAACATCACGCAGAACCAGAACATCTTCGGACGCTACCTCCAGGCGTCCTACAACACGCTCGGCGGCGACCCGCTGAACGGCCGCCCCGTCGTCTTCCCCGGCTTCCCGCCGCAGGGCGAGGTCTTCCGCGACACGAAGAACCTCGCGCTCGGCCACCGCTGGACGATCTCGCCGCGACTGGTCAACGAGCTGACGATGGGCTTCGGCCGCTTCCAGTTCCTCTTCACGCAGGGCGAGGCCAACCCCGACTTCCCCAACATCAGCCCGTTCGCGTTCCAGAACGTCTCGAACCCGTACCTCAACACCCCGCGCACCGAGCGCGCCGTCACCGTGCCGCAGATTCTCGACAACCTGCACATCACGCGCGGCGCGCACCAGATCAGCACCGGCATCAACTTCCGCTTCTACCGCCACGCCGACCGCCGCGGCCAGCCCGGCGGCACCAACGTCACGCCCTCGCTCTCGTTCGACCAGAGCATCCGCAGCCCGACGACCTCTGGCTTCGTGCTGCCGACGACCGCCATCCTCGCGGGCTCGGGGACGCCGCGCGCCGGCATCAACTCGACCGACAACACGCGGCTCCAGAACTACATCAACGAGCTGGCCGGGCTGCCCTCGCGGCTGAGCCAGGCGTTCATCGGCAACCTCAACGAGGACGCCTTCCTGCCCTTCCAGTCCGGCGGCGTCGTCTCGCTCCAGGCCATCACGACGCGGCTCAACCAGTTCAACTTCTACGTCCAGGACGAGTACAAGTGGCGGCCCAATCTCGTCGTCAACTTCGGACTGCGCTGGGAGGTCAATCCGCCGGCCACGACGCCCGGCTACACCTTCGTCCCGACGACGCCCATCGCGGGCACGCCCGGCCCTGCCAGCCCCGTCGTCAACCAGCCCGGCCCCGTCACCTTCGCCGCGGCCGACAGGTGGTGGGACAGGACGAACGTCGGCGCGCTCGGCCCGCGCCTCGGCGTCGCGTGGTCGCCCGACTTCCGCGATGGATTCCTGAACCGCCTCTTCGGCGACAGCGGCCGCAGCGTCGTGCGCGCCGGCTACGGCCTGGCGTTCGACCCCGTCAGCTCCTTCATGGTGACGGCCGTGGCGGGCAGCGTGCCGGGGCTGCGCACGAGCTGCTCCTCGACCGTGGGCGGCGCGACGACGGTGGGCTGCGCGCCCGTCCCGAACACGACCATCTCCGGCGGCTTCCCGACCGCGCTGGCGGCGCCGACCATCAAGCCTTCGTCGTTCCTGACGCCCCCGCTGCTCCTCAACAACAACGCCCCCTCTATCACGACCTTCGCGCCCGACCTCAAGCTCCCCAGCGTCCACCAGTGGAACCTGAGCTTCCAGCGCGAGCTGCCCGGCGGCTTCGTCATGCAGACGGCCTATATCGGCCGGAGGGGCTTGCGGCTGCTGATGGCTTATAACGCGAACCAGATCGATGCGGCGCCCATCCTCAACTCGTTCCTGATGCTCCAGGCCAACAACGCCGCGCCGAACTGCCTGCCGAGCGGCGCGACGCGCGACGCGACTCAGCCGGCCTGCGTCGCGCCCTTCGCGGCGACCGCAATCCCGCTGCTCCAGGCGGGCGTCACCGGCATCAACGCGGCGTTCGTCAACAACGCCACCGTCCAAGGTCAGCTCACGAACAACGCCGCGGGCGCCTTCGCCGAGCGCATCGAGAACACGGCGCTCGGCTTCCGCCTCAGGCCCAACCAGCAGTTCGGCGTCATCACCTACATCGACAACAGCGGCAGCTCGATGTACCACGGCGGGCAGTTCACGCTCCGCCGCCGCTTCGCGACGGGGCTCGGGCTGAACATGGCCTACACCTTCTCGAAGTCGATGGACAACCAGTCGGTAGACCCCGTCGGCACCAGCTCGGGCGGCGCGCTCTCGACGACGACCTCGCGCGCCGTCGCCGACATCCACGATCTGAAGAACGAGTGGGCGGTCTCGGACTTCGACCGCACGCACGTCCTGACCGCGGCCTCGGTCTGGGAGGTGCCCGTCGGGCGCGGGCGACGCTTCCTCGGCGACACGAACCCGGTGGTCAACCATCTGCTTGGCGGTTGGTCAATCAACACCATCTACACCTTCATGACGGGCGAGCCGTTCCAGGTCAACAGCGGCCAGCGCACCAGCAACGCGGCGCACGTCTCGCGCGCGCTCATCACCGACCCGAGCGTGCGGGCACACTTGCAGTTCCTGCCGAACGTCACCGGGCCCGTCGTCTTCGAGAATCAGAACGGGATGGTCATCCCGCCGCCGGGCTCGAACGGGTCGGGGCGCAACATCTTCCGCGGCCCGAGCTACTGGAACGTTGACCTCGGCATCGTCAAGATGTTCAGCATCACCGAACGTTTCCGCCTCCAGTTCCGCACCGAGATGTTCAACGCCTTCAACCACCCCAACTTTGACAATCCGCGCAGCGCTTCGGTGGGCTCGCCCACACTCTTCAGCCAGCAGTTTGGCCGCACCTGCTGCACGACGGTCGCGCCCAACACCTCGACCAACGTCATCCAGACGGGCGAGTCGGCGCGCATCATCCAGTTCGGCCTCAAGCTCCAGTTCTAGCTTGAGCGTTAAGACTGTGAGATAACCACAGAGACACAGAGACACAGCTAAGAACACAACTAAAGCTTTAGCCGTGTTCTTAGCTGTGTCTCTGTGTCTCTGTGGTTAACCCTTCCTTTCGAGGCTCACTTCCACCCAGCCGCGGACGCCGTTGACGAACCAGACGCGCGTAGAGCGCGCGAGGTCGTCTCGCGTCAGGACGCGCTCCGAGACCTCTCCGCGGCGCAGAAGCTCGGCGCGGAGAGTCCCCGCGAGCAGCCCAGATTCGCGCGGCGGAGTCCGGCGGCCTCCGTCCAGCTCGACGACGAGGTTGCCGTTGGTGAACTCGGTCAGCTCGCCCCTCTCGTTCCAGAGCAGCACGTCGAAGACGCCGGGGCGCTCGGCGCGCCGCGCGTCGTAGACGCCGCGCCTCGTCGTCTTGTGAAAGAGGAAGCTGTCGCGGCTGTCCACCGGCGTGAGCGCGAGCGCGACGCGGCGCGGCGCGGGCGGCGTCTCGCCGAGCGGCTCGCTCTCGACCCTGACGCCGCCGTCCGCCGAGACGAGCAGCCGCACGCGCCTCGCCCCACCGCACGCGAACCCTTCGGCGTGCCGGAGGAGCGCCTCGCGCGCCTCCGCGACCGAGCCGCGAAAGTCGAAATACTCCGCCGACGCTTCGAGACGCGCGAGGTGCTCTTCGAGCAAACGGTAACCCGTCTCGTCGAGCCGCAGCGTTTCGAGCAGCTCGAAGCCGCCGGCGCGCTCCGTCAGCACCCTCGTCTTGTCGAGCGCCTCCTCGTACTCGCCGCCCGGCGTCGAGTCCCACGTGACCCCGCCCCCGACGCCGTACACGGCCCCGCCGGTCTCCCCGTCAACGACCACCGTGCGGATCGCGACGTTGAAGGCCGCGTCGCCGCCCGGCGCGACGAATCCGACCGCGCCGCAGTAGACCCCGCGCGGCTCGTCTTCGAGCGCGGCGATGATGCGCGACGTGCTCACCTTCGGCGCGCCGGTCACCGAGCCGCACGGGAAGAGCGCGGCGAAGAGGTCGGCGAGCGACGCGCCCTCGCGCAGCTCGCACGCGACCGAGGAAGTCATCTGGAAGACCGTCGGGTAGCGCTCGACCCTGAAGAGTTTTTCGACGCTGACGGTGCCCGTCTCGGCGACGCGCCCGAGGTCGTTGCGCAGGAGGTCGACGATCATCAGATTCTCGGCGCGGTTCTTCTCGGACGCGGCGAGCCGCGCGGCGGCCGTTTCGTCCTCCTCTTTAAACCTGCCGCGCGGGGCCGTGCCCTTCATCGGCCGCGTCTCGACCCGCCGCCCGCGCCGCCGGAAGAAAAGCTCGGGCGAGGCGGAGAGCACGCGGAAGCGGCCGGCGTTGACGTACGCGCCGAACCGCGTGCGCTGCGCCGCGCGCAGACGCTCGTAGAAGGCGAAGTCGTCGCCCGCAAAACTCGCGCGCAGCCTCAGCGTGTAGTTGACCTGGTAGGTGTCTCCGCGCGCAATCGCCTCGCGCACGGCCTCGACGCTGCGGACGTAAGCGTCCCGCCCGATCGACGGCGCCCACTCCGAAACACGGAACTCCCCTCCCCCGCCGGCTTCTTCTTCTGACTCGCGTTCGAAGACCCCGAACCAGACGAGCGGCAGCCCCGGCACGCCCGGCCTCACCTTCAGCGCGCGGTCGAACGCCGGCGCGGCCTCGTACGCCACGAAGCCCGCGGCGTAAAAGCCGCGCGACGCGGCGCGCTCGACCGCCGCGAGCGCCGGGCGCACTTCATCCAACGAACTTGCCGTGATGATTTCGACGGGGTGCGTGAAGCGTGCGCGGCCTCCGGGGCCTAAGTCGTCCGCGAAGTCGAGGACGACGGCGGCTGTGTTCGTCGTGCGGCCCGCGCCCATCTGAGGATCGCCCTAAAGCAGTCCGGTCAGCGGCTTCGGGTCGACGCCGTCGGGCACGCCTTCGACGATGACGACCGCGCCGCCGACCCGCTCGACGATGACGCCGCCCTCGTTCGTCTTCCAGAGCTGCCGCCCCGTCTCGGCGACCTCCGAAGGCTCGACGCCGTAGCGCTTCGTCGTCCGCCGCACGTAGGCGTCGAAGAACTCGCGCGCGTCCGCCTCGGTGTCCCACACGGTCTTGTGCGCGACGACCACGTCCGCCGCGCGGTTCGGCCCGAGGAAGAGCGCGTAGCGGTCGCCGCCCCAGCCCTCGGCCGCGCGCCTCGACGCGTCGGCCGACTGGAGGAACTCGTCGAGCAGGAGGTAGAGGCCCCACTCGCCCTCCACGTCGTGGTCGGCCATCCTCCAGCCCTTGCCGAGCGAGGCCGACACGTCGCGCAGCGCAACCTTCCGCGGCGCCTCGCCCGCGTGGTACTTGTCGGCGTGGAGTATCTGCTCGCTGGACTGCGGCAGCGTCTTGAAGGCGGCCGTCACCGCCTCCCACCCGCCGCGCTTGTAGACCTGTGTGACGAACGCGGTGCCCTGAAGGTACGGGAACAGCAGCGTCTCGCGCAGCACACGCGGCGCCTTCTCTATCTGCTCGCTCGAGCCGGCGCCGCCCGTCATCATCGCCTTGAGGAAGGCGAGCTGCCGCGCGGGGCTCTGCGTCACGTACTGCATCATCAGGAACGAGGCGTCGCCCTCGACGAGCGCGTGCGCGGCCAGCTCGGCGTCCGAGTCGTGCTTGGGCCAGTCCTCGAAGCGGCGGAGGTTGAAGTGCTGGTCCTGGAGCGCGTGGACCAGCTCGTGCGCGATGACGGGCTTCTGGCCTTCGATGTCGATCCAGTCGGCGAGGTGGAACTCCTGCGACTTCGGGTCGTAGTAGCCGGCGACCTGCTCGGTGAGCAGCTTGATGATGAAGGGGCGGAGCTGGAAGCCGGCGGGGACGAGCCCGAGCTTTCTGAGCGTCGCCTCGGAGGCGGCCATCTCCTCGGGCGTCGAGCTCTGGTTGAGGTTGCGGATGAGCATCTGCTCGATCTCGGCGCGCGACTGTGCGCCGCTGCGCACCTGGCGGAGGACCGGGAGCTTGCGGAGCCGGCTCGTCTCGCGCAGCACCTCGGCCGTCGCCTCGCGCACGGCGGCGGACTTCGGGTTGATGACGGCCGGCCTGGCCCTCTGCGCCGTGACGGTCGGCGCGGCCGCCGCGACGGCGGCGGCCGCGCCGGCCAGCGCGGCCGCCAGCAAATTCCTCGGGCTGATTCTCTTTGACATCACGAACCCTTCGCTTTTATAGTCCGCTGCAACCGAAACGCTCTCGCAACCCTTTCGGACAAGGCTTTCGAGCTACCGAGACATGCAACCTCTGGAGGCAGACGCCCTCTTCGAAGACTGGCACGAGACGACCATCCGCGTGCGGTACGCCGAGACCGACCGCATGGGCGTAGTGTACCACGCCAATTACCTCGTCTGGTTCGAGATCGGGCGCACCGAGTTCTGCCGCGCGCGCGGCTTCGCCTACAAGGACATGGAGGAGAACGACCGCGCCTTCCTCGTCGTCGCCGAGTCCTACTGCCGCTACAAGGCGCCCGCGCGCTACGACGACGAGATGATCGTCCGCACGCACATCACCGAGCTGCGCCGCCGCTCGGTGCGCTTCGGCTACGAGATCGTCAACGCCTCGGACGGCCGCATCATCGCCGAAGGCGAGACCGGCCACGTCGTCACGGACGTCAACAACCGCGTCATCTCGCTCCCCGAGAGCTACCGCCTCGCCCTCAGCTCCCCGCCGCTCGCCCCCTCGCCCGAGGGGGAGTAACCGGCAGACATCAGGATTCGTGTGGGAGGTTGAGGCGCGAGATTTCGCGCGCGCGCCCCGTGGCGTCGTCCACGTCGATGAGCGCGGCGCAGATGCGGACGCCGCCCCTGGAGTGGTCCGGGCGCGCCGAGGCGGGGCCGAGGAAGCGCGCGATGACGCCCTCCTTCTCCATCCCGATGCATCCGGAGTGGCTCCCGGTCATCCCGAGGTCTGTGATGAAGGCCGTGCCGCCGGGGAGCACGCGCTCGTCCGCGGTCTGGACGTGCGTGTGCGTGCCGACGACCGCCGAGACGCGCCCGTCGAGGTGCCAGGCCATCGCGACCTTCTCCGACGTCGCCTCGGCGTGCATGTCGACGAGCCTGACCCTGACCGAGTCGTCGAGGCCGGCGAGCAGCCGTTCGGCCGCCGCGAACGGGCTGTCGTGCGTCGGCGGCATGTAGACGCGCCCCATCAGGTTGAGGACGGCGACGCGCTCGCCTCCGCGCGCAACGCCCACCCAGAGGCCCGTGCCGGGCGTCCCCTCGGGGTAGTTCGCGGGTCTGAGCAGGCGCGGCTGGCGCGCGATGTACGGGGCGGCCTCGCGCTTGTCGAAGATGTGGTTGCCCGAGGTCATCACGTCGATGCCGGCGGCGAACAGCTCCTCACACATCTGCGGCGTGACGGAGAAGCCGCCCGCGAGGTTCTCGGCGTTCATCACCGCGAGGTCGACGGCGTGCTGCTCGCGCAAGTCCTGTATGCGCTCAAGCACCGCCACGTGCCCCGGGCGCGCCACCACGTCGCCGATCATCAAGATTTTCATAGGCTCAAAAGCGGTAAATGGTGAATGGTCAATGGGGAATGGAAGAAGTCTTCACTATTCACCATTGACCATTCACCATTTACTAAAATGGTGGCCGGGGGAAGAACCGCGACGGCCGCTCCGAAGTCGTAATTGAACCTGCGTTGACAGGTGGGTGACCTAACCTCGCGGTTAAAGCCGCCACCTCCGGCAATCCCTATCATTGAGGGGCTGCACTGGTGGACGGCATCGGTCTCCCTAATTCACGACATAGGCTCAACCATTGTAAATCGGTGGCGAACCGCGCAGAAGCGACTCCCTCAGCCTGGCGAAATACTAACACACGCCGCGCCGCGCGCGTCAGAAAATGAGCCCCGAAAAATCTCGCGGCCGCGCTTGACAAGGCATGAACCCCGGGCGCGCGGACTCACCCCCCGCGGAGTTAAAAAGGGGGCGCGGCGGCTCTTCTTGTCGGGAGGGGTTCGGGGGGCGCGGGGTTTAGGAGATGGTGATGGACGGGGTGACCTGCTCGGCGGCGCTGCGCGTCTTGAGGACGCGGTCGAGCATCTCGGCGCACTCGGCGCTGCGCGCGGCGAGCTGCTGGTCGGTCTGCTCGTGGAGTCGCTTGAGGCGGTGCAGCTCGTCGGCGACGTGGAGCGCGGCGAGGATGGCGACCTTGAGCGAGTCGACGGTGAGCGTGCCCGAGGAGATTTCGCGCATGCGCCGGTCGACGAACTCCGCCAGCCCGATGACGTACTCGCTGTCGCCGTCCGAGCGGATGTTGTAGGTCTGGTTGTAGATTTCGACCCGGATGGTCGGCGTGCCTTCCGCCGGGTTCTTGATGGCGCTCATCGGTTGAGTCTTCGTTTACGTCCGGGGCTACCTGCGCATCACCTCGACCGCCTCGGGGTCGAGCACCGCGATGGCGTCGAGCATCGCCTCGACCTTCGTGCGTATCGTGTCGCGCTCGGAGAGGAGCCGCTCGACCTGCGTTTCGAGCCTGTCCTTCTCGTCAAGGAGCGCGCCCAGTTCGCGGCGCACCGAGGCCATCTCGCGCTCCAGGCCCTCTTTTTCCTGGCGGAGCGTCTTCGTCAGCTCGATGGTGCGGTATATTTTGTCTTCGAGGTGAGAGAACTTTTCAAGTCCGGTCAATCCGACCATCTTCCTTCTCCGTGCGGCTGCGGCCTCGTGACTGCCGAGCGATTATGCGACTTCGCGCCCGCGAGCGCAAGAGTAAAGTCTGGAGTCTGGAGTAAATGACTTTTGCCTTCGACTCCAGACCCCGGACTCCAGACGTTTAACCTCTGAGTTGCGCGCCGAAGCCCTCTTCGAGCGTTGCGACGACGCGCGCGTGCATCGCGTCGACCTCCTCGTCGCGGAGCGTGCGGTCGTCCGCGCGGTATTCGACGCGGAGCGTGAGCGAGCGCTTGCCCTCGGGCAGGTTCACGCCCTCGTAGACGTCAACCAGCCCGACGCCGCGGCACTCCTCCATCCCGAGCGCGAGCACCGCGCCGCGCAGCTCGCCGTAGGCGACTCCCCGCCCGGCGACGAGCGAGATGTCGCGCGCGGCGCCGGGGTAGCGCGGCAGCGGCGTGTAGCGCGCCGGGCGCTCGCCCGAACCGAGCAGCGCCGTCAGACTCACCTCCGCGACGTAGACGGGCTGGCGGAACTTGTAGCGCGCGGCCAGCTCCTCCGAGAGCCTGCCGAGCGAGCCGACCTCGACGCCGCCCAGCGTGACGCGCGCCGCCTGGCCCTCGCGCAAATGTCGGACCGAGGCCGGTCCGAAGCCGAGCCCGCCCACACGCATCGCGTCGGCCGCCGCCTCCAACGCGCCCTTGAGGTCAAAGAAGTCCGCGGGGCGGCCGGCGGCGTGCCCCTCTCCGAGCGCCTCGCCGGTGACGACGAGCGCGAACGCCTCGACCTCGTTGGGCCGCCCGCCTTCGTCGCCGCCCGAGGCGAAGACGCGCCCCGTCTCGAAGAGTCGCACGTCGCGCGTGCCGTGGTTGAAGTTGTGGCGGGTGGCTTCGAGCAGACCCGGGCGCGCCCGCCTCGTCGATGAAGCTGATGCTGACCGCCTCGTCGAAGCCGGCGGCCGTGAGCACCTGCCGCGCCGCGCGCCGCCGCCGGTCGCCCAGGAGGTACTCGCCCGTGACGGGCGAAGGCGGCAGAGACTCCTCTATCTTCTCGTAGCCGTAGACGCGCGCGACCTCCTCGACCAAATCCTCCTCGATGGAAACGTCCGTGCGCCACGTCGGGACGGCGAAGCCGAGACGCCCTTCGCCGTCTCCTCCGCCTCCGTCATCGCTTTTCTCGAAGCCGAGCGCGGTCAGGATTCGCACGCACTCCGCGGCGGGCACGTCCAGCCCCGTCAGCTCCCTGACGCGACGCGGGCGCAGCTTAACGCTCGGCGGCGTGATCCTCTTCGGGTAAACGTCGATGGCGCCCTCGGTCGCGGTGCCGCCCGCCAGCTCGCAGATGAGCGCGACGCAGCGGTCCTGCGCGCGGCGCACGCCCTCGTAGTCCACGCCGCGCTCGAAGCGGTAGGACGCCTCGGTCTGCAAGCCCAGCGCCTTCGACGTGCGGCGCACCGACTGCGGCGCGAAGTAGGCGCTCTCGACCAGCACGTCGGCCGTCGCGTCGGAAATCTCGGTCTCCTCGCCGCCCATCACGCCCGCGACGGCGACGGCGCGCTCGGCGTCGGCGATGACGAGCATCTCCGTGTCCAGCCCGCGCTCGACGCCGTCGAGCGTCTTGAGCTTCTCGCCCGCGCGCGCGCGCCGGACGACGATGCGGCGCCCGGCGAGCGTGGCGAGGTCGAAGGCGTGGAGCGGCTGCCCGGTCTCGTGCATCACGAAGTTGGTGGCGTCGGCGACGTTGTTGATGGGGCGCTGGCCGATGGCCTGGAGCCGGCGGACGAGCCACCCGGGCGACGGCCCTATCTTCACCCCGCGCACCACGCGCGCGGCGTAGCGCGGGCAGAGGTCTTCGTCCTCGATTTGGACGGCGGTGAACTCCCCGGCCTTCCCGCCGACTCTCTTCGCCTCCACGTCGGGCAGCTTGAGCGCCGCGCCCGTGAGCGCGGCGGCCTCGCGCGCGACGCCGAGGTGCGAGAGGCAGTCGGGACGGTTCGAGGTCAGGTCTATCTCAAGCACCGAGTCGCCGCCCACTTCTTTGACCGCGTCGACGGCGAGCCCCGCCATCGTCAGGCGCTCGGCCAGCGCCTGCGGCGTGAGCCCCGTGTCGGCCATCTCGCCGAGCCATTCGTAGCTGATGTCCATAACTATTTAATGCGGTAACCGAAGTCCTCTTCGTTGTTGAAAATCCAGCCCACGACCGCGCCTATTTGAATATTTTCGGAGAGGTAGGCGTCGCGCGTGAAGGCGGCCGAGCCGCGCTCGCGTATGCGCTCGGCGCCGTGCCCCATCGTCTCGAAACGCTCGCGCCAGCGGCGCATGTTGCTCGGCCGCAAATCGACCCAGCCCTTCGCGGCCCAAGCGTCAACGTCGCCGGGGCCGCGCACCTCGACGTGGTCGCGGTTCTTCTCCTCGGGGATGCGGATGTAGGGCCCGCGCACGAGACGGCCGTCGGGCGTGAGTATCGGCAGTCCGACCGAGACGATGGTGTCGCGCAGCCACTGCTCGCGCTCGACGAGCGCCGTCAGCTCCGTGGCCAGCTCCTCCGGCGTCTTCGCCAGGACGCTCTTCAGCGTCCCGTACCCGGCGCGGAACAGGTGCGCCTCCCAGAGGAGTTTTCCCAGCTCGGGCGGCCCCAACTCGCCGAGCGCGACCGAGGGCGAGTAGCCCTTCCCGTCGCCGGCGCGCGCGCGCTCCTCCTCCTCCATCTTCAAAAGCTGCTCGATGGTGTACTGGCGTATGTAGCCGGCGCGGTACGTCGGGTTCATCGACGCGCCGTCCACGGCCGCGATGACGTCGTAGCCGGTGTTGCTCCCCTTCACCTCGAGCACGACCTGCCGCGCTATCTCCTCGGGCGTGATGAACTCCATCTGCCGCATGAAGGTGATGGCCTGGAACTCGCCCATCGTGAACAGGCCGTTCTCGCCCGTGTTGACCAGCACCATGTTCAGCTCGCCGAGCGGCTCGTAACCATCCGCCGCGCCGCTGCCGGCCGCCGGGCGCAGGCGCAAACTTCCGGACTCGCCGAGCGGCTCGGTGCGGCTGGCGTAGACCTTGAGCCGCTCGCCGGGGACGCCGACGCGCCCCTTCGGCTTGATGCGGATAGAGTCGTAGCGCAAATCGGAGTAGCCGATCATCGCCGCGGGCTTAAACTCCTTCACCGCCGGGCCGCCGAGCGTGCGCGCCATGAGGAACATGAGGCCGGTGTGCGCGAACGCGATGGCCGTCTTCTCAAGGAGCGTCGCCGAGGGCTTGTCCTCCGAGTGCGTGTACGGGACGTTGAGCCCCATGCCGCCCGTCCCGGTCGTGCCGATCTTCAGGTAGAGGCGCGTGTTCTCCTCCCGCATCGCCTTGTTGATGAGGAGGACGTGGCGGACGAGCTGCGGGACTGACTGCGAGACGAGCACCTCCTCGAAGGCGCGCGTGGCTGACTCGGCCAGTCCGTCGTCGGCCGGCGGGCCCCCCGCGAGCGCCGCGCGCAGGTCGCCGAGCCTCTCGCGCGCGAGGTCCGTGGCGGCGTACACGTCCTGGTAGCTGATGGCGGTCGCGGTGTTGATGCTGTCGATGATGACGTCGGGCGAGAACTCTTTGATGAGCCAGACCAGCTCCGAACGCTCGTAGGCCGCGCCGACCTCGCCGAACGTGTCCTCGTAGAGCGCGCGGCGCCGCTCGGCCGTCTCGGTCAACTGCCCCGGCCGCACCGCCTCCTGCCCCGAAGAGGGGTTCCACTCGTGCCGGACGAAGACGTTGCCGGCGACGCCGCGGACGTTGACGTTGGGGTAGTCGCGGCTGACGTATTCGACCGCATCGTCGGCCTCCCCTTGCGTCAGCGCGCAGATGATGATGCGGCGCGGGCCGAGCTCGCGCGCGATCTCGTAGGCGACCTGCCGGCCGACCATCCCGCCGCCGCCGAGCAGTAGAAAAGTCTCGTCCTTGAAAAAGCGCATCGCCGCCTCCCCCGCGTTTCCGGTTTGAAGCGTCCGCCCCCGCCGGCCTTCAGCCGAACTGTTCGAGGAAGCGCACGTCGTTCTCGAAGAGGAGGCGGATGTCGTCGAGCTCGTACATCAGCCCGCACATGCGGTCGATGCCGAGGCCGAAGGCGAAGCCGGAGAACTCCTCGGGGTCGATGTTGACTGCGCGCAGGACGTTCGGGTGTACCATCCCGGAGCCGCCCAGCTCGATCCAGCCCGAGCCTTTGCAGAGGCGGCAGCCCGTCCCGCCGCACTTGAAGCAGGAGTAGTCGGCCTCCATGCTCGGCTCGGTGAACGGGAAGTAGGACGGGCGGAAGCGCGTCCGCGTCCCCGGCCCGAAGAGGCGCCGGACGAACTCGGAGAGCGTGCCCTTCAGGTGCCCCATGTGGATGCCGCGGTCGACGAGGAGTCCTTCGACCTGGAAGAACATCGGGTTGTGCGTGGCGTCGGGCGTGTCGCGGCGGAAGACGCGGCCCGGCGCGACGACGCGCAGCGGCGGCCGCCGGTGCTGCATCGCGTGAATCTGCACGGTCGAGGTCTGCGAGCGGAGGCTCAAACCGTCGGTCGTGTAGAAGGTGTCCTGCAGCGAGCGCGCCGGGTGCAGCTCGGGGATGTTGAGCGCGGTGAAGTTGTAGAAGTCGGTCTCAATTTCGGGGCCGTCCTCGACCGCGTAGCCCATCGAGACGAAGACGTCCTCGATGCGCTGGCGCAAAAGCGTTATCGGGTGGAGGTGGCCGCGCCGGGGCCTCCTTCCGGGCAGCGTCACGTCCGCGCGCTCGCGCTCGACGTTCAGAAGGCCGATGCGAAGTTTAAGCGTGGCCTGCGCGCCGTCGAGGCTGTCGATGATTTCGTTATTGAGCGACTGGACGCGCTGGCCGAAGGCTGCGCGCTCCTCGGCCGGGACGCGCCCGATCAGCTTCATCAACTGCGAGAGAGCGCTCTTCTTAGACGTGTGGCGCGTGCGCAGCTCGGCCAGCTCGCGCAAGGCCGCCTCGGCCTCGCCGAGCGAGAGCGCTTCCGCCTCCGCGCCGCCTTGAAAGCGAGCGAAGCGTCCGAACTCTCGCTCGAACGCTTCGCGCACGGCTTCGACTTGTGCGTCGTAGTCCACCGCTTCGGAACTCATCAGAGTCCTCTCATCCGTCTTCTCTCTTAACTTCAGGCCGCCGCCTGCGGCCGGCTCTCGATGGCGGTGCGCGCCTGCCCCGCCAGCTCGGCGAAGGCGTCGGGCGAGTTGGCCGCGAGGTCGGCGAGCGCCTTGCGGTCGAGCTCGATGCCGGCCAGCGTGAGGCCGTGCATGAACTGCGAGTAGTTCAGCCCGTTGATGCGCGCGGCCGCGCCGATGCGGACGATCCACAGGCTGCGGAAGTCGCGCTTCTTCAGCTTGCGCCCGGTGTAGGCGAACTTCAGCCCGCGCTCGACCGACTCCTTCGCCGACCGGTACAGCTTCGACTTCGTCCCGCGGTACCCCTTCGCGAGGTCTAATATCCGCTTGCGCTTCTCCGTGCGCTTATTACCACGTTTTGCCCTGGGCATGACTCAAACCTCCAATACAAGTAGACAGTAGTCAGTAGACAGTAGTCAGTAGAAAATCCTTCGGTGGTTGAACCACCCAGTTGTCAGCGTCAACGTCCGACTAGCGGAGCGCTACTGTCTACTGACTACTGTCTACTGACTACTCCGGCTTTAGCTCCGCCCGTAGGGCAGCATCCGCTCGATGCGCCCCTCGTCCGACTCGGAGACGAGCACGTCGATGTCGAGCGAGCGCTTCCGCTTGGCCGTCTTTTTCGTCAGGATGTGGCGCGCGTGCGAGTGGCCGCGCTTGACCTTGCCCGACGCGGTCAGGCGGAAACGCTTCGCCGCGCCCTTGTGTGTCTTAAGTTTCGGCATAATGACCTCTCTATCTCTGTCTGATTACGATTGCACCATCCCGCCGGTGCCGGGCGGGACGGGCGGCCCCTGTTTGACGCCGCCGTCCGTCTTCGCCTCCTGCTGTTGCTTGGGCGACTTGTGTCGCTTGGGGGCGAAGATCAGGAACATCTGGTTGCCCTCCATCTTGGGGCGCTGTTCGACCTCGGCGACCTCGGCGAGGTCCTGTTCGAGACGCTGGAGCAGCTCCGCCCCCAGCTCGCGGTGCGTGATCTCGCGGCCGCGGAAGAAGATCGTGGCCTTGACCTTGTCGCCCTCGCTGAGCCAGTCGCGCGCGTGCTTGGCCTTGAAGTTGTAGTCGTGGTCGTCGGTGCCGGGGCGGAACTTGACCTCCTTCACCGTGATGATGACCTGTTTCTTCTTCGCCTCGCTCGCCTTCTTCTTCTGCTCGTAGGTGAACTTCCCGAAGTCGATGATGCGGCAGACGGGCGGGTCGGCGGTCGCCGCGACCTCGACGAGGTCGAGCCCCTGCCCGCGCGCAAGCTGGACGGCCTCGCGGGTGTTCATGATGCCGAGCTGGTCGCCGTTCTCCGCGATGACGCGCACCTGCGGCACGCGGATACGGTCGTTGATGCGCGTGGCGGGGGCGCGGCGGTTGTCCGGGCGCTGCCCGCGGCCTCGAAATGAAGGAATACCTACACCTCCTGAGTTAAGGGTCAGCGGCGGGGGGCCGGTAAAAAGATTCACTTCTACTTAGCCCCAAGCCTCTGGCCGCAAGCCCCGCGCCGACCGTCCCCGACGTGTTCGGCGTCGGCGCGGTCGGCGAAAAGCCCTACGCGGCGGCCCGACGGCCGCGCGGAGAAGGCCAAAAACGTTTGTGTCGCCCCGTTAGGGATTAACCAACCAGGATCGGATTCGACAGAAGCGCCCTCGCCGCGCGGCCTACCCTTTGGCGGGCGGCCTGCGTCAACTAAAATCGAAACGTCGTAAAGATTCGCGACGACATCGTTTTGGGCAAGGGACTTACGGGGCTCCCTGTCGAAAATTTGAATGGTAGGCACGCGCGGATTTGAACCGCGGACCCCTACCGTGTCAAGGTAGTGCTCTACCCCTGAGCTACGTGCCTACAAGCCTTACCAAACATCGCTTCCAAAAAAGCGGAAGGTTAAGGTAACAAGGGCTTTGCGCACCTGTCAAGCGGCCACGCCGCGCGGCCCACGCCTGCCGGGGCCGGGCGTAAAACTAGAGTAAGCGGCCGGGAAGTGTTAGCATAGGCGGCGCCCGTGGCCGGACGCGCCCCGGACAGGAATAACGCGCCGATTGCCCCTTTTCGTAAGGTGCGGGCGGGCGCGCCGCAGCCGAAAATCCCCGTCAAACCGAAGAGACCGGAAGAAGTTTCCGCGCGCCGTCAACGGGACTCCGTAAGGCCACGTGGGGCTTCGCAGCCTGGAGAAACCAAAGCCTTGTCTCCGCAGAATCCTCGACCCAAAGAGCCTCAACGCCCGTCCGCCGGCGCGCGCGCGCGAAGCACGGCCGCACGCCTCCTCCTGCTGCTCTGCGCCACGCTCGCCCTCGCCGAAGGCCCGGCGCCCCTCGGCCAGACCCAGACGCCCGCGCAAGTCCAGCCGACGCCCACGCCTTACGTGCGCCCGCGCAAGGCCGCGCCGAAGGCGGACGCCGGCGGCCCGACCGCGCAGCCCCCCACGACGCAGCCCCAGTCCACCGCCCCGCAGCCCGCGCCGACTCAGCCCGCGCGCCCCGCCGACGCGGCCCCGGCGCGGCCTTCGGGCGAGCAGGAGGGCGAAGTGGTGGACGAGGACGAGGTCGTGCGCGTCGACTCGAACCTCGTCATCATCCCGGCGTCGGTCGTCGACGCGCGCGGGCGCGCCATCACCGACCTGAAGATCGAGGACTTCGAGCTGAAGGTTGACGGCGAGGTCAAGCCCATCGGCGAGCTGACGCGCGCCGAGACGCCCGTCCACGTCGCGCTGCTCTTCGACAACAGCGCCTCGCTCTCGGCCGCGCGCGAGTTCGAGAAGCAGGCCGCCGTGCGCTTCTTCAAAACTGTCGTGCGCCCCATCGACCGCGCCGCCGTCTACTCCATCTCGACCGTGCCGACGCTCGCGCAGGGGCTGACGAACGACGTGCCCAGACTCGTCCACACCATCGAGCGCTTCGGCGCGCCCGACGGCGCGACCGCGCTCTTCGACACCATCGCGCAGGCCGCCGAATACATGCGCCCGCTCGTGGGTCGCAAGGTGCTCGTCCTCGTCTCGGACGGGACGGACACGGTGAGCGACGTCAACTTCGACGAGGCGGTCAACCGAGCGCTCCGCGCAGAATGCCAGGTCTACGTCGTCCAGACGCGGCAGGTCGAAGACCCGAACCTTCACGACCCGGTCTCCGAGCAGCGCATGTACCGCCTCTCGGAGCAGACCGGCGGCGCCGTCTTCGTCCCGCGTTCGGTCGAGGAGCTCGACGCGGTCTTCACGCAGATTTCGCTCGACCTCTCGCAGCAGTACCTTCTGAGCTACTACCCGCAGGAGGAGCGCAAGGACAAGTACTTCCGCTTCATCAGCGTCCGCGTCAAGACGCGCCCCAGCTTACGCGTGCGCGCGCGCAAGGGCTTCTACCCCGACAGGGCGCTGGCGTCGCAGAACGCGAAGGCCGGCTCCGCACAGTTCTCCGGCGCGCCGTCGAACGCGGGCGCGCCCGCTTACGTCGCCGCGACCGCCAACGACACGGCCGCGGCCTCGCACAGGCAAGCCGCCTCCGGGCCGGGAGCACCGCCCCCACAGCGCGCCGCCGCCCAGACGGGGCGCGTCAGACCCGGGCCGGACGGCCCCGACACCGAAGAGGCCGCGAAGCCGAGCCGGAAGGCCGACGCCACCACGGCGACCTTCACACTGACGGCCTCGGCTCCCGCGCCCGCCGCCTCGCCGAAGAGTTCCGCCCCGTCGTCTCTCTTCTCAGCCGCGACGGAGCGCGCGGGCCCGAGCGCCGCCGTCGAGACCATCGCCGCGGCCAACACGGCCGCGACGAATCGGCCGCCCGAGCCGGCCGCCACTCCGAAGCCCGAGCCGAAGCCCGACGCCGCGCCAGCCCCCGCGTCCGCCTCGGGCGAAGAGGCGAGAAGCGCGAAGGCGACCGCGGGCGGCGAGGGCTCAAAGGTGCCTGTCTCGGGCGGCGTGCTCAACGGCAAGGCGCTCAGCCTGCCTGTTCCCATCTACCCGGCGGCGGCCAAGACCTACGGCGCCTCGGGCAAGGTCGTCGTCGAGGTGACGATAGACGAGCAGGGCAAGATCATCGAGGCGCGCGCCGTCTCCGGCCACCCCTTCCTACAGCAGGCCGCCGTCCATGCCGCACGGCAGGCGCGCTTCTCGCCCGCCAAACTCTCGGGCGAACCCGTCAAGGTCAAGGGCACCATCAACTACGTCTTCACGCTGCCGTAAACTCAAAGACATTCAACGCGGAGACGCGGAGGGACGGCTAAAAGTTATTAGCCGTCCCTCCGCATCTCCGTCGTTAGCCGTTCTGACTTTAAAGTAGCCCTAAGCGTTCGCGCCCTCGGCGGCGACGCGCTCCCACTCCTCGTACAGCTCGCGCAGTCGCTCCTCGGCCTTCCCGTAGTCGCCGTTGAGCCGCGCGAGCCTGCCGGGGTCGCGCGCCGCCTCGGGCGTCGCCATCTCCTCGCCGAGCGCGCCGAGCAGCCGCTCGACCGTCGCTATCTCCTCCTCGACGGCCTGCGGGTCGCGCCCGCCGCCCCTCTTCTTCGAGTCCTTCCCGCCGCCCTTCTTCGCCCCGGCGCTCGGCGCCCCGCCCGGCGCGGCGGCCGTGGCTTCGGCGCGCGGCGCGGGCCTCGGCTCCGCCGCAACCTTCTCGCGCGCCGCCTTCGCCGCCAGCTCGGACGCGCGGCGCTCCGCCTTCCAGTCGTGGTACTCGGTGTAGTCGCCGTCGTAATGCTCGGCCAGCCCCTCGCCGTCGAGCGCGAGTATCTGCGTGGCCACGCGGTCGAGGAAGTAGCGGTCGTGGCTGATGGTGATGATGGTGCCCTCGTAGGCGTCGAGCGCCTCTTCGAGCGCCTCGCGCGAGGGGATGTCGAGGTGGTTGGTCGGCTCGTCGAGCACGAGCACGTTGACGTTCGAGTAGATGAGCTTCGCCAGCGCGAGCCTCCCCTTCTCGCCGCCCGAGAGGTCGCGCACGTGCTTGTAGACGTCGTCGCCGGTGAAGAGGAAGCGCGCGAGGAAGCCGCGCAGCTCGCCCGCGGTCGCCGTCGAGGGCGCGACCCGCCTCAGCTCCATGATGATCTCGTTGCGGTCGTCGAGGTCGTCGAGCTGTTGCGCGTAGTAGCCGACCGAGACGTTGGTGCCGAAGCGAATCTCGCCCGCGAGCTGCGGCAGCTTGCCGAGCACGGTCCTGACGAACGTCGTCTTCCCCGACCCGTTCGGCCCGATGACGCCGAGACACTCGCCGCGCTTCAAGACGAAGTTGATGTCCGAGGCGAGGAGCTTGCCGGGGTAGCCGACGGCCGCCTCGGCCACGGTCAGGACGTAGGTGCCCGCGCGCTCGACCTTCTGCAACTGGAAGTTGCCCTGCGGCGCGTCCGGCCGGATGGCCTCGACGCGTTCGAGCTTCTGGAGCATCGTGCGGCGCGACTTGGCCTGCTTGGTCTTCTGCCCGGCGAGGTTGCGCCGGATGAACTCCTCGGTCTTGGCGATGAGGTGCCGCTGGTTCTCGTAGGCGCGCAGCTGAATCTCGCGCCGCTCCTCGCGCTCGACGAGGAAGGCCGAGTAGTTGCCGGTGTAGCTCACGGCCTTCCCCAGCTCGACCTCGACGATGCGCGTGCAGGCGCGGTCGAGGAAGTAGCGGTCGTGGCTGATGATGACGTAGGCCGACTTGTAGGAGGCGAGGAACTCTTCGAGCCACTCGACCGCCGCCACGTCGAGGTGGTTGGTCGGCTCGTCGAGCAGCAGCACGTCGGGTTCCGCGAGGAGGAGCCGCGCGAGCCCCAGGCGGTTCTTCTGCCCGCCCGAGAGAATCTCGGTCGGCGACGCCCACGTGTCGCGCTCGAACCCGAGCCCCTGCAGGATGGCCTCGGCGCGCGCCGCGTACTCGAAGCCGCCCTGCCGCTCGAACTCGTGCTGGAGGTGGCTGTAGCGTTCGAGCACCGCGTCGAGGTCTTCCGGCGCCTCGGCCATGCGGTGCTCCAGCTCGTGCATCTCGTGTTCGATGGCCTGGAGCTGGCCGAAGGCTGCGAGCGCCGCCTCGTGGACGGTCGTCCCCGGCTCGAAGTCGACGTGCTGTTCGAGCAGCCCCAGCTTCACTCCGCGCGCGCGCACCACGTCGCCGCGGTCGGCCGTCTCCTCGCCGGTGACGAGCCGGAAGAGCGTCGTCTTGCCCGCGCCGTTGCGGCCGACGAGCCCGACGTGCTCGCCCGGGTTGACCTGCAGGGACGCGCCGCGCAGCACGTCCTGCCCGCCGTAAGACTTGTAAACGTCTGTCAGTCGGAAAAGCATAAAACGCTTCCGCCAAAACTTTCTTCGTTCCCACGCGACTGAAGCGGGCGCTGGGACCTGCACGGCTCCCCGCGCGGCCACGCCCGCTTCAGTCTTAACTACCGTCGCCGAGCCGGCGGCGTCCTCGTCCTTACTTCTTCGGCGCGCCGGCCGCCGGGCTCGCGGCGGCGGCGGCGGGGCTCGCCGCCGCCGCCGGGGTGGACGCAGGCGTCGCGGCTGCCGCCGGTGTGGCCGCCGCCGGGGTCGAGGAGGCCGCGCCCTGCGAGGCCGGCTGGTTGCCGCCGAGGCTGTTCGGGTCGTTGAGCATGTTCTCGGCGAGTGTGTTGACCACCGTCACGTCGCTCATCGCGTTGCTGACGAGCGCGGCCTGGAGAATCTGCTGGCGCTGGTTGATGAGCGCCTGCTTGATCTGGTCGCGCACGCCCTGGTCTTCGAGCGCCAGCGGCTTGTTCTCAAGCTGGCGGTTCGTCAGCTTGAAGATGTACCAGCGGCCGTCGGCGAAGCGGATCGGCTCGGTGTAGCTGCCGACCGTCATCTGGTTGAAGAAGCGGCCGACCAGCTCGGCCGGGAAGCCGTACTGCTGGAGCGTCTGCTCGTTGGCCATGCCGATGTCGCCGCCGCGCAGCCCGCTCGGGTCCTCGCTGCTGGCGCGCGCCACGTCGGCGAAGTCCGCGCCGCCCTTGAGCTGCGTGTGGAGGCGCTGAATCTTCGCCACCGCCTCGGCCTCGCTCTTCGCGTCGTCCTTGTACTCGCCCCGGCCGTCGCCCGCGTCCACCACGATGTCGGAGAGGTAGACGCCGCGCGGGTTGACGAACTGCGGGCGGTTCGAGTTGTAGAAGTCGACGATCTCCTGGTCGCGGATGGTGATCTTGCCGTAGACCTTCTCTTGGAGCTTGCGGATGGCGAGGTCCTTGCGGGCCTCCTCGCGCACCAGCTCCTCGGTCAGCTTGTTCTCCTTGAGGCTCCTGTCCCACTCCTCGGCCGTGAGCTGCTGCTTCTGCTGGTTGACGAAGGTGGCGACCTCGTCGTCGCTCGGCACCGTCTTCTCCTTCTCGGCGCGCGCGTAGAGCACCTGGCGCTCGATCAGCTTGTCGAGCACGGTCAGGCGCGCGGCGGCCTGCTGGAGTGTGGACAGCGGCTGACCCTGCGCCTGCTGGCCGACGATGCGGTCGACCTCGGCGAGCGTGATCTCCTTGCCGTTGACGGTGGCGGCCACGTCCTTGCCGCCGGCCGAGCCCTTCCCGCCGCACGCCGCGGTGGCGAGGGCGAAGGCCGTGACGAGGGCGAGGGCTGCGATGTTTCTGAAGACTCTGGGCACTTTGACTCTCTGCTCCTTAACTTACTCTCGGGATGACGCCGGCGGGCCGCGTCTGCGGCAGCCGCCGACTCAACTTGACGCTCGGCGAGGCCGTTTGCTATAAATTTCCGTTTACGACGTGCGCCGCCGCCGCGACCGTGTGGCACCGCGACAAAGTGGCGCGCGCCTTTTTTAAAGTCCGGAGGTTATCAACGCTATGGCTAAAAGATGCGAAGTCTGCGGCAAGGGGCCGCAGTTCGGTAACAACGTCTCGCACGCGAACAACCGCACGCGCCGCCGCTTCGACCCCAACCTGCAGTCGATCCGCGTCCAGCGCCCGCAGGGCGGCAACCTGCGCATGAAGGTCTGCACGTCGTGCATCAAGGCGGGCAAGGTCGCGAAAGCGGCCTAGTTTAAAACTCGACTTTTCAATGAAGGCGGCGGGCGCCCGGGCTTTTTCGACGGGCGCCCCCGCTTTTCGAACCCGCCCGCCACGACCGCCTGCGAGTAAGGCCCGATGGCCCCCGGCGCCCCCTCAGTTTTGACGATGCGTCTCTCTGTCACGAAAACCCCTTAGCGCAAGGCTGCGAACAAATTGCAGATTCTAACAGACCCCTTCCCCGGACGGCAAACGGAGAAGCCGCGGAGGCGCGCGTCGGCGCGCGCGTTATTTGAAAGTGCATCGTAATTGATGACGCTTTCGCCGCGGGGGGATGCTCGGGCGGCGGGGTTTCCTTCAGGCGGATCCGTGGATGCGCTCCACGTCGAGCACGCCGGGGACCTTGCGGATGGAGGTCATCACCTTGTCGAGGTGCTTGAGGTCGAAGATTTCGACCGTGACCTCGATGCGGCCGCGGTCGTCCGGCGCCACGGTCGCGTCGGCGCGTCGGATGTTGGTCTTGATGTCCTTGATGGCGTTGGTCACGTCGGCGATCATCCCCGTCCGGTTCTCGGTGATGGCGAGGAGCTTGACGGCGTACGCGGCCTCGCCCGCCCCCGCGTCGGCCCACTCGACCTCGACGACGCGCTCGGGGTTGATCATCAACTGCTGGACGTTCGTGCAGCGGCGCGCGTGGACGGCCACGCCCTTGCCGCGCGTGATGTAGCCGACGATCTCCTCGCCCCGGACGGGGTTGCAGCAGCGCGCGCGCGTCACCAGGAGGTCGTCCACCCCGCGCACGACGATGGAGTCCTCGCCGAGGCGGATGAACTTCTTGACCGCCTGCACCCCCGCCGTCAGCCGGCCCCGGAGCGGCGACTCCTTCTTCTGCTCCAGCTCGGCGAACTTCTCGGGGCCGAGGTACTTGGCGATGACGTTGCGCGGGACGGTCTTGCCGTAGCCGATGGCCGCCATCAGGTCGTCCACGCGCCCGTAGCCGTACTCGTTCGCGATGCGCTTCAGCTCGCCGCCCGAGTCGGCCAGCACCTTCTTCGCCGAGAGGTTGAAGCGCGCGGCCTCCTTCTCGAAGAGCTTGCGCCCGAGCTCGATCGATTCCGCCCGCTGCTGCTCGGCGACGGCGTGGCGGACGCGGTTGCGCGCGCGCGAGGTCTTGACGAAGTTGAGCCAGTCGCGCGAGGGCTTGGCGTTGGGCGAGGTGAGAATCTCGACCACGTCGCCGTTCTGGATGGCGGTGCGCAGCGGCACGATCCGCCCGTTGAGGCGCGAGCCCGTGCAGGTGTTGCCGACCTCGGTGTGAATCATGTAGGCGAAATCCACCGGCGTCGCCCCGCGCGGGAGCTGGATGACCTTGCCCATCGGCGTGAAGGCGTAGACGTCCTTCGGGTAGAGGTCTAGCTTGAGGGATTCGAGGAAGTCGCGCGAGTCCTTGACCTCCTGCGACCACTCGACGAGCGAGCGCAGCCACTGGAACGCCTCGTCGTCGTCGTGCGCCCCGCGCCGGCCCTCCTTGTACTTCCAGTGCGCGGCGACGCCCTCCTCGGCGACGCGGTGCATCTCGTCGGTGCGTATCTGAATCTCGAAGGGCTGCCCCTTGGCGCCGATGACCGAGGTGTGGAGCGACTGGTAGAGGTTGTCGCGCGGCGTGGCTATCCAATCCTTGAACCGGCCCGGGATGGGCTGCCAGAGCGTGTGGACGACGCCCAGGGCGCCGTAGCAGTGGCGCGTCTCGTCGGGGGTGATGACGCGCGCGGCGATGAGGTCGTAGACCTGGTCGAGCTGAATCTTCTGCCGCTTGAGCTTCTTGAAGATGGAGTAGAGGCGCTTGACGCGCCCCTCGACCGTGATGCTCGGCACGCCGGCCTCGCGCATCTTCTCCCCGATCTGCTCGGTCACGCGGCCGAGGAACGCCTCGTGCTCGGGGCGGCGGCGCTCCAGCTGCTCGGCCAGCTCGCGGTACTCGTCCGGGTGCAGGTGTTTGAAGGCGAGGTCTTCGAGCTCGCTCCGCAGTCGCCCCATGCCGAGGCGGTGCGCGATGGGCGCGAAGATGTCGAGGGTCTCCTGCGCGATGCGGCGGCGCTTCTCCGGATTGAGGTGGTGGAGCGTGCGCATGTTGTGCAGCCGGTCGGCGAGCTTGACGAGGACGACGCGCACGTCGTCCACCATCGCCAGCAGCATCTTGCGGACGTTCTCGGCCTGCTGCTCCTCGCGCGACTGGTTGCTGATGTGCGCCAGCTTGGTGAGGCCGTCGACGAGGTGCGCGATCTCCTCGCCGAAGGAGGCGCGGATGACCTCGGGCTCGACGAGCGTGTCCTCGACCACGTCGTGGAGCAGCCCCGTCGCGACCGAGACCTCGTCGAGGCGCATGTCGGCGAGGATGTTGGCGACTTCGAGCGGGTGGACGAGGTACGGCTCGCCGGAGGCGCGCGTCTGCCCCTTGTGGTGGAGCGCGGAGAAAAAGTAGGCGCGCCGCAGCACGTCCAGGTCGGCCTGCGGGTGGTTCTGCCCGACTTTTTCGACGATCTCCTCGATGCGAATCATAGGCGCTTACGATTTTAGATTTTAGATTTGCGATTGGCCAGCCGGGATGCACGCGGCGGCCCGCGCGGGTCTGAAATCCGAGACCCGGAATCAAAAATCGGGTGACGCCCGACGTGGGGTCAGGCGTCACCCGGAGGAGAAAGGGTCTGGTTCTCGCGCGCCGGCCGCTGGAACCCGCCGGCGCGCGGCGCGGGTCTTAGCCGGCCGGGGGCGTGGGCGTCTTGGCGGCCTCCTCGGCCTCCCTGCGCTTGGTCGCCTCCGAACTGAGGCGCTTCTGCGTCTCGAGCGCCGCCGCGTACTGCTTGTCGAGGTCGGCCTTGGCGGTCGTGTCGCCGGCCATCTCGGCGAGCTTCGACTTCTCGCGCAGGAGGTTGGCCTTGTACGACCAGGCGTTCGGGTTGTCGGCGTCGATCGACGTGGCCTGCTCGGCGAGCCGCAGCCCCTCGGTCGTGCACTGCTGCGCCTTGTCGAAGTCGGCCTGGTTGGCCGGCTTCCTGTACTTGATGAGGATGCGGTTGGGCTCGTTGACCGTCGTCTTGTTGTCCTTCTGCTCGGTGATGTCGTAGGCGCACTGCCACTGCTTGCTCGCCAGGATGGTCAGCGCCTCGGAGCGCGCCTTCGGGGTGGGGCCGCCGCTGGCGCGCTGCATGAGCAGCTCGTCGACCTTCTTGTCGTTCTTCATCTGCCCGTAGAGGAAGACGATGGCCTTGTAGGCGTCCTCGTTGCCGGGGTCGGCCTTCAGGATGTCCTGGTAGGCCGCGACGGCCTTCTCGCCGAGGACGAGGTTCTCGGGCGTCTGGACGCCGGGCTTGAACTGCTGCTGGACGGCGCGGGCGATGAAGAGCGGGGCGTTCTTCTGCGAAGGGTCGAGCTCGTAGGCGGTGCGGAACTTCTCCTCCGCCTCGGGGAAGTGCCCCTCGCGGTAAGCTTTAGCGCCCTCGTTGAGGGCGTTCTTGGCGCGCACGCGGTTGATGAGCGTGCATCCGCCCGTGGCCGACACGAGCGCGACGAGCAGCACCGCGATGCAGGTTCGAGAGAGTTTCATTGGATGATTGCTCCGGGCAATGGTTCGGAAGCTCGATTCGGTGAAGGGGGCCGTGGGGCGGGGCGACGCGCGAAGACGCCCCGGCCCGCTCGCGCCCCGCGCGGGGGGCGGCGGCCTCGGGCGTCCGCGCGTCCGCCTCGCTACTGCTCCAGCGCTTCGGTCTGGAGGCCGACGGGGTTGGCCCCCGAGCCCTTGACGGCGTCGATGACCTTCACCACGTCGCCGTACTTGAAGGTCTCGGGCGCCTTGATGAAGACCGTCTTCTCGATGCGGTCGTCGGGCGGGAGGTCGGCGCGCCCCTGGAAGCCTTCCTTCCAGACCTGCTGCTCTTTGCGCGTCTTGAACTCGGCCGAGAGCGCCGCGCCGACGTTGCCGGGGTCGTTGACCGAAGCGTCGGCGATCTTGTTGCCGCCCCGGATCAACTCCACCCCGAGGTCCCGCTTGATGTTGACGATCAGCGTGAGCGGGCTCTGCTTAGCCTGCGCGTTCAACTCCTCGCTGCGCTGGGGCACGAGGGTCTTGAAGCGCGCCGGCTTCAGGGGCGTGATGACCATGAAGATGATCAACAGCACGAGTAAGATGTCGATGAAGGGGGTGACGTTGATGTTCGGCTCCGCCCTCCCGGCGCCGGCTGACATTCCCATGGGATGAATTCCTCCGAAGTTTGGCCCGGGCGCCGCCCGCCGGGTTGGCCCCGCCGGGCGGCGCCCGCCGCGTCTGTGACCGTCAGGAGGCGGGCGCGGGGGCCGGCGCCGCCGCGCCCCCTTCGGCCCCCGGCCCCTTCTTCTTGTCCGCGACCAGGCCGATCTGGTCGATGCCGGCGTCGCGGATCAGGTTGATCGTCTCGACGACCGCGCCGTAGTTGGCGTTGACGTCGCTGCGGATGTAGACGATGCGCTCGGTGTCGACCTTGCCGGCCATCTTCTGGTCGATCTCGGACTTGAGCGTGCCCTTCTCGATCTCCTTCTTGCCGAGGTAGAGCTTGCCGACATCGGTGATGGCGATGACGACCGAGGTCTCCTTGATGATGGCCGGGTCCTCGTCCGGGTTGTTCATGTCGCGCGGGAGCGCGACCGAGACGCCCTGCTGGAGGAACGGCGTGATGACCATGAAGATGATCAGGATCACCAGCATGATGTCCACCATCGGGGTAACGTTGATGTCGGAGGTGACCCCGCCGCCTCCGCCTGATGTCATTCCCATCTTGTGAAATCTCCATTCGGGCCGGCCGGCGCGCGGCCGTCAAGGCTTACGCCCCGAGCTGCCGGGTGCGGTTCTTCAGGAAGTAGTCGATCAGCTCGGACGCCGAGTTGTCCATCTCGATGATGAAGCCGTCGACCTTGCCCGTGAAGTAGTTGAACGCCCACACGGCCGGCACGGCCACGCCGAGGCCGATGGCCGTGGCGATGAGCGCCTCGGCGATGCCGCCCGCGACCGCGCCGATGCCCGCGCTCTCGGCCGACTTCATGCCGGTGAAGGCGTTGATGATGCCGAAGACCGTGCCGAAGAGGCCGACGAACGGGGCGGTCGAGCCGACGGTGGCGAGGCCGGAGAGGCCGCGCCGGAATTCGGCCGACTTGATGGCGATGGAGCGCTGGAGCGCGCGCTTGCTGGCCTCGATCTCGTCGCCCGAGATGTCGGACGAAGCGCTGTGCGCCCGGAACTCCTGGAGGCCGGCGTTGACGACCATCGCGAGGTGCGACTTCTTGTGCTTGTCGCTGATGTTGATGGCCTCCTCGATGCGGTCGTTCTTGAGCGCCTGCGCGACGCGCGGCGCGAACTCGCGCGACTGCTTCTTGGCGGACGAGTAGGTCAGGTAGCGCTCGACCATGATCGCGATCGAGTACATCGACATGATCAGCAGGATGACGAGGACGCCGAGCGCCACCCCGCCGAGATTCTTAATCATCTCGGTAAAGGTGAACGCCTCAGCCAGCTCGCCCTCCCCCTTCCCGGCTTCCTGGAAAATAAACGCGAAGAAGGCGAGACCCTTGCTCCCGAGAATGCTCAACAGAATAGTCACGGTGGGAATCCTCCAAAGGTTTTCTTATGTGATGGCGGTGCGCTTCCCGTCAAGGAAGGGGCGCGAGCGACCCGCGCCCCGTCTTACTGAAGCACGAAGTTGTACGTGATGACGCCCGAGACCTTCACCGGCTGCCCCGAGAGCAACGTCGGCGAGAAGCGCGCCTGCCGCGCCGCCGACACGGCCGCCTGCTGCAGCAGCGGGTGGCCGTTCACGGCGCTGGCCGAGACGACGCGCCCACTCTCGTCAACCAGAATCTGCACGGTCACCGTCCCCGAGGCGCGCGCCGCCTTCGCGATTGGCGGGTAGGCGGGCTGCGGCTTCGAGATCGCCTTGCCGTTCAGCACGCCGCCCGAGACCACCGTCTTCGGCTTGGGCTTGGGCGTCGGCGCCGGAGGGGGCGGGGGGGGCGGGTCGTCGCTCACCTCCACCCTGGGCGCGCCGCCGCCGCCGCCGCCGCCGCCGCCGCCGCCGGTGCCGCCGACCACGCCGACGGGGCCCGTGGGCACGGCGTTGACGTCGCCGACGTCCCTGTCGCCCACCAGCACGCTAAGCGTCTTGTTGGTCGGGACGACCTTGGCCGTGACCGGCGCGATCTCCTTGTTCTGGGTGACGGGCGCGATGACCGCCATGTCCTTGACCATCGCCACCTCGGGCGCGGCCTTGGACGCGGGCTTCGGCTCATCCGCCGCCTTCGGCGCTTCCTCCTGCGCCATCGGGACAGGTGCGACCAGCGTCAGCAGCTCCAAGCTCGGGTCCGGGATCGAGTCGTTGTACAGGTAGATGCTGAGGACCGCCACCGCCACCAGCACTATCGAGTAGAGCACCAGCGTGCCCAGGAAAAACGAGCCCTTCCTCGCGAGGTCCTCTGAGTGCGAGCCGGACTCAACCAGCGTGTCGAACATCTCTCGTCTCCTTCCCTCTTCCGGTGCCAGGTGGATCAGGGGTTTGAGATCAATTTAACCACATGACTCTCAATATAGAGTTGTGATTCTAAGACGTTTTCCTGCAAAACGCGCCCGCTTGATTAAACGCTTTTTCCTTTAGGGGACGGGAATGACGGGCCCGGCGATCGGCGCGCGACAGCACGCGCCGCCTCACCTTCCAGGCACCCGCCAAACGGGAATGAACGAACCGGGCCGGCCCCTCAGAGACGAGCGCCAGAACCAAACGTCCGCCTCACACTGCCGGCGAGACGGGCGCGTTCTTAAAATATTCGATTGGCCAGCAACGCGCTCAGTCTATGTCGCAATCCGCGGCGAAGTCAAGCGTAAAATGGGCCGGCGCGGCCTCCCCGTCTCTACGCGTTCAATTATTTAGACACCGGGGTTCGCCTTCGGTTCGCTTAAATTTTATGTCCGGGCAAAAGTCGAACCGGCCGGCCGGGGCCGTCGTCGCACGGGCGTGCGAGACGGCGCGGCGCGGCCGGCCGGAATCGAAGCGGTCGCCGGCGCTAGCGCGCGGCGGCGCTGCTGGCCTTGGCGTCGCGCGCGCCGGTCGCGGGGCGCTGTCGCGAGCCGCCGCCGCCCGCGCCTCGCGTGCCCGCCG